>OMWC01000036.1 GCA_900314655.1 uncultured Prevotellaceae bacterium | reverse complement strand
CGACATTTCTGTTGTGCAAGAAATATGTACAATAAAATGAATTTTGTCGCTTTGCAAGCAAAATCCCACTAAACCCTATAGGTTGCGGATTTGAGGTTATCATAAAAAATCAGGATTAACCATCAACCTTATTCAGGACGAGTCATTCGGCATTTTGCTATCACTGCTATCACCTGTGCTATCACTAAATATTTCTCAGCAACCTATTACAAACCAACCATTTACTGATTTTAGTGATAGCAGTGATAGCAAAAACGGGAAAATTTATTTTTATGTGAATAAGATAGGCTAGAAAAAAAATAAAGCCCCACCCTAACCCTCCCCCGTAGGGAGGGAATCCTATTAGGATAAAAGGTTAGGGTTATCGTTGAACATTTTTGTGAGATTTGTGAAGATTTTTGTTTTGTAGCAGTTAAACCCGTCAATGTAAATACTATTTCTGTAAAATATCGTATTCTGGAACCTTCATTTTATGTAAAATATCGTATTCTGATACATAGTTTTTCTGTAAAATATCGCATTTTACAAGAATGATTCAGATTTTCTATCTGCTAAAAAATAATCACCCTCCAAATTTTCAAACTAATTTTTCCTCCCCTCCCTACGGGGGAGGGGGCGGGGGAGAGGCCAAAAAAGGAGTCCACCGACACGGTGAACTCCTCTTCACAATTAAATCAAATATTCTGAATTATTTACGGGTTTCAGGATTACCATTCATCCCAGATCATGCCAGACTTGGCGCGGTTACCACTGTTGCCAGTTCCTTGACCGTGGTCTCCTTCGCTGTCACCGAATGGGTTGGTCTCGCCATCTGTCTCACCCACTGTGGTTGGAAGCGGAGCTCCATCCTGACCTGTTCGTTCTGTAGGACCGCCAGCGGTTCCACGACCGGTTTCGCTCTGAGAAAGAAGGAGCGACTCGAAATGCATTACTGCTACAGCCAGTATTTCAGGCTTTACATAAGTCATTTTCATATCTATACCTCCCTTCCTTTAATCAACAACATACTTCTTTCCGTTTACAATATAGACGCCCTTGGTCAGGCGAGAGAGCGGACGGTTCATGCGAACACCGCGCATATCGTAGATCACGTCGTTGGACACAGCCTTGCTCTGAGTATTGTCCACATTGATCTTTCCAATACCACTGACCACTACATCAACTGAGCCGCCCCAGTCCATGCCGTAAGCCTTTGCATTACCACCAGTACTAACCTTCAGGTCATCGCTGGCAACTGAGGGGATGTACCATTTAGCGGGGTCGTTAAGACCCGTGGCGGGATTAATTGCTGTACTAGTATCGAAGTTAGCACAGATTACACCCGTTTGGTTGTTCCAAGAGTACTCGTCCAACTTAGTAACCTTGTTGTACCAGAATGCTGCACATTTGTTCTTACTATCCCATCCAAGGAAGTAGCAATTCTGAGGCATAATAGAGAGGAAGAAACTACCCACGAAGGTATAGCTGAAGTCTTTTGAAACCTTAGCGTTGACTTTCTTACCGCCGTATGTAATCTGGTCCGAAGACTTATAAGTAAATGTCGGTCCAAATGTGTGTTTGAAATCTCTAGAATCCAGTGTAGCTTCAGGGGCGTTTTCGCCTATCACGTATGCAGGAACAGTGTACTCACCTTTATAAATATATGTTTCCAACTGCTCTGCAGGTACATTCTCAGCGTCAACCAGTCGCTTATAGAGGTTGGGGTTGGCCTTTTCGTGATCATTCTTATATACATCGAACGAGCGTTTGGCATTTGTAGGAATATTCGGTTTGATGAGATAAGGAACACCCTTATGCAGGATGATCGGATCATAACCATCTGTACCTTCCTCGTCAGTAGGCGGTGTGCCCAGTGCCACGCCATTCTCTGTAGCAGGCCACTTCGTCTCGTCGTCGATAATGCCATGCACGTAATCATCCGTATTTGAAGGATTGTTAATAGCCTCTTTATAAACCATGAGGTTCTTCGAGAACATCAATGTAATCTTCTCCTTGTCGTAGTCGCGAACTACATAGCGCAGCTTGCTCAGATAAGGAATGGCACCCGTAGTCTCGTTTCCGAAGAACCTAATCATATCGCTATACCTCAGATCGTAAGGCAGACAAACAGTCCACCAGTCGCTATCAGTCTGATAGAACTTCACCGGCGTGATGGGACGATCGTCCATCGTAGAATAGGCGTGCAGGATAAACTGGTGCCAACCGCGGTAGTCGTGCTGTGCAATGACATTCTGAGCTTGAACTACCTGAGTCTGCATCTTATAATATGGTTCAGGATCGCCACTTTGAGCGGGACTATAAACGAATACATTTTTGACATTGTAACGAGTCAAAAGATTCTTATACTCATGATTGTAAGAATCATATTCCACATAGTCAGTACTAATATTGAAACGAGGACGACCATCATTATGCTCTTGATTATCAAACTCAACAAGTTCCGAGACAGCACGATTATAACGTTTAATGCCAGGATACTGATTGGCCATATAATCCTGATACTGGGTCCAAGTCTTACCTGATTGATCCCAAGGTGCTTTAACCCATGCACCATCTGCTTTTTCAGTATAACTATAATCTATTGTCCATTGACCATTACTATCCTGAATCAACTGATGACAATAAGCACCATCAGAAGCTTTAACATACTTCTGTTCTGTTGCTCTAGTGTAATTACCCTCATAAGAGGAACCCGAAGGCAACTCATCGTATTTGATGTCACCATTCTCATCACGAACAGGAACTGTCTCCATTACAGGATTTCCTTCCCCGTCAACAATGCCTTTAGTTTCTGGCTGTGGATAGAGTTGCTTGCCTTCCCAAATAGTATTGTAATACCAGTCAAGATCTTCAGGCTGCCCCAGCGTAGGTTCACCGTTAGCATCAAGACGCACATCGTAGAACGAACGGTCGGTTTTGTCCGGATTGGTCATGTTATTTCTTTCGTAGAAATCATTACCCATTTGCTGGTTTTCAGTTGTATGTCCATAATGGCTCTGAATGTTCACATTCTTAAATGAGTTGGCATCTCCATTGTCTCCTTTATCTGGAATACGCTTAGAGTCCCAAGCAAACCAAAGATAGCCAGTAGTTCCTTGATAATAAGCACGGTTCATCTCAGCCTGATTGGGGAAGTAGATAACGTTACCCTTACCGTCGCGCATCGTAGTAGCTACGCTGTACTCGCGAGTAGGGTCAGTATAACGCTGTATATCAGGAGTTTCGCACTCACGTGGATAATGAAGGAAAGCAATGTATTCAGCATCAGCATCTCCCTGTGCATACGACCAACGGGTAATCATACCCTGATCTTTGGTATATTGCGTATCTATAGTATTGTTGCCAAGATACATAATCGACGAAAAAGCATCTACATGGCACTCAGGAGCTTTCTTGGCCAGCACATACACATCGCTCACACTACGGCAGCTGATACAGTTGCTCTCAATAAGCTTTAGATTCTCAGGCAATGTAATAGTGCCATAGCGGGCTGGCTCTTGTTTGCCTTTTCCGCAGTTCCAGCGAGTATCATCGAGTGGAGCATGTCCCAGATGGTCGATGGGGACATTACCATCAACATAATTCGCCACATCCTCTTTATCGCTGTGAAGATAAGCACCATGGTCGTAAATCATGTGAGGTGTAGTTCCCGTAGTCCAAACATGGCGCAGCACCTGCTGAGAAGAATAGAAAGCACGTGTCCTAATAATCTCAATGTTACCAGGAATACAGAATTCCTCTATATAATTCACATTACCACCTGAGTTTAGAAAATCTGCAGGAATTGTCTTAAGTTCCGGATTGGTGGGAATACGAACTTCTTTGATTCTATTTGCTCCAAGAAGATATGACCAGCTCAAATTCAAATCTTCGTTCCATTCATCATAGATAATAGCATCTTCGAGATCGAGCAAGATAGGAGAAGCTCCAACGAGAGCACCATTAACAGGAGAACCTACCAACGTGCGAAGAACACCACCTACGCCCATGTTCTGCGTTATACTAGTTTCATCTGCGGGACGATCGAACACGAAATGGCCGTTGGCGTCAAATTTTACATCTGTTGAATTAGATCCGTTAAAATCCCGAGCTGATGGATAGCCCATAATGCTCACATAGCCCAACATTTTGAATGAGCAGTGGCTCTGTGTGGCATCACCCATCTTCTTGTCGGCACGGCCATCGAAGTAAGTATGGCGCATGGCGGTGTAGAGCGTACCAGGTTTCTGTACATAAGCCACAAGACCGGCATCAGCAGTGCTCTGATTCTGCTCACCATGCTGGCTCAAAGCAGCCTCGAAACCAGTATTACCGTCAATGATTTTCTCAGCAGCAGCCTTGACGGCAGCCTTGTCCCAATAGTCGGGCAGGATGACACGCTTGATACTGGCGTTAGAGAATGTGAAAGGTGCATGATGGCCACCACCAGCTCCATAGAGGTTCTGCAGGTCGAGCGTGGGACAAGTCACCGTTCCGAGAGCGGCGATGTCTTCTGTAGTCAGATTGAATCCTGCACCGTTGCTGATGTAGAGATGACTGTAATCAGTCATCTGGTCGTTAAGATCAGCTAAAGCTGTGGTCAGCTCACCAGCATTGTCCAGACTGATTTTAGCCACTTTTTCATTGGCTCCATCAACTGTCCATGTCTTGGTGAGATCAAACTCGTAAGCCTTGACGCCTATCGCTGTCAAGACGAACGCGAAAAACAGTAATAGTTTTCTCATACTTGTTTGTTACTAAAATGTTGTTATTATATTGTCATTTTGAATTAATTAAGCTACTGTGCGTCAGCACGAAGAAGTTGTTGGGCCTTTATGTTTGTCCTTAGCCCAGATCAGGACGATAATAGAGTTTTTTGTATATACTTTTGGGAGTCAGCCGGAGCATGAGTGGCAGTAAGATTATTGATCAGAAACGCTTATGTATCGCCATTGCTTTTGCTCGCTGCTCTTACCAATCGGTTCTCAGAGAATGGCGCAGTGGTCTCACGACTTTAGCGCCAGTTTGTTTTAAATGCGGATACTCGGCTTCACAGTTTTTCTCCACTTCGATAACTAATTACCCCGCACATAAGGCGCGGGATTAATAAAAATAATTCGGCTGCAAATTTACAAAAATTCGCAAAAAAAAAAAACGGTTAACTAAATTCGAACCAAAACGCGCTATATTTAACTGAATTTAACTGAAATTCACACATCCACGCGCTTCGTAAACGATTACGTGTTGCTGTAACAATTCTAATTCGCATATTTGAAGGAGCGAAGAGATTTCTGCCTGACTCGTTTGGGGAGGAATCCGCAAATCGTTAAAAAAATATATATAATAAGGTATAGAAGGGGGAGAAGCGAAAGATTTCGGCCGATTCTGATTAACTTTGCATCAGGAGAAAAATGGTTGACATGAAATACGCTGAACTGACAGAGAGAGCGGTGGAACTGCTGAAGCATCTCATCGCTACGCCTTCGGTGAGCCGTTCGGAAGAACAGGCTGCAAACGTGATGGAACAGGCTATCCGCGACATGGGACTGGAACCCCGGCGTGAGGCTAACAACGTGTGGGTCATCGGTCCAAACTTCGATGAGAAACGCCCCACGCTGCTGCTGAATGCGCACATTGACACCGTGAAACCCGTGACGACCTGGACTCGTAATCCCTACTGTCCGGAACAAGAGGACGACATACTCTACGGCTTGGGAAGCAATGATTGCGGTGGCGGACTGGTTTCGCTGTTGCAAGTGTTCGGATGGCTCATAGGGAAGGAACAACCTTACAACCTCATATTCCTGGCTTCCGCCGAAGAAGAAGTCTCAGGAAAAGACGGCATCGCGAGAGCCTTGCCGCTACTGCCCAAGATTGACGTGGCCATCGTAGGTGAGCCTACGGGCATGCAACCGGCCATAGCCGAAAAGGGTCTGATGGTGCTGGACGTGGTGGCTCACGGAAAGTCGGGGCATGCAGCCCGTGGCGAGGGGGTGAATGCCATTTATGAGGCGATGGAGGATTTGCAGTTCCTGCAACGCCATCAATTCAAGAAAGTGAGCGAGTTTCTGGGGCCGACGGTGATGAACGTGACCGTCATCCATGCCGGTACTCAGCACAACGTGGTGCCCGACCGCTGCGAGATGGTGGTGGATGTGCGCACCAACGAATACTACCAGAACGAGTTTGTATATGAGTTCCTGAAGAAGAAATTGAAGAGTGAGGTGACCGCCCGCTCGTTCCGATTGCACTCTTCGCGCATTGATCCGGAACATCCACTGGTGAAAAGATGTGTGGAAATGGGCATGACGCCCTTCGGATCTCCCACGCTGAGTGATCAGGCGCTGATGTCCTTCCCCTCGTTCAAGCTGGGCCCCGGACAGTCATCGCGTTCGCACAGCGCCGACGAATACATCCGAATCTCCGAGATAGCTGGGGCTATCAGCACGTATATTGAACTTCTCGACGGAACGGCTATCGGCCCAACCAGACTTCAGGATTGAGTTTGGCGGTTTCACGGCGGAGCTGGAACTGGAGGATATTGTCTGACCCCAGCGTTCCGAGTGCCTGACGGGTGCTTACTTTCTGCCCTCGTGAAACACTGACAGAGCGCAGATTACAATAGACGGAGATATAACTGCCATGACGAACCATCACCACGCTGGTTCCTCCGAAGGCAAAGACGGCACTAACCTCGCCATTGAAGATAGCACGGGCCTGTGCACCTGGAGAGCCCAAGATGTTGATTCCCTTATTGTCGAGGCGCACGTTCTTCAAGCCTTCCACATCATACTGTCCGTAATGGCTCACTATACGGTAAGAACCGGTGATAGGAATGGGCAGACGTCCCTTGTTGCTCTCAAAATTGCTGCTTAGCTTACGGTCCACGCTGCTCACAAGAGAGATTGTTTCATTCTCCCGCTTGGCTTCAGCGACCTCTTTTTCATGACGCCGTTTCTCCACTTCAGCCTTGCGCTCGGCAGCCTCACGGGCAGCTTGTGCTTCGCGGGCAGCCTGATCAGCACGAGCACGTTCGGCAGCATCCTTCTTCGCAGCCTCACGGGCCAGACGCTTGGCCTCGGCTTCACGCTCACGGGCTTCTGCTATCCTGCGGGCGTTCTCGCGGGCAGCAGCCTCAGCAGCAGCCTTCTTTCGAGCCAGTTCTTCTTCTCGCTTCTTCTTGGCAGTAGCCTCCGCAGCGGCTCTCTTGCGGGCTTCTTCGGCAGCACGCGCACGGGCCTTGGCCACTTCCTCGGCAATCAACTTATCAATCTGAGCATTGAGGGCCTGATCCTTTTTACGTTGGTCGTCGATGATGCCCTGAATGGTCTTCTGTTGTTTCTGAAGCGTGTTGACTACCTGCTGCTGTTCGTCCTTCTTGCCTTGCAAGGCGGCATGCTCCTTTTTTCCTTTATATAAAAGCGTATTCTTGTTACCCTTCTCCTTCTCCAGTTCTTGATGCTTGGAGGCAATCTGCTCCTGCTTCACCTTGACCAGTTCGCCCTGGGCACGCTGGAAGGCAGCATACTCGCGCACGAACCGCATACGACGGTACATCTGCGTAAGGTTCTTGGCGGAGAAAATAAACATCAGTTGGTCCTGAATCTTACGATGACGGGCCATATAGCGCAGACTCTTGAGATACTTTTGCTGGCGCTCCTTCAATTGAGACTCCAACGTGGCCAGCTGCGCTTTCAGCAATCCGATGTTTCCTTCGATATGTGTGATATCTTTCTGGATATTGTCGATATTTTTCTGACGTTCATCTATCTCGCTATTGATGACCAACAAATTATCGAGTCTTTTCTTTACATCTGCCCGATTGGCCCGAAGCAGCTGTTCCTGCTCCTGGATTTTCTTCTTGATGGCTGCCCGCTGGTTCTGAAGGCCTTTGATTTCAGCATTCGTATAGACTGGGGCTTTCTTGGTGGTCTTCGTGGATTTAGCGGATTTACCTGTCTTTACGGATTTGCCGGACTTTACGGATTTTCCGGTAGTTTTAGAAGTTCCGGTTTTTCCAGTTGTTTTTACGGTAGTTTTTACGGTAGTCTTTTTGGTCGTAGAACGTTGTGAGGTGGCTGGTTTCTTGGCCACACTCTTTCGCTGCTGCGCTCCTGTCGGAACCATCATCAACAGCGATAATATGACAGTTAACAATATTCTCATTTACAGACTCGTGATTTTCTCCAACGCCTCTTCTACACTGACCTCCTTGTACTTTCCAGAAAGGGTTGTACGTGTTTCCCAATCGCTGTCCGTCTTCACGCCTTTCATCTTGATGGTCAACGTGATGTCGCGGGGCTTTTGGGTGGCTTGCGTCTTACCATTGAGAATCAAGAGATTGGGGTACATCTTGGTGCCTAAAGCCTTGAAATCATCATACTTACACGACAACTTCGTAGTGCCATTCGTCTTGTCTGAATAAGTCACGTCGGTCTGCTTGATGAGTCCTGTCTTTGACTCCGTCTGCCAGACGTAGTTCATGTTGCCTTGTTTGAGGCTCACGGGTACGGTGGCGGAAGAAGACGCAAGATCAAGGGCGAACTTTTTCAGTTGGTCGTCGGTGATATTTCCTGCTCCCGGCACGAAAAGCATATTCCAGAACAGGGCTTGCATGGAATAGAAATTGAGTCCGTTGCGCTTCAGGAAGTCCACCTTATTATAATCGGCCTTGACATACTCCTTGTGGATGCGATCCACAATCATTACATAGTCTTTCGTGAACTCCAGGCGTCCTACCTCCATCAATCCGAAGGCCGTGAGCTGAATACGGATCACATCATCCTTACGCATGCGGAGCGAACCGCTCACCGAGATATCCTTCGAACCGGCATTCAGCGAGAAATCTATGTTGCTTACAATATTCTTGGTATAAACGGCATTATCGTAAACACGCCGCATATAATTGAGTTTCAACTGTTCTGAATCAGTTACGCCTGTTACAGTCTTGGTATCAGGTACTTGATCTGCTACCACCTTTTTCGTTCCGCATGAGACGAGCATCGCAGCAACTGATAGCAGTACCACGGATATTGTTTTCGTTATCGCTGTTGTATTCATTTCTTTAGATATTTTCTGAGTTTTATTTTTCGGATCAGGACCTTTGAGTCAGCCCCTTTCTCCCTTGCTCGCTGCCAATAATCAAGAGCCCGCTCCATATCACCCACCTTAGCATGGATGTCACCCGCATGTTCGAGGATTACCTCGCTCACGGTAGAATCTTTCTCAACGGCCTGATCAATATAGATCTTCGACTCCTCGTAACGCTCCTGCATGAACAGAATCCAGGCATAAGTGTCAAGAAACGTGCTGTTATCTGGCTCGGCCTTGATTGTACGGTAACTCATCTGCTCGGCTTTCTGAAGGTCTTTGCCCTGTTCGCTGAGATAATAGGCGTAATTGTTGAGACAGCCCACGTTGTCGGGTTTCCATTGCAGGCAACTGTCATAGGCGGCAAAAGCCTCGGCTTCTCGCTTCTTCTCGTGGAGGATGTCGCCCATGATCGCATAGAAATCACTTACGATTTCCTTATTGCTGCTCTCATTGATCTGGCTCACTCCCGTCTGGAACGACTGAAGAGCCTCATCCTTCTCATCCTTCTGGAAATGGGCCAGTCCCATAAAATAATAGAAAGCCATCTCGTCGGGATTATATTCTTGGGCTGCCTTGCACAGACGAATCACCTCATCGAAGTCTTTGTCGCCCCACTTCGACTGAATAAGTTCCAGACGCACGCCAGCATTGTCGGGCGCAATACGTAAGGCATCTGACAATGCCTGGCAGATACTGTCCTTCGGCATTTTCTTCAGCGTCATATAGGCCGCATAGAGTTCATGCATGTCAGTAGTCTTCTGCGGATGGGCAAGAATTCGATGGAACAGATCGAGTACCTCCGTTGAGTCGCCCCCTTGCTGTTCATTGTCGCCCACCACTTTCCGCATCAGCGTCATTTTACTGTTTATGGGCGTTGTCTCACTGACAAGCATCTTCTCCTGCAAGTCATAGGCCAAGGAGTCCTCGCCCACATTGCGGTAATAGTCGAGCATAGACATCTGCGCCATCAGGTTTTCGGGCTCCATGTCAAGCACATACTCGTATTCTTTCAGCGCTTCTGCGGCCCTGTCGTTCTGCAACAGCCAGTTTCCCATCATCACATGATAGTTCATGTCGTTAGGATGCTTTGACGATAGCGATTTCAGTTCCGCCAACTCCGCCTCCTTGTCACCTTTCATGGAGAGTACCCGCATGCGAGCAAGCGTGATCTCCTCGCTGCTACCCTCAAGGCTCTCAAGACGATCAATCGAGCGGAGCATATTATCGTAATCCTTTTGCCGGTCATACAACTGAATCAAGATATTCAGTATGTCATCGCGATCGCGTGTGTTGGCAAAGATTTTCTCATAGGTGTCAATGGCCTGCGGGAAGTCGCCCATGCCAATATAAACCTGTCCGAGCCGTTCCAGATAGGTGGTGTTTTTCGGATTCAAGGAAGCTGCCCGTTCGATATCAGCCACCATCATTGAATCGTTTTTCATCGTGGAATAATAGGCCGAACGCATGAAATAGACTTCGGCTGCATTGGGATTTATCTCCTGGCAATGATTCAGGAGATCGAATGCGGCAGCATAATTGCCCTTAGTCTGCTGGGCGATGGCCTCCAGGTAGAAATACTTAAAGCGTTGCGAAGCATTCTTCGATACAGGAGTAAAATCAACAAGGGTGTTAGCCTTACGACCTGCAGGCTTATCAGACTTTGTGGAAGCGCCACACGCAGCCAACAAAGTCACGAGCATCAAAATGAATATCTTTCTAATCACTCCTAATTCCCAACTCATTTCACCCCGGTATGTCCATAACCACCAGCTCCGCGCTCAGTCTCGTCAAGTTCCTCCACCACGACGAGTTCTGCCTGTTCATGACGGGCAATCACCATCTGGGCTATGCGTTCACCATCTTCAATGACAAAATCTTCCTGCGAGAGGTTGATCAGTACCACACCAATTTCACCGCGATAATCGGCATCAATCGTACCTGGTGTGTTGAGCACCGTTATTCCATGCTTCAATGCCAGTCCGCTACGGGGGCGCACCTGTGCCTCAAATCCTTCCGGCAGAGCGATGAAAAGCCCGGTCTTAATCAACTTGCGCTCCATAGGATGGAGCACCACTGAGGCCTCCAGATTAGCACGTAAATCCATGCCCGCACTCTGAAGAGTAGCGTAGGCTGGCAGCTGCTGATGCCCTTTATTTATAACCTGTACCTTAATCATATCTTTTTTTAATGTGCAAAGATAGGAATAATTCTTCATTTTTCATTCCTCATTTTTCATTTTTTTCTTATCTTTGCAAAAAATTATAATCCATGAACTGGAAACAACTCATATCAAACAAACGTTTAGGACAGGAAAACCGCCATGCTGAGAGGCATGATGACCGCTCCGAATTCAAACGCGATTATGACAGACTCATCTTCTCCGCACCCTTCCGCCGCATGCAAAACAAGACGCAGGTGTTCCCACTTCCGGGAAGTATCTTCGTCCACAACAGGCTCACCCACTCTCTCGAAGTAGCTTCAGTGGGGATGTCACTCGGAAACGATGTGGCTCACCGGATTCTACAGGACAGTCCGGAACTCATTGACACGCTGTTTCCACAAATAGGCACTATCGTCAGCACAGCCTGCCTGGCTCACGACATGGGCAATCCGCCTTTTGGACATTCTGGCGAGAAAGCCATTCAGACCTATTTCACCGAAGGCAAGGGAGCCTACCTGAAAGAACATGTATCGAAGGAACTCTGGGACGACATTACCCACTTCGAAGGAAACGCCAATGCCTTCCGCTTGCTGGCCCATCGCTTTAAGGGCCGTCGCGAAGGAGGTTTCGTCATGACATACACCACTTTGGCCAGCATCGTGAAATACCCGGTGTCGTCCTCCCATGCCGGCAAGAAAGGAAAATTCGGATTCTTCCACGAGGAGAAAGATATTTACAAAAAGATTGCCCATGAATTGGGTATCACCTCCATGGGTGAAGATTGTTATGCACGCCACCCCCTCGTCTATCTTGTGGAAGCTGCCGACGACATTTGCTACGAGATCATGGACATAGAAGATGCCCATAAGCTGAAAATCCTCTCCTTCGAGGAAACGCAGCATTTACTTCTCGGATTCTTCGATGAAACCGACCAAAACAGAATACAACAGCGAATTTCAGACGAAGGAATCACCGACAACAACGAGAAAGTCATCTATATGCGTGCCTGCGCCATCGGCAAATTGGAGAACTGCTGCGTGGATGCCTTCATGGAGAACCAACAGGCCATCCTAAACGGCTCCTTTCAAGGTAGCCTCATTGACCATATCTCCGAAAAGCAACAGAAAGCCTACCGGACATGCACCGAAATGTCGGTCAAAAAGATTTACAAAAGCAAACCCGTCCTTGACGTAGAACTTTCAGGTTACAAAATTATGGCTACCCTGATGGAAACCTTCATAGAAGCAGCCGTCCATCCCGACCGATTCTATTCCCAACAGCTCATCCGTCGCGTAAGCAGCCAATACGACATCGATTCTCCAAATCTCGAAACTCGCATTCTGGCCGTCATCGACTACATCTCAGGCATGACCGACGTTTATGCCCTCGACATCTACCAGAAAATAAACGGTATCTCCCTACCTATTGTATAATCTGAAAACTATCTTAGAATGGAACAAATAAAGAGAATTCGCGAAATGGAGCTTCGGCTCGACCGGGCTTCAGCCGCAGTGATGGAATTATCGGCTGCCCTCGACAGATACGAGGATGCCCAGGAAGCCATCGCTTCGCTTGAAGCATATTACGGAAGCGATGAATGGCGAAAGGACTTCGCTGACGACGAGGCAGGACGACTACCGCAGGACCTAAAAAGAGGGGTACTTTCAGAGGATGCCGTATGGAACTTACTTTCAGATAACCGCGACCTGAAAGCAAGAATTCGGGAAATGAGTTCATTGGGAACAAACCCAAAGGAATAAAACTACGCCTACTTCTCTTTGGTAATAATCCTATTGGCACCAGAAGTGATATGAAGAGCGTCAGGGTTCTGACGCACGAAGGTGTCAATGTGGCGGATACGTTTCTCTGCCAAGATTTCATCAACAGCAATCAGGATTCCTGTTTCCTCTACGTCTCCGAAGCCGTAGTTAATGGCTGTTCCAAAGAGTTTCATCGTAGGCGACAGATTCATGTAGGCATTCACGAGAGGAGGAATATTATATCCCATCTTTCGGATCTCAGCATTCAATATGCGATAGTCCTTACGGAAGTCATCCTCGGTAAGTATAGATGCCAATTCTTTGGGATCAGTCTCAATTTTCAGCGGTTTCATCGGGGTAATCAGGTTTTCCTTGTCATCGAAATGCTTCTTCAGGAAATAAAGAATCATATCGCGTCCCTTACGGATATAAGACGGGTACATCGTCATTTTACCGAAGAAATACTTCACGTTGGGCATAACAACGGTAAGTGCTCCTAATCCATCCCAGAGGTTATCGAGTGCAAAAAGGCTCTTTGCACCCATGCGTGAGCTCTGATAGCCAAGGGAAACGAACGAACGTCCCAATTCTATCGTGTAAGGCATGTATTCCTTAAGGAATTTCTCTGAGAAGTGAAACATGTGACTCGTAGCCAGTTTGGGCTGCCCGTCGGCAGACAGTTCCCAATCCGTGCCCAAGAGATAACGGTAGCCACCAATAATTTCCTCTGTCTCAGGATTCCACACTATCAGTTGCTTGTAACAGTTCTCGCAGGTATCAAACTCATCTATATCCACTTCCATGCCCGTACCGCCACCAGCTTCGCGGAAAGCCTCTTCGCGCAGACGCCCAATCTCACGCATGGTATGAGGTGCATTATGAGCTGTCACAATGTAAATCTCATTGTTGCTCTTATTGGTCATCCTAAGCTGCTTGTCGGGTGTGAGTTCACTCTTAAGCAATGCCTTATCGACGGGCTGAATAATTGGTTGTTCGGACATAATGTTTTTTGATTTAGGATTTGAGTTTATGGTATATAATTTTCAGGTTTCTTTTACAATTGATAGACGCGATCTTCCACAAATTTTGCCCATTCCAACGGGGTTTTCGACTTGTCGAATGTCTGCCAGGGGATAGGCTTTCCAAAAGTCACCTTGAAGGTCTTATGAACATTCTTGTACATTTCATCAACCAAGAACAGCATAGCCAGATTGAATTTCAGATGTTTGTCACTGAAATTAGCCAGACGGTAGAAGAAATTACTGTTCTGACCGCTGAAATGGATGGGTACGACATCGCGCTGATATTGTACACTTTTGGTGATAAAAGTCTTTGTCCAAGGGATGTCGTGAATCTCGCCGTTGATCTTACGGGAACAAATGCCAGCCGGGTACATTAGCATGTGATTGTCGCTCTGGAATCCAGCTTCAACCATAGCAGGGAAATTACGACTCTGTTTACCAGTCTTGTTGATGGGGATGCTAAGGGGAGCCAACCCTGGCAGATTCATCAGGAGATCGTTCACCAGATATCGGAAACGGCTGTCGTAATGACGACCTATTATACTGCCAAGCGCAACGCCGTCAGCACCACCCAGGGGATGATTGCTCACGAAGGTATAAAGGCGGCCGTCATCCTTAGACGGAAGATTCTCCACACCTTCCAGTTCGAGCGTCATGTCAAGATAGCGAACACATTCTTCGAGCCACTCAGTTCCAGTAAGGTGGCGGCTTTCCCATAGAAAACGGTTCACCTCATCCTCATGGACAATGCGTTTCAGCCAATTCACCAGAAACTTCGGCACGTATTTGGCTTTCGCGCCCATCTTTCCGCGAAGAATCCGCTCTATCTCAATTGTCTTTTCTGCTATCTCTTCCATAAAATGATAAAAACAATGTGCAAAAATAGCACTATTTTTTTATAAACGTGCACGTTTGCGAGAAAAATGTGCAAATTATCTGGTTTTTTGTAACAAAACGTCTTTTTTCCCCATTGTTAAGGCATGCTTTTGACTAATGTCTTTCTTGGAGCAAAGAAATCAAATTCAATTCAAATAGCGCTATCCTCAAACTCACAACTGAAGGTAAATAAACAAAAATAAGTTAATTTAAAAAAAATGTGGAGGAAAGTGGTGGAAAGTGGAGGAAAATGATTAACTTTGCCGTCGAATTCGAATTTAATAATGTACGTATGCGTTTTTTAGGTAACATAGAAGCCAAAACAGATGCTAAAGGCAGGGTATTTCTGCCTGCAGCTTTCCGTAAAGTGCTCCAAGCATCAGGCCAAGAAGCATTGGTGATGCGCAAAGACGTGTTTCAGGACTGCCTGAAACTCTACCCGGAAAGCGTCTGGAACGAGCAGATGGATCTCCTACGTAGCAGGCTGAACCGCTACAACCGCCAGCACCAGGAGATTCTACGCCAATTTGTAAGCGATGCCGAACGGATTGAACTTGACGGCAATGGGCGTTTCTTAATCGGCAAGCGCTATCTTCAATTGGCAGGCATTGTGCGCGACGTGACATTCCTCGGGATGGACGACACCATTGAAATCTGGGCTACCGAGAAGACAGAAAAGCCATTTATGGAAGCCGAATTGTTCGGCGAAGCTTTGGAGAACGTCATGAACCCGCTCCCCGGATCAACCCTTTAAGGGGGAATGACTACAATTCAATTTAGAAAACGACAAATTAAAAAACAATTATAATTGACGACAACCTACCATATTCCAGTTCTCTTGAAGGAGAGTGTTGACGGACTTAACATCAAGCCCGACGGGATATATGTGGATGTCACTTTCGGTGGGGGCGGTCATAGCAAGGAAATACTCTCACGGTTAGGAGCGAAAGGCCATCTATACAGTTTTGACCAGGATGCTGATGCCGAGCAAAACGTAAAAGCCCAAGGATTGGCCGACGATCCGAGATTCACCTTTGTGAGAAGCAATTTCCGCTACTTGAAAAACTGGATGAAATACCATGAAGTTGATCATGTGGACGGACTGTTAGCCGACTTAGGAGTTTCCAGCCATCACTTCGATGACGAGAGTCGAGGGTTTTCATTCCGTTTCGATGCCCCATTAGATATGAGAATGAACAAAAGAGCCAGCCAAACTGCGGCCGATTTGCTAAACCATGCAGAAGAAACGAAGCTGGCCGACATTTTCTATATCTACGGAGAACTGAAGAATGCGCGGCGGCTGGCAGCAGCCATCACGAAAAGGAGAAGCGAAAAAGCAATCCTTACCACGCAAGACCTGATAGAAGTCGTTGGTCCTATGATTCCAAAAGATCGAGAGAAAAAAGAACTGGCCAAGGTCTTTCAGGCTATACGAATTGAGGTAAACCATGAGATGGACGCTCTCAGGGAAATGCTGAAAGGTGCAGCAGATGTACTCGGTGAAGGTGGACGACTATCCATCATCACCTACCACTCGCTTGAAGACCGCATCGTGAAGAATGTGATGAAGACCGGCAATGCTGAAGGGAAAGTGTCGCAGGACTTTTTCGGACGCATCCAGTCACCTTTTATGCTGGTTAACAGCAAGGTCACCATCCCTTCGGAAGAAGAACAACAGCAAAACCCGCGCAGCAGAAGTGCCAAACTCAGAATTGCAGAAAAGAAATGACTGAAGAATACAACATAGAAGAACGCTCCAAGGACGTGAAACCAGAGGATGTTTCCACGGATAAAGCCGAAAAGGCTGGGAACGGCACGATTCCGGCAACGGAAGAGCCTTCCCATTCCGATGAAGAAGTACCCTCTCTGGAAGAAGCCTTCAAAGAGCAAGCCCGCGAAGACGAAGCTGCCCTATCGGCAACTTTCACGCTGCGCCGGATTCTGGGCGGCGACTTCCTGACAGCGCAGATGCTACGCCGCCAGATTGGCGTCATTCTGCTCTGTGTTGTCTTCATCATTATCTATATATCAAACCGTTACAGTTGCCAGAAGAAGATGCTGGAAATTGACAGACTGAATATTGAACTGCAGGATGCCAAATACAAGTCGCTCTCTTCTGCAAGCGAACTCACAGAACGGTGCCGCGAAAGTAACGTTCTGGAATTGTTGAAGACAAACAAGGACTCATTGCTGAAGATACCGGCTCAGCCGCCCTACATCATTGAAGTTCCCAAATAAACAATAATCTATAATAATTAAAATAAGGTATGAGCAGTCTGTTTGACAGAAAGAAAATTATTCCCCGGTACAAGATCATCGGATACGTAATGGTCGTATTGGGTCTGCTCATCGTGGGCAAGGCTTTCTATATCGCCACCGTGAAGCGTGACTACTGGATGCAGGTAGCAGACCGTTTGAAGCGCGACTCCGTGGACGTGAAGCCCGTGCGTGGCAACATCCTTTCGTGTGACGGCCGACTGATGGCCTCTTCGCTACCTGAGTTCAAACTGTTTCTTGATTTCAAGGCTATCGAAGACAGTAAGAGCGACTCTCTCTGGGAAGAGAAGATTGATAGCGTTTGCATAGGATTGCATGAAATATTCCCGCAAAAGACAGCGGCAGAATTCAAGACCCATTTGGAAAACGGCCGTGCAAAGATGAGCCGCCACTGGGCTATCTGGGACAAACGCGTAAGCTACGACACCTATACGGAAGTGAAGCACCTGCCATTCTTCAACCTCTCAAAATATAAGAGTGGCTTCCATGTAGAAGAGTTCAACTCCCGTCAGCGTCCGTTCGGGTCTCTTGCACAACGCACCGTGGGAGACATGTTCGGCGCAAAGGACACGGCCCGCTGCGGACTTGAACTGTCATTCGACACCATCCTACGTGGAAAATCGGGCATCGTACAGCGTAAGAAAGTGATGAACAAGTATCTTAGCATCACCGAGCGCCCACCTGTAGATGGAGCCGATATCGTGACAACCATCGACGTTAATATGCAAGACCTTGCGGAGCGCTCGGTCATCGACGAGTTGAAACTCATCAACGGTAATGTCGGCGTAGCCATCGTGATGGAGGTTAAGACCGGCGACATCAAGGCCATTGTGAACATGACGAAATGTGAGGATGGCGTTTACCGCGAAGTCAAGAACAATGCCGTGAGCGACTTGTTGGAACCGGGATCTGTTTTCAAGACAGCTTCCATACTTGTCTATTTGGATGACCACAAGTGCGACACCAATCTCTGGGTGGATACCTATGGCGGAGTGATGGACATGCACGGTGCAAAGATGCGTGATCATAATTGGCGTCGCGGCGGTTACGGAAGGATTTCACTTCCCCGCACACTCGAGGTCAGTTCAAATATCGGTGTAAGCCGCATCATCGACGAGCACTATGGCAAGAATCCCGAGAAATACGTAGAGGGATTATACCGCACAGGTCTCCACGATGACCTGAAGATACCACTGGTGGGTTCCACACCTGCAAAAATCCGTATGCCAAAGAAGAATGAGCGTGGACAATGGCTTAATTGGAGCAAGACTGCCCTACCCTGGATGAGTATAGGTTATGAAACCCAAGTACCGCCCATTTCCACCCTGACATTCTATAACGCCATTGCCAATAACGGCAAGATGATGCGCCCGCGGTTTGTCAAGCAAGTGGTAAAAGACGGAGAGGTCCTCATGGACTTCCCACCTGTAGTGCAGCGCGAGATGATCTGCAAGAATCCCGAAACGGTGAAGATGATGCAGACCATTCTGACCCACGTGGTCAGTCAGGGCTTAGGCAAGAAGGCAGGCTCTAAGAGTTTCAAGGTGGCAGGAAAGACAGGAACCGCACAGATCTGGAACCGCTTTGGTAATACAGCCGCCTACTTGTTGAGTTTCGCAGGGTTCTTCCCTGCCGACAACCCACGCTACTCCTGCATCGTCTGCATTCAGAAGAGCGGTCTGCCCGCTTCTGGCGGTGGTATGAGCGGCGTGGTATTCCACCATATTGCTGAAGGCATTATGGCTCAAGACGTTAAGCTGAGTGTGGCTGACGCCCGCGATTCCCTGTCGGTCATGCTGCCCGACGTTAAGAACGGCAATCTGTTGGCTGCCGACTATGTACTCAGCCATTTAGGTATCAAGACCGACAACACGTGGAGCGGCAGTTATTCGGATGGTAACCCCATCTGGGGAAATGCCACATTTAAGAATAACGCCATTCAGCTGGCCAAGAGTCAGGCTTATGCCAAAAACCTGATACCCGACGTATTGGGAATGGGTGCGCGCGATGCTGTCTTTATGCTGGAAAGCCGTGGAGTCAGCGTAAGGCTGACAGGTCGTGGCAAGGTCGTAGGACAAAGCCTGCCGGCCGGTCACGAAATCAAGAAAGGTGATATATGTAATTTAAAATTAGAAATATGAGACTGAAGGAGTTGCTGAAGAACATCAAGCCCACGCAGATTGTGGGAGATGAGAACATAGACATCACTGGCGTCAACATTGACAGCCGGAAGATAAAACCAGGACATCTGTTTGTGGCGATGAAAGGTACACAGGTGGACGGTCATCAGTTTATCCCAAAGGCTCTTGACTTAGGTGCTGTAGCCATTCTCTGTGAAGACTTACCAGAAGAGCAGAAAGAAGGTGTCACCTACATACAAGTGGCTTCCACCGAAGATGCCGTGGGCAAAGTAGCTACTGTCTTCTATGGCAATCCCACCGAGAAACTGAAATTGGTGGGAGTAACAGGAACGAATGGCAAGACGACCATTGCCACCTTATTATATAATATGTTCCGCAAACTGGGCTATAAGTGCGGACTGTTGAGCACGGTGTGCAACTATATAGAGGGGGAGGCCATTCCTGCAGACCATACCACACCCGATCCCATCGAACTGAACGCATTGCTCTCAAAGATGGTAGAGGCAGGTTGCCAATACGCATTCATGGAATGTTCCAGCCATGCTATCCACCAGAAACGCATTGGCGGACTGAAGTTTGCGGGAGGAATCTTCACCAATCTGACCCGCGACCACATGGACTACCATAAGACCGTGGAGAATTACCGTAATGCCAAGAAAGCCTTCTTCGACGGACTGCCTAAGTCAGCGTTTGCCATTACCAATGCAGATGACAAAAACGGCATGGTCATGGTTCAGAACTGCAAGGCACAAATCAAGACCTACAGCACACGTTCCATGGCTGACTTCAGGGCGCGTATCCTGGAGTGCCACTTCGAAGGGATGTATCTTGAGATTGACGGTCATGAAGTGGGCGTGCAGTTTATCGGAAAGTTCAATGTAAGCAATTTATTGGCCGTCTATGGAACGGCAATCATGCTTGGACAAAAGCCCGAAGATATCCTCGTCGTGCTAAGTACCCTTAAAAGCGTCAGTGGCCGACTGGAACCCATCCACTCTCCCGAAGGCTATACGGCCATCGTTGACTATGCCCACACCCCTGATGCCTTGGAGAATGTGCTGAAAGCCATCCATGAGGTACTCAATGGCAAGGGCAAGGTGATTACCGTATGTGGTGCTGGCGGAAACCGCGACAAGGGGAAACGTCCGCTGATGGCACAGGAAGCCGTGAAGCAAAGCGACAAGGTGATTATTACCAGCGACAATCCGCGATTTGAGGAGCCTCAAGACATCATCAATGATATGCTGGCCGGACTTGACAAGCAGCAGCTGAAGAAAGTGGTGAGCATCGTGGACCGCAAGGAAGCCATCCGCACGGCCTGCATGATGGCCGAAAAGGGTGATGTCATTCTCATAGCCGGCAAGGGCCATGAAGACTATCAGGAAATAAAAGGTGTGAAACACCATTTCGACGATAAAGAGGTGGTGAAAGAGATTTTTCAAAATTAAGAGCTAAGAAGTTATGCTATACTATCTTTTCAGATTCTTAGAACAATTCGGCATCCCCGGCTCACATGTATGGGGATACATCTCATTCCGTGCGCTACTTGCACTGATCTTAGCCTTGATGATCTCGGCATGGTTCGGAGAGCGGTTCATTAAGTTCATGAAACGCAAGAACATCTCTGAGACTCAGCGCGATGCCTCCATTGATCCCTTCGGCACAGCCAAGAAGGGTGTACCCACCATGGGTGGCATCATCATCATCGTCTCTATTCTGATTCCAGCCTTGCTGCTCGGACGTATGCGTAACATCTATCTCATCCTGATGATTATCACTACGGTATGGCTGGGATTCCTTGGATTCCTGGATGACTATATCAAGATATTCAAGAAGAATAAAGACGGATTGTCAGGCAAATACAAGATTGTAGGACAAGTGAGTATCGGCCTGATCGTGGGACTCGTGCTTTGGGCAAGCCCTGATGCCAAGGTCCGCGAAAACGTAGAGATGCAACGGCAAAACCAGCAAACCGTAGTGGTCCACAAATCAGAACCGGTAAAATCCCTGAAGACCACCATTCCGTTTGTGAAGAACCATAATCTTGACTATGGGCAAGCCTTCGGATTCCTGGGTAAATACAAGACCGCTGCCGGATGGGTACTCTTTGTCATCATGACCATTATCGTGGTTACGGCCGTTTCCAACGGTGCCAACCTCAATGACGGCATGGACGGAATGGCAGCTGGAAACTCGGCAATCATCGGTGTAGCCTTGGGAATATTGGCTTACGTCAGTTCCCACCTCGAATATGCGGCTTACCTGAACATCATGTACATACCTGGTTCACAAGAGCTTGTGGTGTTCCTCTGCGCATTCATCGGGGCCATGATCGGTTTCCTGTGGTATAACGCCTATCCTGCACAGGTGTTTATGGGAGACACCGGTTCGCTGACCATCGGCGGCATCATCGGTGTCTGCGCCGTCATCATCCACAAGGAACTGCTCGTTCCCATCCTTTGCGGTATCTTCCTGGTAGAGAGTTTGAGCGTCATGATCCAGACTTTCTGTTTCAAGTATTATAAAAGAAAAGGACAACGCGTGCGCATCTTCCGTGCCACGCCGATTCACGATAATTTCAGGAAGCTGGACTCTCAACTCGATGAAACCAGCCGTTACGTATTTAAGGGCTGGCCTAAACGGCAGTTCCATGAATCAAAGATAACCGTCCGTTTCTGGATTGTCACTATTATTTTAGCCGCATTGACCATTATTACGTTGAAGATCAGATAAGAAGAAGATGAAAAGAATTGTAGTATTAGGAGCCGCAGAGAGCGGTGCAGGTGCAGCCGTCCTTGCCAAGAAGGAAGGCTTCGACGTATTCGTTTCCGATATGGGAACGATTAAAGACCGTTACAAGAAACTGCTTGACGACCACCAGATAGAATGGGAAGAAGGTCATCACACCGAAGAAAAGATATTGAATGCCGACGAGATTATCAAGAGTCCAGGCATTCCCGACGAAGCCCCGATGATTCAGAAAATCATCGCCAAAGGTATTCATATCATCAGCGAGATAGAGTTTGCAGGCCGTTACACAAACTCTAAGATGATCTGCATCACAGGCTCCAATGGCAAGACTACCACGACGAGTCTCATCTACCATATCTTCAAGGAAGCCGGTTACGACGTGGGACTGGCTGGCAATATCGGTAACTCACTTGCACTGCAAGTGGCTGAGACGCCTCACGAATACTATGTCATCGAACTGTCAAGCTTCCAATTGGACAATATGTATGACTTCCGTGCCAACGTGGCCATTCTGTTGAACATCACCCCGGATCATCTGGACCGCTATCAGAACTGCATGCAGAACTATGTGGACGCCAAGATGCGCATCATCCAGAACCAACAGCCCGACGATGCGTTCATCTATTGGAACGACGACCCCATCATTCGCAAGGAACTGAAGAAATACGACATCAAGGCCATCCAGCTACCCTTCTCTGAAATCAAGGAGAAAGGCTCCATTGCCTACATTGAAGAAGGACAATATAAAATTGAAAAGCCCACGCCTTTCAATATGGAGCAGGAACAGCTCTCCCTCACGGGCAAGCATAACATATACAACTCTCTGGCAGCCGGCATTGCCTCAGACGTGGCGGGTATCAAGAAAGAAGTGATACGTAAAAGCCTGAGCGATTTCCCCGGTGTGGAGCACCGCTTGGAATATGTGACCACCGTCCGTGGTGTGCGCTATGTCAATGACTCCAAGGCAACCAATGTAGATGCCTGCTGGTATGCTCTGGAGAGTATGAAGACGAAGACCATCCTGATTATCGGCGGAAAGGACAAAGGCAACGACTACAGTGCCATCAAGGACCTCGTGCTGGAGAAATGTGCAGGACTAGTATATCTGGGAGCCGACAACACCAAGCTTCATAACTTCTTTGACCCGCTGGGGCTGCCCGTACGCGACACCCACTCCATGAAGGAGTGCATGGAAGCCTGCTACGAAATGGCTGAGCCTGGCATGACCGTGCTACTTTCACCCTGCTGTGCCAGTTTTGACCTCTTCAAGAACATGGAGGATCGCGGTGAGCAGTTCAAGTCGCTCGCTCGCGCATTATAAGAACATTAAACTCTTATCACGTGATAGACAGACTATTAAAACTCAAGATCAAAGGTGACGGCATCATTTGGATGGTGTTCTTCTTCCTCTGTATCATCAGCATCATCGAGGTGTTCAGCGCTTCGAGCACACTGACGTTCAAGAGCGGCAGCTATTTCGGCCCCGTCTTGCGCCATACCGGACTGTTGATTATTGGAGTGGTCTTTATGGTGGCCACGATGAACATCAAGTGCAAATATTTCAAGATCGTCACGCCTTTCGCCCTGTTCCTGTCGCTGTTTATGCTGATAGCCGTACTGGCCGTCGGACAAAGCACGAACGGAGCACAGCGATGGATAGGCCTTTTCGGCATTCAGTTCCAACCCTCCGAACTGGCAAAGGGAGCACTGATCCTAGCCGAAGCACAGATCTTGAGTGCCATGCAGACGGAAACGGGAGCCGACCGCCGTGCTTTCAAATACATCTGCTGGCTGAGTCTGCCGTTCGTTCTGCTCATCGCCATGGAGAATCTCTCTACGGCCATGCTCCTGTGTATCACCATCTTTATCATGATGTTTATCGGGCGCGTGCCCAAAAGTCAGCTGAATCGCACCATCGGAGTTGTCGTATTGCTGGCCGCCTTAGGTATCGGTGCCATTATGCTGATGGGAAGCAATGAAGCAAAAGCCAAGGAACCTGAAGGGAAGATGGCCATGACTGAGCAAGTGGAAACACAGGAAAAGAAAAACGGACTCTCTAAGATTTTCCACCGTGCTGACACCTGGAAGGCCCGTATAGACAAGTTCCTCAGCAACGAAGAGATAGCACCTGCCGACTACGATCTCGACAAAGACGGACAGGTGGCACATGCCAATATCGCCATAGCCTCATCCAACATCGTAGGCAAAGGTCCCGGCAATTCCGTGGAACGCGATTTCCTCTCGCAGGCTTTCTCCGACTTCATCTATGCCATCATCATCGAGGAGATGGGTATCTGGGGAGCATTCTTCGTATGTCTGCTCTATGTGATACTCCTTTTCCGCACGGCAACCATTGCCAACCGCTGCTCGAATGCATTCCCGGCCTTGCTCATCATGGGCATAGCCCTGTTGCTCGTGACTCAGGCTTTCTTCAATATGATGGTGGCCGTAGGACTGGCACCCGTCACCGGACAGCCCCTACCCCTCATTTCACGCGGTGGAACTTCCACCATCATGAACTGTGTATATATCGGCATCATCCTAAGTGTCAGCTACACAGCCAAGAAGAGAGTGGATGTGGACAAGAAGAAGGACGTAAGGCAGGCTTTGGCCACAGCATAACATAAAATAACATTAATCTTTCTCTAAAGAGAAAAAAATATAGTACTTTTGCCCATTAAATAAAAACCATACGAAATATGGACAATGAATTAAGAATTATCATCAGCGGCGGCGGCACGGGAGGCCATATCTTCCCGGCTGTTTCCATTGCCAATGCCATCAAGGCGAAGCATCCCGAGGCCAAGATTCTCTTCGTGGGAGCTCTCGGCAGAATGGAGATGCAGCGTGTTCCGGCGGCTGGTTACGAAATAAAAGGCCTGCCCATCCAGGGCTTCGACCGCAAGAATCTCCTGAAAAACGTGGTCGTCCTTTACAAGATTTGGAAAAGCCAGCGCATGGCCAAGCAGATTATCAAGGAATTCCGTCCCATGGCAGCCGTGGGAGTGGGAGGCTACGCCAGTGGTCCGACACTCAACAAAGCAGCAGCAATGGGTATCCCCTGCCTGATTCAGGAACAGAATTCCTATGCCGGTGTAACCAATAAGCTGTTGGCTAAAAAGGCCGACAAGATCTGTGTTGCCTACGAAGGCATGGAGCGATTCTTCCCCGCTGAGAAGATTATCATGACGGGCAATCCCGTCCGCCAGGCCTTGCTCGAGAACAAAATGACGAAGGCAGAGGCCGTTAAGAGTTTCGGACTCGACCCGCAGAAGAAGACCATCCTGATTGTGGGCGGTTCGCTCGGAGCCGGAACCGTCAACAAAAGCGTCATGCAGCACCTGAACGACATTGAGAAAAGCGGAGTGCAGGTCATCTGGCAAACAGGCAAATACTACTACGCCAATATCATCAAGGACCTGGAAAACCGCGTCCTGCCAGATGTAAAGATCATGGATTTCATCAGCGACATGGGCGCTGCCTACAAGGCTGCCGACCTCGTCATTAGCCGTGCCGGTGCATCGAGCATTTCCGAATTCTGCCTTTTAGGCACACCGGTCATCCTCGTTCCCTCACCAAATGTGGCCGAAGACCATCAGACCAAGAACGCCATGGCTCTGGTCAACAAGCAGGCTGCCCTCTACGTGAAAGATGCCGAGGCGCCCGAAAAGGTCATCTCATTGGCTTTGGAGACCGTACAGAATGAGCAGACTCTGCGCACGCTGAGCGAAAATATACTGAAACTGGCATTGCCAAACTCGGCAGACATCATAGCCGACGAGGTCATTAAACTCACCAGAAAATCCTAATAATCCGGACTTCCGGACAAATCTAACATGTAAGCAAAATGGAACTGAAAGATATTAAGGCTGTGTATTTCGTAGGAGCAGGCGGCATTGGCATGAGTGCCATAGCCCGCTACTTCCTGAAGAAAGGCATGACGGTAGGCGGTTACGACAAGACTCCGTCGGCCCTTACCCTGCAACTCGAAAAAGAAGGAGCACTGATTCATTATGAAGAAGACGTGAACCTCATTCCCGAAGCATGCCGAAATGCCAGCAACACACTCATCATCTACACCCCCGCCGTTCCCAAGGACCATGCCGAACTCGTGTATTTCCAGAAGAACGGATTCGATGTAGAGAAACGTGCACAAGTATTGGGCATGCTGACCCGCACGCACAAAGGGCTTTGCGTGGCAGGAACCCATGGCAAGACCACCACATCCACGATGTGCGCCCACATCATGCACCAAAGCAGCATCGACTGCAACGCCTTCCTCGGGGGAATCTCCAAGAACTACGGCACCAACTATATCCTCTCTGAGCAGAGCGATTTCGTGGTTATCGAAGCTGATGAATTCGACCGTTCCTTCCATTGGCTGCGCCCGTGGATGACCGTCATCACCAGTACCGACCCCGACCACCTCGACATCTACGGCACCAAAGAGGCCTACTTGGAGAGTTTCCGCCATTACAGCACGCTCATCCAGCCAGGCGGAGCACTCATCATCCATAAAGGTCTGGAGATGAAAGCCGATGTGCAGGAAGGAGTAAAGGTCTATGAATACAGCCTCCATGAAGGAGATTTCCATGCCGAGAACATCGTCATCAAGAACGGAGAAATCACGTTCGACTTCATCTCGCCGATAGAAAACGTAGAGCATGTAGAACTTGGACAGCCCGTTCCCATCAACATCGAGAACGGTGTGGCTGCTATGGCAATGGCACAGCTGAACGGATGTACGGCCGAAGAACTGCGCAACGGCATGAAGACCTATGGCGGCGTGGACCGTCGTTTCGACTTCAAACTGAAAAACGACCACATCACATTCCTCAGCGACTATGCCCATCACCCGAAGGAAATCTACCAGAGTGCCAAGAGCATCCGCGAGCTCTATCAGGACAAGAAGATCACGGCTATCTTCCAGCCTCATCTATACACCCGCACCCGCGACTTCTATCAGGATTTCGCCGATGCCCTGAGCCAACTGGACGAAGTGATTCTCACGGAGATTTACCCTGCCCGTGAAGCGCCTATTGAGGGTGTGACCTCAAAGCTCATCTACGACAATCTGAAACCGGGCGTGGAGAAGCAGGTGATTGAGAAGAAGAACGTGCTTGAGTTCGTGAAGAATCACGACTTCGAAGTGCTCGTCGTATTAGGTGCCGGCGACCTGGACAACATGGTTCCGGAAATCACCGACATACTGAAAGAGAAATATAAATAATTAAAATGAAGGTCAGCGTCAAGAAAACCATCATCGTGCTCCTGGACATCCTACTTGCCGTATATCTGGGATTTGCCATGACTTCGTTCAATAATCCGGACGAAACGATGAAGGCGTGCACCAATGTGAGCATCCAGATTGACGATGAGACCACCAACGGATTCCTCAGTGCCAAGGAAATCAAGCGCATTCTGGAGCAGAAGAAGCTTTACCCGTATAAGCAGCCCATGGCCGATGTGAATCCACGGAGCATTGAGGACGCGCTGAAGAGCAGCTCGTTTGTCAACACCTCACAATGCTATAAGACCAAGGACGGCCATGTGGTCATCAGCGTGACACAGCGCCTGCCCATTGTGCGCATCAAGAATATCAAGGGCGAGGATTACTACGTGGACGATCAGGGAGGCATCATGCCTAACTCCAAATACACGAGCGACCTCATCATCTGCACGGGCTACGTGACGAAATGGTTTGCCAAGAACTATATCTCCCACCTCACTATTGCCCTGATGGAAAGTGAACTGTGGAAGAATCAGATAGAGCAGATCAACGTATTGCCCGACCTGGGGATTGAGATCGTTCCGCGTGTGGGCGACCATGTCATCTACGTAGGCCATCTGCCGCAGACCAAGATGCTCGACGAACGCCAGAAACTGGTAAGCGATTTCATCAACGGCAAGCTGGCCCGCCTGGAGAAATTCTACCGTTATGGTCTCAGCCAGGCAGGCTGGAACAAATACGCCTACATCAATCTGGAGTTCGACAACCAGATTATTTGCAAGAAAAGAAAAAAGAATCAGATATAGAACAGTAAAAAACCGAAACAGTATGGCAGCAAAGGAATTTATCGTCGCTATTGAACTGGGATCATCCAAAATGACCGGTATTGCAGGAAAGAAGAATCTCGACGGCAGTATCTCTGTGCTCGCAGTTGTCACAGAGGAGTCGGGAAGTTTCATCCGCAAGGGCGTGGTCTATAATATTGACAAGACAGCCCAGTGCATCTCAAACATCGTGAAGAAATTAACCACCACGTTGAAGACAGAAATCGTTCACGTCTATGTAGGTGTGGGAGGACAAAGCATCCGCAGTGTGAAGAACAACATTGTGAAGAATCTTCCCGAAGACACCATCGTGACCCAGGAAATGGTCAACGAGCTGATGGACGGCAACCGCAATATGAGCTACCAGGATCAGGAGATTCTTGACGCCGCCACACAAGAATACAAGGTGGACAACCAGTACCAGATGGATCCCGTGGGCATCCAGTGCAGCCGTCTCGAAGGAAACTTCCTGAATATCCTCTGGCGCAAGATGTTCTACCGCAACCTCAACAAGTGTTTCGACCTGGCCAACGTGGCCATCGCCGAGATGTATCTCGCTCCGCTTGCCCTTGCCGACTCCGTGCTTACCGATGCCGAGAAACGCTCCGGATGCGTGCTTGTTGACCTCGGTGCCGATACCACTACTGTTTCTGTCTATTTCAAAAACGTGCTGCGCCATCTGGCTGTCATTCCTCTTGGTGGCAATAATATCACCAAGGACATTGCTTCATTGCAGATGGAGGAAAGCCACGCCGAAGAAATGAAGCTGAAATACGCTTCGGCATTCACCGACAACAGCGACATTGATTCCTCACTCAATCTCAGCATCGACAGCGACCGCTCCATCGAAAGCCGCAAGTTCGTGGAAATCGTGGAAGGCCGTATGCAGGAAATCGTGGAGAACGTCTGGTATCAGGTTCCCAGCGAATATGCCGACCGCTTGCTGGGCGGCATCATTCTCACGGGCGGCGGCTCAAACATGAGGAATATCGAGACGGCCTTCCGCAACCATACGCATCTGGAGAAAATCCGCATTGCCAAGTTCGTCACCCAGGCCATCACGGCCAAAGATCCACTCATCACGGCCAAAGACGGCCGCATGAATACCGTGCTCGGCATCCTGGCTAAAGGCGACATGAACTGCGCAGGTGATGAAATCGACCCCAACGCCGATCTTTTTGCCGAAAGCAAACCAGCCACCACCACCACGACTGCCGACATCCATCGCGAGCCTCGCAAGGTAAACGAGATTCAGAGCGGCGTGGTGCTCACCGAAGCAGAGAAGCTGAAAGCCGAGGAAGAGAAACGCCGTGCCGAAGAAGAGGCTGCCGCCAAAGCTGCTGCCGAGGAGGCCGCAGCCAAGGCCGCCGAAGAGGAAGACGACAAGGAGAACGGCCTGAAGACCTTAGGCAAGAAACTCGGCAACTTCTTCCGCAAGATGGTGGCCGAGGACGAGTAGTAATTGGGTATTAAGAATTATGAATTAAGAATTAAGAAATAGAAGCATATGAGACCAGATTTCGATATATTGGATTTCGGTGAACCCGAGAAAGAGAACAGTATCATCAAGGTGATTGGTGTTGGTGGCGGTGGCGGCAATGCCGTCAACCACATGTATCGCGAAGGTATCCACGACGTATCCTTCGTACTCTGCAACACCGACAACCAGGCACTTAACGATTCACCCGTACCCGTGCATCTGCAGTTGGGTAAGGAAGGCCTTGGAGCCGGTAACAAACCCGAGAAAGCCCGTCAGGCTGCCGAGGAAAGCATTGAGGATGTGAAGAACATGCTCAGCGACGGCACGAAGATGGCCTTCATCACCGCCGGTATGGGTGGCGGCACGGGCACTGGTGCAGCCCCCGTCATTGCCCGCATCTCCAAGGAGATGGGCATCCTCACGGTGGGTATCGTCACCATTCCTTTCCGTTTCGAAGGACCGAAGAAGATCGACCAGGCCCTCGACGGCGTGGAAGAGATGTCGAAACACGTGGATGCCCTGCTGGTTATCAATAATGAACGCCTGCGCGAGATATATCCCGAGCTGACCGTGCTCGATGCTTTCGGTAAGGCCGACGACACGCTGAGCGTGGCTGCCAAGTCGATTGCCGAGATTATCACCGTACACGGCCTTATCAACCTCGACTTCAACGACGTGAAAACCGTACTGAAGGATGGCGGAGTGGCCATCATGTCAACCGGTTACGGTGAAGGCGAAGGACGCGTGAAGAAGGCTATCGACGATGCGCTGAACTCTCCGCTGCTCAACGATAACGACGTGTTCAACTCCAAGAAGATTCTGCTCTCCATCTCTTTCTGCTCCGACAAGCAGTCAAAGCAGGGCCTGATGATGGAGGAAATGAACGACGTGAACGACTTCATGGCCAAGTTTGGCAGCGATTTCGAAATCAAATGGGGACTGGCCACCGATCCCGAGTTGGGCGACAAAGTGAAGGTTACCATCCTGGCCACAGGCTTCGGCATCGAAGACGTGGACGGCATGAGCGGCCACTTCACCAAGCGCACCCAGGAAGAGGCTGACCGCATTGCAGCCGAAGAAGAGAAGGCTGCAGAGCGACAGGACCGCCGCAACCGCTATTACGGCAAGGACGGCAGCACCAGCCAGTACAAGCGCCGCCCGCATATCTTCATCTTCCGCCAGGAAGACCTCGACAACGACGACGTCATCTCTGCCGTGGAACAGACGCCCACCTACAAGCGCACACGTGCGGTGCTCGATGAAATCCGCAATCAGGCAGCCGGCGAAATCAAGTCGAAAGACGACGGCCCCCACGAGGCCATCCAGGGCATCATCAAATTCTCATAGACTAATATCATAACAGTTATTCATCATAAATGAGAGGAATCCCGAACGCTGAGACAGCAGTTCGGGATTTCGCATTTTTCTGCGGGGAGCCTATCGCCACAGTTCCTTCATTACCTCAAGCGAACGGAGTTCGGGAAAAGCAGGCACATGCAACCGATAGAACCGGATAATCACGTCCACGATGCGGTTGCGGTCGTCGTGGTTCATGTGGAAAAGATGCATGGAGGCATATTTCATCCGCAACAAAGTGTTGATGTGGGCTGCGTCAGCGGGTGGCAGGAAATCGCCATGCGCAGGAGTCTGCGAAGTGAAGTTAGCCGTGCGCAGGTCAAACAAGTCGCCCTCATGATAGTCTTCCACGTAAGGGAAGAATCCAATAAATCGGCTCAGCCTCATCATAAACACCAGATGGAAATTGGCGAACTGCCCTTCGCAGCCGTCGAGCCATTGCAGGCTGTTGGCCACAAACTGATAGAGTGCCGGATTCATTTGCTCGTCGCGCGTTCCATAATAGACGAACTCAGCCAGGAAGAGTAATATGCTCAGTTTCGTGGGATCAAAGGGAATCGAAGCGTATGGAATGCCGATACGTGCATCGCGGATGTGGTGAAGCTGCTGATTCGGACGGATGTCAAGTTCCACCTCCAGGATAGTCAGCGGCTGGAAGAACTGCTTCTTCAGTTTTCCCTTCTGCGTCTTCGGAATGCCCACCACACACGACACCCTTCCTTCCTGTTCCGTCAGGAAGTCCACAATGAGTTTATTCTCCCCGTATTTAATCGTGCGGAGCACCACGGCCTGAGTCTTCAGCAGCATGTTGGCAAATATACAAACATATTTTCAAACTGCCAAATCATTCCCCGTCATAATGAAACATTTTGGCTACAATATATCTTTAACTTACAAATGAACACGAGACTATGATCATTTTTACTTTATACTGACCATGATGGATTCTGTATTTCGATAAATTTAACGGCACTATCATATAACTTTCCAAAACATTTTGTATCTTTGCACCATGTGTAAGAATCTCTATATCATCAGTGGGTGTAATGGTGCAGGTAAGACAACCGCATCATACACTGTTCTTCCTGAAATTCTTAATTGCAGGGAGTTTGTGAATGCTGATGAAATTGCCCGTGGTCTATCTCCATTCAATCCTGAAGGTATGGCAATAGAGGCTGGCCGGTTGATGCTCAAACGAATAGAAGAACTTCTTCAGAACGATGAATCTTTTTCTATAGAAACCACTCTTGCCACGAAGTCATACCTAAACCTCGTTCACCGTGCTCAGGCAAAGGATTATAAAGTTCACCTATTATTCTTCTGGCTACGAACCCCAGAATTGGCTGTTCTTCGAGTTGCTGAGCGCGTTCAGAAGGGGGGACATAACATTCCTGAAAATGTTATCAGACGCAGATATGTTGTAGGCATCAACAATTTGTTTCACCTCTTTATTCCAATAGTAGATTACTGGGATATATACGACAACAGCGTGAATCCTCGTGTTCAGATTGCATGTGGAGGTAAAAATGCTAATACTAATATTTTTGAAGAATCATTATTTAATCAGATAAAGAAACATGTCAAATAAAGAAGTACATGAGCTTTCTGAAAAGCTTAAGCATGGCCTTGAACTGGCAGAAAAGCGGATGCTGCAAGAAAAAGCATTGCGGGGTGAGTGTGTCGTTGTCTGCGATAAAGACAATAATATCCAGTATATTCCCGCCAAGCAGGTTATTGACGAAAATAGCATTTTCCAATAATCAAAGTGAATACGGGGTTACCAACTCCCGCTCTTAATGAAACATTTTGGCAACAAAGAGGTAGCATCTTCCAAGTGTTTGGCAACATCAAAAAGATTCACCAAGACCCCCAACCGCCTGACAAACAACCATTTGCGGTGAAGGGTTTCCGCGACCTTAGTTATTATTGTGTCTTTTGTGAACGTAACTTAGTGAACATAAATAATGTGTCAATGACCGAAGGGAAGTAATTCTGTGTTCTATTAAATATTCGTTATGGTTAAGGTTAACGTTATCGTTAAAAATCTTCGTGTCTTTATGTTTACTTAAAAATAATCTAGATAATTCATTCCATTCGATGATGTTTTGCCTTCCAAAGTATCATCAAACGGACTTCAATCTATCATAGAATGGACTCCAAAACATCATAGAATGAAAGTCAAAACATCATAGATTGAAGACCAAAACATCATTAAACGGAATACATTCCAGTTATCCAATTGACATAGAAACATGAAGTCTAAATGTATCATTTGCGAGACGTAACTCTATCATTTACGATACCGAAGTGGCACATTTACGAATGCCCGCTCATAAGGCTCCCTCCCTAAACAGGGAGGGTTGGGGTGGGTCTCCAGTTTGGGGCGGGTCTCCAGTTTGGGGGTGGGTTTTAACCCTTCACCGCAACTCCTTGTTATCACTCAAGTTACATCAATTCGTGAAGAGTTAAATTTTTCTGAAACACATTGAGAAAACTACCTTATACATCCTGCATAAATGAAAAAAAGGTTAATTATTTGGATTCTTCGTGTATTATACTTATATTTGTAACGACTTAAGCAGAACGAAACACCTATGGCGAATAAACATTATCATCAAGATTACGCTATATGGCCGTTGCCTTTCTTCTATTGGCATAAAAATGCCAGTAAGGAAGTGCTTTGCTTACTACGGGCAATATTACCAGTCAGCAGTGTGAGTTTTGCGCGAAAAAACGATTCGGAAGGAGCACCTTATGACGGAGGAATGACAGCCCCGTTAGGGAAAACAGTTCCTGTAATAGTTTTGATGGCATTGAATCCCGCATTATTAAATTCTGCGGCTACAATGAGTAATTTGCAAGGCGAAGAAGAGAATCCGAATTTAATTACTATGGCAGAGCCCGCACAAAATTTTGAAATCGACGACGCAACCTATGTAATGCAACCGAAAGTTGAAGAAGTACAACAAAGTGATGCCCCATACGGTTGGAAAAGCTTAACTCACTATAAAATACAAAAAGTAATACCAGTTGATTCACCTTTATTGAAAGGACATATGATTTTTGCCACGGGTGGACGTGCGGAAACATTAAATGATATTACGGATGTATTTATTGTTTATAATAATGTTACCCCTGCTAGTAACCCTTATACAGACCCCCCAAGGGTAGAAAAAGTTGTCTATCACCCTAAATTCCGCAGCACTTTAGTTTAACTTTCTTTATAAGTACCTGAGCAACAAAAAGTTGCTCAGGATTTTGCCATGTCAGATTTTTCACTTACCTT
>OMWC01000014.1 GCA_900314655.1 uncultured Prevotellaceae bacterium | reverse complement strand
CGGGGTCCCACCTCTTCCCATTCCGAACAGAGAAGTTAAGCCCGCCATCGCCGATGGTACTGCAATGCAATGCGGGAGAGTAGGTAGCCGCCTTCTTTATGAGAGAGCCCCGGTTTCTAGCGAAACTGGGGCTCTTTGTTGTTAATAATTGTATGAATACCATTATTTTTGTTTGTTAATTTAATAGGCGTTCCTTGATTGAAATCAAAAAATATGTTTAAAAACATCTGCTTTTGAGCATAAAGTTTGTGTAAGTATCTGATTTTTTGTAACTTTGCACCCGATAAGATATGGGACTATAGATCCTCTCGTGAATAGAGAGCAGTCTCATTAGTATTAACTGGAACTGAGGTGATGTATCCTCTGTTGTATGGAGGGCATTATCGTGAGCTTTATAAACCATAGTGATTATGTTAATGTTCAGGTTCCATAAAATCATTTATGATGGATAGATTATTTAAGGTATTATGTTTAATCGTAATTGTTTTTTTGACGATTCCCTCTTTGGCTTTGGCCGGTAATAGAGGAAGACAGAAATCTTCTCATGTTAACTGGGATCCTGTAATGGCTGCCATCATCCAGGTGGAGAGTGGCGGTAAGAGCAATGCGAGAAATGGAAACCAGTGTGGAGCTATGCAGATTACACCAATTCTGGTGCGTGAGTGCAACAATATCTTAAAGGCACGCAAAAGTAAGAAGCGTTATACTTTGGCTGATCGCTTTAACATCAAAAAATCAAAGGAAATGTTTTTGTTGATACAATCGTATCATAATCCTGAAAACGATGTGGAGCATGCCATCAGGAGTTGGAATGGAGGTCAGAATTATAGTGTAAGGGCTACCCAACGGTATTTTGAGAAGGTGATGAGTTATCTCTAAGAGATTTCAAATTGGTATATCTGGCTATTCTTTTTAAAGGATAGCCTTTTTTTGTGGCTTATTGTCATCTCTGGTGGTTATTCAGGCTTAAGAACTTTTGCCTGGTTCACCATTGGCTATAAAAAAGAATCCCCATCCATTTCGGATGGGGATTCTTAAACTTGGTTGCGGAGGCAGGACTCGAACATGCGACCTCCAGGTTATGAGCCTGGCGAGCTACCAACTGCTCCACTCCGCGATGTTAAATAATGAGGCATTCCTCATTTGCGAGTGCAAAGGTACTACTATTTTTTGAAATAACCAAATATTTAGTCATATTTATTGTATTTGTAGTAATCATGGAGTATCATACTGTTCGTTTTGTGTGATTTATTGGTTCATTTCTCTGTTAAAAGATATTAGAAGCTTATCGTTTTCATTGAAATTTATTTGGTTATGTCAGATATTTATCCTAATTTTGCACACGAATAAGTTAATGTGCAATATTATAGGAGGTGAAAAGTATGTCAATATCGAAAACACGACAGAAATTAGTTGATGTTGCCCGACAATTGTTTGCCAAGAACGGTTTCGAGAACACTACCATGAATGACATTGCCCTGCTCTCCGGCAAGGGACGCAGAACATTGTACACTTATTTCAAGAGTAAGGAAGATGTTTATTATGCTGTAATTGAGAGTGAATTGGAGCGTCTGTCGGATAAGATGGACGAAGTGGCAGCTCGCAGGATTCGCCCTCAGGAGAAGATTATCGAGCTGATTTATACTCATCTGAATATGATCAAGGAGACCGTGATGCGCAATGGCAATCTGCGTGCTGCTTTTTTCCGTAATATTTGGATGGTGGAGAAAGTCCGCAAGAATTTCGATGAAGACGAAATAGAACTGTTCCGTAAAGTCTATGCTGAAGGCAAGGCTGACGGAGAGTTTGACATTGAGAATGTAGAACTTGTAGCTGACATTACACACTATTGTATCAAGGGCTTGGAAGTACCTTATATATATGGCCGTTTGGGACATGGTATGACTCCTGAGATGAGCAAGCCGCTTGTGGCTAAGTTCGTTTATGGTGCACTTGGTAAGAATGGAATAAAATAAAAACCATCGTGTCTCGTTATTAAAGATATTAATTTTTAAAACAAATATAAAAAAGAAATGGGATTATTAGAAGGTAAGACTGCCCTTATTACAGGTGCAGCACGCGGTATCGGTAAGGCTATCGCGTTGAAATTTGCAGAAGAAGGTGCCAACATCGCATTTACGGATCTTGCCGTGAATGAAGAGACTGAGGCTGAGATTGCCGCCAAGGGCGTGAAAGCCAAGAGCTATGCCAGCAATGCTGCTGATTTTGCTCAGACAGAAGAAGTGGTGAAGCAGGTGAAAGAAGAATTTGGCTCCATTGATATTCTGATCAACAATGCAGGTATCACCAAAGACGGTCTGATGCTGCGTATGACTGAGCAGCAGTGGGATGCTGTGATAGCCGTCAACTTGAAAAGTGCTTTCAACTTCATTCACGCTTGCATTCCTGTGATGATGCGCCAGCGTGGTGGCTCCATTATCAATATGGCTTCAGTAGTGGGTGTTCATGGTAATGCCGGTCAAGCCAACTACGCTGCTTCCAAGGCAGGACTCATCGCTTTGGCCAAGTCAATAGCTCAGGAAATGGGACCGAAGGGTATCCGTGCCAATGCTATCGCACCAGGCTTCATTGAAACAGCCATGACAGCACAGTTGCCCGATGCTGTTCGTGAAGAGTGGAAGAAGAAGATTCCTCTTCGCCGTGGCGGTCAGGTTGAAGACATTGCCAACACAGCCGTTTATCTGGCTTCCGATCTCTCCAGCTATGTGAGTGGTCAGGTGATTCAGGTAGATGGTGGTATGAACATGTAATCTCACCCTTAGCCCCTCCTTAAGGGAGGGGTTTTTTATCTTATGCAGGTAGTTTACGAGGACAACCATATCATTATTGTTTCGAAAGAGAGTGGCGAGATTGTACAGGGTGACAAGTCTGGCGATACACCTCTTTCAGAAATCGTGAAGCAGTACATCAAGGAGACACATGCCAAGCCCGGCAATGTGTTTCTTGGTGTGGTGCATCGTTTGGACCGTCCGGTAAGCGGTTTGGTTGTTTTTGCCAAGACCTCAAAGGCACTTACGCGCTTGAACAATATGTTTCGTGATGGAGAAGTGCATAAGACTTATTGGGCCATAGTGGAGCGGAGAGAAGGTGTTTCTGGCGGTTATCAGCCTGATGGCGAGTGGCATCAGGTGGAGAACTGGCTGGTGCGTAACGAGAAGCAGAATAAGAGCTATGCTTACGACCGTGAGAAGCCTAATGCCAAATTAGCCAAGTTGCGTTATAAGGTTATTGGTGCCTCTGATCGTTATACCCTATTGGAAGTACAGCTGATGACCGGCCGTCATCATCAGATACGCTGTCAGTTGTCAGCCATGGGCTGTCCCATCAAAGGCGATTTGAAATATGGTGCCCGCCGCAGTAATCCCGATGGCAGTATTTCCCTTTTGGCACGACGGGTGGAGTTTGTGCATCCCGTCAGCAAAGAGAATATTTGCGTGGAAGCTCCTGTACCTGATGATAATCTTTGGAAAGCCATTTGTCCGCGATAGATTTCGGTCCAGAAACATATAATTGAAGGTGCAAAATATTGCGTTTTCGATTCTTTAAATACTTTTCTTGCTCACAAGAAAGAAAATAAATCTTCTTTCTCTTCGCTAAACCGAAATTTTGACGTAACTTTGCACTTGTATGATGCGCGCTTTGAAGTGGTTGGGAATAGCCGTTCTGATTCCCATACTGCTGTTTTGCTTGTTGGCTGTGCTGCTTTACTTGCCTCCTGTACAGAATTGGGCTGTGAAGCAGGTTGCAGCTATTGCATCTGAGAAAACTGGAATGGAAATCAGCGTGGAACACGTAAATCTGGAATTTCCGTTGAATTTAGGCGTTGAAGGTGTGCGTGTCATTAGGCCCCAAAAGGGTGCTTCTGACGGCAATACCCATCAGAAAGACACCGTGGCCGATATCCGTAAAATGGTTGTAGATGTGCAGCTCAAGCCGTTGTTCAAGGGGCAGGTAGAAGTAGATAAGCTGGATCTTGAAAGTGTGAAGGTGAATACCACCGACTTTATCTCGGACACACAGGTGAAAGGTACTTTAGGGAAACTTTCCCTGGAGAGCCACGGCATCGACTTGAAAGGAGAAAGCCTGCGAGTGAATAGGGCACAGCTGGAGGATGCCAATGTAGATGTCATCTTGAGTGACACGGCTGCCGTAGATACCACAGAGAGCACGAATAAGTGGAAGATCCTGGTGGATGACCTCAGCGTGAAACGCTCAGATGTGAGGGTTCATTTGCCGGGAGATACGCTTCAGGTGGCAGCCCATTTAGGTGATACCAAGGCCAGTAACGGCTCTTTCGATTTCGGAAAGAAAGACTATCGTGTAGGACAATTCGAATGGAAGGATGGACGCTTTCAGTATGACGACCGCTCTGAACCGCAAACGGCTGATGGTATGGACTATAGCCATCTTTCGTTAAACGAAATCAATATGTCCTTGGACTCTGTTTCTTTTAACGACAAAGGACTGCTGCTGCGTGTCAAAGAAGCAGCCATGAAAGAGAAGAGTGGCATGGAACTTCGTGAGCTCTCAGGCGACTTGGCCATAGAGAGAGAGAAGAGTGGGGGAGATCTCAGCCGCTTACGCGTGAATGACCTGCGTGCGCGCACTTCAGAAAGTTCCGTTGACGGTCACCTCGTGATGGACCTCAACACTTTCGATGACGAGAATCCCGGCAAGTTACATGCCACTGTTGATGCTACGATCGGAAAACAGGACATCGTGAGGGCTGCCGGTGGCTTACCCCAGCAGTTCAAGAGGAAATGGCCCAATCAACCGTTGACGGTGAAGGGCGTGGTGTCAGGCAACATGCGGCAAGCCAAGTTCGATGGGCTCCATGTGAAGTTGCCGGGTGCATTGAATATGCACGCTTCAGGATATGTGACCCATCCTACAGATCTGGACCATATGATTGCCGATGTAGATATGGAGGCAAAGGCTGACAATCTGGATTTCCTGACAGCCCTGCTCCCCAAAGATGCCCTTGGAGACGTGCGCATTCCGAAAGGTATAGGCGTGAAAGGCCATGTGAAGGCCAATGGTCAGCATTATCAAGCTGATCTCGTGGCAACAGAAGGAGGCGGAAACGTCAAGGCCAACGTGGATTTGGATGCCAAGCGTATGGTCTATACGGCCCAGTTGCAAGCCAACCGTCTGAATCCCAAACATTTCCTGCCAACGCTCGATGCAGGCCCCTTCACAGGCAATATCTCCCTTAAAGGTAGCGGCACCGATTTCCTTTCACCTCGTACAAGTCTCCAGGTCAAGGCCGATGTAAGGCAGTTCAGCTATGCCGGCTATAACCTCGACGGCATGAATGCTACGGCCAATATCAGCAACGGGCGCATCAGAGCTAATGTAGATAGCCGAAACAAACTGCTCAACGGTCAGATTCAAGTAGATGGTCTGACGAAGACGAAGACCCTGCAGGGAACCATCTCAGCTGATTTGGCTCATGCCGACCTTTATAAATTAGGGCTTACTGATCGTCCGATGACCGTTTCCACCTGTCTGCATGTAGATATAGCCAGCGACCTGAAGGAATATTATAAGGTGCAGGGACTTGTGAGTGACATCACCATTCGCGACAGTGCAGATGTGTATCGTCCCGACGACGTGGTTCTCGATGTGCTCACCCGTCGCGACACCACCCATGCCGTGCTTGATTGCGGTGACTTCCATCTGCAGGCCGATGCCGACGGCGGATATAAGCAGCTACTCAGACAGACTGACAGATTGGTGTCGAGAGTAACCAAGGATATCAAGGACGGCAAGATAGACCAGAAAGTCTTCCGCGAACATCTGCCCACGGCCAACATCTATCTCAATACGGGCAACACCAATTTCTTCGTCAAACTGCTTGAACGCCAAGGCTTCAGCCTCCAGGATGCTGATGTGGATTTGAGCATTTCGCCTCAGACAGGTGTGAATGGAAAACTGCTTGTCAACAGGCTGCTGGCCGATAGCATCCAGCTCGATACCGTCAGATTGTATGTGGAGTCAGATTCTACAAACATGACCTATCACGGGCAGATACAAAACAACAAGAACAATCCGCAATACGTATTCAACGCGCTCTTCGACGGCTATCTTCTGACGAATGGCACGGGCGTGAACCTGCGGCTCTACGACGAGAAGAACCGTTTGGGTGCCAAGCTCGGAGCCGTGGCAGAGATGGTGGATAGCGGAATCGTGGCCCGTCTGAATACGGAAGACCCCATTCTTGGCTACAAGAAATTCAAGGTCAATGAAGACAACTATGTGTTCCTGGCAAAGAACCAGCGCATTTCTGCCAACCTGAATCTGCAGGCCGCTGACGGACAAGGCCTTCAAATCTATTCCAATGACGAGAATCAGGAAGCCCAGCAAGACATCACTGCCAGCCTTCACCGCTTTGATTTGGCGCAGGTGCTCTCGGTGGTGCCCTATGCCCCGAACATAACGGGTATCATGAACGGTGACTTCCACCTGCTGAAGAACGATCAGGATCTCTCCGTATCGTCTTCGTTGGCGGTAGATAACCTTACGCTTGAGCATAGTCCGATGGGCAACCTCTCCACGGAGTTCGTCTATATCCCGAAAGGTGACGGCACGCATTACGTGGACGGACTGCTCTATCAAGACGAGAATGAAGTGGGAACCATTGTGGGAACCTATGATCCTAAGGGTCGTGGCAATCTGGATGCCACGCTCTCGCTGAAGCGTCTGCCCTTGTCGCTGATCAATGGTTTCATTCCTGATCAGATTATCGGCTTCCAAGGATATGCCGACGGCGACCTTTCGGTGAAGGGCGAACTGAGCAAGCCCCAGGTGAACGGAAAAGTGGATCTCGACAGTTGCTATCTGGTGAGCGAACCCTACGGCGTGTCCCTCCGTTTCAGTAATGAGCCCGTGCGCATCGTGGGCAGCCATCTCACGCTGAAAGACTATGATCTCTACGCCTACAACAACAACCCGCTGACCATGAACGGCCATGTGGATTTCTCTGACCTTGACCATATTAATATGAATATGCGCCTCTCGGGTAATAATGTTCAGATTATCAATGCCAAGGAGACTCCCAAGAGCATTGCCTTCGGAAAAGGCTTTGTGAATATGTTTGGTGTCCTTCAGGGAGAGCTTGACCGCTTACGAATGCGAGGTAGGGTGGAAGTGCTGCCTACGACAGACATGAGCTACGTGCTTCGCGACGCGCCGCTGACCTCCGACAATCAGCTTGACGAATTGGTGAAGTTCACCGATTTCACCGACACTACCGCCGTCGTGATTACCCGTCCGGCTCCCAGCGGCTTTGAAATGGAGATGACCGTCGATGTTTCCAACGGCACGCACGTGATGGCCTATCTCAATGCCGACCATTCTAACTTTGTGGATATCATGGGCGGCGGCACCCTGCGTATGCAATATGACAACGTGGAGGACCTGCAGCTGCGCGGCAAGCTGACGCTCAACAGCGGCAAGATGAAGTATTCACTCCCCATCATCCCACTGAAGACCTTTACCATCAAGGACGGCAGCTTCATAGAGTTTACGGGCGATCCCTATAATCCGCGACTCGACATCACGGCCACCGAGACCGTGAAGGCTCCCGTGTCTAACGACGATGGAATCGGTCAGAGCAAGACTTTCGAGTGCGGTGTGGTGGTGACGAATACACTCAACAAGATGGGCGTGCAGTTCCTGCTCAACGCCGAAGACCAGCAGTTGCAGGAAGAACTCAATGCGATGGGAGCCGAGCAGCGCGGAAAACTTGCCGTCTCGTTGCTGGCCACGGGTATGTATATGGCCGACGGCAACACGAATTCCTTCTCGATGAACTCGGCCCTTAGCGCATTCCTCAACAGCCAGATCAACGACATCACGGGTCGTGCCCTTCGCACGGTTGACCTCTCTTTGGGCTTCGATAACGCGATGGATGCTTCAGGCAACTACTACATGGACTATTCCTTCAAGTTTGCCAAGCGGTTCTGGAACAACCGTCTGAAGGTGTCCGTCGGAGCCAAGGTGTCCACCGGTAATGAGATCAACGACCAGAACCGATCGTTCTTCGACAATTTCGACATGGAGTACCGTCTCGACGACCGTGGCAGCAAGTATATCACGGGCTTCTTTAAGAATAATGTCTATGACTGGCTCGACGGCTATACCCAGAAGTACGGCGTAGGTTTCACGTGGCGTCGCAAGCTTCAGACACTTGGCGACCTCTTCCGTTTCAAGGACGAATCTTTCATGTCTGCCAATCCTCCTCTGAGGAATGAAGTCACGGATGAGCCGGCAGACAGTTTGGACAATCAGCAGCAGACAAGATGAGAAAATATATCACCATATTGGCCTTGGCATGCCTCATGGCGGCTTGCAGCACCACGAGTGGCGTTCCCGATGGCGACCAGCTCTATACGGGCGTCACCGGAATCAAGTATGAGAACTACGAACCCAACGACCATGCCGACCAGATGAAGACCGAGATGGATGTCTCCCTGGGAGCGGCTCCCAACGGTGCCCTTTTCGGCAGTTCCCGTTTCCGTTACCCGTTTCCGCCGAATCTGCTGATATGGAATGCCTATCACGACAAGGAGAGCGGCTTTGCCAAGTGGATGACTTCCTCGTTCGGCAAGGAGCCCGTGCTGATGAGCCGTGTGAATCCCGAACTGCGCACCACCGTGGCACAGTCGGTGCTCCGTTCCCACGGCTATTTCAACGCACAGGTAAGCCATGAGATCAAGCAGAGCCACAATCCCAAGAAGGCGCGAATAGGCTATCAGGTCAATATGGGCCATCTCTGGACGCTCGACTCCATTGCCTATCTGGGATTTCCGCTTGGATGCGACACGCTCATTCAGCAGTCGCTCCCCGTGGCCCATATCCATAAGGGCGATCCCTTCGACGTGACCACGCTGAGCAGCGAGCGCAACCGCATTTCCAATCTGCTCCGCAACAACGGCTACTACTATTTCCAGCCCTCCTACAGCTATTATCTGGCAGATACGCTGGCAGTTCCCGGTAAGGCCCAACTGCGGTTCCAGATGGTTGACGGCATTCCCGAACAGGCCAAGCACCAATGGTATATCGGACGGATAAACGTGGAATTCCGCAAGCGCGTGATGGAGCAGTTAGACAGCGTGCGCAATCTGCGGCGTCTTTCCATCGCCTTCAGCGGCAAGCGTCCGCCCATTCGTCCGCGTGTCGTTTTGGCCAATATGCGGCTTCGTCCGAGGCAGCTCTACAGCTATGAGAACCATCTGGAATCCATCGAGAAGGTAAATGCCATGGGCATCTACAGCATGGTCGATTTCCAGTTCACGCCCCGCGACACCCTGCCCACCTGCGACACGCTCGACCTGAAGTTGAGCTGCGTCTTCGACAAGCCCTACGATTTCTATGTGGAGACGCGTGCCTCTGGTAGCAGCGTGGGACGTCTGGGCCCTGAACTCGTGGTGGGTCTCTCCAAGCGCAATGCTTTCCGCGGCGGTGAGAAGCTCGACGTAGCCCTGCATGGCTCCTACGCTTGGCAAATCAACGGTGGCAGCAATAACTACTATGAATACGGCTTCGAGGCTTCCGTGGAGTTCCCCCGCCTGGTGGCACCCTTCTTCGGCGGCAACCGCGTCCGTCTAAGGCGTAGTCCTGACGGCCGTCCCCGTCGCCGTAGGTTCTTCTCCACGCCTACCACCCTGGCACGCATCAGCAACAACGTCATCAACCGTCCGGGCTATTTCAACATGAACACCATCACCGGCGAATGGACCTATAAGTGGCAACCCTCCGAAACCAGCCGTTTCCAGTTCAGCCCTCTCATTTTGCAGTATCAGTTCAAGAACCGCGTATCTTCAAAGTTCACTGCCCTCCAGGACTCCCTGATGTTCATCGGCACGATGACGGAAGACAAGCTCGTGCCCCAAATGCGCTTCACCTATACCTATAGCAGTCCTGCATCCTACCGCAATCCCATCGTGTGGGAGACAACGCTCTCCGAAGCCGGCAACCTCGTCTCGCTCGGCATGATGGCCTTCGGCAAGAAATGGAACGAGAAGAACAAGAATCTCTACAAGACCCCATACTCCCAGTTCCTGAAGGTGGAGACCGATTTCACCAAGACCTGGCACGTGAGCGACTACTCCACGCTCGTGGCCCATCTGAATCTCGGCCTGATGTACAACTACGGCAACAGCTATGCCGACCAAGCCCCCTTCTCCGAGTATTTCTATGTGGGCGGTGCCAATACGTTGCGTGGATGGTCCGTGCGAGATATCGGCCCTGGCAATTTCGACTTCCCCATCCACGACCGTTCCATGCGCTATCTGCGCTTGGGTACTATCAAGGGCGTGGCCAACGTGGAGTTCCGTCCCCGTCTCTTCGGCAATCTCTACGGAGCGGTTTTCCTCGATGCCGGCAACGTGTGGCTCCACAATACGCTCCTCGAAATGGCCTTCGCCGGCGCACCGGATGCAGAACCAGGCACCGGACCTACTGAGATTTCCGGCGAGACCTCCGGCGAAATCACAGACGTCGACGTCGAAGCCACCGCCAATGAGTTCCTCAAGCTGCTGAGCTCCTTCGACAGCGGTAAGTTCAACTTCAAAAACATAGGCACCGATATTGCCATCAACACCGGCATCGGCCTCCGCTACGACCTGGGGTTCATCACCCTGCGACTCGATTGGGGACTCGGGCTCCATCTGCCCTATGCCACTTCGCGCCGTGGCTTCTTCAATGCCGACACCTTCGGGCGCGACCAGTCGCTCCATTTTGCCGTAGGCATGCCCTTCTGATGCCCGTGGCACCCCTATGGGGCTCTATTTTTCCCGCAAACATTTGTCGGGATGGAATAAATGTTATATCTTTGCATCCAACATTCGAACATCAATATCTATAAAACAGAAAAATCATGAAACCAACGCTATTTCTTCTGGCTGCCGGTATGGGCAGCCGCTATGGAGGCCTGAAGCAGCTCGACGGGCTGGGCCCCAACGGTGAGACCATTATGGACTATAGTATCTACGACGCCATCCAGGCCGGTTTCGGCAAGGTGGTGTGGGTCATCCGCAAGGATTTCGAAGAGCAGTTCCGCACGCAGATCCTCTCCAAGTATGAAGACAAGATTCCCTGCGAACTCTGCTTCCAGGGACTCGATGCCCTGCCCGAAGGCTTCAGCGTACCCGAAGGCCGCGTGAAACCCTGGGGCACCAATCATGCCGTGCTCATGGGCAAGGACGTCATCCGCGAGCCCTTCTGCGTCATCAATTGCGACGACTTCTACAACCGCGATGCCTTCAAGGTGATTGGCAAGTTCCTCTCCGACCTTCCCGAAGGTGCCCGCAACCAGTATGCCATGGTGGGCTTCCGCGTAGGCAACACACTTTCCGAGAACGGCACCGTGGCCCGTGGCATCTGCTCAAAGGACGAGCACGACAACCTCACCACCGTCGTGGAGCGCACCGAGATCGTGCGTTGTGCCGAAGACGGTTCCAACGCCGGAGCCCCCACCGAGGAAATCCGCTACAAGGACGAGCAAGGCCGTTGGGTAGCCGTTGACGAGAAGACCCCCGTCTCGATGAACATGTGGGGATTCACCCCCGACTATTTCGAGTATAGCGAAGCCTATTTCAAGGAGTTCCTCAGCGACCCGAAGAACATGGAGAACCTCAAGGCAGAGTTCTTCATCCCGCTGATGGTCAACAAGCTCATCAACGAGAAGACCGCTACCGTTCGCGTGCTCGACACCACCTCCAAGTGGTTTGGCGTCACCTATGCCGCCGACCGTCAGGGCACCGTTGATCGCATCCAGTCGCTCGTTGACGACGGCACCTATCCCGCCAAACTCTTCTGATTCCCGCCTCTATCCACTATGGATATAGATTTATTGACTATCCCTAAGGCAGACTGTCTGATGGGCATGATTGACGATGCCGAGCGCATCGTCGTCTGTGCCCATCGCAGTCCCGACGGCGATGCCCTCGGCTCATCCCTCGGATGGGCAGGCTATCTGCGGAGCCAGGGCAAGGATCCCCTTGTATGCGTGCCCGATATGTTCCCCGACTTCCTCCAGTGGCTGCCGGGGGCACAAAGCATCGTGCGCTACGACAAGCACCCCGACATCGTCACTCAGGCCATGGCGGAGGCCGATCTCATCTTCTGCCTCGATTTCTCTCAGGAAGACCGTCTTGGCGACATGGCTTTGGCGCTCAGTCAGTCCAAGGCCGACCGCATCGTCATCGACCATCATCCTTCACCCACGATTCCCACGAAGATGCTCATCAGCCAGCCCAAGCTCAGCAGCGCCTCCGAGGTAGTCTTCCGCGTCATCTGGCAGCTTGGCGGCTTTGGCCATCTCACCCGTCAGGATGCCGTCTGCCTCTATTGCGGCATGATGACCGACACCGGTGGCTTCACCTACAACTCCGCCGCGCCCGAACTCTTCTTCATCATCTCCCAGCTGCTCACCAAGGGCATCAACAAGGACAAGATCTACCGCAACGTGTATCACAACTTCTCCGAGGGACGCCTGCGGCTCACGGGCTACGTGCTCTACGAGAAACTCCAAGTCTTCGCCCAGCACCATGCAGCCTATTTCACCCTTACCCGTCAGGACCTGCGCCGTTTCCATTACCAGAAGGGCGATGCCGAGGGACTCGTCAACATGCCCCTCCAGATGAAGGGCATCCGCCTGAGCATCTCCCTCCGTGAAGACACCGAGCACGACCAGCTCATCTGGGTCAGCCTTCGCTCCGTAGATGATCTCTCCTGTACGAAGATAGCTGAGAAGTACTTCAACGGCGGCGGCCATCTCAATGCCTCCGGCGGCCGTCTCAACTGCACGATGGCCGAGGCAGAGCTGATTGCGCGCAAGGCAATCGAAGAATTATAGTTTTTTATCATCACGGGTGTGGCTCAATACATATATTTTTCGTACTTTTGCACCCGAATTAATTGTAATTGGGACAGAAAATGAAAAATCTCAGGAATTCCGGCATGATGCTGCTCGCGGCCTTCGCCCTGATCAGCGTGCTTCTTGGCTCCTGCAAGAAGTATGAAACCTATGCCGAGCAGAAAGAAAACGAAGTCAACGCCATCAAGTCGTATATCGCCAAGAAGGGCATCAAGGTCATCAGCGAGAGCGAGTTCTTCGCCAAAGACTCCACGACCGATGTTGACGAGAACGAGTACGTCCTCTTCAACAGCAGCGGCGTATATATGCAGATCGTCCATAAGGGATGCGGCAGCAAGATCAAGAATGGCGAGACCGTCAAGGTGCTCTGCCGCTTCGAGGAGCGCTACGTTATGACCGATAGTCTCCGCCTGACATCCCTGCCGCGATATACCGACAACATGATTGTCACCAACAACAACGGCACCATGACGGCTACCTTCATCAACACCCAGACCCAATACAGCCAGATGGCGTCTGCCTACAACACCACCTCCGTGCCCTCAGGATGGCTCGTGCCCCTCTCTTATATCAAGGTGGGACGGCCTGTCAGCGAGACCGACCATGTGGCCGAAGTCAATATCATTGTGCCCCACACTCAGGGACACACCTACGCCACGCAGAACGTGGCCCCCTATTTCTACCACCTCACCTTCCAGCGCGGCCTGTAAAAAACAGAAATACATAAAATCATGACACTCATTAAATCCATATCCGGCATACGTGGCACCATCGGAGGCCCCACCGGCGATACCCTCAACCCCTTAGACATCGTCAAGTTCGTGACCGCCTACGCCACCTTCATCAAGCGCCAAGGCCGTAAGACCGACGGCTCAGAGCCCTCCGGCAAGATCATCGTAGGCCGTGATGCACGCATCTCAGGCGAGATGGTCAAGAACGTAGTCTGCGGCACACTCATGGGCTACGGCTACGACGTAGTCAACATCGGACTCGCCACCACGCCTACCACCGAACTTGCCGTACGCATGAGCGGAGCCGACGGCGGCATCATCATCACCGCCTCCCACAACCCCCGCCAGTGGAACGCCCTGAAGCTGCTCAACAGCGAAGGCGAGTTCCTCGACAAGGAAGCCGGCAACGAGGTGCTACGCATCGCCGAGGCCGAAGCCTTCGAATATGCCGACGTAGATCATCTGGGTCGCTACATCGAAGACAACACCTTCGACGAGCGCCATGTAGAGAGCGTGCTTGCCCTCCGCCTCGTTGACCGCGAAGCCATCCGCAAGGCCCAGTTCCGCGTCTGCGTGGATGCCATCAACAGCGTCGGCGGCATCATCCTCCCTCGACTGCTTGAAGCCCTCGGCGTCAGCTACGAGATACTCAACGGCGAGGCCAACGGCGACTTCGCCCACAATCCTGAGCCCCTCGAAAAGAATCTCCAGGGCATCATGGGCCGCATGCGCGAAGGCTCCTTCGACCTCGGCATCGTCGTAGATCCCGACGTTGACCGCCTGGCCTTCATCTGCGAAGACGGCACCATGTTCGGCGAGGAATACACCCTCGTCTCCGTGGCCGACTACGTCCTTTCCAACACCCAACACCTGACACCCAACACCCAGCTCACCACCGTCTCCAACCTCTCGTCCACACGTGCCCTCCGCGACGTCACCGAGAAGTATGGCGGCCAGTATGCAGCCGCTGCCGTAGGCGAAGTGAACGTCACCACCCGGATGAAGCAAGTGGGAGCCGTCATCGGCGGCGAAGGCAACGGCGGTGTCATCTATCCCGAGAGCCACTATGGCCGCGACGCCCTCGTAGGCATCGCCCTCTTCCTCAGCTCTCTCGCTCAGAAAGGCATGAAGGCCAGCCAGTTGCGCAAGACCTTCCCTGCCTATTTCATTGCCAAGAACCGCATCGACCTCACTCCCTCCACCGACGTGGATGCCATCCTCGAGCGCGTGAAGCAGATGTTCGCTAATGAGCAGGTCAACGACATCGACGGCGTGAAGATCGACTTCCCCGACAAGTGGGTTCATCTGCGCAAGTCGAACACCGAGCCCATCATCCGCGTCTATTCCGAGGCCCACACCATGGACGAAGCCGACGCCCTCGGCAAGCAGATCATGGACATCGTCTATAAGATGCAAGGCTAAGCCAACCGGATGTTTTTGAAAAGGCTCTTCCGTTACGTTGCCATTGCCGTCCTCCTGGCCCTTCTTGGAGGATGCATCTACCTGAACGGCCTGATGCCCATCATTACGGGCTATGCCGCGAAGAATCTGGCTTCGGCGGTCTTCGTCTCGGGGCGTAATCCCAAAGAAGTTGAGGCACTTGACCTCAACTTCTCCCTCATCCGCTTCACAAGCAACACCGTTGACCTTGAGCATCAGACCGTCACCAGCCGCTTCCTCTGGGGCAAATCCACAGCCGTTTACCGCGAGGGCTTCGGCGTGACCTTGTTGCGAGGCATCTCCGCCGAAGCGCTGAGACAGCAGCGTTTCCCGAAAGACCTGCTTCCTGAAGCGCAGCCCTCTCACGACTCCACCACCCAGGCCCCTCTGCCTGTCGGCGATTCCGCCGTCGCTGAGCGTCTTGCCCCCATCGCGAAGGCATTCGTCAGCCAGCGCGCCTATCACGGCCATCCCTTTGCCTTCGTCGTTCTCCACAAGGGCAGGGTAGTGGCCGAAAGCTATGACCAGGGCATCGGCCCCCACACCAAACTCCTCAGCTGGAGCATGGCCAAGAGCTTCACCAATGCGCTCGTAGGCCTGATGGTCCGCGACAGCCTTCTCGACATTCATGCCCCGATGGACATCCCCCAGTGGCAGGCCGACGGCCGCAAGGCCATCACCCTCCACCACCTGATGCAGATGCAGAGCGGACTTGAATGGAACGAAGACTACGGTGCACGTTCCGACGTCAACATCATGCTCCATTGCGAGACCGACATGGGCCTCTTCGCCCTTTCGAAGCCCCTCCAGCATGCCCCTGGCACCCACTGGCAATACTCCAGCGGCACCACCAACATCGTGATGCGCTATCTACGCAGCCGTTTCCCCTCCGGCGAAGCATTCCTCCGCTATATCCACACGCGGCTCTTTGCCCCGCTCGGCATGACCGGTCCCGTCTTCGAGCAAGACGTCAGCGGCACCCCCTTAGGCTCCTCCTACCTCTATGCCACGGCAAAGGATTTCGCACGTTTCGGACAGCTGTACCTCAACGACGGCTGCATCGGTTCCGAGCGCATACTGCCCGAAGGATGGGTAGATTATTCGCGCCGTCCAGCTGCCGCCAGCGACAACCGCTATGGCGCCTTCTTCTGGCTGAACCGTTGCGGCAAGTTTCCCGACGTGCCCAAGGACATGTACTATTGCGATGGCCACGACGGGCAAGACATCTTTATCTTCCCCTCCCACGAATTGGTGGTCGTCATTCTGGGCTACTCTCCCAATCCAGGCAACCTCATCGACTTCAACGCCCTCCTGAGAGACATCCTCAGCCATACATCTGCAAATCCCCAATAAATAAAAAGACGTTCCCGAGGGTTGCCCTTCGGGAACGTCCGATTTAAATACCCCCCAGTTCCTCATTTTATGATCATAAAATGAGAAACAGATGTCAGAACAGGGAGAACATATATTGGGCGGCCCAGATGACGAGGCGTATCATGAAGTAGAGGAGGACGCAGAGGAGGATGAAGACTAGGATGCTGATGCCGGCCTTGCGGTTGACGGCGTGGATGATGGCCTGATCGCCCTCTACGAAGCCGCGGATGAGGGCCATGTTCTGACGGTTGGAACGGTGGAAGATGTCGAAGATGTCGCCCAGGTAGAAGGGTATCATGCCGAGGACGACGTCGCGGAGGGTGTTGTTCATGATGGCCAGCGTGAGGGGGAAGGAGCGCACGCCGATGGCTGAGAAGAGCACATAGCCGATGGAGAAGACGGCAGCAATGGCGTCGCCTATTCCGCCGGGGATGGCGAAGCCGAGGGCGGCATCGAGGTAGTAGCGGTCCATGATGTCGGATATCTTCTGGAGCCATTTGTACGACTTGCCTTTTTCGAGCCGCTGGCGCGTTTCAATTCGTTTCTGTTCGTCCACTTATGTTTGTTTTAATGGAACACAAAGACACAAAGTCACAAAGTTTTCTGCAAAATAACGATAAAAAAGCGAAGATACCAAATCTTTTTCGTATTTTTGTGAACTGTAATCAAATTGTAATCAAATGAACGCTATGAAGAGGGTTGTAATGCTTTTTGTCTGTTTGGCCTTTGTGTTGACGAGTATGGCTGTTTCCGTAAATCAGAATGGCCAGACGGCGAAATACGAGGTGGTGCCGCTGCCGCGAGAGATTGTGATGCAGAAGGGGGAGGGCTTCGTGCTGAATCAGCAGGTGGTGATCGTGGCTGATGACGGGCGGCTGAAGAGGAATGCCGAGTTCCTGCGGGAGTATCTGAGGGAGGAGATGCAGATGGATGTTGCCATCGGAAAGAAGGCTGCAAAGGATAAGGCTATAGTGCTGCGACTGAACGAGAAGATGACGGAGCCGGAGGGCTACCGCATCAGCGTGGACAGGAAGCGGGTTACGATAGAGGGACTGACACCGCAGGGGGTGTTCTATGGCATCCAGACGCTGCGCAAGTCGCTTTCGGGACTGAAGGGTGAGGCCATTCTTCCGGCTGCAGTGATAGAAGATGCTCCGCGGTTTGGCTATCGGGGCATGCATCTTGACGTGGCTCGCCATTTCTTCGGCGTGGCGTTTGTGAAGAAGTATCTCGACGCGATGGCGATGCACAATATGAACCGTTTCCATTGGCACTTGACGGACGACCAGGGATGGCGTGTAGCCATCGACCGTTACCCGAAGCTGGTGGAGAAGGGCTCGGTGCGTGGCTATACGGTGCTGGGGCGTAATTCGGCGATTGACGACGGCACGCCCTACGGGGGCAGCTACACGAAGGAGGAACTGAAGGAGATCGTGAACTATGCGCAGGAGCGGTATATCACGGTGATTCCGGAGATTGACATGCCGGGACACATGCTTGGGGCACTGAAAGCCTATCCGGAACTGGGATGCACGGGTGGTCCCTACGAGGTGGAGGGCCATTGGGGGGTGTTTGATGACATTCTTTGTGCGGGAAAGGAGGAGACTTTCCGGTTCGTGGAGGGTGTGCTGACGGAACTGATGGAAATATTCCCCTCGGAGTATATCCATATTGGGGGCGACGAGGCTCCGAAGGTGAGGTGGGAGCAATGCCAGCGATGCCAGCAGCGCATCAAGGAACTGGGGCTGAAGGCTGACGGCAATCAGAAGGCGGAGGCCAGGCTGCAGGGCTATTTCACCAAGCGGGTGGAGGCTTTCCTGAACAGCCACGGGAGAAAGCTGATAGGCTGGGATGAACTGATGGAGAGCGACATGAACGAATCGGCCACGATCATGAGCTGGCGAGGGGTGAAAGGGGGCTTGGCGGCTTCGCAGAAGGGGCACGACGTGATCATGGCGCCCACGAGCCACTGCTACTTCGATTACTACCAGACGAAGGATCATGAATGGGGGGAGCCGTTCTCGTTTGCCAATCTGATTACCGTGGAAACGACCTACGGGCTTGATCCTGCTCCCGAAACGCTGTCGGCGGAGGCACGGAAGCATATCCTGGGAGCTCAGGCGAATCTCTGGACGGAGTATGTGACCTGCGAGAGCCAGGCGTTCTATCAGGTGCTACCCCGCATGGGGGCGCTGAGCGAGGTGCAATGGGTGATGCCGGAGCAGAAGGATTTCAAGGCGTTCGTGGAAAGGGAACGGCGCCTCACCTTATTATATAAGGCTCATGGTTGGCCGTTTGCGGAGCATATTTTCCGGGCTTCGCTGTAGGCATTTTGGGCCATGCGGTCAATGATGTCGATGGCAAGGGGCTCGTCGATGAGACCGGCTTCGGGGCAGGGGGTGTATTGAGCGGCTTCCTCGGAAGTGGCCAAGCGGCCTTCGAGCAGCAGGAGGAAGTGGCGTTTGTATTCCTCGACCATGGTCTGATAGAAAGGTTCGGTGCGGCAGGCGATGCGCACGAGCTGCATCAGGTCGGTGGCGGGCTGCTGGCGGAGGGCGTTTTCTATCTCGGCGGCCTCGTAGTTCATGCGGGCAATGGCATAGAAGGCTTCGCGGTTATAGACCTGAGCTACGTGCTCGTAGTGCTCGAGGAGTGTCTGCTTCACGGCTTTGGGGTCATGGATGTCTTTTCCCTCCATGATGCCGGTGAGGAAATACTTGAAGAAGGTGCGCACGAGGGCTGCCAGGGCGCGGTCTTTACTAATCTTGTTCATGCTGGATGGCTTTGATGTTTCTCATTAATCCTTCGTATTTGGCCCGTTTCACGGCGGAGCCTTTGAAGAGTCGGCGGTATTGCTCGAGTGAGAGCTGCTGCCAGTCTTCGTCGCTCATGGAGAGGAGTTCTGCGGTGGGCTGCAGGAGGGGTTCGGAGGTAGGTATGGCCTTGGCATTCCAGGGGCATGCCTGCTGGCAGCGGTCGCATCCGTAGAAGGTATGGCCCATCTTGCTGGCGGCTTCCGGAGGAATGGCTCCGCGGTTCTCGATGGTGAGGTAGGAGAGGCATAGGGAGGAATGGAAAGCCCCCTCCAAACCTCCCCCCTGGGGGAGGCTTTCTGTGAGGTTGGGACTTCCCCCCAGGGGGGGAGTGAGGGGGGCCAGTGCTCCCGTAGGGCATGCGTCGATGCATCGGTGGCAACTGCCGCAATGCTGGCGACAAGGGGCATCGGGCTCGAGCTCGATGTCAACGAAGAGTTCGCCGAGAAAAAACTGGCTGCCCATGCCTGGGATGATGAGCTGATGGTTCTTGCCGATGAAGCCGAGACCGGCCTTCATGGCCCAATAGCGTTCGAGGATGGGGGCGCTGTCGGAGAAGGCACGAAAAGCCCCCTCCCGTCCTCCCCCTTGGGGGAGGCTCTCTGTGAGGTTGGGGCTTCCCCCCAGGGGGGGAGTGAGGGGGGCTAGTATTTGCGCTAGCTGATATAGTTTTTGCTTTACAATGTCGTGATAATCCTTGCCGATGGCGTAGTTGGCAATGCCTTTGACGGGCTGGGAGGGGGCGTAGTTGAGGGCTACGCAGATGATGCTCTTGACGCCCGGCATCAAGAGACGGGGATCGAGGCGCTTGTCCTCATAGTTTTCCATATACTGCATGGTGGCATGACCTCCCTGCCGGAGCCATTGGCGAAAGGCTTGGGCAGTCTCGGCATCCACGGGCTCAGCCTTGGCGATGCCACAGGCAGAAAAGCCGAGACGCAGGGCCTCGGCTTTGATCTTATGGGATAAGCTTGAACTCATAACCTTGTGCTATCAGCCATTCGATGGATTCGGGGAGGGCAGTGTGCAGCTTGTCGATACTCTTGAGCGAGTCGTGGAAGGTGATGATGGAACCGTTGCGGGTGTATTGCTTCACGTTTTCCACGACGTCCTGAGCCGTGAGGCGGTTGGAGTAGTCGCGTGTCACCACGTCCCACATCACCACGCGGTAGTATTTCTTAATCCAGTAATATACGCTGTGGCGCATCCATCCGTGAGGTGGACGGAAGAGATTGCTGTGGAGATACTCGTTGGCCTGATAGGTGTTGATGATGTAGGTGGTGGTCCAGTGGCGGAAGGAGCTGAAATGGTTCATCGTATGGTTTCCGATGCGGTGGCCTTCTGCCTTGACGCGCTCGAAGAGTTCGGGATATTTCCTCACGTTGTCGCCCACCATGAAGAAGGTGGCCTTGATGCCGTAGCGATGGAGCGTGTCGAGAATGAAGGGCGTAGCCTCGGGAATGGGCCCGTCGTCGAACGTCAGATATACTGCGTGTTCCTGCGGGTCCATTCTCCAGGTTGCATGCGGATAGAACAACCGGAGCCATCGTGCTGGCTGCTCGATAATCATCTTCTTACTGTAGTTGCAACATCTGCCCACCGTTGGCCTGATAGGTGCGGGTGAGGCTGTCGAGTTGTTTGTAGAACTTTTCGGCGAGAGGCTCGCTGATCATCTCTGCCACCTCGATGCAGTTGTTCATGATGTAGAACTGCATCATGGCATCCTGCTGATAGCCGGTCAGTGTAGAGCCGGTGAATGATGAATAGTAGGCTCCGTACTGGCGGGCGTTCTCGAAGACGGCCGTGATGTATTCGGTGGCCTTCTTCTTGTCGCCGAGTAGGGCATAGGCCTTGGCCAGATCGCTGGCGCCGCTCATGTAGGTGAGGGGCACGTTGTAGGGCGGAATCTCCTGCTCGCAGTAGGCGAGTGCCTTCTTGGCCTTGTCGGTCTTGCCTTCGGCAATGAGATGATTGATGAGCTGTCCGAAGAGTCGGCGATGGGTGAAGCACATGCGGGTGACGGTCTCGTCGAGATAGAGGCCCTTGGTCTTGAGTCCGCCGTACTTGAAGCGCGTCATCATGTTCTTATACACCTTGTCGGTGTCGAAGTTCTTTGCACCGGGCTTGTTGGTGGTGAAGGGCGTGATGCGGTTGGCCAGTCCTTCCTGGATGAAGTTGTCGCCAAGGTTCATGTAGTTTTCGGAGCCTACGGTGATAGCCACGTAGATGGGGCGTGTCCAGTTGCAGTTGGCAATCATTTCGAGCATCATCAGGTCGCCCTTGTAGAGGGCGTTCTTGCCCTTCAGGGAGATGACCATCTTGTCGGGGATGGTGTCGCTGGCCATGAGCATGCCACTCTTGCGGACGGCTTCCTTGTCGATGGTCACAAAGACGGTGTCGGTAGGAATGAAGTGGAGGTCCTGATTCTTGGAGCGCACCCAGTATTTCAGGATGTTCTTCAGTTCGAAGGGCTCTTCGCCAAACTGCTTGCGGGCTTCTTCGGGATTCTCCTTGTAGAATTCGAGGATGGCCTCTTTCTGGTCGGGCACCACTTCTACGTATTCGTTGGTGCCGGCGCAATAGTCGATTCGCGGCCACGTGATGGGCACGGAGGGTGAATCGTAGGCCGGGCGTCGCATCTGGTCGATATACCAGTCGGTCTGCAGATAGCTCAGGTTGCACACGCGGGTATCTGTACGCACGCCTTCAGCCTCCTGATTGTACCAGAGCGGGAAGGTATCGTTGTCGCCGTTGGTATAGATGATGGGGTTACCCTCGTCCTGCATGGTCATCAGATAGTTCTGTCCGAAGTCGCGGCAGGTGTAGCGTCCGGAGCGGTCGTGATCGTCCCATGTCTGCGAAGCCATCTGTACGGGTACCAGCAGGCAGAGCACGCCCACCACGGCAGCCACGATGGTGCCGTTGATCTTGGTGTATTTCTTGATGAGGTCGTAGATGGCAGCCACGCCGAGGCCACACCAGATGGCGTAGGCATAGAAGGAACCGGCGTAGGCATAGTCGCGCTCACGAGGCTGCATCGGCGTCTGGTTCAGATAGACCACGATGGCAAGTCCCGTCATGAAGAAGAGGAAGAACACCACCCAGAACTGCTGGATGCCGCGCTTTCCGCGATAGGCCTGCCAGAGCAGTCCGATGATACCGAGCAGCAGCGGCAGACAGTAGAACACGTTGTGGCCCTTATTTTCCTTGAGTTCATCGGGGAGCAGGCTCTGGTCGCCCAGTCGTGCATTATCGATGAAGGGGATACCCGTGATCCAGTTGCCGTGCTCCAGTTCGCCATTGCCCTGGATGTCGTTCTGACGTCCGGCAAAGTTCCACATGAAGTAGCGCCAGTACATGAAGTTGCACTGATAGCTGAAGAAGAAGAAAATGTTCTCCAGCTGCGACGGCGTGCGCACCATGATGGTCTCGCCGCAACGGTCGTAGGGTTTCTCCGTGCCTTTCACGACCCATGCCGGAGCTCCCTGCATCCAACTCTCGTAGGAGGAGGTGTGGGCAGCGTCGTGCATGCGTGGGAAGAGCATGTTCTGAGCATACTCGTAGGAGTTCTTGTAGCGCACGATGAAGTAGGAGTCCTTCTCGTCAGGAGAGGCCTTTTCCTTCTGCTGATAGACGGGAGCGCCCTGCTTCATGCGCGGCTTGCAATACTGTCCGTCCACATCGAAGGCCACCTGCGAAGTGTAGGCCTGTCCGTAGAACAGTGGACGGTCACCATACTGGTCGCGGCTGAGATAAGACCCCAGCGTGAAGATATCCTCAGGAGAGTTCTGGTCCATCGGGGGATTGGCAGCAGAACGGATTACGATGACCGCATACGTGGAGTAGCCGATCATGAGCATCAGCATGCAGAGCAGTGCCGTGTTCTTCACGCGAGCGCTGACGAGCTGTACCTTTTCCTTCGCGCCCGTCTTGCGCTGAAGGATGAACCACAGGGCAACGAGCACGATGATTCCGATAATCACGGCCGTCCATCCGTAGCCATAGAAGGGAATGCCCAGCATGGCCACCGAAGCCAGGAAGGCAATGTTCTGGCGGACTACGCTCTTGTTCTGATAAGTCTCGTAGATAGCCCACAAGACGATGGCCACCAATGCTATGATATAGATGATGAGACCCGTATTGAAGGGCATGCCCAGCGTGTTGACGAAGAACAGCTCGAACCATCCGCCCACGGTGACGATGCCTGGCACCACGCCATAGAGGATGGCAGCCACGAGCACGAACGACACGAAGAGGGCGATGAGCGAACCTTTCAGGTTGGCATCGGGATGGCGGCGGTAGTACCACACCAAGACGATGGCCGGCACGCAGAGCAGATTGAGCAGGTGAACGCCGATGGAGAGACCCGTGATATAGGTGATGAGCACCAGCCAGCGGTCGCTGTGGGGCTCGTCGGCATGGTCTTCCCACTTCAATATCAGCCAGAACACGATGGCGGTAAGGGCCGACGAATAGGCATATACCTCGCCCTCTACGGCCGAGAACCAGAAGGTGTCGCTAAACGTATAGATCAGCGCGCCCACCAGTCCGGAAGCCTCGATGGCGATGAGTTTCTGCATCGACATCTCGCTCCAGTCTTTCAGGATGAGTTTCCGCGTGAGGTGTGTGATGGTCCAGAAGAGGAACATGATACACGTGGCGGAGAGCAGCGCGCTCATGGTGTTGACCATGCGTGCCACCTCCGAAGGGTCGCTCACGAACTGCGACAGCAGGTTGGCCGTGAGCATGAAGAACGGTGCTCCGGGTGGGTGTCCTACTTCCAATTTGTATCCGGTGACGATAAACTCAGGACAGTCCCAGAAGGAGGCTGTCGGCTCAATAGTGCTGCAATAAACGAAGGCTGCAATGAGGAATGCCACCCAGCCCAGGATATTGTCCACTAACTTAAACTGTTTCATTTATTCTTAATTGTATGATGATTCGTATTCAGTCTGCAAAGATACTTCTTTTTGGGGAGTATTAGGGGCGCGGCAACGTTAAAAGGCGTTAAACCCCTCAGATGTCAGCCAGATGTCAGATAAAAAAGTCAGCTCCGAATACCAGTACGACGTAGCGCAGCAGCTTGCCGATGGTGATGCTGAGCATGGAGATGAAGAAATTGGAACGCATGAAACCCAGCATGATGGTGATGGCGCTGCCCAGGATGGGGAGGAAAGCGAAGAAGCCCATCCATGCACCGCGTCCGGCCATAAACCGCTGGGCCTTGTCGAGTTCCTCCTTCTTCACGTGGAGGTAGCGTTCCACCCAGTCGAGCCGTCCCATGCGCCCTACACCGTAGTTGAACAGAGACCCCAGCACGTTGCCCACGGTGCCATAGATAATCAGCGTCCAGTTGTCCAGTCCGGCAGCCATGAATCCCAGCATGACCGCCTCGCTGCTGAAAGGGAAGAAGCTGCCTGCCAGAAAAGCGGCAATGAGCATGCCCCAATAGCCGTACTGGCTCAGGAATTCAAGGAGTATGTCCATAGGTTCAGGGCCGTGAGCAGGAGCGTGACGGTCAGGATGATATAGAAGACGACGTTGGAGAGCCGCGAGTTCGTGTGGGCGATGAAGTGGGCGATGAGCGGACTCGTGCAGACGATCATCATTGCAAAGAGGCAACTGAAATGCTGAGGCTGCAACACGATGAAGAGGATGATGAGCAGGTCCAGCGTGATGAAGAAATGATAGATCATGCGCGTGCGGATGCGGTCAAGGCGTCGTTTCCACATATAGTGGCCGATGCTCAGCATGGCAATCAGCAACACGAACATGAAGCTCAGCAGCTGCGGTCTTGACAGGCTGGTGTAGTCGAACACCTGATGGAAGCTGGCAATGCTCGCGAAATGCGAAACCATCCAATCCATCTTGCCCAGATAGGCGGCGATGCCCACCGTGAACCAGTAGGGCGTGATCAGTCCCAGCAGCGAAGCCCACAGCATCTTGGGGCTGAAGGCCATCAGGCTGAAAGCCATCATCAGCCACAGGAAGGGCACGAAATAGACTATCTTGACAAACACCAGGCTGGCAATGCCCAGGCAGAGGAAGGCATAATACGTGAGTCCCGGCGAGGCCTTGTCCTGATAGGTGTGGAAGATAATCGTGCAGAACATGATGAGGCACAGCGTGCATACGGCCACCCCGATTGACGGAAACAGGAAAACCGCCATCGACGACAGGGCCAGGAAGGTGCACGACACCATGCGGCTGTACATGTGGAGCAGGGCATTGGTATTGTTGAGCTCCACCATCAGGTACGTCGATAGCAGCAGCATGGCAAACTGTGCATACCACATGCCTTCCAGCAATCCGCCCAACAGCCAGATACCTGCGGCATACATCACCATCAGCGGCAGTGCATACCGGCTTTCCGCAACTCTATTCTGAAATCTCTTCACCCTCGAAAAAAAGTCTCAACGCCCGGCCTTAGAGGTCAGCACCGATGTCCGAACGGAAATACTTGTCGGTGAACTGTATCTTCTGGGCTTCCTGGAAGGATTTCTGCAGGGCCTCCGCCTTGTCCTTGCCATAGCTCGAGACGGCAATCACGCGGCCGCCGTTGGTCACCACCTGACCGTCTTTCATCGTCGTTCCTGCATGGAATACGATGCTGCCTTCCACCTGGTCGATACCGCTGATGGGATAGCCTTTCTGGTAGGCCTGCGGATATCCACCGCTGACGAGCATCACGCAGACGGCAGCCCTTTCGTCGAACTCAATTGCGCGCTCATCGAGGTTGCCTTCGGCCACACCTTCGAAGAGGTCCACGATGTCGCTCTTCAGGCGAAGCATCACGCTCTCCGTCTCGGGGTCACCCATGCGGCAGTTGTATTCGATGACCATCGGCTCGCCCTTCACGTTGATTAATCCGAAGAAGATAAAGCCCTTGTAATCAATGCCTTCAGCTCGAAGTCCTTCAACCGTTGGTTTAATGATGCGCTGCTCCACCTTCTGCATCCATTCCTGGGTGGCAAACGGCACGGGAGAGACGCTGCCCATACCTCCTGTGTTGAGGCCGGTGTCGTGCTCGCCGATGCGTTTGTAGTCCTTGGCTTCGGGTAGAATCTTGTAGTGCTCACCGTCGGTAAGTACGAAGACCGAACACTCGATTCCGCTCAGGAATTCCTCGATCACCACTTGCGAAGAAGCATTGCCGAACATGCCGCCGAGCATCTCCTTCAGCTCCTTCTTGGCCTCGTCGAGCGTAGGCAGTATCAGCACGCCCTTGCCGGCACAAAGACCGTCGGCCTTCAGCACGTAGGGAGCTTCCAGCGTCTCCAGGAATCTGAGACCTTCCTCCAGGTGCTCACCGTCGAAAGTCTGGTAGCGGGCGGTAGGAATCGCGTGGCGCTGCATGAAGCCCTTGGCGAAATCCTTCGAGCCTTCCAGCACGGCGCCAGCCTTCGAAGGTCCGATGACGGGTATTGCTGCCGTACGGGCATCAGCCTTGAATTCGTCGTAGATACCTTTCACCAGGGGGTCTTCGGGGCCTACCACCACCATGTCGATGCCGTTGTCGAGCGTGAACTGCTTGATTTTATCAAAATCGTTAACGCCGATATTGACGTTCTCACCTGCATTCACGGTGCCTGCATTGCCGGGAGCGATAAAAAGTTTCTCACACTTTGCGCTTTGCGCAATCTTCCATGCCAGAGCGTGCTCGCGCCCGCCGCTGCCTAACAGTAATATCTTCATACTTTTATTAAATAATACAACGGTTTGATTTCTTTCTGCAAAGGTAAGCAGAATCCGCAAAATACACAAATTTAATTATCTTTCTTTTTGCTTTATTCAATTTTTTAGTATCTTTGCGCTGTAAAATATGAAAAGACTGAAGAAAACAAGTGTCATCACATCCCTGCTCATCGGTTGCCTATGGCTGACGATGATGCTCACGGGATGCCAGGGGCAGACGGCAAATCCGGTGAGCGGACACGCCGCCTACTACTGGAGCACCGTGTTTCGCCTCAGTCCTGAGCAGCGCAGCTTCCTCCGCGATCATGCCATTGGGCGGCTCTACGTGCGCTATTTCGACGTGGTGATGGGGCAGGAGGGAGAGCCCATGCCCAATGCCACCATCCAGTTCAACGACTCTTTCCCGCAGGGCGTCGAGGTGGTGCCCACGGTGTTCATCCTCAACGAATGCATGGCCAAGGAAACCTCAGGACTGGCCCATAAGATAGCTGCCCGCATCCTGCAGATGAACGAGACCCACGACGTCCTCAACGTCAGGGAAGTGCAGATCGACTGCGACTGGACACGACGCACCGAACGGCGATTCTTCGCCTTCATGGACTCTCTGCGGAGCGAACTGCAGGCCAAGGGCATCCGCCTCTCGTCAACCATCCGCCTTCATCAGCTCTCCCAGAAGGCACCGCCAGCCGACAGGGGCGTGCTGATGCTCTATAACACAGGCGATTTCACCGACATCAACTGCCAGAAACCCATTCTCGATGCCGAAGTCGTGGGCCCCTACCTGAAGTATCTGGCCTCCTATCCGCTGCCCCTCTCTGCCGCCTATCCGCTCTTCAGCTGGCAGATACTCTTCCGCGGAAAGCGTTTCGTAGGCATTATCCACGGCGAAGACGAGTACCCCATACTGCCCACCGACAGTATCGTCAATCGCGATGTCACCCTCGACGAAATCCTGAAGGTGCGCCAGATGATTGCCCGCCAGCGGGAAGGCATCCACGACGAAGTGATTCTATATGAACTAAACGATAAAAACATTCAAAAATTCAACCACAATGATTATGAAAAGATTCTTGCTGACTAGTCTGATGGCCGTGGCCGCCTTCTCTCAGGGATGGCCATGCGGCGGCGAGTATTCCTCGCACAACTATTACATGATGGACGTGGCACCACGCAACGTCAATCTGCTGAATCTCGAAGAGCGCTTCAACCAGTATTGGAAAACCTATACCGCGAACGACAACGCCGAGTACCGATGGTATCGCGATAAGATCATGCAGGCCGCACGCCAGAAGGACGATGCCGACATGGTGGCCTATCTGACCCATCTGAACAACTATCTCGACATCTCAGAGCAGTTGGGCGAAACATGGAGCTATCCCACCAAAGAGCAGCTCGCCGAGCGCCAGGCCATGCTTCAGCGCATGCTAAAGGCCGCCCAGAACTACAAGGGCGCCCGTCTGAGAGCCCAGTATGCCCTCCTGGCCATGCGCGCCAATATGCTGCTCAAGGACCATGAGGCCAACATCAGCTACTGGAAGTCCAAGAGCGGCAATCTGCCCGAAAGCGCCTACAAAGACATGATGCGCAACATCTATGCCGGTGCCCTCTTCCATACGGGGCAGAAGAAAGAAGCCTTCGACATCTATGCCGAGCAGGGCGACCAGACCAGCATCCGCTGGGCCATGCGCAAGTATCGCAACCTGGCCGGTATCCAGACCATCTTCGACGAGAATCCCAATGCCCCCTCGCTCTATTACCTGGTGCAAGATTTCGTCAACAACGTGCAGGAAAGCATCGACACGGAGGACGCCGACCTCATACAGATGATCGACCGCATACAGCTTTCGATGGGCGAGGCGGGGCGATTCGTGGAATTTGCCGACCGTGCCGCAGCCAACAGTGCCGTGAAAGACCGTTGCCTGTGGAAGACGGCCTCCGCCCTCACCAGCTGGCTCATGGGCCGCAAGGAGCAGGCCGCCAAGGCAGCCGACGAAGCCATGAAGCTCGACGGCGCAGAGCGCACCAAGGATAATGCCCGCTGCGTCAGGCTCCTGATCATGGCCGGTGGCGACAAGGTGAAGAGCAAGACGTTGCGACAGGAATTGGAATGGCTCGATGCGAAAGCAGCCTCCGAGAAAGAAGAAGACTATTGCTTCAGCAACGCCCGCGACCGCATCATGCGCCTTGTGCTCTGCAACAAATACCGTCAGGCCGGCAATCTCAACATGGCCCTGGCCTGCACCGCAGCAGAATGGGAGCCGCGAACCACCGAGTTTGCCGCCGATAGCTGGAACGGCAACTATAGCGGAGAGTTCTATTATGCGCTCGACACCCTCAATGCAGCCGAGCTTCAATCCTACTATCAGTTTATCAGCGGCCGCCATAAAGACGCTTTCGAGTCCTACGTGGCCGAGCATTCATTCCGCGATGCCGACTACTTCAACGATTTGATAGGCACCCGCCTGATGGCCGAGAACAAGTTTGAGGAAGCCATCCCCTTCCTCGAGAAAGTGCCCATCCGTTTCCTCAACAGCCAGAACATCAGCTATTATGCCACCCATCGCGACTGGACCGTCTCGCGCTGGCTGCAAGAGCAGAACATGGGCGAAGGCGAATGCGACGGCCCGCAGACCGGCAAGCTCACCGAGAACATGAAGCTGAAGTTCTGCCGCGAGCTCCTTCAGTTGCGCAGCCAGCATCAGTTGGCCTCCGAGGCCCAGCGTCCCCAGCTGGCTTATCAGCTGGCAGTCCTCTACGACCAAGCCTCCCATTGCGGCGACTGCTGGTATCTCACGAACTACGGTTGGTCCTCCGTGCCCTATCTGGAGTCTTGGCAGGCAGATTTCGAGAAGATAGCAACCCAGTGGCTCGACGAGAGCAAGCTCTCTTCCGATTTTGACTTGCGGGTAAAGAGCCTCTACGGCCAATCCTTCATCGCCTACGACGGTCCTTGGGCCGACAGCGAGATGAACTGGAGCACCGGAGTTGCCAAGCTGACGCCCCATCCCGAGCGTCGTCAGTATCAGGCATTGACCGAGCTCAGCGAGTTTGCCCGCCGCAATGCTTCGCGCCTGCCCGAGTATATCACGAAGTGTGAGCTCATCAAGCAGTTCCGCGACCGGTAGCCCCCGCTCCTCATCCTATAGATATCGCCCGTTTGTCAGGAATGGCAGGCGGGCTTTTTCTTTCACCTATTGAAGCAACTTATTGTACAACAGTTGTTTACGGTGAAGGGTTTACTGGTCAACATTCATTAGGGATTTACGTGTATATAATCTCTCCTCCAATATATATGTCTGAAAAAGATAATCAAACGGTCTGCAATCTATGATATATTGAAGTTCATTCTATGATACTTTGATCTTCATTCTATGATAGTTTGAAGCTCAATCTATGATAGATTGGAGTACGATCTATGATAGATTCACATCCAATTGATGATGTTTTTCTTCTGAAGAATCCAAGTGGCTAAGATATATGAAGTCTAAATGTATCATTTCCGAGACGTAACTCTATCATTTACGATGCGTAAGTGGCACACTTACGAATGCCCCTTTCACAAGGCTCCCTCCCTTGGGAGGGGTGGGGAGGGGTTGTCCCCAAACCCTTCACCACAATCCATTGTTGTAAAACGAGTTACACCGTATGGTGAATTTTTTTTATTTGTTGCAGCTCTTGGCTAATACCTATGATTATCATGCTTCAAGATATCTTTCTTTAAAATACAAGAAAGGCTTGATTCTTTCAGAAGAAAGTATAGATATGGCTTTCTCTATAAAGAATTCCAAGGAAATGGATGATATTTTATATTGAAACTCTTCTTTCAATTCATTTTTTAGTGAAGCAACTTCTTCTTCTGTCGTTGGATGTTTCGCAGGGGCCAATACGACAGAGTAAAACTTGTTAGCTCCTTCGACGAGACCATAGGATTCTGTGAGTAAGAAATTCCTATATATCTGACTTATCGGCTTTATACCATTTAGTAATGCTTTCTCCGTCTCTGGCTTGAACATGCCTATTCGCTTTATCCATTCACCGTATTTCGCATTTTTGCTTCCTGTATTCGTGCCTAGAACATCTGTGTATTTTGTCTCGATAGCAATAAAAGAAGGTTTGTTGTCCGTATCAATGTATCTGACAATGGCATCCATGGCAGTCCTGTCGTTCAAATAGTTCTCTATATCAATATGTAAATATTCCAATCCTACCTCTGTGACTTTTTGGATGCTTTTGTCTGGGAAGATGGCTTGGAAGACAGACGTAACCTCATCCCCTTTTCCATCTTGCAACATTTGGATGAAAGGGCAAAAGAGATTAAATGCCATCGGTTGGCTGGAAAGCATATTGTTGAAAAGGCGAAAATCGTCTATGGTTTCGTTCTTTCGTTTATGCTCCACTCTTTTCTTGGCATATTCATAAGTGAATTCATTGACGAAATTTTTTCCAGTCTTTTCTCCATGAACAAGCATATTGGTGTGTTTCTTGGTAGAGTTACGCCATGGCCCAACACCCATAGGCTCACCCATCTTTTCACGAAAAGTCCCTTGAAGACTCCTGCACTTTTCCGTAAAATCCTTGATTGTCATTTCACTACTGTTCAAAATAATGGGGTTCACTTCATACTTATCCTTATACTCCCGCTTTGATTACTTCAGATAGTCCTCGAAATACTGGGTGATGCGCTCGTGAAGATGTACGCTCTGATGGCCCCGCATGTTGTGGGGCTCGCCGGGATAGACGAAGAAATCGGGCTGCGTGCCGGCCTTGATACATTCGGCCAGGAACGAGAGGCAATGCTGGGGCACCACGGTGGCGTCGTTGTAGCCGGTGATAATCTGGAGCTTGCCCTTCAGGTCTTTGGCCTTGCTGAGGAGAGAAGTTTTCTCGTAGCCCTCCGGATTGCTCTGCGGCGTGTCCATGTAGCGCTCGCCATACATCACTTCGTACCACTTCCAGTCGATGACGGGGCCTCCGGCAACGCCTACCTTGAAGACGTCGGGATAGTTGGTCATCAAAGAGATGGTCATAAAGCCGCCGAAGCTCCATCCGTGGACGCCGAGACGGTCGGTATCGACATAGGGCAGCGTGCGCAGGAATTCCACGCCTTTCATCTGGTCTTGCATCTCGATCTGTCCGAGCTGGCGGAACGTGGCCTGCTCGAACTGGAGTCCGCGGTTTTCAGAGCCGCGGTTGTCGAGGATGAAGAGCAGGTAGCCTTTCTGGGCCATGTAGGTCTCCCATGAGCGGGAGGCGTAGTGCCAACGGGCATCTACGTTGTGGGCGTGGGGACCGCCATAGACATAGACGACGGTGGGATATTTGCGGGCGGGATTGAAGTCGGCCGGTTTCACCATCCGGTAGTAGAGGTCGGTCTGGTTGTCGGCTGCCTTGATGGTGCCGCATTCGTAGGTGGGCACCTGATAGCCTTCCCAGGGGTTCTTGGCTTCGAGAAGGGTGAGGGGCTTCGTGGGAGCCGTGGTGTTCTGGAGGTTGATGACGCGGGGAACGTCAGGCTCTGAGTAGTTGTCGATGAGCCATTGGCCGTTCTCGCTGAGCGTGGCTCTGTGCCATCCGCGCTGGTTGTCGAGTGGGGTGCGCTTGCCGTTTTCCACGTTGACGGCGTAGAGGTTCTGCTGGATGGGTGAGGCCTCGTTGCTGGCGATGATGAGGCTGCGGGTCTTGGCGTTGAAGCCGAGCATGTCCATCACTACCCAGGGGCCGCTGGTGAGCTGCCGGAGCTGACGGCCGTCCTTATCGAAGAGATAGAGGTGGTTGTAGCCGTCTTTCTGGCTTTGCATGATGAACTTCGAGCTGTCCCAGGGCAGGAACTGGATGGGGTGCATGGGCTCTACGTATCGGGGGGATGTCTCGCGGTAGAGCTCATGAAGCCTTGCTCCAGTCAGGGCGTCGTAACTGACTAAGCGACAGTCGTTTTGGTCGCGGTTCAGTTCGAACATATAGAGGGTCTTTGCGTCGGGGCTCCATGCGATGTTGGTGAAATAGCAGACCTCCCCAAGTCCCTCTGAAGGAGGGGGTGTCTGTAGGTAGATGGTCTTTTGGGTCTTCAGGTCATAGACGCCCACCGTGACCTGATGGCTTGTCTCACCGGCCATGGGGTATTTGTCGGGCTCGTAGGCTGCGCTTCGCTCGAAGATGTTCACCTGCGGGTAGTCGCTGACCATGCTCTGGTCCATGCGATAGAAGGCCAGCCGCTCATGGGCGGGACTCCAGAAGAGGCCTTCCATGATGCCGAATTCGTTGCGGTGGACGGCTTCGCCATAGACGATCTCGCGGGAACCGTCGGTGGTGAGTTGGCGGCCGGCCACGAAGAGGTTGTGGTCTTTCACCTCGGCCACGGGCTGCCGGTCTTTCTCCCACGCCTCGTATTGCTGCTTCTGCTTGTCGGTGAGCGGTTTCTCGCGGCCGGTCTTCTTGTTGACAAGCCAGAGGTCGTCTTTCTCTTTCCGCAACAGTTCATCGCCCCACCATCGGTAGTCTTTCGTCGCGGGCGTCATCTGCTTGTAGTTCTTTCCGCCGAAGTTGAGGTCTTCGAGCGTGAACTGCTTCAGTTTCTGGGCGCCGAGTGGCAGGGATTGTGTGGTGAACATGGCGATAAGTGCGAGTGCCGTTGTCTTAATCTTCATCGCTGAAATCATGATTGCTGTTCTTGAAATCACGGCCTCCGCGCTTGAAATCGCCTCGCTTGCCGCCCTTGAAATCGCCTTTGCCGCCTCGGGAATCGCGGCGTCCGCCCTTGAAGCTGCCTTTGCCGCCTCGGGAATCGCGGTCGTTGCCGCCTCGGAAGTCGCGGTCGTTGCCTCGGCGGTCTTTCTTGAATTCGCCGCGTGCGCGTGCTGCCCTGCGGTCGCGGCCCGTGGGGCGGTCGGAATCGGAGAAGTCGCGGTCTTGTCCCAGTGACCTGGGCTCCTTGAAGGCTGGGTGATGCTTATGGAACTTGAAGGAACGGATGTCGGCCTCTTCGTTTTCCTCGTCTTCGTCGAGTCGTTTCTTGAATTCGCGGTTCTGCTTGAAACGGCGCTTTTCGGCCATGGCTTTCTTCTCCTCGTCGCTCTTGACGATGCCGCCTTCGGAGCGGAACTCGCGGAGCTTGCCTTCAAACATCTGGTACTTGCGGAACTCGCATTCGAGCGAACCGTTGAACAAAGGAATCTTGATGCTGGGCTTCAGTCCGATGGCATCGAAGCATTCCTCGCGATAGCTGAGCACCCAGGCTTCGTTGCCCTGGAATTCGTGCTTCAGCTTCTCGCCGATCATCTTGTAGGTGGCAAGGAGGTTGGGCGTGGAGATGCGCTCGCCGTAAGGGGGATTGGTGATGAGGATGGCGGGCTCGGCGGGCTTGGTGAAGTCCTTGAAATCCTGCTGCTCCACGGTGATGGCCTTGGTGAAGCCTGCGGCCTTTGCGTTGAGGCGGGCGGTGTTGACGGCCTTCATGTCGATGTCGTAGCCATAGATGTGGTGGCTGAACTCTTTTTCGCGAGAGTCGTCGTTGTAGATTTCATCGAAGAGGTCTTTGTCGAAGTCAGGCCATTTCTCGAAGGCAAACTCTTTGCGGAAGATGCCGGGCGACATGTTGTGGGCAATGAGGGCTGCCTCGATGAGCAGCGTTCCGGAGCCGCACATGGGGTCGATGAAATCGCTCTCGCCCCGCCAGCCGCTCATCAGGATCATTCCTGCTGCGAGCACCTCGTTGAGCGGGGCCTCTACGGATTCCTGGCGGTAGCCGCGGCGATGGAGGCTCTCGCCGGAAGAGTCGAGGCAGAGCGTGGCCTTATCGTCGGCAATATGGATATGCAGGCGAAGGTCAGGGTTGGTGATGGACACGTTGGGGCGCATGCCGGTCTTCTCGCGGAACTGGTCGGCAATGGCGTCCTTCACCTTATAGGCCACGAATTTGGAATGGCGGAACTCCTCGGAGAACACCACGGAGTCAACGGCAAAGGTTTTCTTGTTGTCCAAATACTGTGTCCAGTCGATTGACTTTACTTCCTCATAGACGTCATCGGCGCTCTGCGCCTTGAAATGCTTGATGGGCTTGAGGATTCGGATGGCCGTATGCAACTGAAAGTTGGCACGATACATCATTTCCTTGTCGCCGGTAAAGGATACCATACGGCGACCAATCTCTACGTTGTTTGCTCCTAAGTTAGTGAGCTCTTCTGCCAGCACGGGCTCCAAGCCCATGAACGTCTTGGCAATGAGTTCGAATTCCATTGTCTGTTATCTTAAACTTTATTGTATTTCTTGCTATTGGGTTGCATGTCTTCGGTGACCCATACGTTGGCCCCGATGACGGAGCCGCGGCCGATGGTGATGCGTCCTAAGATGGTGGCGTTGGCATAGACCACCACGTCGTCTTCGAGTATGGGGTGGCGGGGAATGCCCTTGATGGGGTTGCCGTTGTCGTCGAGTGGGAAACTCTTGGCTCCCAGGGTGACTCCCTGGTAGAGCTTCACGTTGTTGCCGATGATGCAGGTGGCCCCGATGACTACGCCCGTGCCGTGGTCGATGGTGAAATGATGGCCGATGGTAGCCGCCGGATGGATGTCGATGCCGGTCTCGGAATGGGCCATTTCGGAAATGATTCGTGGAATCAGAGGCACGCCGAGCTCTATCAGTTCGTGGGCTATGCGGTGGTTGGTGAGGGCCTTGATGACGGGATAGCACGAGATGATCTCGCCGAAGCTCTCAGCGGCGGGGTCGCCGTTGTAGGCTGCCTCCACGTCGGTAGCCAGGATGCTGCGGATCTTGGGGAGCCGCGAAATCAGTTGGGTGGCTATGACCGACGCTGCGCGGTTGCATTCCGTGAGGTCGTCGCTGACGTCGCACTCGCAACGGCTGAAGCAGAGTCCTGCCATGATTTGGTCGGTGAGCAGCTTGCGGAGCCGCTCCACGTTGACACCTATATGATACTTGATGGTTTGGGAATTGACGGTGGATTTCCCGAAATAGCCGGGAAAAAGGATGGAGCGTGACAATTCGATGATTTCTTCGAGCGCCTTGCTCGACGGTAGGGGGTCGCCTTCGCGATGCTGGTGGAACAGTCCTTTCAGAGATTCTGCCGCCGAGAGTTCCTCCACGGTCTGTGTCAGAATCTGAGTCAAATTATCAGTGTTCATCTTTGATGTGTCAATAAATTCGGTGCAAAGATACGGAAAAACTAAAGAATAAAAGAATTAAAGAATAAAAAATTTGGTCTTGCCTGCAACTTTTTGCGATGTCGTTTCGTCTAATAGGCAAACAATAATCCAAATGTTATGAAGAAAGTAATCATTTTTGTCGTGGCAGCCCTTTTGGTCAGCTCTTGTATCTGGAAGCATCATTCCAAGAGCAGACTGCGCCCGCTGCCTGTTGCCAACGAAGAAGTTGGTGTAAAGTATTTTAATACGGTCAGCATAGCTGGCGGCGTGGACGTGGTCTATATCCAGGGAACCCGCAACTACGTGAAGTTTGAAGGCCCGGAATCATCCCTTAAACATTATGGAATAGAGGTGGAAGGCGAAGAGCTCCACATTGCTCCGCGAAACAACGTCATTAAGACCTTCGCGGGGGCGGATGATGTAAAGATTATTGTATCATCTACTGACCTCGTGGAAGTGAAGATAGCGGGCAGTGGGGAATTCCGCATGAAAACGCCGCTGGATACCGATAACCTCAGGGTGAAGGTGGCCGGTTCGGGCGATGTTGACCTTGCGGACGTTATCTGCGACAATATATCCTGCGACATTGCCGGCAGCGGCGATATCAAGGTGCGTAGCGTGACTGCGGGCAATGCGATGCTCTCTATTGCCGGCAGTGGTGACATGGAGATGAACTTCAAGAACTGCGGCACGGTGAAGGCGAAGATTGCCGGCAGCGGCGACATCAAGCTGAAGGGTAAAACGGGACATTTTGACTCAAAAATAGCGGGAAGTGGAACAGTTGACACTTCTGAACTTATAACAAATTAAAAAAAATACATAAAAATCATCCCGTTATAATTTATAATGTGTAATTTTGCACCAAATTAGATTATAACGGGATGAAATATGCAATCATTGCTGCCGGTGAAGGTTCACGATTGGCAGCTGAAGGGATAACGGCCCCCAAACCGTTGGTGAAAGTCAACGGTGAGCGTCTGATAGATCGCCTTATCCGAATTTTTATACAAAACGATGCTGAGGAAATCGTCGTGATATGTAATGACATGACGACGCTGGTGGCAAGCCATCTGGTAGAGTTGCAGCGCGACGGGCTGGAAGGACGCCCCATACCGCTGCGGTTCTTGGTGAAAAGCACTCCCAGCAGCATGCATAGTTTCTTTGAGATTAGCAAGTATCTCAGCGATGGGCCTTTCGTGATGACCACGGTGGACACCATTTTCCGTGAGGATGAGTTTGCTGATTTCGTAGCATCCTTCCGTCGGTCGGGTGTGCAGACGTTTCCCGTGACGGATTTCATCGACGATGAGAAACCGCTCTACGTGGGGACGGACGAGGCGATGAACATCACGGGATTCTATGACGAGAATCGCGGGTGCCGCTATATCTCGGCAGGCATCTACGGCCTTTTGCCTGAAGCCATTGACACCCTTCGCGGGTGTATGGAGCGGGGCGAGAGCCGGATGCGCAACTTCCAGCGGGCGCTGATTGCCGACGGACTGAAAATAAAGGCTTTCCCGCTGTCGAAGGTGCTCGACATTGACCATGCCGGAGACATCCTGAAAGCAGAACAATTCCTTCGTTCCTAAGCCTATGCCTCTTATTCTTCCGCAGATATTGATGGTGCAGCGTGCCGAGTGCTTCTCCCCGAATGCCGTGGAGAAAGACCTGGCTGTGCTGCAGGCCGTAGGAAAGCTGCTGGCTGAGCGCGGGGCCAATGTGAGTTATGTGAAGGAAGAGCTCCTGCATGACAAGCGTTGGAAGCTCGGTGAGCGTGTGGGAATTATCTTCTCGATGGCCCGTTCGGAGAAAGCGCTTGCCGTCTTGCAACAGGCGCAGGCCGAGGGTGTGATGGTGATCAATGATCCCCGCAGTATTGAGATCTGCAACAGCCGCAGGGCTATCGACGGCATGATGCGCAGCAATCACATTCCAGCCGCTCCCTATTATGAAAGGGGTAGGGGATGGATCAAGGCTGACCGTGGCCATGACGTGCGGTTTGCTGCCAATGAGGATGAAATGCTTGCCTTCAAGCAACAGGTGGAAAACCCGCTGCTGACGGCTCACGTGGAGGGAACGACCGTGAAGTTCTATGGCGTGACTGACCGCTTCTTCTATCCTCAAGGCTATGCGCAGGTGGCTGAAGCAGCCTCGCGTCTGGCCCGCTTGGTGGGTATTCAGGTATATGGAGGTGATGCCGTGGTGCGCGATGACGGCACCATCGCTTTGATTGATTTTAACGACTGGCCCAGTTTCTCCGCATGTCGGGAAGAGGCTGCCGCTGCAATAAGTAGATTAATATGAATAAAGAAAAATTCAACCAGCTTCTTCAGGCTTCCCTGAAGTCGGAAGATACAGAAGAATGGCTCGACGTCCATTTCAACCGTCCTATCGGCTTGTGCTTTGCGCTGCTCTCAGCCAAACTGGGTATCAAGCCCAATACGATAACCATCCTGAGCATCTTCTTCGGCGTGGCTGCCGGCGTGATGTTCAGCTATACGGATCTCCTGCATAATATTGCAGGCGTGCTCCTGCTGATGCTGGCTAATTTCGGGGATTCCACCGACGGACAGCTGGCTCGCCTCACGAATCAGAAGTCGCTGTTGGGACGTGCGCTCGACGGCGTGTCGGGCGATGTATGGTTTGTGGCCATCTATGCGGCCTTGTGCTTGCGTATGCAGGGGCAGACGATTCCCTTCACCAACTATCAATGGGGATTTCTCATCTGGGTGCTGGCGGCTATTTCCGGTCTGTTATGCCATTCGCCGCAGGCTTCTTTGTCTGACTATTACCGGCAGATTCATCTGTTCTTCCTGTTCGGAAAGGATGGGAGCGAACTGGACAATAGTGCTGCGCAACGCGAAATCGTGAAGAATCTGCCGAATGAGAAATGGTTTGACCGTCTGTTCCATACGCTCTACGGCAATTATTGCCACAATCAGGAGAAGCGCACGCCTAACTTCCAACGTTTCTTTGCCAAGTATAATGAGCTGAAGAAGCAGGGAGATTCGCGCATTCCCGCCATTCAGAAAGAAATGCTGGAGGGCAGCCGTCCGTTGATGGCCTATACAAACCTGCTCACGTTCAACAGTCGTGCCATTGCGCTTTACGTGACGGCGCTGCTCAATTGCCCGTGGGTGTTCATGCTCTTTGAAATCGTGGTTCTGACATCCTTATATATTTATATGCATCATAGCCATGAGCGTCTTTGCAAAAGGCTCCTGGCAAAAATGGAAAACAATTAATCATCTGAATAAGCATGAAAGGCTATATATTCGATTTCGGCGGCACAATCGACACCAATGGCTGCCACTGGGGTAAGTTTATCTGGCATGCATACGAGCGTCAGCATGTTCCCGTCAGTTGGGATGAATTCCGCGAAGCCTATGTCCATGCCGAACGGCAACTGGGCAGGAATCCTATCATCCTGCCTACGGATACTTTCCGCCAGACGCTCGACAAGAAATTGCGCATTGAGATGGAATGGCTCGTCACGCAAGGCTATTGGTATAGTGCGCCGCTTGAGATGGAGCGCCTTCATGCCGCTGTGCTCGATGATCTCTACAGCAGGGTCAGTGAGCGCGTGGCCTGCGGCCGTGAGGTGCTGCAGAAACTGGCGCCACGGTATCCCGTGGTGCTTTGCAGCAACTTCTATGGCAATCTTACTGAGGTGCTGAAGGAGTTCCAGCTCGATGGACTCTTCCAGGAAGTGGTGGAGAGTGCGGCGGTGGGTATCCGTAAGCCCGATAGCCGCATCTTTGAGTTGGCTTTGCAGACGTTTGGCGGGATAGAGGCCGCTTCAGAGGTCGTGGTCGTTGGTGACAGCCTGAAAAACGACATCCGTCCTGCTCGTCAGTTAGGCTGCCAGACCATTTGGCTGAAAGGCGAGCCATGGGATAGTGAGGCTACGGATGACCCCTCTGCTTATACAGGCGAAGCAGATCATATTATTAACGATATTTCTGATTTAACCAGTATTTAGATGAGAAGATTTTTCGTTTCTCTTTTGATGGCTTTATTGGCCGTCTGTGCTCAGGCTCAGAATATTACCGGGCAAATCATAGATGACCTGACGGGCGACAGTATTCCCTTTGCCGCCCTCCGTTATCGTGGCCATAAAATCTCAATGGCTTCCAACCATGCCGGGCGCTTTACGATTGAACGCCACGAAGGGTGGAGGATTACCTTCTCGGCTGTAGGCTATAAAAACCGAACCATAGAAGTGAATGGCAATTTCCCTTCGAATGTGGTGATCCGTCTGAAGCCCGATGCCCATGAGCTGGAAGGTGTCACCGTGAAAAGCAAGCGCCATCGCTATCGCCGCAAGGATAATCCTGCCGTGGAGCTGATGCGGCGTGTCATTGCCGCCAAGAAACGTACCGACCTGGGCAACCATCCCTATTACGAATATCACAACTACCAGAAGATCACGCTGGCCGCCAACGACATTCAGCCCTCTGACCTTACCAGCGAGTTCGGAAAGAAGAATCCATGGTTTGTCAATCAGGTGGAGCCCTGCCGTTACAACAACAAGCTGATACTCCCCATCAGTATTGACGAGACGGTGACGAGGAAAATCTACCGCAAGTCACCCCACACCGAGAAGGATATCATCATCGGACAGAAGGGAACGGGCGTGAACCGTCTGATCCAGACTGGCGAGATGCTCAATGTGGTGATGCAGGATGCTTTCACCGATGTGGATATCTATGATGACCAGGTGCGTCTGCTGCGCCATTATTTCACGTCGCCTATCGGTAAGGATGCCATTGCCTTCTACCGTTTTTATATCGTCGATACCTTGAAGGTAGGCCGTGATTCCTGCTATCATCTTTCGTTCATCCCCAACAACCAGCAGGACCTGGGCTTCCGCGGTGACCTCTATGTGCTCAAGGACACCACTCTCCACGTGAAGAGATGCGAGATGACGCTCCCCAAGAGTTCTGACGTGAACTTCGTGGAGAATCTTTGGGTAGAGCAGGAGTATTCGCAGCTCGATAATGGCGAATGGGTGCTCACCACCGACGACATGATCGTGGAACTCTCCCTGATGGAACGGCTCCGGAAGGCTATTGCCATCCGTACAACGCGAAAGACCGACTACTCCTTTGAGCCCATTGAGAAGAAGCTGTTCCGCGGAAAGGCTCCCTTGCGTGTGGAACCCGATGCTGCCATGCAGAAAGATGCTTTCTGGGACAAATACCGTTCCGTGGAACTCACCCGAAGCGAAAAACGTATGGACACCTTCCTGCAGAGCATGAAGGAAAAGCCCTGGTATAAGGCTGTGCTCACTTTCTTCAAGGTCGCCGTGGAGAACTTTGTGGAGACTGGCACGGAGAAACATCCCTCGAAGGTGGACATCGGACCTATCAATACGTTGGTAACCCGCAACTTCATCGACGGATGGCGCACCCGTATTTCTGCACAGACCACGGGCAACCTGAATCCTCATCTTTTCTTCAAAGGCTATTATGCACGCGGATGGAGCAGTAAGAAGAACTATTACAAGGGAACGTTTGTATATTCTTTCAACCGCAAGAACTATACCTTCGATGAGTTCCCCCGTCGCAGCCTTACGCTGGAGAGCACCTACGACGTGATGAGTCCCTCGGATAAGTTCCTGATTACCGACAAGGATAATGTGTTCACCTCTTTCCACTGGACTACGGTCGATAAGATGATGTTCTATAACCGTCAGACCCTCCAGTTCGAATACGAGACCGACTACAATTTCGCCTTCACCACTTCGCTGAAAACGGAGGAGAACGAGGCTGCCGGTAATATGAAGGCTTTAGGCTATGATTTCTCAAGGATGAATCCGGCTGAAGCTGCCACTCCTTACCCTGCCATCACAAAATTCCGTACCACGGAGTTTATGGCCAAGCTGCGCTATGCTCCAGGTGAGAAATACATGAACACCAAGCAGCGTCGCGTGAAGGTCAATCAGGATGCCCCCATCTTTATTCTCAGTCACACCGTGGGAATGAAGGGCTTCTTGGGCGGCGAATATAATTATAATTACACCGAGGCTACGGCCTACTATCGTTTGTGGCTCAACTCATGGGGTAAGATGGAACTCAACCTCCGCGCCGGCATCCAATGGAACCAGGTGCCTTTCGTGCTGCTTATCATGCCGGAGGCCAACCTCTCCTTCATCTCTGCTCCGGGCACCTTCAATATGGTGAACAATATGGAGTTCCTCAGCGATCGCTACGCTTCGTTCCAGATGGCTTGGGATATGAAGGGAAAATTGTTCAACCGTGTGCCGCTGCTTCGCAAGCTGAAGCTTCGTGAGTATGTGGGCTATAAGATGATGTGGGGAACGCTGACCGATAAGAACAGCCGCTATCTTCCCGACGAATCGTACGCCCTCGATTATAAGAAACCTTATATAGAATGGGCGGTGGGCATCCACAACATCTTCAAGGTGCTCCGCGTGGAATATGTACACCGCGTGAACTATACCAGTCTGCCCACGGCCAAGAAGCATGGCATACGCTTCTTCTTTAATTTCACATTCTGATTATTTTATAGTAAGAAAACAATGGATAAAGTAGGACGATATTTGGAGATGGCAGAGCCTTTTCATTGCGACTTCAGCCATCATATCTTTATGGGACACTTGGGCAATCACATGCTTAACGCCGCCGACTTTCATAGTCGCGACCGTGGTTTCGGCATGGATTTCCTGAACTCCATCAAAAAGACCTGGGTGCTCTCGCGTCTGGCTATCGAGATGGACGAGATGCCATGCCAATACGAGAAATTCTATGTCGAGACGTGGGTGGAGAGTGCCATGCGCTATTTCACCCAGCGTAACTTCCGCGTGGTGAGCGAAGACGGGAATCGGGTGTATGGCTATGGCCGGAGCATCTGGGCCATGATAGATACCGAGAGTCGGCAGCCTACTAACATTTTCGATATTGACAATGGTGCCATCGTGAACTGGGTGGAGAAAGATAAGGAGAACCCCATGTCGAAGCTCACTCGTGTGCAGATGGACGACAAGGCAGAATTGGTACGCACCATCGACACCTATTATAATGATGTGGATATCAACGGCCATATCAACTCGGTGAAATATATCGAGCATGTGCTCGACCTCTTCCCCATAGCATGGTACAAGGAGCATCCGCTCAAGCGCTTCGACATAGCTTACGTGGCTGAGGCCCATCAGGGCGACCGTCTGCGTTTCTATCAGGAGCAGGATGCTGATGACGCACTCGCTTTCAAGATTCGCATCATGAAGTCGGCGTCCGACGGCTCCGAAGAGGTGGAAACCTGCCGAAGCAGAGTTAAATTTGTATAAGAGTGTCAGATATTAGGCAAGTTTCCTTTTAATTCTTAATTAAAATGGTTAACTTTGCAGCCGATTTAAAATTTAGCCTCTGGTTCGTGCCCTCGGGTAGGGCGTGAAGAAATCAACAAGACGACTGCTCTCGGGTTAGGGCGGGCATGGTTCAAGAGGAAAGTATAACAATTAATTCCATTTTTATTATGGCAGAAATGAATTTTGGTGGCGTAATGGAAACCGTAGTCACGAGCAAAGAGTTCTCTCTCGAGAAAGCACGTGAAGTATTAAAGAATGAGACCATCGCCGTGATCGGTTACGGTATTCAGGGACCTGGTCAGGCATGCAACCTGCGTGACAATGGCTTCAATGTAATCGTTGGACAGCGCCCTGGCAAGACCTACGACAAGGCTGTGGCTGACGGATGGGTACCGGGTAAGACTCTCTTCTCTATCGAAGAGGCTGCCGAGAAGGGCACCATCGTATGTATGCTGCTTTCTGATGCTGGACAGATCCAGGTGTGGCCCACCATCAAGAAATACCTTACTCCCGGTAAGGCTCTCTATTATTCTCATGGCTTTGCCATCAACTGGAGCGATCGCACGGGTGTGATTCCTCCCGCTGATGTTGATGTAATCATGGTGGCTCCTAAGGGTTCTGGCACCTCTCTCCGTACGATGTTCTGCGAGGGCCGCGGCCTGAACTGCTCATACGCTGTCTATCAGGATGCTACCGGCAAGGCCGAGGAGCGCACGATTGCTTTCGGTATCGGTATCGGTGCCGGCTATTTGTTCAAGACTACCTTCCAGCGTGAGGCTACCAGCGACCTGACTGGTGAGCGTGGTTCGCTGATGGGTGCCATCCAGGGCTTGCTGCTCGCACAGTATGAGGTGCTTCGTGAGCACGGCCATTCTCCCTCGGAGGCTTTCAATGAGACCGTTGAGGAACTCACACAGAGCCTTGGCCCGCTCTTTGGCGAGAAGGGTATGGACTGGATGTATGCCAACTGTTCTACGACTGCTCAGCGTGGTGCTCTCGACTGGGCTCCCCGTTTCCACGATGCCATCAAGCCTGTCATGGAGTGGCTCTACTACTCTGTGCTTACCGGTAACGAGGCTCAGATCAGCATCGATGCCAACTCTAAGGCTGACTATCGTGCCGGTCTGGAGAAGGAGCTCGAAGCTATGCGCAATCAGGAAATGTGGCGCGCTGGTGAGACCGTCCGCAAACTTCGTCCTGAGAACAACTAATTTTTTCTACTTATATAGAAGAAGAGAGCGCCAGGGTCAACCGACCTTCTGGCGCTCTTTTGTGTATATCCTTTATGGTTATAGGTGGATAAAACTGTCCTTGATATGGATTTCTTCTTCGTTGACGAGGTCTTCGAGGGCTTGGTCCAGGATGTCGGAGGGCAGTTTGATGCTATTAATTTCTGTGATATGATGCATCTGATGGTCGCTGAGCAGACGGAGGATGCGCTCCTTTGCCGGTGCCAGCCGGTCTTCAGCAGCTTTGTCGCCTATGTGGGAAAGGCATACGTCGCATTGTCCGCAGTCATGGCTACGAGTCTCACCGAAATAGCGGAGCAGCTGGCGTGAGCGGCATTGCGTGTCGTCAGTGGCATAGCGGATTACGGCTTCGATGCGTTTCTGGTATTGCGCCTTACGCTCTTCGTAGATTGCAGGCGGAATAACGAGATGTTCCGTTTCCTCTCTCCGTTGTATGTAGGTGATGCTTGGCACCTTGCGGTGAGGGATGAAATGCAGGATGTGGCGGTCCGAAAGATTCTTCAGAATCATATACACCTGCGGCTGTGTGAGTCCTGCCTGATGGGCCAGTAGCATCTCGTTGATAAAGCAATAGTCGGTGAAGAGCCCGCCATAGTTGCGGAGTAGGGAAGTGATGACCTTGTCCTGGTTCTCACTCAGGTCATTGAGACGGTCCAGCTCGTTTCGGCTGAGCAGGAAATGCACGCGGGCGTTGTTGTCGTTGTTCTCGTCGTATGCCAGGTAGCCTGCCCTTGAGAGAATCTTCAGGGCCGAGTCCACCTGTATGGGGAAATGCTTGAACGAACGGCAGAATTGATCAATGTCGAAGTCTTTAGTCATTCCATAACCATCGCCTACGGCCAGTTGATAGAAATAGGCCAAATGCTCATACACCTTATATATATAGTCTTTCTCGGGGAAAGTGTCGCCTATGCGTTTGGTCAGTTTTGCGCGGTCATGGTCATAATAGAGCAATACGGCATAGCTCTTCTGTCCGTCGCGTCCGGCACGTCCGGCTTCCTGGAAATAGGCTTCCAAGGAGTCGGGGCAGTCCATGTGGATAACCAGTCGGACGTCAGACTTGTCGATACCCATACCGAAGGCATTGGTTGCCACCATCACGCGCACCTGATCGTTCTGCCATTGCTCCTGGCGTTCGTCCCTGACCTCGGCATCAAGGCCGGCATTATAGTTCAGGGCGGTAATCCCGTTCTGTATCAGCAGGTTGGCTATTTCTTTCGTCTTTTTGCGGCTGCGCACATAGACGATGGCGCATCCTGCCACCGACTGCAGGATATGGAGCAGCTGGGCTTCCTTGTCGGTAGCCCTCCTCACGATATAGGCCAGATTCTTGCGCTCATAGCTCATGCGGAAAACTTGGAAACCGTCTTGGGCGTCAGGTTTCTGCAGCTTCTCCTGAATGTCTTCAATCACCTCTGGTGTAGCTGTGGCGGTGAGGGCCAGCACGGGTGCATCAGGCTTCAGTTTCCGCAAGTTCCTGATTTCCAGGTAGGAGGGACGGAAGTCGTAGCCCCATTGAGAAATGCAGTGGGCTTCATCCACGGTGATGAAACTGACGTGCATGTGGGAGAGTTTCTTCTGGAAGAGTTCGCTGCCGAGTCGTTCGGGTGAGACATAGAGAATCTTCACTCCGCCGAAGACAGCGTTTTCAAGGGTGGTGATAATCTCCTCGCGGCTCATGCTGCTGTAGATGGCAGCTGCCTGAATGCCGATATGGCGCAGATGGGCCACCTGGTCCTTCATCAGCGCAATAAGGGGAGTGACGACCACGCAGACCCCGTGCATAGCCAAGGCCGGTATCTGGAAAGTAATGCTTTTGCCGCCACCTGTGGGCATCAGGCCAAGCGTGTCGTGCCCGCTGGTGATGCTCTCAATGATTTCCCGCTGAATGCCGCGGAAATCCTCATAGCCCCAGTAAGTCTGTAATAGATTCTTGTATCTGGAAAAAGATTCCTTCATGAGCCCATTCTGAAAGCGATTCTGCAAATCGGTTTCTTCACTCTTCGTCTTCCGATGCCCGGATGTCCTCTATCTGCAACTGCACGTCGCCGTGCTTGTAGATATTGTCTTCGATGGTATAGGCAATGTCGAAGGCGCGCTTACTCTTGATGTAACGGGCTGAGGCACTCTGTCCGAAAGCGATGCCGTTCATCACGTTGTTCGACTTGGAATCTACGAGTTCGAGTTTGATATGCTCCTGCTCGCGGCCTACCACCTTGGAAGTGCCGAAGTCATAGACGTTCTTCGTGCAGAACACAGGCTTCTCATTGCCGGGACCAAACGGGCCGAAGCGTTTCAGGTCGTTATGGAGTTTGCGGGTGATGTCCTTGAAGTCAACCACCACATCGATATCGAGCGATGCCTCTGTCTGCTGGGGCATGATATGCTCTTCCACATACTTCAGGAAACGGTTGCGGAATTCTGGCACGTCCTTCCATCTGAGGGTGATGCCGGCGGCATAGGTATGGCCGCCGAAGTTGACCAGCAGGTCGCGACAACTCTTGATGGCGCTATACACATCGAAACCTGCTATGGAGCGGGCAGAACCCGTGGCAAGGTCTCCGTCGCGAGTGATGACCACCGTGGGACGGTAGTAGATTTCCGTCAGACGGGAAGCCACGATGCCGATGACGCCCTTCTTCCAGTTCTCGTCATAGAGAACGATGGACTTCCGCTTGTACTGATTTTCGATGCGAGCCACGATTTGGTTGGCCTCTTCGGTCATCTGCTTGTCAATGTCGCGTCGCTGCTCGTTGTATTCGTTGATGTGCTTGGCTTTCTCCAGGGCGCTGTTGTAATCCTTCTCTACCAGCAGGTCCACGCTCTCCTTGCCGTTCTCCATACGGCCGGAGGCATTGATGCGGGGACCGATCTTGAACACGATGTCGCTCATCGAGATGTCGCGCCCGGAGAGGCCGCAGATGTCGATGATTGATTTCAGTCCGACGGTCGGATTCTGGTTGAGTTGTTTCAGTCCGTGATAGGCCAGGATGCGATTCTCATCCACTACGGGCACAATGTCTGCCGAGATGGCCACGGCCACAAAGTCGAGCAGCGGGATCAGTTGCGAGAATGGTATGCCGTTGTTTTTGGCAAAAGCCTGCATGAACTTGAAGCCCACGCCGCATCCGCAGAGATGCTTGAAGGGGTAGGGGTCGTCCTCACGCTTGGGGTTGAGGATGGCCACTGCCGGAGGCATCACCTCGTCGGGTACGTGGTGGTCGCAGATAATGAAGTCTATGCCCTGTTCCTTGGCATAGGCTATCTCCTCGATGGCCTTGATACCGCAATCGAGGATGATGATAAGTTTCACACCAGCCTGCTTGGCATAGTCTATTCCTTTCTTGCTCACACCATATCCTTCGTCGTAGCGGTCGGGGATATAGTATTCAATGTTGGAATAGAAACGCTGCAGGAATTTATACACCAGCGCAACAGCCGTGCATCCATCTACATCGTAGTCGCCGTACACCATGATGCGCTCCTTGCGTCCCATCGCGTCGTTCAGACGGTCCACGGCCACGTCCATATCCTTCATCAGGAAGGGATTGATGAGGTCGTTCAGTTGTGGACGGAAGTAACGCTTTGCCGCCGACTCAGTGGTGATGCCTCTGCGCAAAAGGATTCGCGCCAGCAAGTGGCTGATACCCAACTTGCTGCCGAGGTCTTCAGCCGCCTGAATCTGCTGTGGTGTAGGTGCTTCGTAATTCCATTTGAAATGCATTTATATCGTTTTTATTTTCTTTTCCTATAGGGGGCCGCTGTTGAAACGGGTATATGGTAGGTTTGTGCATTATGCACATAATGCGCTCCAAAGTTAACAAATAAAAACGAAAGAGCAGTGGCTTTTGACAAAAATCTTCAAAAACCACTGCTTTTTTAACGTTTGGAAATTAAATTCCGCTTCCCCTCACCCCGGGCAGGGACGGGTAGGCGAGTGCATGCTCAGATGCCCAGCTTCTTGCGGATATCCTTGGGAATGGCGTTCTTGTTGACCATGAAATCCATCGTGTTGGCAGCAACGAAACTCTTGGTCATGTACCAGATTCCCTTGTAGTTGCCGGTGATGCCCCACGAGTTCTTCACCATGTAGTATTCCTTGCCGTTCTGGTCTTTGGCCACGCCGTAGATGTGCATGCCGTGGTCGTCGGTCAGCGTCCAGTTGTCAAACTCCTGCTGGCGGAGTTCCTGTGTGGGAACAATCTCAGGAGCCTTCACGCCCAGCGAGTCGATGACGCTCTTCTTCTTGGCAGCCGTCATCTTGGTCCATTTGGCCTGATCGCTTCCGGCCAGACTCTGTGTGGCCTTGTCGTCAACGGCAATGCCCAGTCCGTCGCGGGTGAAGCCGTCGCTGCTCACGTCACCGCCCCAGGCCACGGTGTAGCCATTGGCGAGTGCGTTGTCGATGATGCGCATCATCTCGTCCATCGGCACGTTGTAGGAACGCTCCCAGCGCCAGTTGTCCTGCACTTCTACGGCAAAGTCGGTGTAGAAGGGATGGTGTGTGTAGCTCGTGATGCTCACGTAGTCGTTCCAGTCCAGTCCGAGGCTCTGGGCGAAACTCTTCGGGGTGTATTTCTTTCCTTCGTAGGTGAACTCATCGGGACACTTGCCCAGATAGGCGTCGAGAATGCCCTGCAGACCTACGGCCCACTGTCCCGACATCTTCTTGGCAGAACTCTTGCTGACGGCGGCCACGTAAGGTTCCATCACCGAGAAGAACTCGTTGAAGTTAGCCAGCGAGTCACCCGTCATACTGCCGGGAGCTGCCATAGCTGTTTCAGGCACGATACCCTTTTCGCGCAGGATGACCAGCACGTCGCCTGCCGAACCGCCCTGTGAGAACTGGCTATCTCCATGCATGCGCACGGTCAGCCACGCACGGTCCATATAGTCCTTGTTGGCCACGAACATCTCTGAGAGGTCGTAGGTCTTGCCCGTCTTCTTTAGGATTTCGCTCTCAAAGAACGAGAGGGTAGAGTAGGCCCAGCACGTGCCTGAGCGGTTCTGGTTCTTCACGCTGGTGATGGGCAGTTCCTTGATCGTTGTGAATACAGGCTTGTTGGGATTCACCGAATCCTTCTTCTCTTCCGCCTGTGCACCGATGGCCATCATAGCCAAGAGTGCCAAAGTCATGATTTTCTTCATTTTTTGTTCTTTTCTGAATAATGTTTCTATATTAATTTCTCAATTTATGAACTTGTTCATGAATTTCGGCTGCACTCAGCATAGCTCAAGCAAGCTTGGCTCTGCCATCGTTTGCACGAAATTTCTCAATTTCTCATTTTCTCATTCTCTCAATTTCTCATTTTCTCAATTCCTCCATGTCCTCCGGATGATACGGGATGCGCTTCTCTCCTAGGAAGCGGCAACCATCCTTCGTGATGAGGATATCGTCCTCAATGCGGATGCCGCCGAAGTCCTTATAGGTCTCCAGCAGGTCGTAGTTGATGAAATCCTTATGGAGTCCCTGGCTGCGCCATTCGTCGATAAGCGCAGGGATGAAGTAGATACCAGGCTCGTCGGTCATCACGAAACCCTCCTTCAGCCGTTTGCCGCAGCGAAGGGCATTGGTGCCAAACTGGGTGGAGGGCTGTATCTCATCGTCGAATCCCACAAAGTTCTGCCCCAGACCTTCCATGTCGTGTACGTCCATACCCATCATGTGACCCAGTCCGTGAGGCAGGAACATGGCGTGCGCACCAGCCTGTACGGCTTCTTCCACATCGCCCTTCATCAGTCCCACTTCCTTCAGTCGGCGTGTCATCATACGGCACACTTCCATGTGCACGTCATACCACAGGATACCCGGCTTGGCCACGTCGAGCACGTAGTCGTGACAGGCCTCCACGATGCTGTAGATTTCCAGTTGTCGTTGGGTGAACTTGCCGCTCACGGGATATGTGCGGGTATTGTCAGAGCAGTAGAACTCCTCGTTCTCCGCACCGGCATCACAGAGCGCCAGACGGCCTTCCTCCAGTTTGTTGAACGAAGGATTGCCATGCATGATCTCACCGTGCTGCGTGAAGATGGTGGCAAAACTCTCGTGCATACCCAACGAGTGGGCCATGCCATCCACCTGTCCGCCGACATATTTCTCCGTCACGCCGGGACGTGTCAGCCGCATGGCCGTCGTGTGCATCTCGTAGCCCACGGCACAAGCCTTCTCAATCTCTGCAATCTCCAGTTCCGACTTCACTTCCCTCATGTGTACAATGGTCATGATGAGTTCCGTCGAAGCCGATTCCTTCTGTTGTGCGGGATGAATGCCCAGCAGGTCGAACAGCTGTATCTTCGTGTCGTGGCGGTAAGGCGGCAGGAAATGAATCTTCCGCTTCAGCCTGAGTGCCTCGTTGCAGATAATCTGCAGCTGCTTCATGGGAGCCGTGAGGGCTACGCCCACCTGATCGGCCATGTCTCTGACGGAATCCACCGACCCGAACCATACGATATCCTCAATGTCGATGTCATCGCCCACCAGCGTCTCCGTGCCGTTGTCGATGTCAATCACACCCACCAGCCCGTCGCGCTGCTGTCCGAAATAATACAGGAACGAAGAATCCTGACGCATCGGATAGTAGGCATTGCCCGGATAGTTGCAGGGAGCCTCATTGTTGCCGAAGAGCAGGATAATGCCGCTTTCCACGTTGTTTCGCAGTTCTTTACGGCGTTCAATATATACTTCTTTCTTAAACATCTTTGCTTGTTTTAGGTTTTCAATCTGCAAAAATACAAAATTTATAGCGAACCATGAAATTTTTTACAATATTTATCTCTCTATGCGGAGCGGTTATCAACAAGTGTCCTCAATACATATAGTTCATCTGTCGTGAAAACTATTCATGATTCCGCGCAACAACCTGCATTTCTGTGCTTTACGGTGAAGGGTTTGAAGAAGACCAAACAGGGAGACCCACCCCAACTGGAGACCCACCCCAACTGGAGACCCACCCCAGCCCTCCCTGCTTAGGGAGGGAGCTTTTCGAACAGGCCATTCGTAAATGTGTCACTTGTGCATCGTAAATGATAGAGTTACGCCTTGCAAATGATACATTTAGACTTCCAAAATCTTAGTCTCTTGGATAACAGGTATTCCGTTCGATGATGTTTTGGTCTTCAATCTATGATGTTTTGAAGTCCGTTTGATGATACTTTGGAAGGCAAAACATCATCGAATGGAATGAACTTTCTAGATTATTTTTAGAAAACAAATGAATAAGACAAAAATCTACGATAATCCCACAAAAATGTAGATTATGAGGAAAGATTTGCGTTAGATTTTTGAAGATTTTTGTTTTTTAATGGAACACAAAGAGACAAAAATGTCAACGATAACCCTAACCTTATTCCTCACAGGACTCCCTCCCTAAACAGGGAGGGTTGGGGTGGGTCTCCAGTTGGGGTGGGTCTTAACCCTTCACCACAACCCCTTGTTATCGCGTAAGTTACATTATTTCGTGAAGTGTTTTATGTTTCTGAAACACTTTAAAAACACTACATCTATTACCTAAACATACAGATAACTTTTGCTCATAAGATACTGTCTGCTGCGACAATCTCTATCTGTTCATCATAGGCCTGCATCTTTTGATAGCAGCACCATGCCAGGCTTCCCATGATGGAAGCACCAATCAGGCAAAGGGCGACGATAATGTTTAAAAATGATTCTGCATTTTACTATCTGAATAAGTGCATACCCCTTGTTGAAAACCTTCAAGAAAAAAACGAGCAGCTTTCTACATAAACATCGGCAACGCCTTTATAGATACTGATGCAAATAAGGCAGAGGAATACCTGAACAAATCAATAGCCATCAGCCAGAATACTGTTCGCTCCTATCGCTCCCGGATACACTCCGCAGAATCAGTGCGAATAACTGATACGGAAGAATGATGAAAAGAACAAGATTAACTATTTGGATAAATTACTTTCGTTCGACAAAACAAATTAAAACAAGTTTTATTTGCTTTTGTGCTCACTTATTCGTAATTTTAGATAAATTACTTTCGTTCGACAAAACAAATTAAAACAAGTTTTATTTGCTTTTGTGCTCACTTATTCGTAATTTTGCAACCAAAATAGAGGTTATTCGTTAGAATTCGTAAGATTTAGACTGAAAATGAAGCTTTTAATGAAGATAGGAGCGATGGGCTGGATGCTGTTCTTCTCTTTGCCTTTATGGGCGCAAGAGGAGGAGACAGGGCTGCACCAGACGCTCCGTGACAAATTCGTGGAGGGTGGCAATGGCTTTATGTCGGTCATAGCCGCCGTATTGGTGATAGGTCTGGCTTTCTGCATTGAGCGCATCATCTATCTTTCTCTTTCGGAGATTAATGCCAAACGGCTGATGGCCGACATTGAAAAGAAGGTGGAAGAGGGTGATGTGGAAGGAGCTAAGACGCTTTGCCGTGAGACTCGTGGTCCCGTGGCCAGTATCTGCTATCAGGGGCTGCTGCGCATCAAGGAACCGATGGATTCCATCGAGCGCTCTATTCAGAGTTACGGTTCGGTGCAGTTGGCCAAGCTGGAGAAGGGCTGTTCGTGGATTACATTGTGTATCGCCATTGCTCCGTCGTTGGGATTCCTGGGTACGGTGATTGGTATGGTGATGGCTTTTGACCAGATTGAGTTTGCGGGTGACATTTCGCCTACTATTGTGGCAGGCGGTATGAAGGTGGCGCTGATCACGACTATCTTCGGTATCATCGTGGCCTTGATCCTGCAGTTGTTCTATAACTATATCCTCTCCAAGATTGACCACCTGACGGCTCAGATGGAGGAATCGGCCATCTCGCTATTGGATGTGCTGGGGAAAGTGAAAAGTTAAGAGTGAAGAGTGAAGAGTGAAGAATATCGGAGATATCGCGAGCGAAGCGAGAACGAAGTGGCAATTTCTTGCCTTGCAAGCGTCCAAGGACGATTAGCTTCCGCACGGGCTTTTTCTGAAACTTGAAACTTGAAACCTGGAACTTGTCATCGTTTTCTTCAGAAAACGCTTTCAGAATAAATGAATGAAAGAAATTTAAAACTTGAACCTGAAACCTCGTATGGCTGACATGATGATTATACTGATGTATGTGGCTGTGGCTGGAGCTTTGCTGACTACCGGCTTCAGTCTTTGGCGGGCTGCACACTCGCGGGAGCAGTCGTGGCTCAGTAACCGTCTGGCCATTGGCGTGGTGGGACTGGTCGGCTTGACTTTGTTGTTGAGCTGGCTCATCGGCGGTTCCGTGGCTGATATGTTTATCTGGACGGTCGTCATCCTCTTTATTGTTGCAATCCTGACTATATGTTTAAGCATCGCTCACACAAAATACCTGCGCTGAACACGACATCCACAGCGGATATCTCGTTCATGCTGCTCATCTTCTTCCTGGTGACGACCTCGATGGATCGTGACCAGGGGCTTCAGCGGCAACTGCCTCCTCTGGATAATGACAAGCAGGAGCAGCTGACGGATGTGAGCCGTGAGAACGTGATGAAGCTGGAGATTGACGAGAAGGGGCAATTGTTTGTTGACGACAGCCTGACGAGCATGAAGCAGGTGCGCCAGCGCATCGTGGCCTTTGCCGGTCAGGAGCAGTTGCGCACGAAGCATATCCTGCAGGTGAAGACCGACCCGAAGTCGGACTACGATACTTATTTTCATCTGCAAAACGAGATTGTGGCGGCTTATCGGCAGTTGCGCGAGCAGCGGGCTGTAAAAGTGTATCATAAGGCTTACAGCCGATGCAGCGAAAGTCAGCGTGAGGCTCTTCAGCAATTTTATCCGCAAAGAGTGGCGGAGGAGTATGACGGTAGCGATAACGATAACGTTAACCCTAACGATAACGATAACTGAAACCTGAAACTTGAAACCAGGAAACAATGAGCATATTCAGAGATAGAGAGAAGAGAGAGATGCCAGGGCTGAACACAGCGGCCTTGCCTGACCTCATATTCACGGTGCTCTTCTTTTTTATGATTGTGACTCATATGCGGAGCGTTCCGTTGAAGGTGAAGTATCAGGTGCCTGCCGGAACGGAGATTACCAAACTGGTGAAGAAATCGACGGTTACCTTTATTTATATAGGTAAGGCAGATGGCAAAACACGTATCCAGCTGAACGACAAACTGGCTACCGTGGATGATGTGGAGGCTTACGTGAAGGCCGAACGCCAGCGTATGCAACCCGAAGATATGAAAAGGCAGGTGGTTTCCATCAAAGCCGACCGCGAGACAGACATGCAGGTCATCAACGAAGTGAAACAGGCTTTGCGCCGCGCCAATGCCTATACCATCAACTATAGTGCAACGGAAAAGAGTGAAAAGTGAAGAGTGAAGAGTGAAAAGTGAAGAATTTGCTACCGCGCGGGCTTTTTCTGAAACCTGAAACCTGGAACTTGAAACCTGAAACTTATAAACTTAAATACAAGCAATATGGCTCATCACAATTTAGACAAATTAGACAAGAAAATCCTCCAAATGATTGCTGAGGATGCACGTGTGCCTTTTCTGGAAGTGGCCCGCGCCTGCAATGTGAGTGGCGCTGCCATTCATCAGCGTATTCAGAAACTGAATAACCTTGGTGTGCTGAAAGGTTCGCAGTTTGTTATCGATCCCGAGAAGATCGGTTATGAAACGTGTGCTTATGTGGGACTGAACCTGAAGCACCCAGAGAGTTTCGACAAAGTGGTAACGGCCCTGAAGGATATCCCTGAGGTGGTGGAATGCCACTACACAACGGGTGACTATGATATGTTTATCAAGATTTATGCCTTTAACAATCACCACCTGTTGAACATCATCCACGACAAATTGCAGCCTCTCGGCCTTTCACGCTCAGAGACCATCATCTCTTTCGGTTCTGCCTTTGAGCGCCGGTTGCCTGTGGCTGATTTCCCCGTGGATGACTAAGCGTTGCCGCCTCTGACATAATCTACGAAAGCATAGCGGAAGGCATGCTTTTCGTCGGTCGGGTGTTCTTCCCTCTCTGCCTCGTTCCAATCGTCGTAGGGAGGGAAGAATGCGTCTGCTTCGGCGGGAATGTCGTCAATCTCCGTCAGGCAGAGACGGTCGGCCAGTGGCATTGCCTGCGTATAGACGGATGCGCCGCCGATGATGTAGATGTCTTCGTCGGGTGAACAATGCTTGAGGGCTTCTTTCAGCGAAGGGAATACTTCACAACCGGGGAACTCCTGCTGAGAACGGCTCAGCACTACATTTCGGCGGTTGGGAAGTGCGCCTTTGGGCAACGATTCAAAGGTCTTGCGGCCCATGATGATGGTGTGGCCGGTGGTCAATGACTTGAAACGCTTCAGGTCGTTGGGCAGCCAATACAATAGCTTGTTCTTAAATCCGATGGCCCTGTTCTTGGCCACTGCTGCTATGATGCTTATCATACGCTTACCTCCGCTTTAATATGTGGCCAGGGGTCGTATCCCTCCAGCTTGAAATCCTCATACTTGAAATCAAAGAGATCCTTAACATCCGGATTCAGTTTCATCACGGGCAACGGTCGGGGCTCACGGGTGAGTTGCAGGCGGGCCTGATCCAGATGGTTCAGGTAGAGATGGGTGTCGCCGGTGGTATGGATGAATGTGCCGGGGCGCAATCCGCACACTTGTGCCATCATCATGCAGAGCAGGGCATAGGAGGCAATATTGAACGGAACGCCGAGGAAAGTGTCGGCAGAACGCTGGTAGAGCTGGAGCGAAAGTCGTCCGTCGGCCACATAGAACTGGAACATCGTATGACAAGGAGGCAGCGCCATCTTGTTCACTTCGGCTACATTCCATGCGGATACAATCATGCGGCGCGAGTTGGGATTGTTTTGAATCTGGTCGAGCACGTACTTAATCTGGTCGATGGTGCCGCCCTCATAGTCGGGCCATGAGCGCCATTGGTGCCCATAGACAGGTCCGAGGTCGCCGTTCTCATCGGCCCATTCGTCCCAGATGTGGACATTGTTGTCGAGCAGATACTTGATGTTCGTGTCTCCCTTGAGGAACCACAGCAGTTCGTGGATGATTCCTTTCAGGTAGAGTTTCTTGGTGGTGAGCAGGGGGAATCCCTTCTCCAGATCGTAGCGCGACTGTGTACCGAAGATGCTCAGCGTGCCCGTACCGGTGCGGTCGCCTTTCTCGACGCCTTCTTTGAGAATGCGGTCAAGGATATCTAAGTATTGTTTCATATTCTGCAGGTATATGAGTGCTTTTGATTCTCCATTCTTTGGGATATAGGTTATTGGCGCGAGGCCCGAGGTTCTTCATTTGGCCTAAGGGGAGGCCCCGGAAGGTGACGGTAATGATTCCCTTGGGTGTATCTTCCGGAAGCATCAGGGCTTCGCGGCGAAGATATTGCAGGGCTTGCTGGTAGGTAAGTTCTGCTTTGGGGTAATCCTCTGCTTCTTGCGCCTTATAGATGACCTTCAACTTCTGGAGTCCTTTTTCCAGTTTGCGGCCATCCGCCTCTGTTTCACCACCTTTCTTGAGAACTGCCATAAAGAGACCTTCGCCACGCGTCCTGCCGGGAATGAACCGATAGACGGGTTCCATGAAACCCTTGAGCAAGGAGCCCGTGATGTTCCATTCACTTGGAGTGTCAACAGGCAGCACTTCGGCTCCGAGTTCTTCCTTCATCCAGCGCACATTCTCCTCGTTCTCCTGTGTATTAAATGTACACGTACTATAAATAAGCAGTCCGCCAGGACACAGGCATTGCCATGCATCTTCCAGAATCTCGCGTTGCAGCCGCCAACATTTCTCCACGTTAGCCTTGCTCCATTCATGGATAGCTCCTTCGTCTTTGCGGAACATTCCTTCGCCGGAGCATGGAGCGTCCACGAGAATCAAGTCGAATTGCAACTTTGCCTTGCGGAAATCGCGGGGGTATAGATTGGTGACATACGAACGGGGTGCTCCCCATTTCTGAATGTTCTCCGAAAGAATCTGCGCCCGTTTGCCGTTCGGTTCGTTGCTCACCAGAATACAATCGGTGGGCAAGGCAGCCCTCAATACCGTGGATTTGCCACCGGGTGCCGCACATAAATCCAATGCGCAGGAAACCCTGGAGTCCATGTGCTGCCGAAGCACCTCGTCAAGAAACATGGAAGATGCTTCCTGCACGTAGTAGGCTCCGGCATGGAGCAGAGGGTCGAAAGTGAATTGCGGTCGCTGCTTCAGGTAATAGCCACCGCGACACCAGGGCACGGCTTCACCCTCAATCACTTCCCATCCCTCAGTCTTCAGGGGATTCAGACGGATGCTCACAGAAGGTTCTTCCTCCATGGCGTGGAGGAAATCAGCCCATAGTGAATCGCCGAAAACGGGCTTGGTCTGTGAAATGAAATCAGGAGGCAATACCATCACGTTGCAAAATTACTATTTTTTTTTCACAATGCTGCAACTTTTTGTATCTTTGCATCGTCTAACAGACAAATTTAAATCTCAAAAGAGTTATGAATATGAAGAAAAGTCTGATAGCAATGCTGATGCTGCTCACTCTGACAGCCGGCAACGAGGCGATGGCACAAAAGCATCGTCACAATCCTAACGTCACGCTCAACGTGCAGGACCCAACAACGGGTAATAAGGTGGTGAGCGTCAATGTAAATGCAGCCGACGATGACACAACGGGCATCGTGGCATATAGCGACACCACCAGCACGGATACCGCTTCGGTTCAGTATAACATGCCGGCACCTGCCGATTGGGACAGTTTCGACGATGAAGATATGTTCAATGCGCTGAAGAACATCGATCACATGGGTGCCTGGGCTACCGTGCTGGCTATCCTGGCTGTACTTTTCGTACTGTTGATTTGCCTGGCTCCTTTCATTGCGCTAATCCTCATCATCTGGCTGATTGTGAGAAACCGCAACCAACGGCTGAAACTGGCCGAAAAAGCCATGGAGAACGGACAGCCCATCCCGCAAGAGGCGCTGAGCACTCCTACTGCCACGGATGAAGACCTGAAGAACAGAGGGTTGAGGAATATCTTCCTCGGTCTGGGCTTGGTGGCCTGCGGCTATTTCATCATAGGCGATTTGCTGCAAGGTATCGGTGTGATATTGTTCTTCTACGGCTTGGGTCAGGCTTTCATAGCCCGTTCTTCCAACAAGAAGAAGGAGCAGGAAGAAGTGTTGAACAACGAAATCAATCATGTGGAAAATGGAAACAAATAACGAAATAATAAAGAAAGATATGAGTGATCAGAAAAGACTTTACCGCTCTAACGACAGGATCTTAGGCGGTGTGTGTGCAGGAATTGCAGAGTATTTGGACCTTGATCCCACAGTGATGCGCGTGGCATACGCGGTGCTGACGCTGTTCACGGCTTTCTGCGGAATCATCCTCTATCCCGTGCTTTGGCTCATCATGCCTGCCAAACAATAATTGACTGATGGCACAACTCAGCGACATCTCTCTCGTTGCACAGGTGGCGGTATTCCACAACAAGCGGGCTTTTGACCAGCTTGTCAGGAAGTATCAGTCACCTGTCAGGCGTTTCTTCCTGGCGCAGACATTGGGAGACGGGCCGCTGAGTGATGATCTGGCGCAGGACACCTTCATCAAGGCTTATACGCATATTGCTTCTTTCAAGGGGATGGCCGGATTCCAGACGTGGCTGATGCGTATAGCCTACAATGTGCTTTATGATTATCGCCGTTCGCAGAAGCAGACCTCGGATGTGGAGCAGGTGGTTGGAACTGCCAGTGAAGCACCAGCGGGGCTGAAGATGGATCTCTACAAGGCTTTGTCGCTTCTGAAGCCTGAAGAACGAACCTGCATCACGCTGCAACTGATTGACGGGCAGCCTATCGACAAGATAGCGGAGATCACGCAGATGCCGGAAGGCACGGTGAAGTCACACCTCTCTAGGGGAAAGAAACAATTGGCAAACTATTTAAAGGAGAATGGCTATGGATGAAATAAGAGAAGAAATACGAGAAGTGAACGGTGAGCGAATCTTGCCGGAAGAAGAGCAACTGATAGGGCGATTCTTCGCTGAAAATACGGTTGAACTGCAGGATCGCGGTTTCACCAATCGGGTGATGCGCCGGCTACCTGACCGTAGCGTCTGTCTGAACCGCATCTGGACGGCTATCTGTTTAGTAGCTGCCGTGGCCGTTTTCATCCTGACCAAAGGCTGGATTTCGATATTGGGCACCCTGCAGGGCTTCTTCACCGATATGGTGACCAGCGTCTCACCGGCAAGTGTCCTTTCGGTTTTTGGCACCATGGTGCTGCTCACGGCCGTTGCGGGGTATAGCTTGGTTACGTCGGAGCGGTAGGTTGATGGTGGAGACTCAGTCTCCACATACATGGACAAAGATATTAGAAATCGATGTAGAAGTCTCCCTCTTGGGGGGCTTCTTCTTTTTTAGGCTTTGGCGGGTTCTTGAGCTGGCCCTTCTCGTCGAACATACCGTAGGTAGTGCGCAGCACGGTAAACTCCGTGCGGCGGTTCAGTTGGTTGCAGATGTCTTGTTTCTCTTCGTCGAGCTTCTTGATAAATTCTTCCGAGAGCACGTCGTTTTCCTTCAGCCACGGGTATTTCTCCACCACTTTCTTGCGGATGGTCTTGGGCTTCTCCTTGCCGTAACCCACGGGGGTCAGACGGTCTTTGGCCACACCGTGGTCAATCAGGTAGCGCACCACGCTTTCGGCACGTTTCTGCGAGAGTGTCTTGTTGTAACTGGCAGAGCCGCGATAGTCGGCATGGGCAGAGAGTTCGATGGTGATGTTGGGGTTCTCTTGCAACATCTTGACCAGTTCGTCGAGAGCAGCCGAAGATTCGGGACGTAGTGTGGCCTTATCGAAATCGTAGAAGATGTTGTCTATCAGCACCGGTACACGGATGCTGGCCAGCGGGAACTGCAGCACATGTTCTTCCGATTTCTCTGTCGGACGGATGCTGATTTCCTCCTTGTGGTTCAGAAATCCGGGACAGGTGGCCAGCATGACATAGTCAACACCCGGCTCCACCACCTGTTCGAATGAGCCGTCCATCTTGACGGAGAGTTTCAGGTTGGTGCCGTCATTGCCTACCAGATAAACTTGTGCGGCAGGCAGTTCGTAGCCGTCCATCTCATAGACCCAACCTTTGATGGTCTGGATGATTTCAGGATTCTCAAATGAATAGATATGATCCAGGCCGCGTCCGTCGCCTCGGTTGCTGGAGAAGAAACCGCGGTTGTGGGGACCTTCAAACGTCATGCCGAAGTCATCGCCCTGCGAGTTGAGCGGATAGCCGGGATGTTGCAGATGATATCGCCGGTCGTTGCCAATCTTGGCGATGAAGATGTCAAGTCCGCCCATGCCCGGATGACCGTCGCTGGAGAAGTAAAGATCGCCGTTGGGGCGGAAGGTGGGAAACATCTCGTTTCCTTCCGTATTGACGGGCTTGCCCAGGTTTTCCACTCCTCCGATTCCTGCTGCAGTCAGGCGCACGCGCCAGATGTCGAGCCCTCCTTCACCGCCGGGCATGTCGCTCACGAAGTAGAGCCATTCTCCATCGGGAGTGATGGCGGGGTGGGCATAGCTTGAAAGGGTGTCGCGAGAGATTTGGAGCAGCGTTCCCTTACCCCATGCCGCATCCGAGCGGTTGCTGGTCATGATCGTGGCATAGCGCGGATAGGAAGGATCGCTGGCACATTGGGTGAAATACATCACTCGCTGATCGGGCGAGAAGCAGCAGGCTCCCTCGTCATACTCCGTGTTGAGGCCGCTTTCGATGGTCTGGGGTTTACCCCATTTCCCTTTATCGTCTTTCTGTGAATAGAAGATGTCGCCGGTTTTGGTGCCTGTAATTCCGCTGATTTCGTCGCCTTGCGCCTCATTCCGAGTGCTGGAGAAAAACAGCTGGTCGTGCTCATCCCCGCAGAGCATGGGCGAATAGTCAGCACGGCGAGAATTGAAGACTTCCATTTTCTTTACCGTGTAGCGTGAGCCCAGTTGTTTGATTCTCGGAGCCGTCTGGGCCGATTTCAGTCCGTCTTTTGCCAGTTGATTGCCAGGCATGGAGTCGAGAATCATCTGGAACTCTTCGGCAGCCTCCTTGTAATTGCCGTTCTTTAGCAACAGGCGGGCAAAACTGAGATGGGTGGGAAGTGAGTCTTGCTTGTATCGAATCTGATTGCGGTAGGCGGCGATGGCTTTCTGCGTGGCTCCCATCTTATCGTAGGCCAATGCCAATCGGGCTGCCCTTTTGCCTCGTAGGTCGCGTTCCTTGGGGGATGTGGAAGAATAGGCGCGTTTGAAATAGTTGGATGCGTCGTAGTATTCACCGATGGCCATAGCCTTCTCGCCCTTCTTCATGTAGTGCTCGGGGCCGCATGCCATGAGGAGTAGGACCGTCAGCAGGAAGAGGGTGCTTGTTCGTAGTGCGGTGAATATTCTTTTCTTCATTATTATTAAGAACGCAAAGCATAGCCTTTTATTGCATAAGGGGCGGAAATGGCGTTTTTCTGGTATGCTGTAGCCGTTTTGCTTCCAATGAGTGGAAGCTTTCTTTCCAGACTTTGGAAGCGAAGCTTCTACCCATTGGAAGCCTTCCTTCCAGACTATAGAAGCAAGGCCTCTGATATATAGGCTGATTTGACGTGATTAATACACAAAAAGGGAAGGCTTATTTCTTCTTCCCCTTTTTCTTTTCTTCTGGCATTACGGTGATGCGACGGTTCTCGTTGTCGGCCAATACCTGGTTCACGATGTCGGCAATCTGCTGCTTCAGTTCGTTGATGAATTGGGCTGGGTCGTAGGTCTTGTGCTCGATGTCGCGTAGCTTTTTCTCCCAGATTCCCGTGAGTTCGCAACTCTTGAGCAGTTCTTCCTTGATGAGATCGATGAGTTCGATGCCCGTGGGCGTAGCCACCAGACGTTTGCGTTCACGCCGGATATAGTGGCGCTTGAATAACGTCTCTATGATGCTTGCCCGGGATGAAGGGCGACCGATGCCGTTTTCCTTCAGGGCAGCGCGCAGTTCTTCGTCTTCCACAAACTTGCCGGCTGTCTCCATGGCGCGGAGCAGGGTGGCTTCTGTGTAGTAGGGTGGGGGCGTGGTCATCTTCTCGGTCAAGGTAGGTGTGTGGGGACCGCTCTCGCCTTTAACGAAAGTTGGGAGTGTGCGTTCCTCGTCTTTCTTATCCTTTTCTTCTTCGTCGGAGGGTTGTTGCTGTGATACCGCAACATACTGTACGACGCGCCAACCGGGATCAAGGATTTCTTTTCCAGTCACCTTGAATTCAATAGCCGACTTGTCGGGCGAATCTGCATTCTCGGCAACGATTCCGAGAACCGTGGTCGTGGAGAATTTGCATTCCGGATAGAAGGCTCCTATGAAGCGGCGGGCTATCAGGTCGAATACGTGCTGCTCGGCATCGCTCAGTCCCTGGGGAGGAATGCCCGTGGGTATGATGGCATGGTGATCGGTCACTTTCGACGTGTCGAACACTTTCTTGTCTTTTTTCAACGGTTTTCCGCCTAATGGGCGGACGAGTTCTGCATAGGGAGCCTGTCCGCCGAACTTGGTCTGGAAGAGGCCGTTCATGATGCCCGGGCACTTCGGATAGATATCGTCGGAGAGGTATTGTGTATCCACACGTGGATAGGTGGTCAGCTTTTTCTCGTAGAGACTTTGTATGAGATTGAGCGTCATTTCGGCCGAGTAGCCGAACTTCTTGTTGCAGTCCACCTGTAGCGACGTAAGGTCGTAGAGCTGCGGCGGCATTTCCTTGCCTGCCTTTTTCTGCACGTCGGTCACCGTGAAGGGCTTTCCTTCGAGTGCCTGGAAAGCAGCCTCACCCTCCTCTTTAGATGTGAACCGCCCTTTGGTGGCGGTGAATGTCGTGTCGCGGTAGATTGTGGAGAGCACCCAGTAAGGTTCCGGCTTGAAGTTGTCAATTTCCTTCTGGCGGTTCACGATGAGTGCCAGCGTCGGTGTCTGCACGCGCCCGATGGAGAGCACTTGCCGATTCTGGCCGTATTTCAGCGTATAGAGCCGAGTGGCGTTCATGCCCAGAATCCAGTCGCCGATGGCGCGTGAGAGACCTGCCATGTAGAGCGGCTGGTATTCAGATTGATCCTTCAGCTGCTGGAAACCCTCGCGGATAGCCTCGTCGGTCATCGACGAGATCCAGAGACGCTTTACCGGACAATGTGCCTGTGCCTTCTGCATCACCCACCGCTGGATGAGTTCACCCTCTTGACCGGCGTCGCCGCAGTTCACGATACCGTCGGCAGCCTGCATCAGCTTCTCGATGACGGCGAACTGTTTTTTAATACCTTCGTCTTCAATGAGCTTGATGCCGAACCGCTGGGGAATCATGGGCAGCGATGACAGGCTCCACGACTTCCACATCGGTGTGTAGTCGGCTGGTTCCTTCAGGGTGCACAAGTGTCCGAAAGTCCATGTCACCTGATACCCGTTTCCCTCCATATATCCTTGTCGGGAAGCGTTAGCTCCGATGATGCGTGCGATATCGCGTGCCACGCTGGGTTTCTCTGCTATGCAAACTACCATTATTCTTTGTTGCTTGACAATTTAGAATGCAAAGATAATGCTTTTTGAACAAAACGGCAAATTCTTTTTGTCGGTTTTCTGTTGCCAATAGAAAAAATATTTTAGGAAAACTGATGAACGTATCGGATTTTTTATTATATTTGCAGTCGATACAATCATTTATCTTAAAATCCAATAACAAATCAACATTATGAAAATCGGTCTATTCATTCCCTGTTATGTGGACGCACTCTATCCGGAAGTGGGTGTGGCCACATATAAACTGTTGACGCATCTGGGGCTCGACGTGGATTATCCGGAAGGACAGACGTGTTGCGGACAGCCGATGGCTAACGGCGGATTCGAGAAGATGTCGGTACCATTGGCCGAGAAGTTTGAAGAGAAATTCAAGGGGTTCGACTATGTTGTGGCTCCTTCGGTGAGTTGCACGGCTTTCATTCGTGTAAACTATGAGCGTCTTTTGGCCGGCCACGAGTGCGAGACGGCCAAGAAAGCCATGGATGTGGTGGAATTCCTTCACGATGTGTTGAAGGTGAACCATCCGCTCGGTACGTTCCCGCACAAGGTGAGTCTGCATAATTCATGCCATGGCGTGCGTGAACTGGGCCTCTCTTCACCATCAGAAGAGCATGTGGAGAAGTTCAACAAGATTAAGGATTTGCTCGCGCTGGTTGACGGTTGCGAGGTGGTGGAGCCGGAACGTCCTGACGAGTGCTGCGGTTTTGGTGGTATGTTCGCCGTGGAAGAGACGGCAGTATCGGCTCAGATGGGCAAGGACAAACTGGAACGTCATATCCAGACGGGTGCTGAATACGTGACTGGCCCCGACTGTTCGTGCCTGATGCACATGGCTGGCGTTGCCAAAAAGCAGGGCCTGAATATGAAGTTTAAGCATGTGGTTGAAATTTTAGCAGCAGGATTATGAGTACAGGACATAGTAAAGCAGCAAAAGAGTTCTTAAAGAACCAGACATACGCAAAGTGGCACGACGCTACGTTCTGGAGTGTTCGTACCAAACGAGACAATATGGCCTACGGGTTGGAAGAGTGGGAACAGTTGCGTGAGAAGGCTTCTCAGATCAAGCGCCACACCGTGACCCATCTGGATGAATATCTGGATCAGTTTGCCACGAATGCAGAGAAAAACGGCTGTATCGTTCACTGGGCAAAGGATGCCCAGGAGTTTAACGAAATTGTGCTGGGCATTCTGAAGCAGGCCAACGTGAAGAAGATTGTGAAGTCAAAGTCGATGCTCACCGAGGAGTGCGAGATGAATCCCTATCTGGAGCAACATGGCATAGAAGTGGTGGAGACCGACTTGGGTGAACGTATCATTCAGCTCAAAGGTCAGAAACCAAGTCATATCGTGATGCCGGCCATCCATCTGAATCACGACGACGTGGGTGAACTCTTTGAGGAAAAGTTAGGATCGGAGAAGGGCAACCATGATCCCACGTACCTTACTTATTGTGCGCGCTTGTCGTTGCGCAACGAATTCCTTACGGCTGATGCCGGTATGACGGGTGCGAACTTCGGCATAGCCGAGACGGGTGACATCGTAGTGTGTACCAACGAAGGTAATGCCGATATGAGTACATCGTGTCCCAAACTGCATATTGCTGCAATGGGCCTGGAGAAGGTGATACCCAACTACGACTGCCTGGCGGTGTTCCAGCGTATGCTCTGTCGTGCAGGAACAGGACAGCCTACCACTACTTACACCTCGCATTTCCGCAAGGCTCGTCCTACGGCCGCTCCGATGCACATCGTGCTCGTGGACAACGGTCGTTCGGAATGGATTGGCAATGAACAGCATTGGGAGGCATTGAAGTGCATCCGTTGTGGTTCTTGTATGAACACCTGTCCAGTGTATCGTCGTTCGGGTGGATATTCCTACAGCTATTTTATCCCAGGTCCTATCGGCATCAATCTCGGCATGCTGCGCGACAAGTATCAGCATAGCGGCAACGTTTCGGCCTGTACGCTCTGCCTGAGTTGTCAGACGGTATGTCCGGTGAAGGTGAACCTTGGCGATCAGATTTATCAATGGCGTCAGCAACTCGATGAGTTCGGAACGGCTAATCCTGAGAAGAAGATGATGAGCCGTGGCATGGGTATGTTGTTCGGCAGCTCGGGTTTGTATAACACAGCCTTGAAGTTTGCCCCGCTAGCCAACATCTTGCCTGATCCGCTCATCAATTGCGGATTGAATCCATGGGCTGATGGCCATAAGATGATGACCTTCCCGAAGCAGACATTCCATACACTTTGGAAGAAGGGAAAAGTGAAAGGAAATGATAAGTGAAAAAACGATAAGTGATAAGCTATGAGTAACAAAGAAGATATATTGAAGAAGTATCGCGAGAATGTGAAGGTGAAGTATGACATGCCATCACTCGACGATATAAAGGCCATCACCTATCCCAATCCGCTGATCCAGTTTATTTCGATGACCGAGAATGTGGGCGGAAAGGTGCTGGAAGTAAAGCCTGGAGAGGATATCAATCAATTGATAAAGAATCTCTATCCCGATGCAAAGGAATTTGCCAGTAACCTGCCGGAAGTGACGATTGCCACGAGGAATCCTGACACCATCGGGCGTGCGCGCGACTTGAACGGTACTGACGTGGGCGTAATTCGCGGAAAGTTTGGTGTGGCCGAGAATGCCTGCATCTGGATTCCGCAGCAGATGAAAGAGAAGGCTGTGTGCTTTATCTCGGAGAATCTGGTCATCCTGTTGCCGAAGAGCCAGATTGTGAACAATATGCATGAGGCATACAAACGCATAGAGTTTGACAAGGAATATGATGGCTATGGCACTTTCATTAGTGGCCCGTCGAAAACAGCCGACATTGCCCAAGTGCTGGTGATGGGAGCACAGGCGGCGCGGAGCGTTACAGTATTTCTGATGCCCGAATAAAGAATAGAGGCTGACTTTGGGGTCAGCCTCTATTTTTATAATGTCCATTCGTAGGTGTCGTAGCAGATGGCACGTCCCCCGAAGCCTTCCTTTTGGAAAATGAGTCTGCCGTTCAGTTCGCAACTGTCGGTGGAAGTGGATTTCCCGAAGTCGAAGAAGTCCTTGTTCCAATTCTTTTTCAGTATTTCTTCAAACAGCAAATCGAGTGCTCCCTTTTGCTTGCCTTCTTCGTTGGCGGAGATATACTGAGTGTGCACAACATTGGGAGTGATGAATAGGATTGTTCCACCTAAAGGTTTGCCGTTGAGAATAGCTAGGAAAAGGCGTATCTGATGAGGAAAACGCGACTTCAGTAGCTTCAGTTCTGCTGCCGTATGAACGGGATTGACTCCGTACTTATGGTGAAGATTCTCCTGAAGTATATTCCAGAAAGCATCGATATTGTCGCTCTCAATGACACTTATGTCGGTTTGTTGGGCTTTTCGCAATCCTGATTTTCTTGATTCCGTGAAAGGAAGCTGTTTGTTGAGCATGATGGTTGAAGAGATATCGCGCATCTTGAGCTTTGCCTGACAAACCGATGTGAGAGCATAGAGGTCTTCTTCTGCAGGCCATTGGTGATAAATACTTGGGATGGCCTTGTAAATGATGCTTTGAACGCCTATGCTCTTGTAATAGGCATTAAGTTCGCGAAAGATCTGCAACACGTCCTCTGCTTTCGTCTTCACCGTGGTGATGAGTCCCCCGTATGTGAGTCCTTGATGGCTGTAGAGACAATGGTTCTTCTCGTTGGCTGGCAACAAGGCATAAAGTTTACCCTTCTTATAGAACATCAGGGAATAGTCCTCGAAACGGTCGCTATGATAGTCCATATAGCGGCGGTCGAAGAGGAAGGTGCCATTCTTCGACTGTGCCACGAACCGGTTCCATTCGTCTTCCAGGGATGCAGAGTATCTGACTATTTCGAACATCCGATGTATTTCAAGAATTCGTTGTAGTCATAGATGTAGTCATCTTCATCAAAAGGCTCTGATGCCAATACCAGACAAACGGCACCCGATGAGAAATCGTCGAGCGTGCGCCAGGTCTCGGTTTCAATGAGCAGTCCTTCCCAGGGATGGTTGAGCAAGTATTTCTTCTGCTCATGTCCATCATCGAGTGTAACGGTGAAGGAACCGCTCATCGCCACGACTAACTGGAGCAGCCGCTTATGGGCATGCCCTCCGCGACTTTCACCCCCTGGCACATCGTAAACCCAATAGGCTCGGTGGATGTCGAAGGGCACGTCCTTGAAAGCCTCGGCAACGGTGAGGTTGCCTCGGGGATCTGTAATTTTGGGTAGCTCTATGATTCTTCCCAGCTCTTTCATAACTTATTTCTTCATATAAGGATCGGTGCCGAGTACGGTCTTGGCCAAGCGCTTGGCTTTGTCGCGAAGGGCATCAACGTCGGCATCAGGGTCTCCGTAGCATAACACTACACCCATACGACGGCCGAAGTGGGCATCGGGCTTGCCGAAGATACGAATACGGGTGCGGTCTTCACGGAGTGCCTCTTCGAGATTGTAGGGCAGGAGCGAGCGATCAACGGGAGTAGTCACTTCTTTGGGTGATAGGATGACGGCAGAAGCTCCGGCATGCTCAAGATGGATGCCTGCAATGGGCAGTCCGAGAACAGCGCGGAGGTGGAGCTCGAACTCCGAAAGATTGGTAGTATGACCGAGTGTCACCATACCCGTGTCGTGTGGACGCGGTGAAAGTTCAGAGAAGATGACCTCGCCCTGTTTGGTAAGGAAGAATTCCACGCCCCAGATGCCGGCACCTGTCAACGCTTTGGTCACTTGGTCGGCCATGTGCTGTGCCTGTTTCAGGGCTTCGTCTGAAATCTTGTAAGGTTGCCAAGACTCACGATAGTCGCCACCCTTCTGCACATGACCAATGGGCGGACAGAACAGCGTGGGCCAGCCATGTTGCTGTGTGACGGTGAGCAGCGTGAATTCGGATTCGAAATCGATGAACTCCTCGATGATTACTTCCTTTACGTCGCCGCGACTGCCTTCCATTGCCTCACGGAAAGCCTGTTCCAGTTCGTCGTCGTTGTGTACGTAACTCTGACCGTGGCCTGAAGACGACATTAGCGGTTTTACCACACAGGGGAATCCAATCTCGTCGGCAGCACGCTTGAATTCATCGAAGGTTTTGGCATAGAAATATTTGGCCGTGCGCAGACCAAGTTCCTTTGCAGCAAGGTCACGGATGGCGCGGCGGTTCATGGTGTAGTTGACGGCACGGGCCGACGGTACCACCTGAATGCCCTGCTCCTCGAACTTGAAAAGACGCTCCGTGCGGATGGCTTCAATCTCGGGAACGATGATGTCGGGCTGGTGCTTTTTTACCACCGCCTCAAGGGCATCGCCGTCGAGCATGGAGAACACTTCGCGCTCATCGGCCACCTGCATGGCGGGCGCATTATCGTAGCGGTCGCAAGCAATTACATACTGGCCAGCCCTCATGGCGGCAATTACAAACTCCTTGCCCAGTTCGCCTGAGCCTAATAAAAGTATTTTTTTCATCTCCAATTAATTTTTTTACCTAAATGATATTTCAATGACTGGAAGCCCATGAACTCCAATCTTCCCAGACATGGAACAGGCTGAAACGCGGTTTTCAGTTCCTCATAATTCCTGTACATCGGTTCAGACACAGAAACTGCCAGTCTATGATTCTTAACGAGCCAAATAGAATTCTCGTCTCTTGAACCCAACTGACCGTTTGATTTCTCCAGCACATAATAGAAGCCATCAAAGTCGGACACGTCATAGTATCGAACCTTAAACGGCCACAACAACCGTTTCACCTCTACTTGTCCACGCCATACCTTGATTTCCTTATGGGAAAAGAGATAGATGAAAAGCAAGCTTCCAAAAAGCAATATTGCACTTATACCTATAATGATGGAACCCAGTCGTAGAGGTCTACCATCAATCACATCTGAAAGAGCAACAGCAACACCAATGAGCACAAAGAATAACCCGAAACCTGTAATCCCATACAAGCTTACCTTGTCGTATTCCGATACGACTTCGGCATTCTCTCTGACAAAGAAGCCTGACTTATCCTTAACAGCTATGGCTCCTTTTATCTCCTCGAAATTTAGGTATGTATTGGAAGCAATGCTGAGCTGCCGTTCACCGTTCTTAATCAACCTGAGCACTTCGCCAGACTTACTATACTCGCTCTGAGCATAGTCAAACTCAGCAAAGCGATAGAACCGTTTCCAGAATGGCAACAGCAAGTTTTGTGTCTCCAACCCATCAGCAACAACAATGATGCGCTTGATGGAAGCCAAATAGAAAGCAGAAAAAAGCAAAGTGAACCCCAACCAGACAAACAAGATAGGCAGGAAGGTTTCCTTATTGAATAGGGAAACGCCACACAGAGACAAAACACCAAGCGCAATGAGACCCAATGTCTGCCCAATACACCTATGATTTAGCCTGGAGGTTACCATGCTGTTTTACCTATTATTATACATCTTCTCGTAGTACTTCTGGTAGTCGCCAGAGGTCACGTTGTCGAGCCAATCTTGGTTGTCCAAGTACCAGCGAACGGTCTTTTCGATACCTTCCTCGAACTGCAGCGAAGGCTCCCATCCGAGTTCTTCCTTCAGTTTGCGGGAGTCGATGGCATAGCGGGCATCGTGTCCCAGACGGTCGGTGACGTAGGTGATGAGATCCATGTCTTCACCTTCCTTGCGACCAAGCAGCCGGTCAACGGTTTTGATGACCACCTTGATAATGTCGATGTTCTTCCATTCGTTGAAGCCTCCGATGTTATAGGTTTCGGCAATGATTCCCTTATGGAAAATCAGGTCGATTGCACGAGCGTGGTCTTCCACGAACAGCCAGTCGCGCACATTCTCACCTTTGCCATAGACGGGCAGTGGCTTGCGGTGGCGGATATTGTTGATGAAGAGCGGAATCAGTTTCTCGGGGAACTGATATGGGCCATAGTTGTTCGAACAGTTGGTGACGATGGTTGGCATTCCGTAAGTGTCGTGGTAGGCACGCACGAAGTGGTCACTTGAAGCCTTTGAGGCAGAGTAGGGGGAGTGGGGCGTGTATTTCGTCGTCTCCACAAAGAAGTCCTTGCCATAGGCATGGTGATGCTCAGATGAGGCTGTCGTGGTGAAGGGTGACTCGATGCCTTCGGGGTTGGTCAGTTTCAGGGCGCCATAAACTTCGTCGGTAGAGATATGGTAGAAACGCTTGCCTTCATAACGCTCAGGAAGCGACTCCCAGTAGAGTTTGGCAGCCTGTAGTAAGGATAAGGTACCCATCACGTTGGTTTTGGCAAAGGTGAAGGGGTCCTTGATGGAGCGGTCCACGTGCGATTCAGCTGCAAGATGGATGATACCATCCACCTTCTTGTCCTGCATCAGTTGATAGAAAGCCTCAAAGTCGCAGATGTCCATCTTGACGAACTCATAGTTGGGTTTGTCTTCGATGTCCTTGAGATTAGCTAGATTACCCGCATACGTCAGTTTGTCGAGATTGATGATGTGATAGTCGGGATACTTGTTCACGAAGAGGCGAACCACGTGACTTCCAATGAATCCGGCACCGCCGGTAATGACAATTGTTCTCATATATTATAATTGTTTTATTTATCTCTGTTTTTGAAAAGTCTGATGGCGAAATGAATGATAACGATTACGCACGCTGCGATAAGCAAGAGTAAATGTGAAGGCAGGTCATTGGTGATATATTGGTTGATGCCTTGAAAGATTCCCTTGGCCATAGATCGTACGAACGTAAAGAAAGTCTCCATCTTTTTTCTATCTCTTTTCTAATGTAATAACTTCGCAATCGGTGAATTTATTGCCTTCGACGGCCAATCTTATCAGAGTACGCTCCTTATGCCATCCGTAGAGCCCTGCTGCACCTGGATTGATGTGGAGCAGATTCAGTGTCTTGTCGAACTTCACCTTCAGGATATGTGAATGCCCGCTGATGAAGAGTTGAGGAGGATTGCGGAATATCAGGGCACGGATGCTGGGGTCGTAATTACCGGGATATCCGCCTATGTGCTTCATCAGAACATCCACATCCTCGCATTTCCATCTGAGGGTCTCGGGGAAGATACGGCGCACGTCACCACCGTCAATATTTCCATATACGGCTTTCAACGGACGGAACTCCGCCAGTTTCTGGGCCACCTCGAGAGAACCGATGTCCCCTGCGTGCCATATTTCGTCGCAAGGCTCGAAGTAATGCAGATACTTCTCATCCCAGTAGGCGTGGGTGTCGCTGATGATGCCTATCCTTTTCATCTTTTGCGGATAAAGTCGGCAATAAATTTCGCTGTTTCATCAAGTCCGAAAATGGAGGTGTTGATGCAGAGGTCATAACTTTCGGCGGCACCCCATTTCTTTCCCGTGTAATAGTTGTAGTAGGAGGCACGCGTGCTGTCTTTCTTGCTGATGGTCTTCCGCGCACTTTCCTCATCCATGTTATAGCGTTCCATCGTACGGTTGATTCGGTCTTCCATGTCGGCAGCGAGGAAGATGCTCACCGTGTTTGGCTCATCTCGTAGCACATAGTCGGCACACCGTCCGATGAACAGGCAGTTTCCTTGACTGGCGGCTTTCCGGATGGCATCGCACTGGAACTTGAAAAGACTCTCCTCAGAGAACTTGTTGTTATAGAAATTGTCGTCGGAAAGCATCGGAGCGTGGAGGTGGAAGAGCGTATGTATAAAACTCTTCTTCTCGTCGCTCTTTTTGAATACATCGGGCGAGAAACCGCTTTCCTTGGCAGCCAAGTCAAGAATCTCTTTGTCGAAATACTTGCAGCCGAATTTCTCGCAGAGTTTCTTTGAAATATAGCGTCCTCCGGATGCGAATTGCCGACCGATGTTAATGATGATTTTTTCCATTATGATGAGTTTCAGGTTATACTATGCTTGAACTTTTTAAGGAATGCGAAGAGAATGGGCCATGTCATCAGCGCCGATCCGAGGTCGCTGGCAGCCATTGAGTACCACACGCCGTCGAGCCCCAGAAAGAGCGGCAGGATATAGGCCATGGGAATCAGTAAAATCAGCTGGCGCGTCAACGAGAGGAAAATGCTGATCTTCACCTTCCCGATACATTGGAAGAAGTTGGTGATGACGGCTTGTCCCGCTACCACGTAGAACACCAACATATTGAGCTTGATGCCGCGTGAGGCCATGTCGATAAGTGTCTTGTCGGTGGTGAAGATGCGGGCCAGTTGTCTGGGGAACAGCATGGAGAGCCCCCATCCCAAGAGCAGGATGCCAGTTGCTACCGCTATGGCAAGCCAAAGCACGCGCATCATGCGGTCGTATTTCATCGCACCGTAGTTATAGCCGGCGATGGGCTGCATGCCTTGGTTTACGCCGATTACAAACATGAAGAACACCATTGCGATGCTGTTGGCAATGGAATAGGCACCTACGGCCATGTCACCGCCATAGCGCACGAATTGGTTGTTCATGAAAATCACCACAACACAGGCCGTAGCATTCATCAAGAACGGTGAGATACCAATGGAGATGATGTTCTTCACCAAGTCAGCCTTCAGCCGATAGATGCCGCGCCTCAAGTGGAGCAGTTCCTTCTTGTCGGAGAATATCCATAGTTGCCAGCAGAGGGCCATCGATTGTGAGGTGACGGTAGCCAAGGCCGCACCTCGGATACCCCATCTGAACCACCACACGAAAGCAATGACCAGCGCGATGTTCATGCCCACCGTGAAGAGCACGGCATACATGGCATGGCGTGGCTTACCGGCGGCTCTCAGCACGGCATTCATTCCAAAATACATGTGGGTGATCATATTTCCGGCGAGAATTACCTCCATGAACTCGCGGGCATAGGGAAGTGTTACATCGCTGGCTCCGAAAAACCTGAGGATGGGGTTTAGGAAGACAAAACAGACGGCCATGAAGAGCAGTCCCACGATGAGGTTCAAGGTAACGGTATTACCCAGCAGATGCTCTGCCGCTTTATAGTCCTTCTGCCCCAGTTTTACGGAGATGCATGTCGAGGCTCCCACACCAACGGCGGCTCCAAATGCACCGCTCAGGTTCATCAGCGGGAAAGTGATGCCAAGACCGGCGATAGCCTCTGGGCCCACCACCTGCCCGATGAAAGCCCGGTCGATGATGTTGTAGAGACTCGAAGCCGTCATCGCTACCATGGCCGGCAGCGCATATTGCATCAGCAACCGTCCTACGGGTTTGGTGCCCAGTTCCAGTGTGGTTTGTTTATTATCCATTCGAATTGAATATCTTTATTCAGGGTGCAAAGTTACTATTTTTTTGGCAAACAGCGTTCTTTATTCTCAAATTCTTTGTATCTTTGCGACCAATATCAAAAATCATGAAAATATGACACTCGTTTCGAAAACATACCTTTTCCTCAGATTCTTGCTGATTATAGGCTTCCTGCTGGGTGTTTTGCCCCTTGAAACAGAGGCACGCCGCTATATGGTGAGGCTTAACTTGTCTGACAAGCATGGCACCCGCTATTCGCTTCAACATCCCGATGCCTTCCTTTCCCAACGGGCATTGGAACGCCGCGCCCGTCAGCATCTTTCGCTCGATTCAACAGATTTGCCTGTGTCTCAGGTTTATCTCGACGGTTTGGCAGCGCGTGGAGCCAATGTCGTTTCGAAGAGCAAGTGGAACAATTCGGTGCTTGTTTGTGGCGACAGCCTTCCGTTCTTAAAGTCGCTTGGCGACCTGCCCTACGTCTTGAAAACAGAACTGGTTTACATTGAGCCCGATTCGTTGAAACCTTTCGAATGCCCTCGGCGTACCAAGACTTTCGATGAACTCAAAGGCGACGACGATGCAACCCGCGAGCAGTTGGAACAAATACATCTCAATGCTTTGCATAAGGCTGGTTTTCGTGGCAAGGGGATTCTCGTGGCCGTGCTTGATGGTGGTTTCCAGTATGCCGACCATATTCCGGCCTTGAAGCGTATCAATAAGGTGGGGGAGCGCGATTTTGTCTTTCCTCCCTCTCATAACATCTATCGTGAGCATAGTCATGGCATGAAGGTGCTTTCGGTGATGGCTGTTCATGAGAAGGGACTCTTCGAGGGATCTGCTCCTGAGGCCGATTATTGGCTCCTGAGATGCGAACAGACGGAAACGGAGAGTCGTTCGGAAGAGGACTTCTGGGCAGCGGCAGCAGAGTTCGCCGATAGTGCTGGGGTGGATGTCATCAATTCATCGCTGGGCTATTCAGAGTACGATGATGAAGAACAGAACTATGGCTATCGTCATCTTGACGGCCATACGATGATGATTTCGCGCATGGCTTCGATGTTGGCTCGCAAGGGCATTGTTCTTGTGTGTAGCGCAGGCAATTCCGGCAACGATCAATGGAAGAAAATCACCATTCCTGCTGATGCTTTCGATGTACTGACCGTGGGGGCGGTGACTAGCGATGGTGAGAATACGGCCTTCAGTAGTGTGGGGCCAACGGCCGACGGACGTGTGAAACCTGACGTGATGGCCATGGGTGGCTATTGTAGTGTGATTAATGCCGAGGGAGAGATCTCCCAGCAGAACGGTACCTCGTTCTCTTCGCCCCTGGTGGCAGGTGCTGTGGCTTGTCTGTGGCAGGCATTGCCCGAGAAGACCGCTTCAGAAATCATAGAACTCATTCGCCGGAGCGGTGACCGTTACAATTGGCCCGACAATATATACGGTTACGGCATCCCCGATTTTGGCAAGATTCTGGAACAAGAAAAGAAGAAACTATGAAGAAATCACTTACGCTCTTCGAACTGAATGCCTTGGTGCGCGAGACGCTGGCCCTGCAGTTGCCCGATGAGTATTGGGTGGAGGCAGAATTGTCGGAAGCCCGCGAAGTGCGTGGCCATTGCTATATGGAACTCATCCAGAAAGATGACCGTTCCAATACTCCCGTGGCCAAGGCTTCGGCCAAGTGCTGGGCTTCCACCTGGCAGTTGGTGAAGCCCCATTTTATGCGCGTCACCGGTCAGCAAGTTCATGCAGGCATGAAGGTCTTACTGAAGGTCTATGCCCAATTCCATGAAAGCTATGGCTTCTCGTGGATAGTCACCGACATCGATCCCACCTACACTTTAGGCGATATGGCCCGCAAACGCCTGGAAATCATCCGCCAACTGAAGGAGGAGGGTGTATTTGATCTCCAAAAAGAACTGCTGCTGCCGATGTTCTGCCAGCGCATAGCTGTCATCAGTAGTGCCAATGCCGCTGGGTATGGTGACTTCGTGAACCAGCTGGAAAGCAACGAATATGGTTTCCGTTTCCACACGCAACTCTTTCCCGCCATCATGCAGGGCGAAGGGGTGGAGCAGAGCGTCATCGCTGCATTGGAGAAGATATTCCGGACCCCCCTCCAACTCCCCCGAGGGGGAGAGCAGGAAGCCTCCCCTCGGGGAGGTTTGGAAGGGGTCTTCGATTGCGTCGTCATTATCCGCGGCGGAGGGGCTACCAGCGATCTTTCGGGCTTCGACACTTTGGCCCTGGCTGAGCATGTGGCTAATTTCCCCATACCCATTATCACCGGCATTGGCCATGAGCGCGACGAGAGTGTACTCGACATGGTGAGTCACACCCGCGTTAAAACCCCTACTGCTGCCGCAGCCTTTCTCATCTCCCATCTGAAGGGTGTACTCGATGCCATCGAAGATGCTGAACAGAGCATCGTCTTGAAGGTCAGGCAGCAGATGGAGATGGAGAAAATTCGGCTTCTCCATCTTTCCCAGCAGATACCTTCGCTCTATTCGTTGGTCAAAAGCCGGCAGGAAACCCGTCTCGACCGGTTGCAGTCCAGTTTGCAGCTCTCCGTCAGTCGCCGCCTTCAAGACGAGCGCCACCGTCTCGACATTCTTTCCCACAACCTGCCGCCCATTGCAGAGCGCAAGTTGCTTCAAGAGCACCATCGTCTGGACTTACTCCGCGAGAAGCTCGAGGCTCTCAATCCCGAGTTGCTCCTTCGTCGGGGTTATAGTATCACCCTCAGTGCAGGAAAGATTGTGAAAGACGCCTCCCTCCTACACCCCGGCGACCTCATAGAGACCCGCCTCCAGAAGGGCACCGTCCACTCCGTAGTAAAATAACCCCCCAAACCCATTAAATAATATGAAATACGAAGAAGCCATGAACCAACTCCAGGAAATCGTGCGCAAGATGGAGAACGACGAACTCGACATCGACCAAATGGCCGAGCAGTTGAAACGCGCACAAGAACTTATTCGCCTCTGCCGCGACAAACTGACGAAGACCGACGAGGAAATCCGCAATTTGTTGAAAAATGACAGCGAAGCGTAAAATTCTGCGTGAAAATGTTGCAAATGTTCCCCGTTTTGTTTACTTTTGCAATCTGAATGAACTCAAAACAACATATTATAGACTGAAATGAAAAATATCGATTGGGCAAGTCTGTCTTTCGGCTACCGTCAGACGGATTACAACGTGCGATGCTATTATCGCGATGGAAAATGGGGCGAGATTGAAGTCTGCTCCGATGAGTATCTCAAACTTCACATGGCAGCCACCTGTCTCCACTACGGACAGGAAGCCTTCGAAGGCCTGAAAGCCTATCGCTGCCCCGACGGCAAGGTACGCGTCTTCCGCATGGAGGAGAATGCAGCCCGTTTGCAAAGTACCTGTCGCGGTATCCTCATGCCAGAACTCCCCACCGAGCTCTTCTGCGAAATGGTGAAGAAGGTGGTGCGCCTCAATCAGGAATGGATTCCCACCTACGAGAGCGGAGCTACACTCTACATCCGTCCGCTCCTCATCGGCACCAGCGCACAGGTGGGCGTACATCCCGCCACGGAATATTGCTTCCTCATCTTCGTGACTCCCGTAGGACCTTATTTCAAAGGCGGTTTCGCTACGAATCCCTATGTGATTATCCGCGACCACGACCGCTCGGCGCCCCTCGGCACCGGTATCTATAAGGTGGGTGGCAACTATGCCGCTTCCCTGCTGGCTAACAAGAAGGCCCACGATCTGGGCTATGCCTGCGAGTTCTATCTCGACGCCAAAGAGAAGAAATACATCGACGAGTGCGGTGCTGCCAACTTCTTTGGCATCAAGAATAACACCTATGTCACGCCTGAATCCACCAGCATCCTGCCCTCCATCACCAATAAGTCGCTGATGCAGGTGGCAGAGGACCTCGGACTCAAGGTGGAGCGTCGCCCCATCCCCGAGGAAGAGCTTGCTACTTTCGAGGAAGCTGGAGCCTGCGGCACGGCAGCCGTTATCTCGCCCATCTCCAAAATCGACGACCAGGAGACCGGAAAGAGCTACGTATTCTCAGAGGACGGCAAGCCCGGCCCCATCTCCAAGCAACTCTACGACACGCTGCGCGGCATCCAGTACGGCACTGTAGAAGACAAGCATGGATGGACTACCGTAGTCATCGACTAAATTTACTCACATAATTTCATTAGTGTTATGCAATCATCCACAGTTTACAAAGACCGAGCCCTTGCCTCCCTGAAAGGCAACTGGGACAAAGGTGTCATTGCCACCGTCATCTACATCGTCATCGTAGGTGTTGGTTCTAATATCGTCTCCGCCGTCTTCGGCCCTAAGGCGGGAACCGCCCTCTCGTTCGTATGGACGTTGATATGCATACCCCTGATCTGGGGATTCTATTTCTATTTCCTCCGTGTCGCACGTAAGGAAGACTTGGCCTTCGGCCATCTCTTCGATGGCTACAAGGGCAACTGGCAGCGCATCTTCACCACCACAGCCCTGCAGTACATCTACATCTTCCTCTGGGCGTTGCTGCTCGTCATCCCGGGCATCATCAAGGGGTTCTCATACGCCATGACGCCCTACATCCTGAAGGATAACCCCGAACTCTCAAACAACGCCGCCATCGAAAAGTCGATGGCCATGATGAATGGCCACAAGATGGAACTCTTCATCCTCGAACTCACCTTCATCGGATGGATTCTGCTCGGCATCATCACCTTCGGTATCGGTTTGTTGCTCGTGGAGCCCTATATGATGACCGCTATTGCCCACTTCTACGAAGACCTCAAGGAAGAACAGGCAGCTCCTGCGGTATAGGATTTGCGGTTTAACTCCATAAAAAAGAGGAAGAAGCTCCGTTGCTTCTTCCTCTTTTTGGTTCGTAGATTCCCAGCTGTTATTTGGCCTGAGCCAGGTGCTGGATGTTAATCTTGTGTTTATCGGCGATGAACTTCTCGTTCTTCTTCAGGGCAGCAATCTGATGGTTCATATTGCTAATCTTGCTCTCCAGGTTGTTGATCTCGGCCTGACCCTGCGACGGCTGACTGTACATTCCTGCCACCATGCCGTAGTTTTTGTTCCGCTCGGCCTTAACCTCCTGTAGCTTCTTGTCCATGCTCGCCTTCTGCTGTTCCAACTTGGCGATCTTACCGTTGATCTCATTCAGCTTTGCCATGTCGTTGTCGTTAGCAGATACTTTGCTCACTATTGATGCATGCATACATGTTTCATCTTGATAACTGCTGGCGTTCTCAGCACACCAAACTGTCAACATTACCAATCCCGAAACGAAGAATGAAGCCATTGCCTTCAGACTGTTATTCTTAATATTATTTTTCATAATCTTATAATTTAAAAGGTTTATACTATAGTTTATCTGTTCTCGATGGTGCAAAGATAGGGCAGAAATCCCTCACCTTCCACACCTTTCACTTCTTTTCCTTTATCTTTGTTGCGACAATCGCGCTAAATTGTGACATAATTCCCGAATACCCGCCAAATCTGTCGCAAATAAAGCGGGTTTTATTTGGTGTTGTGCTCACTTATTTGTATCTTTGGCGGCATAAACCTGAATTTAATCGAAGAGTATGGGATTTATAGAACAGAATCTGACTAACAACGAGCGGATTATCCATAAGGGGCATCTGCATTGGTTCGCCTACGCGGGCGGACTGACGCTGATTGCTGCGCTTTGGGCGGTGGCCATGGTGGTTATTGCGCTGAATGTGCCCGAAGTGTGGGTGTTCGTGGTGGCTACGTTGCTGGCCCTGCTGATAGGCTATGGCTATGTGTGGCTGGTGAGTAAGAACACGGAGTATTACATCACCAACAAGCGGCTCATCGTGAAGAAGGGCATCATGCAACGGAACACATCCGAAATCCGACTCGTGAAATGCGAGGGCGTGATGGTGGAGCAGAGCCTGTTGGGGCGATTGTTCAATTTCGGTACTATCAAGATTACGACGGGCGAGGTGGTCAATACCTATCAGTTTATTGCCAGCCCAATCCGTTTCCGAACGAAACTGAACGAGACGCTCGACCAACTGGACATTTCCAAGAACCTTGAAGACAATCTTTAGCAGATGAGGATAGACCGCAAGACGGGTCTGGTACTCGAAGGGGGTGGCATGCGGGGCGTGTTCACCTCTGGAGTACTTGACGCATTTATGAAACATGAAGTTTGGTTCCCATACGTAGTTGCCGTGTCGGCGGGTGCGTGCAACGGTGTGTCGTATATGAGCCGCCAGATCAGGCGAGCGCGAATCGCAAATATTGACCTGTTGGATAATTATGATTATATTGGCCTGAAGCACCTGGTGACGCAGGGAAGTATCTTCGACCGCCAGCTGCTCTATGATGAATTCCCCAACCGTCTGGTACCTTTTGACTGGGATACCTACGTCAGTACCGGCTCGGAGTTTGAGGTGGTCACTACCAATTGTCTGACGGGGCGCGCCGAGTATCTTTCGGAATATGAGCATCCTCAACGGCTCAACGAAATCATCATGGCTTCGTCGGCCTTGCCCTACGTGAGCAGCATGGTGAACATCGACGGGGTGCCGATGCTCGACGGCGGCATCGTGGACAGCATTCCCGTGCAGCACGCCATTGAGAAGGGGCATGACTTCAACGTGGTTATTGCCACGCGCAACCTGGGCTACCGTTCAAAGGAACACGACATCAAGGTGCCGCCCATCGTGTATGATGACTATCCGCGTCTGCGTGTGGCGCTGAGCCATCGCGTAGAGGCTTACAACGAACAGCTGGAGATGGTGGAGCGTATGGAGCGTTGGGGTGAGATTGTGGTGATTCGTCCGGAGCGTCCGATGGAAGTAGGGCGCGTGGAGAGGGACCTGGAGAAACTGGAAGCTCTCTATCAAGAAGGCTTTCAGCTCGGCGAGCGTTTCTGCAAGAGTCTGTAGTCAGGGAAAGTTCCCTTGTGTTTTTTATGATTTGTAGAACACAGAACCGTCTCTGTTCACAATGGCTTATTACAATGTTGAAGGAGCAATAAACACATGAAACTTGCCATCTTCTCCTCGCTGAAGATAATTCTTGTCCATGAATTGCTTTAGGTAATTTTTCACCATTCTTTCAGACAGGCCACACTTAGCACTTAGTTGGGGAATTGTGACAGCAGGATTAAGCATCACGGCATAGAGCAACTGACTCACATTTTCGCTCCTCAACCTTATCATCTCACCATCATACCACCAGTTCTGCTTGTCCTTTTCGGTGACAAATCGTACATTACTTATTATTTCCTGAGTTACAAGGTCTGTGAAATATGAGAGGAAATGCCTTATCTGGATGAGAGTTGCTTTTGCGCCTTTGCTTGGCAATGCCCCCACTTCCTTGTCGGCTGCGCTCAAAGCGTCCAGATATTCTGTTTTTTTGCGACTGCGCACTACAATCATGGGATAATGATGTCTTGCGAGAATGTAGTTCACCAGTAGGCGGGCAATACGGCCGTTGCCATCCTCAAACGGGTGTATGCGTATATAGCGGTAATGGAAAAGTGCTGCCAGTTCTACAGGGTGCATGGCCCCCTTGCGCTCTTCCTCATTATACCAGTCCACGAGGTCGGTCATCAGCGCTGGTGTCTCTTCTGGCGATGCATACTCAAAACGCTCTCCTGTACGGGAAATGACACTATTTGGTCTGGTCTTGTAAACACCGGCATGCACGGTATATGAGGTGTATTCTCCTCCCGGCAGTTTACGGTAGACTTCATAGTCCTCTCTTAACAATGTATGATGCAGCTGACGAATGAAAGTCTGTGTTAAAGGCTTGTCCTGCACCAATGCTTCCACCTCCATCATTTTCAACCCTACATTGCTGGCTTTCATATCAATGAAATCTTTAAGGTCAGCTACGCCCATCACCTTGCCAAAGAGCAGCAGAATCTCCGTCTGCCCGTATGTCAGCGTATTACCCTCAATATGATTGCTGTTAAAATTAAAGTCAATGGTAAACCGCTGACTGAGCCTATGCCTGTCTGTTTCATCGAGAGGCTGAATATCTAACCATTGCTTATAGGCTGATTCCAAATTTGTCGTATCTACTACTTTCATCTTCTTTTAATGTTAATTGCGTTAATTTTATTTCACCAAGGGCATGAATTTCCTTGTATTTAACACTTTGTACTGCTCAGGCGCAAATTTACGAATTTTTCTTGAATCAACAACATTTCCTCTCATTATTTTCTTTCTTTGTTCAAAAAAGTAGGCAAGAAGGTGGTAACGTTGCCACCTTCTTGCCAATATTTTTCATATTATCCGTCTCTCCGTTTGCCACCATCCGCTATGCGCAGCAGCAGTTTTCATTTCCTGGAATCAAGAACCAGTCTTGCTGATGCTTATTTCAACACACTTTGGCAATAAGGGCACAAGCCTTTCTTGTTCTTATAGTTGGGATGCCCCTTGGCATCTTGCATCAGACAGCGGGGATCATCCTTGGGACAATGGTGATAATTGAAATAGGTATGAATGAATTCATGACAGGCTACCTTCCAAAAGTCATGCCGGTCATTAACCCGGAATGTAGATACCACGCAGGCTTTTCCCGGAATCAGGCTGAGTCCCTGCACGCCCCAGTCCGCATTGCCGCGGATGCTGCACGAGATGTCTTTATGGGTGAGGCCAATATAGATGCTGTGGTCATTCGCTTTTGCGGATAAAGACTTGATAATCTTGTCTGCACGATACCTGCTTTTCGCCTTATTCATCAAAGAATCCGACAAAGGCAAGGGTGGGAGGGCTTCACAATCGAAATCTGCGCCGAACATTTCGAACAGGTGCTTTCCCAACTCTTTCCCAAGCCTCGATGCTTCTTCTTTCGTAAAGTTCCCATAAGGCTGAAGATATATGGTTGGTGGGCAAAGGCAGATAACGTCGTCCCCCCATTGGCCATTGCCGTCAGCCGATTTTCCCGAACAGCCAATTAGCGTTATAGCACAACACAGCAGCATGATGCCACACAAAACTTTTGTTTCAATTAATCTCATAATGCAGTCTATTATATAAGTCACAGGGGGTGTTATATTAAGGTAATTAATCCCTCCTCATAAAGCGACTTTCCAATGCGCAGGAATACCGAAGCTGCCGATCCCAGTTGCCGCTCCATCACCTGCTGGCAATGCGCCAGGTTCATCGTGAACACCTGTTCCGTCTTGTCGTGCAGCATAAACGTGGAATAGTTGCCATCCGAAGCAACATACACGACCCGTGCTGGCACAATCCGCACCAGTTCATTGCTATTTGATATGATTAGAACTTTATTACCCATTCAGTATGATCTCTTTTCGAAAAGAATGTCTCAACGTTGTCACGGTGCAAATATACTCTATTTCTCCCGCCCCTCCAAACAATTCCCCGCCATTTGTACGAAATCCCAGCTTGGCTGTACGAAATGACAATCATCTTTTAACTCAATTTAGCTATTTGGCTATAATTTGTTGGGTTGTTTAGAGACTTTATATTTGGTTATTTGGCATGCATTCATTTGGTCATTTAAACTTCAAAGCCCCCCTTGCCCCAGCACACGCTCTATTTTTCGCATACACTCAACAACTCGTCTGAATTTTCCACTTTGCCATATATATTATTTCACTGTTGAATACTTTTTGAACCATTCACAATATCTCACAACAGTTTGCCCCTCAACGTTTTACGGTGAAGGGTTCTGAGCCGCGCCCTTCCATCCCCCTGAGAGAGGGAGCGGATTCTAAAAGTTTGGTTTGCTTTCACTTTTTTTGTACAGTCTTCCACATCGGCGAATCAAAACATCATCGGAAGGAGTGCAAAACATCATCCGTTGCCCTTCAAAGTATCATCGAACGGAGGTCAAAGTATCATCGGATGAAAAGAATTATCTAGAAAAAACTGAGTAATTAATGCTAAATTATTCAAATATCTTTTGTGCTAAGACTAAAACATACATCCTACATAAAAATCCTGAGAAGCCCTTTAAACAATGGGGTTGCCAGCAATGTATGTTTGTCAAAAACATACATAAACCTACATACGTTCATGAATGTAGGTTTATGCGGATGGCAGGCGGCTCACTCCTGATTATTTTTCGCGTTCAGTTTAATGGGCGAAACTAACGGTTTTTATGGGAAAAACTGTTAGTTTCTATAGGAAAAACTATTAGTTTCTGGCTTTAAAACTACGGAAACTGCTGGTCGCATGAATGTATGTTCATGTATGTTTAAAACAAACATACATACGCCAAATCGCCCATAAACACAGGCGATTTGGAGGTTTTTATGTATGATGTATGTTTTTTTTGGGTTGTAAACAGAGAATTGTGATGTTCAGGAACCGGCATCTGCCATCTTGCAAGGTGGTGTTAGGTTGTAGATGATGCATGGCTATTTTAAAGATGAGTAATTAAGGTAGAATTAATAACCTCTATTGTATCTTTCGGAATTCCTAACGACGCAGCATAAACTGGCCAGTGCGCAACGACGTCAATCGTCTTTTCTATAATCTCGCGAGGAAACTTTATATTCATAGAAGATGCCACAGTCAAAAGATCATCCATTGTAAAATCCGACCATTTATTATTGATTGACATCTGATGCTGCGATGTCCATTTGCCTTCAGGATTATACGACCACGATATATCATACGCCGGTGATAGTCTCCATTTCCCTGTCTTGTCCATTAAGAAAGTAATGTTTTTAGTGTGGTCATCCTGATTCCTTGCCACCACATTGAATATCATTCTTCTAAACATCTCTTCTGCCTGAAAATAAGGCAACCTTAACTGTCGCATTACCAGAAAGGCCTGTTCATATGAATAAGCCCTTAACATCTTGTAATCATAGTGAGCTATGCCACAAAGTGTCTGCATGTGCAACTTTCCCTTCCCTCCAACACGGTCAAATCGCTTAGTCATGAAATGCGACCTTCCATTTTCAGGAAGAATCCTGCAAGGCATCATCTCTATTCCTGCATCCTTTGCCATCAGGTAATAGGCATATTCAATTAAACCATAAAACTTTGGGTCTCCCAGTTCTTGATTAGTCACTCCGTCCAGTTTCAACAACCAGTGTTCAAAACCCTCTGGTGCATCTATTTGTCCAGAACGAACTTCCTGTGTCTTTTCATTATAGGCAATGACGGCTTTAGCTCTCTGTCCACCAGCAGAAGTACCCACCTTGATAATGTTGATAAGAGCTTCTTTTCGGTCTTGGCTGAGGTTCGTATCAAGCTTAGATTTCTGATTCAGAGCCTCGCGTGCCATCTCCACAAGGGAGTCTATCTCTATCCTTGTGTCCTTTTCCAAAAAAGTGTCCTGTGCGGGTTCAAACTCCAATGCGCCCATACTTCTTTTACCTTGATAGCACAGACGTTCAACAGGATTGGCAAAAGATCTTCCAATAGTTGCCAGCCATCTGTCAAGCAGAGCCTTACCATATGCATCGGGCAGGGCGTCGGCCAATAGTCCTGGTAATCCCATGAAAGTATCCTTTGATATGGATGTAAACTGATATGAACGATGTGGATTCAAAGGCATCAAGATTGGTGACAAATTTAAGCCCAATCTCTCAAAAGACGGTTCATATTCAAATACGGCAGACTCGGTGTTCTCATTCCACATCACGACTCCAGCTCTTTGCCCCCAAATATTGATATAAGCTAACGTTACCATTCAGAATCTTTGCTATTTATAATGCTTGTCGATGACTTCACTCTTTCTTTCTTTTTATTATTCTTCATCAGTTTTGCGTATGCAACAGGACTTATAGACTCTTCTTGGAAGAAGGAATCAAGATAGTCTAAATGCTCAAGGGCTCTTAACAACTGTATGACAGTAAGCAAGGAGATCGTCTTGCCATTTTCAATGGAACTGATAGTAAACACGGAGACTCCTGCCGCTTCGGCAAGCTCCTTCTGTTTCATATTCTTTTCAATCCTCAGTTCCTTTAATTTTGAACCGATCTGTCGCATAATTGCGGCATTTGTTTGTATATACAAATCCATATAACTATAGATATATCTTAAATTATGGCGCAAATATATACATAACTTTTGAAATATCCAAATTTATTGCAATGTATTTTTAAGTTATGTGATAGTTGATGTCGTAGCAGTTTCACTTTATGGAATCAAGAACCAGTCTTGTTGATTCAGAAAGTCCTCCCAAGACAGGGAGGAACCAACGGTCGCTGGCCGAAGGGAAAAGCAATTAGGTGGGGGTCTTTTTCTTCAGGGTGGACTTTTTGTTCTATGTGTACAGGCTCCCTCCCTCGGGAGGGATGGGGAGGGGTAGTTTTTTACCCTTCACCACAACCCCTTACTATAATGCAAGTTACATTATTTCGTGAAGTGTTTTATTCTTCTGAAACACTTTGAAGACACCACACCTATTTATAATTATTTTGCGCTCCTGATGTCGTAGCAGCAGTTTCACTTCCTGAAATCAAAAACCAGTCCTGCTGACTCATATTTGATGGTTGTGTGTATATCGTCAACAAATAATACAAGCATTATTTTAGCATTCGCTGCTCCAAAATTTGTTTGTTTAAGTTATTTGTCGTATATTTGCAACGGATTAAAACCTATTGATTCATGGAAGCAGCAGTACAATCAAAGCCGTTCACCCCTTTCCAGATAGAAATGCTGGAAATGGTGTCGCGTGTTTCTACTGAGGCGGAGATGCAGGACATCCGCCGTATGCTCGGCCAGTATTTTGCCAAGCGCGCAGAGGATGCTCTCGACCGTCTTTGGGATGAAGGTGTTCTCAATGAGAGCGTAATAGAAGAGTGGAAACATGAACACATGCGCACTCCATACAAGCAATGAACATCGTCCTTGATACCAATTGCCTGATTATGTCGCTTTCGCGTCGTAGTCCCTATTATTCCGTTTGGCGAAATTTCGTTGAGGGGAATTATACTTTGTGCATATCCAATGAGATTCTGGCTGAATACGAGGAAATCCTTATCAAGAAAGTCGGACCAGAGATTGCGTCGAATGTAATCTCAGCAATCCTCGACCTGCCAAATACCAGGATGATACAGGTGTATTATCATCTTCGCCTCATCACAGCCGATCCTGATGATGACAAGTTTGTTGATTGTGCCTTCAAGGCCAATGCCCGCTATATCGTCACACAAGACCATCATTACGATGTACTGAAGCGAACCCCGTTTCCCATCATTGATGTGATTGACATCGATGAATTCATCAAAGTGCTGAATGGACAGTAGCCTATCTCATTGTCATCTGCAAATATCTTCTATGTGAACAGATAGTTTTGTATATTTGCAGCGAGTATTGGAAATATCTGGAAGATAGTTATCGTAGTTTCTATATGTCGAAAGAGATTATTTGTGCAAGCGTATTGGTAGCTATGCTACTGATATTGGCTCTAAGAACTCCTTATGTTAAGGGATTATTTGGAGAGAAGGTTGTGGCTTTTATCTTGCGTACACTTTCGAATGATTATTATATCTTTAACGATGTCTATGTAGAAGTTGGAGGACACACCACACAGATAGACCATGTGGTGGTTTCGCCTTTTGGCATCTTTGTTATAGAAACGAAGAATTACAAAGGTTGGATCTTCGGAAATGATGAACAGCAGTATTGGATTAAGAATATGTATGGAAGGAAATATAAGTTCTATAACCCTGTCTTGCAGAATTGTGCCCATACGAAAGCATTACACCAGTATCTAAATATTTCAAACTCGTTCTTTATTCCCGTAGTGGTGTTTTTATCTGGTGTCACTTTAAAATGTGGAACTACAGCTAATGTCATTAAGATGTGGTCTTTACGTCGTTTTATTCGCAAATACACTCGTCCTGTATTCAATGATGTGGAGGTCCAAGAGATTGTTAATAAGTTGCGGGAGATTTTCGTGGAGGACAAAGCGCAGCAGAGAAAACACATTAAGTCCGTGAAGGATACAGCAAACAGAAGTGAGAATCTTATCGCTAATAGAATATGCCCGCGTTGTGGGGGGAAGGTTATTGTCCGCGAGGGGAGGTATGGTGAGTTCCTGGGGTGTCAAAATTATCCGAGATGCAAATTCACGGCTAATTTGTGAACGCTCTTTTTGATTTCTGATAGTCATTCTTTATTTGTTACCGAGCTTGTTAACGCGTGAACGCGGCCAGTTCTCTGTTCACATAACGTTATTACGATACCAACCTTTTCCACCATAAAAAACCTTGTGAGAGGAGACCATTTTATTTTATTCCATAGGCTTAATCATCGACTCAATGAACTGTATTTCCTCATCCGTCAGGTTGTACTTTGCGTAGAGGTCGGCATCCGTCCAAGGTCGAGTGAAATCTTGGAAGGGGACGAAACGGAAAGTTTTGGATGTGGCATCTTGGCTAGATTTGGCTATCTTATGCATAAACCTAGCAAATTTTGTCTTCAACCTAAATTCCGCAGCACTTTAGTTTAACTTTCTTTATAAGTACCTGAGCAACAAAAAGTTGCTCAGGATTTTGCCATGTCAGATTTTTCACTTACCTT
>OMWC01000029.1 GCA_900314655.1 uncultured Prevotellaceae bacterium | reverse complement strand
AGTAAACCGATTACAGGATTAAGAAGGTATGAGAAATAACTTGACAACCTATACCGGGATTATATTAGTTTAACCATCAACCTTATTCAGGACGAGTCAGAAGGCGTTTTGCTATCACTGCTATCACCTGTGCTACCACTAAAAATTTTCCTGCAACTTATTGTAAACCAATTATTTGCTAATTTTAGTGATAGCAGTGATAGCAAAAACAGGGAAAACTTTTCTTACGTGTATTATGTGAACGGGGAACCGACCCCGTAATCTACTTGATAAACGTGAACGGGGTTCACATCACAGTCCCCTGTTCACTGAGTATGTCTGTGCAATATATGCGAAAAATCCGTAAACTTCCAACGACTTCGTTTGGTTTCAGATAAAAATATGTATCTTTGTCCCGATATGAGAAAAAAGGTATTCTTTATGGTGCTGATTGCGGGCTTGGGCTTGATGGGCGGTAGGGCACAAGAGCCCCTGCAGATGCCGAAGGCGTTGAAGGCAGGCGATACGATAGCCATTATTTCGCCGTCGAGCACACCTTCGAAAGAGGTGGTGGAACGGGGATGTGATGCACTGCGCCGTTGGGGATATGTGCCTGTAGTGGGCAGACATGCGATGAATAGCTGGCATGGTTTTGCGGGCACGGCCGAAGAACGGGCTGAAGATTTGCTTTGGGCGCTCAGGGATTCTACGGTGAAAGCCATCATGTGCAGCCGTGGTGGCGACGGAGCCGTGCAGGTGTTGCAGCGAATCCCATTGCAGGAGTTTGCCAGTCATCCCAAATGGATTATCGGCTTTAGTGATGCCACGGCACTTCATAGTGCGGCGGTTTCGGCAGGCGTGATGAGTATCCACGGCACGATGTGCGAGGGCATCGCAGCGCGGCATGAGGATGATCCGGTTATTGTTGCCATGAGGCAGATACTGCAAGGGCGGTTACCCGTGTATTCGGTGGCTCATCATCGGCTGGATCAGACGGGTGAGGCCACGGGAATACTTGTGGGCGGCAATATGAGCGTGTTCTGCGGACTGGCGGGTTCCGACTATGATTTCCTGAACCGTGCTGACGAAGGGCTACGGGTAGGCGAACCTAGTTCGGGGATGGGGCTGATTCTTTTCATCGAAGATACGGGGGAAGGGATGAGCAAGGTGGACCGTATGCTCCACCAGATAGAGATCAGGGGTGTGCTGCCGCGGCTGAAGGGCATCGTGGTGGGGCATTTCTCGAAATACAAGGAGGGAGAATGCGGTTTCGAGACCATGTACGACATGCTTCACGAATACCTGAAAGGCTATGACGTTCCGGTGTGTTACGACTTTCCCATCGGTCATCACAGCGGCAAGAACTATCCGCTGGTGGAGGGTTGCCGGGTAAGACTGAAGGTGACGGCCGACGGAACACAGTTGGATTTCCGTTAATTAAAAAATGTAATTTATTTTGCAGCGTGGCTGAAAATGCTTACTTTTGCGGCTATGAATGGAATTGCTTTAGGATTGCTCATCCCGCTGATGGGCACGGTGGTGGGTTCCGGCTTCGTGTTTCTGATGCGCAAGGAGATGCCTCAGCGGCTGCAGAAGTGGCTGCTGGGCTTTGCTTCGGGAGTAATGGTGGCGGCCTCGGTGTGGTCGCTGCTCATTCCGAGTATGGAGATGCAGGAGGATGCTGGACAGATGGCGGTGGTACCTGCCGCGGTGGGTTTCCTGCTGGGTATGGGTTTTCTGCTCTGTCTCGACTATATCACACCTCACCTCCATTTGGGCGATGACCATCCTGAAGGTCCCCGTTCGCGACTTTCGCGCACGGCGATGCTCACGCTGGCCGTGACGCTTCATAACCTGCCCGAAGGTATGGCCGTGGGCGTGGTATTGGCTGGTGCGCTGCAGGCCGGCACGGGTATCACGGCGGCTTCGGCCCTGGCACTCTCGCTGGGTATTGCCATCCAGAACGTTCCTGAGGGTGCCATCATCTCGATGCCTATGCGGGCGGAGGGCAATTCGCGCTGGCGCTCGTTTGTGATTGGGGCACTGAGCGGCGTGGTGGAGCCTATCGGGGGATTGTTGGTTATTCTGCTGGCTGGGTTTATGACTCCGATTCTTCCCTATATGCTTTCGTTTGCTGCCGGAGCCATGATGTATGTGGTCATCGAAGAACTTATCCCCGAGAGTGCCGAGGGCGCGCATAGCAATCTGGGCACCATCGGCTTTGCCGTGGGCTTTGCGCTGATGATGGTGCTGGATGTGGTGTTGGGGTAAGGATGACGGATTAAGAAATAAAGGTGAGGGTCTGGAAAAATGTTTAGGAAGATTACGGAAGAGGCATCTCTCTATGACCACTTGGAACGAAAATCCACGTCGGAGATTCTCGTTGAGATGAACCGTGAGGATCAGCGGGTGGCAACGGCCGTGAAGGAGTCTATTCCGCAGGTGGAATGCCTGGTGGATAGTATCTTTCCGCGGATGAAGTCGGGTGGCCGGGTGTTTTATGTGGGTGCCGGCACCAGCGGGCGTTTAGGCGTGCTGGATGCTTCAGAGATTCCACCCACCTACGGACTGCGGGATGTCTTTATTGCGGTGATAGCCGGTGGCGACAAAGCCTTGCGTACAGCCGTGGAAAAGGCTGAAGACATCGAGGAGGCTGGTTGGAACGACTTGCTGCCGTATCATCCTGACGTGAACGACACGGTGATAGGCATTGCCGCTTCAGGTACTACGCCTTATGTGGTTGGGGCATTGAAAGAGGCTCGGAATCATGGATTGTTTACGGCCTGCATCACGAGCAATCCCGACTCTCCTGTGACGCAATTGGCGGATATAGCCGTGGTGACGGTGGTTGGTCCGGAATATGTCACGGGCAGTTCCCGTATGAAGTCAGGCACTGCCACCAAACTCGTGCTCAACATGCTGTCAACGACTTTGATGATTAAGCTGGGGCGTGTGGAGGGCAATCGGATGGTCAACTTGCAGCCCACCAACCGAAAACTGACGGAGCGCAGTATTCGTATGTTGATGGAAAGACTGAATATTACTGAGGAGAAGGCCCGGCAATTGCTGCTGCAATATGGCACGGTGAAAGCGGTTCTTGAATGTAGAATGTAGAGTTATGATTACATTTGAAACTTGAAACTTGAAACTTGGAACCTGAAACTTAAAATATGAGTATGATTCATTTGCGGGATATCCATAAGACCTATCAGGGCGCTCAGCCGCTGCACGTGTTGAAAGGTATCTCGCTCGACATAGAGGAAGGGGAGTTCGTGAGCATCATGGGTGCTTCGGGCTCCGGCAAATCCACGTTGCTGAATATTCTCGGCATTCTGGACAACTACGACGAGGGAGAATACCAGCTGGCCGGTACGCTCATCAAGGATTTGAGTGAGACGCGTGCCGCTGAATACCGCAACCGCATGATAGGCTTCATCTTCCAGAGTTTCAACCTGATTGGTTTCAAGACAGCCGTAGAGAATGTGGAACTGCCGCTTTTCTATCAGGGTGTGAGTCGCAGGAAGCGCCACCAGATGGCTTTGGAATATCTGGAACGCCTGGGACTGCTCGACTGGGCAGGTCATTATCCGAACGAACTGTCGGGAGGCCAGCGCCAGCGTGTGGCCATTGCCCGTGCGCTGATTACCCGTCCGCAGATTATCCTGGCCGATGAACCTACGGGAGCTCTGGACTCCAAGACTTCGGTGGAGGTGATGCAACTGCTGAAAGAACTCAACCGCGATGAAGGTATGACCATTGTGGTGGTGACTCATGAGAGTGGCGTGGCCAACGAGACGAATAAGATCGTGCATATTAAGGACGGCTTGATCGGGAACATTGAGGAGAATCTTGACCATAAGGCTTCACCCTTCGGTATCAATGGTATGATGAAATGAGAGATATCATCAACGAAATATGGAGTACGGCCAGGCGCAATAAGTTGCGTACCGCATTGACGGGCTTCGCCGTGGCATGGGGCATCTTCATGCTCATCGTGCTACTGGGGGCTGGCAATGGGCTCATTCATGCGCTGATGAAAAACAACGACCGCTTCATCGTAAACTCGATGGCCGTCTTCGGCGGTACTACCTCGAAACCTCACAAGGGCATGAAAGAGGGCCGCTATGTGCCGCTTAAGAATAAGGACATCGGCATCACAGAGACACAGTTTGCGGAGCATGTCGATGAGGTGGGAGCTCGGGTTTCGCAGCAGACCGTTATCAGCATGGGCGAGAACTATATCAGCACGCGGCTATGTGGAGTCTATCCCAATCATCAGCAGATAGACAAGATAGACATGCTCTACGGCCGTTTTATCAATAATATTGACCTGAAAGAGAAACGCAAGGTGCTCGTGCTGGGCGACCAGCAGGCCAAGGAGCTGACCCGCGATGTGGCTTCGCTGGTGGGCAAGCATCTCAAGGTTGGGGCTTTCGCCTTTCAGGTGGTGGGAATCTACAAGGAATCGCAGAACGGCAATGCCGATGCCATGACGGCCTATTCCACGTTGGAAACCGTCTATGGCAAAAACAACCAGCCGGAGCGGATCGTCTTCTCTTTCCACGGACTGCCCACCATGGAGGCCAACGAGGATTTCGAGAAAGCCTATCGCATCAAGTTGAACAGGGAACATCAGGTGGCTGCCGACGATGAAAGCGCACTCTGGATATGGAACCGCTTTACGCAGAGTCTGCAGATGGAAACAGGTATGGACATCATCCGCACAGCCCTGTGGATTGTGGGACTCTTCACACTATTGAGCGGCATCGTGGGCGTATCGAACATCATGCTTATCACCGTGAAAGAGCGCACCCGTGAGTTCGGAATCCGCAAAGCCATCGGTGCCAAGCCGTGGTCAATCCTGAAACTTATCATCGTGGAGAGTGTTATCATCACCACATTCTTCGGTTATATCGGAATGGTACTCGGCGTAGCAGCCAACGAATATATGGATGCCACGTTGGGCCATGACGTCATTGACACGGGACTCTTCCAGACAACGATGTTTGTAAACCCGACGGTGGGTATCGACGTGTGTATCGAAGCCACGATGGTAATGGTCATAGCAGGAACCCTGGCAGGCCTCATCCCGGCATTGAAGGCCGCACGCATCCGTCCCATTGAAGCATTGAGAGCAGAATGAAGTTTGACATAGATACATATCGCGAGATTCTTGACACGCTGACACGCAACAAGAGCCGGTCGTTCCTCACGGGGTTCGGCGTCTTCTGGGGTGTGTTCATGCTCGTGGCATTGATAGGCGGCGGCAAGGGACTGAAGGAGAAACTGAACAACAACTTCGAAGGCTTTGCCACGAATACAGGTATGATATGGAGTCAGCCAACCACCAAAGCCTATAAGGGTTTCCGCAAGGGCCGACAGTGGCAGATGGTCTATCAGGATGTGGACCGTTTGAGCCAGCGGGTTCCTGAACTGGAAGTTGTAACCCCTGTGCTTTTCTCCAATGGCGGCACGGCTTACTATGGCGACAAGAAGACCACCATTGCCGTGAATGGCACGATGCCGGAGTATGCCAAAGTGAACTCGCCGAAGATATACTATGGGCGCTATCTGAACGACATGGACATTGCACAGCATCGCAAGGTGTGTGTCATCGGCAAGAAAACCTACAAGGACCTGTTCGCCAGCGGTGAAGATCCCTGTGGCAAGAGCATCCGTATCGACTCCGTTTATTATCAGATCGTGGGTGTGGACTACAATGTAAGCGGCTCCATCAGCTTCGGTGCTGAAGAGGGAACCACCGTCATTCTGCCATTGACGCTGATGCAGCAGACCTATAACCGCGGCAACACGGTGGATATGATTGCCGTGACGGGAAGGCCGGGGGTGGTGATGAGCCAGCTCTCCGATCGCATCCGCACGACTATTGCCCGGGCTCATCTGGTGGATCCTACCGACGAAAAGGCCGTTACGGTCTTCAATACGGAAATCTTTTTCCAGTTGCTCGACAACCTCTTCAAGGGCGTGAACTTCCTGATCTGGCTTGTGGGACTGGGTACGCTGCTGGCCGGTGCCATCGGCGTGTCGAACATTATGATGGTCACCGTGCGCGAGCGGACCACCGAGATAGGTATCCGGCGAGCCATCGGAGCCACACCGCGCACTATTCTCTCGCAGATTATCTCCGAGAGTATCATCCTGACCACCGTGGCTGGCATGAGTGGCATCCTGATTGCCGTGGGTATCCTGGAAATGCTGGAAAAGGCTAACACCGAGGACGGCATCATCAGTGCCCATTTCCAGGTGGACTTTTGGACAGCCGTCCTGGCCGTAGCGGTCATCAGTGTGATGGGTGTTCTGGCAGGTCTGGCTCCCGCCTGGCGAGCCATGAGCATCAAGCCCGTGGATGCTATGAGAGATGAATGAACTGGAAAATCTGGTCATACTAGAGAATCTAGGTACCTAGAAAATTAAAAAACAAAGAAAGATATGAAGAAGTACAGCAAACTGATTGTGGCGGCCATTGTGGCGCTGATTTTCATCGGAACCTTCGTGTTCCTTTGGCAGAAGTCGCAACCCGAAGAGGTGGTCTATAACGAGTTCGTGCCAAAGGTTGCCGATCTGCGTAAGACAACCATCGTGACGGGAAAGATAGAACCGCGCAACGAGGTGAACGTAAAACCGCAGGTCAGCGGTATCATCACGCAGCTGATGAAGGAGGCCGGTGACTATGTGCAGGCCGGTGAAATCATTGCCAAAGTGAAGGTGATTCCCGATATGGCACAACTCAGTTCGGCGGAGAGTCGCGTCCGTCTGGCCCAAATCAATCTTGCACAGGCCAGAATTGACTTCCAGCGTGAGGAGGAACTCTTCAAGAAAGAACTGGTGAGTGCTGATGAGTTTGACAAGAAAAAGCAAGCGCTCCGACAGGCCCAGCAGGAGAAGAATGCTGCCGACGATAACTTGCAGGTGATACGCGACGGTGCCTCAAAGAGCAATGCCAAGGCTTCGAGCACGCTGGTGCGCTCTACCATCAGCGGCATCATCCTCGATATTCCCGTGAAGGTGGGTAACTCCGTCATCCTGAGCAATAACTTCAACGACGGTACCACCATCGCCAGTGTGGCCAATATGAACGACCTCATCTTCCGTGGCAATATCGACGAGACGGAAGTGGGACAACTCATACAGGGAATGCCGATGAAAATCACCGTCGGTGCACTGCAGGACCTTACCTTTGATGCAGCTTTGGAGTATATCTCGCCGAAGGCTGTGGAGAGCAATGGTGCCAACCAGTTTGAAATCAAGGCTGCCGTGCGCGTGCTGAAAGGCAGCAAGATACGTTCTGGCTATAGTGCCAATGCCGAGATTGAACTGGCTAACGCCACGCAGGTAGTCACGGTACCTGAGAGTGCCATCGAATTCAAGGGCGACAGTACCTTTGTCTATGTGGTCAAGGGTGAGGGCAAGAACAAGACCTACGAGCACCGACAGGTGACGACGGGTCTCAGCGACGGCATCAGTATTGAGATTAAGAAAGGTCTCAGCACGAAGGAAAAAGTGCGTGGCCCAAAGATTATAAAGGACGTTAAGGACGAACAAGAATAAGAATACGTATGAAACAGATCACTTATCCCACTTGGGGCACCTGCTCCAAGTTCATCAATTTCGAACTTGATGAAGACAATCGCTTGCATAATGTGCAGTTTCTGGGTGGTTGCGATGGCAACACCAAGGGCATCGGCCTACTGGTGGAAGGCATGTATGCTGAGGATGTCATCAAGCGGCTACGGGGTGTCACTTGCGGTTATAAGCGCACATCCTGCCCCGACCAGCTGGCTCAGGCCCTGGAGAAAGAGTTAAACAGAAATCAAGCGGCTCTGTAATCACAAAGCCGCTTGATTATATTTATTCTGCCGGAGCTGCTGCGGGCTCCTGAGGTTTAGGAGCCGGAGCGGGTTCAGCAGGCTTTGGCTCAGCAGGTTTTGATTCCGGATGGCTGGGCTCCGCTGCAGGAATGATTGTCGTCTCGGTACCTGCTGCCGGTGCGGCCGTTTCTTCCTTCGGTTCCTCTTCGCGGCGACGCGGCTTCTGAACTTTCGTAGTGTCTTTCTTTACGGGGATGGGATCGAGAGCTTTTCCTTCATAAGTGAGCATGTTGAGGCTTTCGGTGTTGAGCTGGTAGTTCATGGTCTGGAGCTTCTCGTCCTCAGAGTTCTTGCGGCGAGTGACAGCGGTGAAGAGGATGAATTTCTCATCCTTTGAAAGCTTGGCGGCAATGATTCCGCTCTGGTCGTCCATGTCGTCGTAGTAGATTTCAAGATTGGCATTTGAAGTTTCGGGTGTCACCTCCTCCAGCATCTTGCTTCGGGCATTGAAGCGCATCAGGTGGCCGCTTTTCAGGTAATAGAGCGAATGGCGCTCATCGTTGAAGCGGGCAATGACGTTTGCACCCTCTGGCATCACGGCAATGAAACTGTCGATGACCTCTGTGGTGCCCAGATCCTGCGAGAAGAAGCGGTGCTTGGGTCCCTGACTGCCTTCACATCCGATAATCAGTCCGAAAGCGAACGACACGATGGCGATGGTAGCCCAGATAGCGTATTTAAGGGCCTGCGGACTAAGACGCTGAATGTATTGTCCGATGCGGTCAGTCAGTGGTTTCAGTTTCTGAACCATTGGCTTCATCTTATCAGTAACGGGTCTCAGTTTCTCCTTAAGATCGTCGAATTGTTTCATTTTTGAGGTGTAAATAGTGAAATTTCGTTGCAAAGATAAAAATAATTCTTCACTCTCCGCTCTTCATTCTTCTTTTTTTCTTAATTTTGTGCTCAAATTCAATTATTTAGCAGCTTATGAATAAACAAATCTTAGTTTTGATGACTACTTTTTCTGTTATTTCCGCTCAGGCGCAGATCAAATATCCTGCTACACCGAAGGATCAAACCGTGGATGATTATTTCGGCGTGAAAGTGGCCGATCCTTACCGATGGCTCGAAAACGACACCTCGGCGGCAACGGCCCAATGGGTGGAGGCTGAGAACAAAGTGACCAATGCCTATCTGCAGAAGATTCCCTTCCGTGGCAAACTGCTGAAACGGCTTAAGGAAGTGAGCAATTATGAGAAAATAGGCACGCCTTTCAAGAGACACGGCCGTTGGTATGTGTATAAGAACAATGGGCTGCAGAACCAGAGTGTGCTCTACGTGATGGACAAGTTGGGCGGCGAGGAGCGAGTGTTTCTTGACCCGAACCGTCTTTCCGTTGACGGCACGGTGGCCCTCAAGGGCGTATGGTTCTCACATAATGGGAAATATGCGGCCTATGCCATTTCGCGCAGCGGCAGCGACTGGCAGGAATTCTATGTGATGGATGCCCAGACGGGCCAGTTGCTTCCCGACCATATCGAATGGGCAAAGTTCTCCGGGGCTGCCTGGCAGGGCGACGGTTTCTATTATTCAGCCTATGACGCTCCCATGGAAGGCAAGGAATTCTCAAATAAGAACGAAGGCCACAAGATCTATTACCATCGGATGGGCACCCCGCAGAGCGACGATGTGCTCTTCTATCAGAATCCGGCGCATCCCCTGCGCTTCTATGGCGTTGACGTGAACAAGGAGGAGACGATGATGTTCCTCTCGGAAAGCGGCGAGGATGCCGGCAACAACCTCTATGTGCGCGACCTTCGTGTGCCTGGTTCTCAGTTTATCCAGATGACCGACAACATGAAGTATGAATGTGGTTCGGTGAATACCGACGGCGACAAGATCTATATCTACACCAACTGGAATGCGCCGAAGAGTCAGGTGATGGTGGCCGATATCCACCGTCCGGGGATGAAAGACTGGAAGACATTCCTCCCCGAGGGTGACCATGTGATAGAAGACGTGAGCTTCATCGGGGGCCGGATGGTGGTGTGCTACACCGAGGATGCCTCTACCCATGCCTACGTTTACGACCTGAACGGCAAGCGCGAGCGTGAGATACGGTTGCCCGGTGTGGGTTCCGCAGGATTCAGCGGCCAGAAGGATGAGCCGGAATGTTTCTATTCCTTCTCGTCATTCACTGTGCCTGGAACGGTCTATCGCTATGATTTTGAGCGCAATGAGAGTACCGTACAGTCAGCTCCGAAGGTGAACTTCCGGCTTAGCGACTATACCACCGAGCAACTGTTCTTCCAGAGCAAGGACGGCACGCGGGTTCCGATGTTCATCACCTACAAGAAAGGCCTGAAGCGCAACGGCAAGAATCCGGTGTTGCTCTATGGCTATGGCGGCTTCAATATTTCGCTGACGCCTTCGTTCTCGTCGGTGCGCATTCCGTTCCTGGAGAAAGGCGGCATCTACGCCATGGTGAATCTGCGTGGCGGATCGGAGTATGGCGAGGCGTGGCACGTGGCCGGAACGAAGATGCAGAAGCAGAACGTTTTCGACGATTTCATCGCGGCTGCCGAGTATCTGATTGCCCAGAAATACACTTCCTCACAACGGCTGGCCATTCAGGGCGGTTCCAACGGCGGACTGCTGGTGGGAGCCTGCATGACGCAAAGGCCCGATCTTTACCGTGTCTGCATCCCGCAGGTAGGCGTGATGGACATGTTGCGCTATCATAAGTTCACCATCGGATGGAACTGGGCCCCCGACTATGGCACCTCGGAAGATTCCCGCGAAATGTTCGAATACCTGCGCGGCTATTCTCCCTTGCACACGTTGAAGCCCGGCACCAGCTATCCGTCAACGCTCGTTACGACGGCTGATCACGACGACCGTGTGGTGCCTGCCCATTCGTTCAAGTTTGCCGCCACGCTTCAGGCCTGTCAGGCAGGCCCTTCGCCAGTGCTCATCCGTATTGATTCCAAGGCAGGCCACGGTGCAGGAAAGCCTTTGGCAAAGGTTCTTGAGGAACAAGCCGATATCTACGGCTTCCTGATGTACGAAATGGGTATGAAGTATTGAATGAAGAGACCGAGAACAAACTAATTTACTTTGTACTTCACGCAACCATTGGAAACAATCCTTCCAAAGTCTGGAAGCGGAACAAAGTAAATTAGTTTGTTCTCAGCCTATAGTATAATCCCTCCTCTTTTGGTTATAGCCTGAAGTTCGCCCAAAGGGGATAATGGTCCGAAATCATGTAGGAAAGCTTCTGCTTGGTGAGCCCACGGTTCACCATCGCGGTATTCACGAAGTCGTAGTTGCCTGCCCCCATGAATTCGAGTGAGAGTTTCGGACGCTTCTTGTCGGCCGTATTAAACCAGGCTATTTGGTCGTAATACTTGCTCTCATCAAAAATGGAACGCGAGAGCATCTGCAACTCTTCGGGCACGTAGAGACCTTCTGAGAGGAAAGTCTTGTCGAGGAAATCACCGCGTTTTTCAATATTGAAGTCACCGAGCACGATCAGGTTCTGGTCGTAGGCATTTATGTCGGAGGCCCATTCCGAAAGCCATTTGGCAATGCCGTGGATTTCGGATTCACGTTCCTTCGCCTCCTTGCCGTATTTGATGTGGACGGTAACGAGGATGAACGTCTTGTCGTTGGAACGGAAACTCACTGCATAGGGCGAGCGCACGAACTGTTCGCGAATCACCTTCTCGGGGTCGTTCACCCATTCGTTGGGAATCACGATTTCACCGGCCAGTCCGGAGAGGTTCACGCGTCGTGTGTCAAAGAGATAGGCCATGCGCTCATCGTTGCCTGAGTTGCTCTTGTTCGTGTCGGTGAGTATCATGGACCAGTGTTCGCCCAGCAGTTTTAGCGTATCGCGAAGAGCCCGCAGGTTGGCTTTCACCTCCTGTACGGCAATCACGTCGAAGCGGCTCAGGATTTCGGCAATGCAATAGATGCTGTGCAAGTCGCGGCGCGGAGAGTCTTTCTCATCGCTCCACCATTTGCGGGTCAGGTTTCCGAAGGCGCGGATATTCCAAGAGGCAATCAAGAGGTTACGGTCAAGTTCCTTTGAAGGAATCTTCTCATCAAGGTCGGCAGAAAGAATCGCGAGATTCTCCAGCACTTCTAAAGGTAAGGGATCGTAGATGGTAGCCATAATTTGAGGTATTCTTTAATGATTAACGTTGCAAATATATACAAAAGGCCGGAATTATGCAAGTAAATCTCCGATTAATGCCTTTTTTGGAAGGCGAAACGCTGATTGTGGAGATTATTTCGTATCTTTGCAAACGATGAAGAATCAGGCTTCGATAGACTTTGTAAGGCAAAACCGCGAAGGAGACATTCGTCAGCTGGCGTTGAAAGGTGCCGGCGGAAAAGATGTGGACCTCGCATGGGCGCTCGATCAAATCAGCGGATGGCAGACGGCACGAAGCAAGTTGCCGCAATGGGCCGCTACGGAGGGTTTGGTTTATCCTCCCCATCTCTCCATGGAGCAATGTTCGAGCGAGTTGACGGCGAAATACAAGGCGGAAGTGGTGGAGAGAGAAATAAAGAAAGCTTCCCCTACGGGGGGAGGCTTGGAGGGGACCCTCATCGACCTTACGGGAGGCTTCGGCGTGGATTTCTCTTATATGGCAAGAGGTTTCCGGCAAGCGGTCTATGTGGAACGCAATCCCCAGCTCTGCGAGATTGCCCGCCATAACATCCAATTGTTGGGATTAGCGAATGCCGGAGTCGTTTGCTGTGACGGTGTGGAATATCTTGAAAGCCAACCTTCACCTTTCAATCCACCATCACCCCTGACAATCTACCTCGATCCTGCCCGTCGTGACACTCACGGGCAGAAGACTTATGCCATCAGCGACTGCACGCCCGACGTGGTGGCCCTGAGGGATTTGCTCTTGGAGAAAGCCAGCCTGGTGATGATAAAGCTCTCCCCAATGCTCGACTGGCATAAAGCCGTGGAGGATTTGGTGTCGGTCAGCGAGGTTCATATCGTCAGCGTGGACAATGAATGCAAGGAACTGCTGATGGTGCTTCGGGGAACCGTAGGGAAGGATTCAGCGACAAGAGCTACAAAGGTTTGTTGTGTGAATCTTTTAAGCCGTAGGGGAAAGGAAGAGTTTGACTTTGAAGATACCGGCTCTTCAGCTATTCATTCCTTCCCTATAGGTGAGGTCAGGCGCGGGCTTTTTCTCTACGAGCCTAATGCCAGTCTGATGAAAGCCGGATGCTTCGCTGAGCTGGCGGCGCGTTTTGGTGTCCATCCCATAGCGCCCAACAGCCACCTCTTTGTCTCAGAATCGCTGAAGGAAGACTTTCCGGGCCGCCGATTCCAGATAACGGCCGTATCGTCGATGAACCGAAAATCTCTGAAGGAACACCTCTGCGGAATCAGCAAGGCCAATATTGCCGTACGCAATTTTCCGTTGTCCGCAGCCGAGTTGCGCAAGCGTCTGAAACTGGCCGACGGCGGTGATGTTTACCTTTTCGCCACCACTACGGGCGACAAAGAACATCTCTTGTTGTTCTCCAAAAAAGTTTAAAAACTAACGCTTTTTTAAGGGAACTGGCCGATTTTTCGTACCTTTGGCCTTTGGCCAAGGTACTCGCGTTCGGAAAAACTCAAATAAATTTGGTTTTTCGCTCACTTAATCGTACCTTTGCAGTAATAATTTATTAATCACAAGCGAATGGCATCAGTAGAGATTAAAAAAGTAGAGTCCAAGAAGGATCTTACCACTTTCATAGACTTCCACTACGACCTTTATGCAGGTAACGAGTATGATGTGCCCAATCTGTACTCAGATGAATGCAACACATTCGACAAGGAGAAGAATGCGGCCTTTGAGTTTTGCGAGGCCGAATATTACCTGGCTTATAAAGAAGGCAAACTGGTAGGGCGTGTGGCCGCCATCATTAACAACCGTGCCAACGAGAAATGGCAGCGTAAGACGGTCCGCTTCGGATGGATCGACTTCGTGGACGACCTTGAGGTTTCGGCTGCATTGCTGAAAGCCGTGGAAGACTACGGACGCTCGAAGGGAATGACGGAGATTGTGGGACCCTTGGGATTTACCGACATGGATCCCGAAGGTATGCTCACCTGGGGCTACGATCAGTTGGGCACCATGGCCACTATCTATAACTACCCCTATTATCCTGAGCACATGGAGAAACTAGGCGGGTTTGTGAAAGACAACGACTACGTGGAATACAAGCTGATCGTGCCCAAGGAGGTTCCGGAGAAGTATATGAAGGTGGCCCGCGTGGTGGAAAGCCGCTATAACCTGCATACCATCAAGTTCACCCGCAAGATGGTCTATCAGGGTGGCTATGGCCAGAAGATGTTCGAACTGATCAATGAGAGTTTCAAGGACCTTTACGGCTATTCCGAAATGACACCGCGCCAGATACGCCAGTATCTCGATATGTGGATGCCCCTGGTTCATTTCGATTTTGTGACGGGTGTCGTTGACGGTAACAAGGACAACGAACTGGTCGGTATTGCCATCACCATCCCGTCGCTCTCGCATGCTGTGAAGAAATGCCGCCGCGGGCGCTTGCTTCCCTTCGGCTGGTGGCATGTGCTGCAAGCCTTGAAGTTCGGAAAGACAAACATAGTGGATTTGATGCTGATAGCCATCAAACCGGAATACAGAGCCAAGGGTGCCAATGCCCTGGCGTTCTCCGACCTGATTCCCATTTATCAGAAATATGGCATCGAATGGGGCGAGACGCAGGTGGAGATGGAAACCAACGATAAAGTACAAAGCCAGTGGGGACCCCTGAACCCTATCCATCACAAGAGCCGCCGCTGCTATAAAAAGGAGATTAGCAGATGATAGAGATTAAAAAAATCCTAGACAAAAAGGGACTGAAGAAGTTTATACAGTTCCGCTATGACTTATACCGCGACGATGACAACGATGTGCCTTATCTCTATGATGACGAGTTGTTCACGCTCAGCAGAGACAAGAATGCCTCGTTTGACGATTGCGAGGCCGATTATTTCATGGCCTATCGTGACGGAAAGCCTGTAGGTCGCGTGGCGGCCATTATCAACCATAAGGCTAATGAGCGCTGGAAGAAGAATGAAGTGCGCTTCGGATGGTTCGACTTCGTAGATGATGTCGAAGTGTCTAAAGCCTTGCTTCAAACGGTGGAAGAGTGGGGGCGTGAGCGCGGCATGGATTCGATGATTGGCCCGATGGGGTTTGCCGATACCGATCGCGAAGGCATGCTCATCGAAGGATTCGAAGAATATTCCACAGCCTATGCCAACTACAACTACGCCTATTATCCCCGCCACATCGAGCAGATAGGTGGATTTGTGAAAGACAACGACTGGGTGCAGTGCCAGGTAAAAGTGCCTGAGACAGTGCCCGAGAAGTTTGGCAAGATTGCAGAGATGGTAAGCCGACGCTATAACCTCAAGGTGCATAAGCTCTCCCGAAAAGAACTGATGAAGGAGGGCTATGGGCGCGAGGTCTTCCAGATGCTCAATATCTGCTATGGCAATCTCTATGGGTTCGCCTCCCTGGGCGAAAGGAAGGTTGACCAGCTCGTGGATCAGTATATCCGTATAGCCGACCTGAATCTGGTGAGCATCATCGTGGATGCCAGCCAGAATAACAAGATGGTTGGTTTCGGTATCACTTTCCCCTCGCTCTCCAAGGCACAACGCAAACTGAAGAACGGGCGCCTGTTTCCTTTCGGATGGATAGGCATGCTCGACGCTATCAAATGGCACCGGGCCGACACGGTCGATATGCTGCTCATCGGCGTATTGCCTGAATATCGGGCCAAGGGCGCCAATGCGCTTATCTTCAACGATCTTATCCAGCAGTATATCCGCTACGGATTCAAGTGGGCCGAAGCCATGCCGCAAATGGAAACCAACGAGCACATGCTGGGCCAGTGGCAATATATGGAAACCAACTATCACCGCCGCCTCCGCAGCTTTAAGAAAAACTTGAAACCTGAAACCAATATATATGGCAAAAGAAGATATTAATAATGAAAACATAACAGCGTACGACGCCTCCAGCATCCGCCATCTCTCCGACATTGAGCATATCCGCACCCGTCCCGGTATGTATATCGGCCGGCTGGGCGACGGCTCCCATTCCGAAGATGGTATCTATGTGCTGCTCAAGGAAGCCATTGACAACTCTATCGATGAGTTCCGCATGAACGAAGGCAAGCGCATCGAGATTGATATCGAGGACAACCTTCGGGTGACGCTGCGCGACTACGGACGTGGCATTCCGCAGGAGAAGATGATTGAGGCCGTCAGCCAGTTGAATACCGGCGGTAAATACGACTCGAAGGCGTTCAAGAAATCCGTGGGAATGAATGGTGTGGGCATCAAGGCCGTCAACTTCCTGAGTTCGCGCTTCGAGGTGCGTTCCTATCGCGACGGCAAAGTGCGCACGGCAAAGTTTGAGCGCGGTGAACTCATCTCCGACATAACCGAGGAAACTGCCGATGAGCGCGGCACCTATATCTTCTTTGAACCCGACGACACGCTGTTCAAAAACTACCGCTTCCATGATGATTTCGTGGAGACGATGCTGCGCAACTATACCTATCTTAATACGGGTCTGGCCATCATGTACAACGGGCGGCGCATCCTTTCGCGCAACGGTCTGAAAGACCTGCTCACCGATGCCATGACCACCGACCCTATGTATCCCATCATCCACATGAAGGGCGAGGACATCGAGATAGCCTTCACCCATTCCAACCAGTATGGCGAGGAGTACTATTCGTTCGTAAACGGACAGCACACCACGCAAGGCGGCACCCATCAGAGCGCGTTCAAGGAGCACATTGCCAAGACCATCAAGGAGTTCTACAACAAGAACTTCGAATACGGCGATATCCGAAACGGCATCGTGGCGGCCATTGCCGTCAACGTGGAGGAACCGATGTTTGAGAGCCAGACCAAGATCAAGCTGGGCTCGCTGACGATGAGCCCCGACGGAGTGTCGGTGAATAAGTATGTGGGCGATTTCATCAAGCAGGAGGTGGACAACTTCCTTCATAAGAATCCCGACGTCGCCGAGACGATGTTGGAGAAGATTACCTCATCGGAACGGGAGCGGAAAGCCATGGCTGGCGTGACCAAACTAGCCCGAGAGCGTGCCAAGAAGGCAAATCTCCATAACCGCAAGCTGCGCGACTGCCGCATCCATTTCAGCGATGTCAAGAACGAGCGCAAGGAGGAATCCAGCATCTTCATCACCGAGGGCGATTCTGCCAGCGGAAGTATCACTAAGAGCCGCGACGTGAACACGCAGGCGGTATTCTCACTCCGCGGAAAACCCCTCAACACCTTTGGCCTTACCAAGAAGGTGGTCTATGAGAACGAGGAATTCAATCTCCTGCAGGCAGCCCTCGATATTGAGGACGGTCTCGACACACTCCGATATAATAAGGTCATCGTGGCCACGGATGCCGACGTGGATGGCATGCACATCCGCCTGCTGATTATCACCTTCTTCCTGCAGTTCTTCCCCGACCTGATTAAGAAAGGTCATGTATATGTGCTGCAGACGCCGCTCTTCCGCGTGCGCAACCGCCGCACGAAAATCAAAAACAAGAAAGTGATTGCCGCCGAGGATGCCAAGATTGCCGAACAGGGTGGTAAGAAGAGTGACTTCATCACCCGCTACTGCTACAGCGAAGAAGAACGCCTGACAGCCATCAGCGAGCTGGGTCCCGACCCTGAAATCACCCGTTTCAAAGGTCTCGGAGAGATTTCACCCGACGAATTTGCCGGTTTCATCGGTCCTGATATCCGCTTGGAGCAGGTCACGCTCCACAAAACCGACCAGGTGCAGAAGCTCCTCGAATACTACATGGGCAAAAACACCATGGAGCGTCAGAACTTTATCATCGATAACCTCGTCATTGAGGAAGATCGTCCGGAAGAAGAGGATTAAAGACCCACCCCAGCCCTCCCTATAGGGAGGGGGCGAAATGTTTTGAGCCGATTTTATATGGAATATAAGACTGCGAGTCCTGACAGGTATTTACTTCTGCGTGCTTTTGCACGAGAAAACAGAAGGAATATGACACTTGCGGAGAGCGTACTGTGGGAAGAAATTAGGTTCGGATATTTGGGTCATAAATTTCTCCGTCAACATATTATCGGTGATTACATTGTGGATTTCTTATGCCGTGACGACGGACTGATTATCGAAGTTGATGGCGCCTATCATTCAGAACGCTCCCAACAGGAGAGCGATGAAGAACGGGCTGCTTGGTTGGAGTCGCAGGGCTACAGCGTCATCAGGTTTTCCAACGAAGAAATTCTTCATGACATAGAAAGTGTATTAAAAGAAATAGAAAAATTTTTTGAATAAAATGAAATTAAACCGTCGTATAAAAAGTATTTGCTCCCTCCCTATAGGGAGGGCTGGGGTGGGTCTTCTTTTGCTCCTTGTCCCACTTACTTCTTTTGCACAATTCCGCATTAATTTAGGTGGCGGTTCACCGCTCCGCAAGCTCCAGATTGCCGAGATGGCCATCAATAACCTCTACGTGGATACCGTCAACGAGGAGAAACTCGTGGAAGATGCCATCCGCGGAATGCTCAAAGAGCTCGACCCGCATTCCACCTATGCCAACGCCAAAGAGGTGAAAGCCATGAACGAACCCCTGCAGGGCAACTTCGACGGCATTGGCGTACAGTTTAATATGGTGGAAGACACGCTGCTGGTCATCCAGCCCACCACTAACGGCCCTTCCGAGAAAGTGGGCATCCTGGCCGGCGACCGCATCGTGACGGTTAATGACAGCAGCATCGCCGGCGTGAAAATGCCGAAGGAGGAGATCATGAAACGCCTCCGCGGGCCTCGTGGCACGAAGGTGAAGCTCGGCATCGTCCGCCGTGGCGTGAAGGAGATGCTCTATTTCTCCGTGAAGCGCGACAAGATTCCCGTGAAGAGTATCGATGCCGTCTATATGATTCGCCCACAGGTGGGCTATATCCGTATAGGTAACTTCGGGGCCACCACGTATACGGAATTCATGGAAGGTGTGGAGCGGCTTCAGCAGCAGGGCATGCGCGACCTGATTCTCGACCTGGAGGATAATGGCGGAGGCTATCTGCAGTCGGCTGTTCAGATAGCCAATGAATTCCTGCAGAAAAACGACCTGATCGTCTATACCGAAGGTCTGCGCACCCGCCGTCAGGAGTACAAGGCCGATGGCAAAGGCCGTCTGCTCTCAGGCAAGGTGATCGTACTCGTCAACGAACTGACGGCTTCTGCCGCAGAGATTGTCTCAGGAGCCATTCAGGATCAGGACCGCGGCACGATCGTGGGCCGCCGTTCTTTCGGTAAAGGCCTTGTGCAGCGTCCCGTGGATCTGCCCGACGGTTCCATGATACGGCTGACCATCGCCCACTACTACACGCCCGCCGGACGCTGCATCCAGAAACCTTATAAGAAAGGTGACCTCAAAGAATACGAAATGGACTTCGAAAACCGCTTGAAGCATGGCGAACTGACCAACCGCGACAGCATCCATTTTGCTGATTCCCTGAAATGTCTCACGCTCCGTAAGCAGCGCACCGTCTATGGCGGAGGTGGCATTATGCCCGACGAATTCGTGCCCCTCGACACCTTGCAATACACCAGGTTCCACCGCCAGCTGGCAGCCAAGAGCATCATCATCAATGCCAATCTGAAATATATCGACAACAATCGCAAGCAGCTCAAGAAGCAATATCCCACCTTCGAGAGTTTCCGCGACGGTTTCCAGCTGCCCCAGAGCGTCATCGACGGCATTATGGCCGAAGCCACGAAGCAGAAGATAAAGCCCAAGGACGATGCCGAACTGCAGCGCACACTACCCTATCTGCGCCTGCAGATGAAAGCCTTGATAGCCCGCGACCTATGGGATATGGACGAGTATTTCCAGCTGATGAACACGAAGAACCATATCGTTCAGCGTGCGCTTCAGTTGATATAAATAAAATCACCACAGAGACTTTTCTCTGTGGTGAAAGTATATTAGGATTAGGGTTTCGTGAGAAGACTCCCCGTTTACTCGTAGTACTGGATGGTGCGCTTCTGCTCTATTTCGCGGCCCATCATCTCGGTCTTGCGGCTAATCCAGTTGCCATGGTCGTCAAACTTGTAGTCGGTGTAGGGAGTGTTGATTTCCTGTCCCATCATGTCCATCGACATGGATGCGGGAACGCCTTTCTCGTTGTATTTGAAAACCTGTGTCATGCTACCCTGGCCGAAATCCATCTCCTGGCTCTTCACCCGGCCGTTCTCCCACTTGTAGGTGGTCGTAATCTTCATGTTGCCCTGCGGGGTCTCAATTTCTCTTTCTACTTTCTGCAGGTAGCCGTCGGCATCATAAACCTGGCCCGAGAGGCCTTCGGCCTGCATCTTGCCTTCCTGGGTGAAATTGACAACCTGCTCGCCGCGGCCCATCATTCCGGCCTGGGTGATGGATTTCACGGGACCTGTTGCTTCGTTCAGTTCAACGTCGTGGAACTTGGTCTGTGCCTGCATGGCAAACGGAATGGCCAACATGGCCATAAGCATGAATACTTTTTTCATTTTTGTCTGGTTTTAAAAGTTAATAATAAGTCTTCAGATGCTTATTAGACGTAACCAAACTGAAAAGGCTTAATCGGGGACGGAAAAAAGTTCAGAATTCGTAGCCGATGTTCAAGCCGAAGGTAACTCCGTTTTTATGGTTGCTCCAGCTGAGGTAGGCTCCGATGGGTCCGATGAGGCTGTTGTAGTAGTAGGCCCCCTGTACGCCCCAGATGGGTTTGTTCTTCAGCAGGTTGGCTATGCTGCTGTCGTGCTCGGCCACGTGCCCTTTGAGCAGTAGGTATCCTATGCTGCCCAGCCGTTGCTGGAATCGGATGCCGACGCCTGCGAGCTTTGACTGCATGAATTCGATGCGTGAGAATCCTGCGAATGGTATCTGATGCTCCGAATAGATGCCGTAGCGGTTGCCGCCCAGCATGTTGTATTCCCACACGGGGACGTCGCTGCCGAAGATCATGCGGCCGAAGATGACGGGCTGCATGTGGAGCGAATGGGTCAGGGGGAAAGTCATACGCCAGAGACCTGAGAGGGTGGAGAATCCGATGTGGTTGTTCCATTTCAGCAGGTTGTCGGAGAAATACCTGTATTCCAGTTCGAAGCGCGTTCCGCTGGTGGTGAAGTACCAGTTGTCTTCGGTGTTATAGTGCAGGCGTGCGTTATAGTTGAAGTAGTGGGTGTTTTCGCGTTCGAAGAAATAGAAGTAACTGTTGTCGTTGATCATCAGGTTGGAGAGGTGGTAGTATTTCCAGGCGGCTCCGATGTCGAACTGCAGGTTGCGGATGTCGAACTGGAAGAGTTTCAGCGTGATGGCATGGCTGTTGTAGGTCACGTCGTCGCTCTGGTGACCTTCTTTGTACATATAGATGTCGTTGTGCTGGAATTCGTAGGCCAGCGACATACGCTTGAACTTCCAGGGCTCCATATAGGCTTCCAGTTTCACTTTCGTGCGGAGTCCCAGGCGGAGTGTCAGGTTGATGCCTGGGTGGAACTTCATTCTCGACTGATAGTCGGCATAGGCTTGCAGGGCAGCCTGTTCTTCGAGGTCGAAACGTGCTGCGAGTCCCATGTTGATGGCTGGTTCGGGTTCTGCCCATTCCAGTCCTTTCTGCTTTTCTTCATGTAGGAGATGTTTGTCGTAGGTGAGGTATTGCGGATGGTAGTCTTGGGTCACGCCGATGCGCTGTTTCAGCGCCATCAGGTCATCCCAGCGGCTCATTCCAGTCTGTTCTCCGCGCACGATGAGCGAGTCGATGGCCTTGTTGGTGAAGCTCTGCGTGTCGTAGCCGTGGGTGTTGACGTTGATATGCAGGTCTGCCATCTGGAGGCATTCCTTCATGCGCTTGTTGCTGGCCACGAAGACCGACTGCAGCACGATGTCGCGGAAGGAGTTGAAGTCGTTGTTGATCTTGGCTTCGTCCTGCAGGGTGACGGCGATGATGATGTCGGCTCCCATGGCTTTGGCCACATCTACGGGCAGATTGTTCGACACGCCGCCATCTACGAGCACCATGCTGTCCTTTCTTACGGGCGAGAAGACTCCTGGAATGGCCATGCTGGCGCGGATGGCTTTGGCCAAATGGCCGCTGCGGAGCACGGTTTCCTCGTTTTTCATCAGGTTGAAAGCCACGCAGGCAAAAGGCCGTGGCAGCCTGTTGAAGTCGATGGAGTCGTGGTAGCCCGAGGTGAAGTGGTCGAGCATGCGGTCCACGTTGATGCCCTTGATGAATCCTCCGGCATACTTGTTGGCAGATTTGTCGAGCCATACCTTGTGGTCCAGGATGTAGATGCTCTGGTTCTCGCGCTCATCGAGCGAGGTGCGCTTATGGGCCACGCGGTCGCGGAGCACGTACCCCCAGTTGACGTCGCGGAAGATGCTGTCCATCAAGGCTGCATCGTATCCCATACTATAGAGTCCGCCCACGATGCTTCCTATCGAAGTGCCGGTGACGATGTCGATGGGTATTCCTGCCTTTTCCAGAACTTTGATTACGCCCACGTGGGCAGCGCCCTTGGCGCCACCGCCGGCAAGCACCAGTCCGACCTTCTTTCGGTGGGGTTCATCGTTGTGGGCCTTCACCGCGGTCGTGCAGGCTATGAGCAGGCTACAAGTCAGGATAATAAGTTTCTTCATTTCTTGTTGAGTTATTATTTTGTTTGCAAAAATAGCGATAAATCGGCAAGCCTCCAAATTATCCAATTATTTTTATCCGGTTCAGACAAGTTTTAGTACCTTTGCAGCCATGAAACACTTAGGCTTTCATCTGCTGGCCATCTTTACGATTGCCATTTGGGGCGTGACGTTTGTCAACACCAAGGTCTTGCTTCAACATGGGCTGCAGCCCATGGAGATATTCCTGCTGCGGTTCATCGTAGCCTATCTCTGCATCTGGATCATTTCGCCGCGCCGCCTGTGGAGTGAGTCGTGGCGAGACGAAGGCCTGTTCTTCATCCTCGGGCTGGTGGGCGGCACGATCTATTTCGTGGCCGAAAACACGGCTCTCGGACTGAGCTACGTGAACAACGTGTCATTCATCGTCTGTACGGCTCCGCTGATTACCACCTTCCTGGCCATTCTTTTCGTCCGTAGCATCAAGGCCACCTTTCCGCTGATTCTGGGCTCCCTGATAGCCCTGCTGGGCGTGGCGCTGGTCATCTACAACGGCCATTTCGTGCTGAAGCTGAATCCGCTGGGCGATTTCATGGCTCTGACGGCTGCCTTCAGCTGGGCCATCTATAGCCTGGTCATCAAGAAAGTGTCGCTCCGCTATAGTGCCACGTTCATCACCCGCAAGGTGTTTTTCTACGGCATCATTACCGTCGTGCCCATGTTCCTGCTGGTGCCATGGCAGTTTCCTGCCGCGGGATTCCTTAAGCCAGCCGTCTGGGGTAATCTGCTTTTCCTCTCGGTGGTGGCCTCGTTCCTGTGTTTCCTGTGGTGGAGTGTGGCCGTGAAGAAAATCGGCGCGCTCAGCACCAGCAACTACGTCTATCTGAATCCCGTTACCACGGTGCTGGCCTCGGCGCTATTCCTCAATGAGCCTATGACGATCATGGCCTGCGTCGGTAGTGCCCTCATTCTTCTGGGCGTTTACATAGCCAACCGTAATTCCGTGGAAAGTTGAGATACCCACGAGCCGAGGGGATTATTTTTATTCATTAATTATTCTTTTTCGGCATCATGGTGGAACATAATCAGAAAATAATGCTTATCTTTGCAACCGGCAATAACTAATAAGGTTTAATATACATAATTATATGATCTCTTTTGAAAGTGACTACAACAACGGGGCGCATCCGCAGGTGATAGAGCGACTCGTGGAAACCAATGCCGAGCCTACGGCAACCTATGGATTTGATGTATATAGCGAACAAGCCAAGCAGAAGATACGCATGGCCTGCGGCACACCCGATGCCGAAATCTTCTTCCTGATGGGCGGCACGCAGACCAATGCCACCGTCATCGATGGCATGATGCGTTCCTACGAGGCCGTGGTCACCATCGATTCCGGCCATATCAACGTGCACGAAGCCACGGCCATCGAGGCTTCCGGCCATAAGGTGATAGCGCTGCCGGGCTACGATGGCAAACTGGCCGTGGCCGAACTGGACAACTTCATGCGCGCCTTCATGAACGATGGAAGCCGCGAGCATTGCGCCCAGCCGGGCATGGTCTATATCTCCTTCCCATCCGAATACGGCACGATCTATTCGCGCGACGAGATAGCCCGCCTCTATGCCGCCTGTCAGCAGTACGGGCTTCAGCTCTATATCGACGGTGCCCGTCTGGGTTATGCGCTGGCCTCTCCGGCCAACGACGTCACGCTGCCTTGGCTCGCCGCCCACTGCGATGCCTTCTACGTTGGCGGAACGAAGGTGGGAGCCCTCTGCGGAGAGGCCGTTGTCTTCCCGCGCGGCAATGCCCCGAAGAATTTCTTCTCCATTATCAAGCGTCATGGAGCGCTACTGGCCAAAGGTCGGCTGGTGGGTGTGCAGTTTGATGCGCTCTTCACCAACAACCTCTATTTCGACATTTCCGCCCATGCCATCCGCATGGCCATGCAGCTGAAGCAGCTTTTTATCGACCACGGCTATCCCTTCTTCCTGGATTCTCCCACCAATCAGCAGTTTGTGGTGATTCCCAACGGCAAGGTGCGCGAGCTGGAGCAGCAAGTGGAGTTCACCCATTGGGGTGCCACCGACAGCCACCACACCGTGTGCCGCTTTGTCACCTCCTGGTCCACCACCGAGGAAGACCTGCAGGCTCTGGCGCGCATCTTGGGCTGAAGCGTATCCTTTTAATACAAAAATAGAACAAAAACAAAAACAAAGAAAACCGCTTGATGATGTCACGAACTTCATCCTGAAGTTCTATTTCGTGTGGTGCCGTCCATTGGCTTGCAAACGAGTTTGCAGCCCCTGAACGGCACCTCACGAAAGTCCTTCAGACTATGTGCCATCATCAAGCGAAAACCTTAAAAACCTTTGCGATAATTTAACCTTAACTTTAACCTTAACCCTAACCTTAACTATCGGAAGTTTTTATTTAGTTGGCTACGGCGAGAACCAACAGTCACTGGCAAAGGGTGCTCTTAAACGCCGAAGAAATGGTTTTTAAGGTTTTTGCTTTACAGAAAAGCTGTTTTCAGCTGGTTTTCTTCTTTACCCCCCTATGTCTCCGCGCTGAAAATCGCACTAAAACTATTATTTTTTGCCTCATTTGCGACATATTTTGAAGACATTCGTCCGTTTTGTCGTGAATACGGGCGCCTGTCGCAACAACTGAACAAGAAATGAGGCACCTTTTGATTGCCACCTGAAAAATACACACTACTTTTGCATCGTCAAAACGACAACGTTTATCGAAAACGGAAACAATAACAATAACAATTAATAAAAAAAGTAACAATGAAAAAGATTATGACAATGGTTGTAGCCGCCATGCTGGCTACGGTAAGTGTAAACGCTCAGCAGGAAGTAGGTTCATTCACCATTCAGCCCCACATCGGCGGATCAGCCGGTATGATGACCAACGCCGACATTGCCCCCAAGGCAGTATCTGGAGCCAAGCCCGACAATACACCAAACGGTGGAAGTATGGCAGGTGTTGAATTCGAATACCAACTGGCCAAGAGTTTCAGTCTGGCAGCAGGCGTCAACTACATGCAAGCCGGAACAGCCTGGAAGGATATCAACCATGACGGTGTCAAGTTTAAGGACATGAAGGTAGAGACGAGCTATGTGACAGTTCCCGTGGTGGCCAACGTCTATCTCTGCAAAGGTCTCGCGCTGAAGAGCGGTGTTCAGTTCGCCTTCCTGATGGATGCCAAGTCCAAGTTTACGGCAGAGACTTCCAAGGGCGACGTTACCGCAAAGGTAGAGACCGACACCAGCTGCAAGGACCAGTTCAATAAGTTCGACGTGTCCATCCCCGTAGGTATCTCCTACGAGTTCAAGGTGCCCATCGTCATCGACCTTCGCTACAACATCGGTCTGCTGAAGGTCAACAAGGTTGACAACCTCTTCGGAAACAATGGCGACAGCCGGAGCCATACATGCACGCTGACCGTAGGCTACAAGTTCAAACTTTAAGGATAATATATGCGAAACACGAAAACGCAAGACCCCCTCGAGGTCTTGCGTTTTTTATTCTGACGATTTGCGGATTCGCTGTTTGCGTTTGTAGCATTGCTTGAAGTCGCAAAGTCCGCAGGTGTAATCGAGATGTCGCACCTGGGGTCCCAGGCCGATGATGCCGCTGACGCTCTTGATGGGCACCATCAGGCTGCTCTCGGTGAGACTGACGCCGCAGGTGTCGCCCCCGAAAAGCGGGAACAGCAGTTGCTGCTCGCTGACGTGCCAGCCGCAATAGCCGGGCGAGAAACGGTTGGTGTGGTGCCATCCCAGTTTATGGATGCTCTCTTGGAGCGACTGTTCCATGCAGTCGGCAGTCTTCTCGGCAATCACGCTGCCCAGGGCGTCGGCAATAAACACGCGCACCATGTCGCCCTGCTGCTTCAACCGCTCCTGGTATTCCTCAAATTCCGTTCCTGCCGTCGAGATGAACAGGGCGTAGGCCTCGGCGCCGCGAAGCTGCCGCTCAATAATCTTGCCGATGGCGAAAGGGGGCAATTGGCGCAGCACAAAGAAGCAGAACCGTGGCTTCAGGAAGGTTTTCACTTCGGCGAGAATGGCAAGGGTCTCGCTGACGGTAGCCTCGTCGGGCTCAGCTTCTCCATAGCCCATCTGCTCATAGACGTCAGAGGGGCTGATGTGGAGGTCGTCGTATCGCAGTTCATGCTTCGTCATCACCCTTCATTTCTCATTTTCTCATTTTCTCCATTTCTCATTTTCCTCATTCCACTCCTGCAGCGCCTCAAAGAAAGCATCAATATTATGGAGTGGGGTGTGGGGCGGCGTATCGCATCCGCTGGAGAGCACGAAGTTGGGGAACTTGCGGGTTCGGTCGAGCAGCGATTTCACGGTCTGTTTCATCTGCGCAGGCATGGCGTCTTTGAAGATGCTCACGGGGTCGATGTTGCCCATTCCGATGGCCGTGGGCGGTACGTCTTCCATTACTTCGCACATGGCGCACTTGTTGCCGAAATGATACATGGCGGCACCCGTGGCGACCATGGCCTTGGTGCAATGGCCCGTGTTGCCGCAGTTGTGGAGCACCACCGAGAATTCGGGTGTCTGCACCTTTTCAACGATGTATTTCACGTAGAGCGATGAGAAATCGACGCATTGCTCATTGCTCATCAGTCCGGCGGCTGGCTCTGCCATCACCACGCCGTTGGCACCCGTTTCGCGCAGGGCCAGACAGTATTTCAGGATAAACTCCGTGCATTTCGACAGCAGTTCGTGGGCGGCATCGGGCTCTTCGCAGATGAGCACCATGATGTCGCTCATGTCGTAGAGGCGACCGGCAAGCGAGAAAGGACCAATGCACCCGGCAAAGAGCGGTCGGTCGCTGATCTGCTCGGCGGCCAGGAGGTTGGCTTTCAGGTACTCGGGGATGCGGCCGCTGGCGAGCGACGGTACTTTGAGGCGCCCGATGTCCTTCGTGTCGCTGAGCAGACGCCCCCTGACGGCAGGTACGGCAATATCGGAGAACTCAATCTCTGCGCCGAAGCATTCGGCCTCGGTGGTCAGGTCCATGATGGTGCAGGCGGCTGCTGAAGGATAGCGCTCGCAGAGCCGCATCACGGCTTCGTAGTGGATTTGTCCATCGGAGACGGCTTCGCGCACGGTTCGCTTTCCGAGTTCTATCCCCGGGTGTGTCATGATTGGCACGGCTGCCACCTCCTTTTGCCGGATAATCTGTTCTATCCAGCGCTCCATGTTCATTTTCATGCGGTGAATTTTTATTTTTAGACGTTAAATCATCAAAAATGTACTGCAAAGCGGAGTGAATTAATTATCTTTGCAAATTGAAGGGGGAAAGACCCTCTAAATCCCCCTTAGAAGGGGGACTTCCAATGAACGAAAAACCTATTAAAGCAATATACGGATGAAGAAACTATTCTCTATCGTGTTTTTCCTGGCGGCAGCCTTTTCCACGGCCACCGCACAGTCGGGATATCCCATCAACCCTGTTCCCTTCACGGCCGTGAAAGTAACCGACGGCACTTTCTGGGGTCAACGCCTGCGGGCTGCCCGCGAAGTGACCGTGCCCTTGTCCTTCTCGAAATGTGAAAGCGAAGGGCGCTACAGAAATTTCGTGCAATGTCAAAACCCATCGCCCGACTATCCTCCTTCGGGATTTTCGTTTGATGACACCGACGTGTATAAGACCATCGAGGGTGCCAGCTATATGCTGATGACGATGCAGGACAAGAAAGAGCGGCAGCGACTCGTGGAGTATATGGACTCGGTGCTTACCTTCGTGGGCAAGGCCCAGGAGCCTGACGGCTATCTCTACACGCCGCGCACGATGAATCCCTGGCATCCCCACTCGTGGGCAGGCGACAAGCGATGGATGAGTGAGGAAGTGCTCTCGCACGAACTCTATAACCTCGGCCACATGGTGGATGCTGCCTGTGCGCATTATCAGGCCACGGGGAGCCGCAAGTTTCTCGATATTGCCGTGCGCTATGCCGACTGCGTCTGCCGCGAAGTAGGGCGGAAGGAAGGACAGGCTTGCGTAGTGCCTGGCCATCAGATTGCCGAGATGGCGCTGGCCCGGCTCTATGTGCTCATTCATTCCATGCCGGCGCTGAAGGACCTGATGCCTAAAGCGCAGCAGTATCTCGACGAGGCCAAGTTCTTCCTCGATGAGCGCGGCAAGACCACCATCAAGAATGTATATTCGCAGAGCGACAAACCCGTGGTGGAACAAAAAGAAGCCTGGGGGCATGCCGTGCGTGCGGGCTATATGTATGCCGGTATGGCCGACGTGGCTGCACTGACGGGCGACTCGGCTTACCTGCGGGCCATCGATGCCATCTGGAAGAATATCGTGGAACGGAAATACTATCTCACGGGCGGCGTGGGTGCCCGCCATGCCGGAGAGGCTTTCGGCGCCGACTACGAACTGCCCAACCTGACGGCCTACAACGAGACGTGTGCAGCCATCGCGCAGGTGTATCTCAACTACCGCATGTTCCTGCTCCACGGCGATGCGAAGTATTTTGACTGCCTGGAGCGTACGCTCTACAACGGAGTGATCAGCGGCATGTCGATGGACGGCGGACGGTTTTTCTATCCTAATCCGTTGGAAAGCGACGGCCACTATGCCTTCAATGCCGACGGCAACACCACGCGCCAACCTTGGTTCGGCTGTGCCTGCTGTCCGAGCAATATCTGCCGTTTCATCCCTTCGGTGCCCGGCTATGTGTATGCGGTGAAGGACGACCGTCTCTACGTGAACCTTTACTTGGGCAATACGGCTACCATCGAAGTGAACGGCAATCCTGTTACACTGGAGGAAACCACCCGCTATCCTTGGGATGGTGATATCCAGATGAAGGTCTTGAAGTCGAAGGCATCGAGTTTCAAGCTGATGCTCCGCATTCCGGGATGGGTGCGCGGCGAGGTGGCTCCCGGCAATCTCTATCAGTATGCTGATGGGCGCCATCTGGGTTATACGGTTGAAGTGAACGGAAAGCCCGTGACCGCAAACCTCCAAAACGGCTACCTCGTTGTTGACCGCAAATGGAAGAAGGGCGACGTGGTGCGCCTGCATTTCGATATGGAGCCCCGACTGGTGAAAGCCAGCCAGCGCGTGGCCGACGACCGCGGCATGCTGGCCATAGAGCGCGGCCCGCTGGTGTATTGTGCTGAGGATAAGGATAATCCGGGCCATAATCTGCGTCATCTGCTGATTCGGAATTCCTGGACCGACTTTCAGGTTTCCGATTTCACCATTCAGAATACGGAATGTCAGGTGAAGGATTCTCCTGCTCGCCAGTTTGAGGTGAAAGCCTTGTCGCTGCAAGCCCAGGAAGCCTTCATCCAGAATGATGGTACGGTAGGCTCAAAACCTGTAGGACTACGCCTGATTCCCTATTATGCCTGGAACCATCGCGGCACTTCCCGCATGGCTGTCTGGATGGCCTACGAGCTGGGCGGACTGAGCGACTATCAGAACATAGAAAACAAGAAACAATCACACGGAGAACAGTAAGAAAAAGATGGAAGGATATATCACAAAAGACTACGGTCAGCCCGTGAAACGCTACGTGCAGACCATGGAGCTGAAAGACAACCCCGAACTGATCAGGAAGTATAAGGAAGCCCATAGCGAAGAGAAAGCCTGGCGCGAGATTCTCGACGGTATCCGTCAGGTGGGAATCTTAGAGATGGAGATCTATATTGCCGGGCCGCGGCTGGTGATGATCTGCGACACGCCGCTCGACTTTCAATGGGATGAGGCCATGGCCCGGCTGGCCACATTGCCCCGCCAGCAGGAGTGGGAAGAATACGTGGCAGCCTTCCAGCAATGCGACGCAAAAGCCACGAGCGACCAGAAATGGCAGATGATGGAGCGGTTTTTCCGCCTTTGGTGAAAATTGGCAAATTAAAAACAGGTTTTATTTGCATTTGTGCTCACTAAATCGTATCTTTGCACCCAAATGCAAGAAGATTTCGACATCAGACAAGAACAGTTCTCTTCAGCCGAGAAAGACTTTGAGAATGCCCTGCGACCGCTCCGTTTCGCTGATTTCAGCGGGCAAAAGAAGGTGGTGGAGAATCTTGAGGTGTTTGTGGAAGCTGCCAAATATCGAGGTGAACCGCTCGACCATACACTGCTGCATGGTCCCCCGGGACTGGGAAAGACCACGCTCTCGAACATCATCGCCAACGAACTGGGCGTAGGATTCAAGATTACCTCAGGGCCTGTGCTCGACAAGCCTGGCGATCTTGCCGGTATCCTAACTTCGCTGGAACCCAACGATGTGCTGTTTATCGATGAGATTCACCGTCTGTCGCCCGTCGTGGAGGAATATCTCTATTCGGCGATGGAGGACTATCGTATAGATATCATGATTGACAAGGGTCCTTCGGCCCGCAGCATTCAGATTGACCTGAACCCGTTTACCCTTGTGGGTGCCACCACGCGCAGCGGTATGCTGACAGCTCCGCTCCGTGCCCGCTTCGGCATCAACATGCATCTCGAATACTACGAGCCCGACGTGCTGAAGAAGATTATCCGCCGTTCGGCCTCCATCCTGCAAGTGCCCATCGACGATGATGCTGCCGTGGAGATTGCCCGCCGTTCGAGAGGAACGCCCCGTATTGCCAATGCCCTGTTGCGGCGCGTCAGGGATTTTGCCCAGGTGAAGGGCAACGGACGAATCGACCTGAAGATTGCACACGTAGCTCTCGAAGCCTTGAATATCGACCAGTTTGGACTCGATGAGATAGACAACAAGATTCTGCTCACGATCATCGACAAGTTCAAGGGCGGTCCTGTGGGTCTCACCACCATCGGAACGGCTATCGGCGAGGATGCCGGCACGATAGAGGATGTCTATGAACCGTTCCTGATCATGGAAGGTTTCATCAAGCGCACGCCTCGCGGCCGCATGGCTACCGAACTGGCTTACCGCCACTTCGGTCGCAATCCCTATAAAGGAAATATCATGGAGCCCACGCTGTTTGAATGAAGAAAATCTCGTCATAACGATATAACGTAATAACGACATAACGAGAAAACATTAACCCCAAAACCTAAAGAATTATGAAGAAAATCGTATTTCTGTTCGCTATGATGCTGATGAGCATCAGCGGATTTGCTCAGGCAGACAAGATTATCAATAGTTATAAGGACAATGCCGGCATTCAGCTTATTGAGCTGAACAAGGCAATGCTCGAGATGGTGGCCAGCGCTGCCAAGACTGCTGAGGAAAAGGAAGCCTTGAAGAGCGTGGACAGCATGACCATGGGCATGATCGGCTCAGACGAATTGGCCAAGGAAATCTTGGAAAAGCTCAAAGTGCTGGAGAGCCAGGGCTATGGCAAGATGGATGTCAAGGAAGAGAAGGTGAATGCCACTGTTTACCTCAAGCAGGCCGACGGCATTATTTCCGAGATTCTGATGGTGGCCAATGCTGAAGGGCATAATGTACTGACGCTGATGAAGGGTAAGTTCAATGCCGAGCAGATGCAGTCGCTCATCAAAAAGTAACAGCCATGCGCATAGCGGCATTTACCGGCAGTTTTGATCCCTACACAATAGGACACGACGACATTGTGCGCCGTGCCCTTCCCCTGTTTGACTGCATCGTCATCGGTGTGGGCTACAACGAGCACAAGCAGTATATGCTGCCCGTCGAGGAGCGTTGTAGCCAGATACGGTCCTATTACAAGGACGAGCCCAAGGTGCAGGTGGAGGCTTACCGTGATCTCACGGTGGATTTCTGCCAGCGTATCGATGCCCAGTTCATCATCAAGGGCGTGCGTACCCTAAAGGATTTCGAGTACGAACAGGAAATGGCCGACATTAACCGCCAACTCAGCGGTGTGGAGACCATCCTCTTTCTGGCTGCTCCCGAACTTTCTCACATCAGCAGCAGCATGGTGCGTGAACTGGCTCATTTCGGTAAGGATATCACAGAGTTTTTGCCAAACGATAAAGGATGATAACATACAACTGCGAAGACATCAAAATGCCCAAGATCAAGAAACGTGAGACCACTGCATGGATAAGGCGTGTGGCTGCTTCGTATGGTCGGAAGGTGGGCGAAATAGGCTATCTTTTCTGCAACGATGAAAAGATTCTTGAAGTGAATCGCGAGTATCTCGGACATGATTATTTCACCGATATCATCACCTTCGACTATGATGAAGGCGATGAGATTAATGGTGACATCGTCATTTCGCTCGATACGGTTCGCACCAATGCAGAAACCTATCACAAGGACTACGACGAAGAGCTGCACCGCGTCATCATACACGGTGTGCTCCACCTCTGCGGCATCAACGACAAAGGACCCGGTGAACGGGAAATCATGGAAGCCGCAGAAAACCGTGCTTTAGCCATGCGCTAAAGCACGGTTTTTTTATTTTGTCACGGTGAAATAGTTGGAACGCAACGGTTGGGTATAGGGAGCATCGGTCAGCGTGACCGTGTCATGCAACTTGATATCAGCCGATGAGGCTCCAATCTTGATGACATATTTGCCTGGCGAAACAGTCCATTGGCCGAAACCGTTGGCTGCCTTGTTGGCCGTGTCGTAATGTCCCAGCTGCTGGGGTGAAAGGAGCATGGTCACGGTTCGAATCTCACCGGGACGCAGATGCACGCGAGTGAATCCTTGCAGTTGTATGGGTCGCAACGATTGCCCTGGGTTGGTAGGCGATACGTAGAGCTGCACAATCTCGTCGGCTGCCATCTTGCCCGTGTTCTTGACGTCGAATATCACCTGTATCTGTTTCCCCGAAGTAGGCACCTCCTTGTCGATTTGCAGATTGCTGTATTCAAAGTTTGTATAGGAAAGACCGTAGCCGAAAGGCCATGCGATGCGCGGATCAGTCTTTTCGGAATAATTGTAGCAGATGGGTTCGCGGATTTCCTCAGCAGGATAGCTGACACTTAGTTTTCCTGACGGCGATACCTTTCCATAGAGGATATCGGCCAGGGCATTACCGCCTTCCTCTCCCGGATACCATGCCTGGATAATGGCAGCACAACGGTCGGCGATGCTGCTGATGACCTGTGCGCGACCACCGAATACAATAAGGACGACGGGCTTGCCTGTATCGAGCAGTTGTTTCACGAAGGCCTCCTGTTGTCCCGGCAGCCGGAGGCTTGTGCGTTCGCGGTTTTCTCCGCAGAGGATGGCGTTTTCGCCCACGGCAGCAATGATGACATCACTCTTGCGGGCCATGTCGAGTGCCTCGCTGCGGTTGACGGTTTCACCGCTGTCAATCTTACGGTTCTGCAGGTAGATGAGGTATTTCACGCGGTCATCACCACTGTTCTCCACGATAGTCTCCACGTTTTCCGTCCAATCGCAGCCTCGGCTATAACTCAGCGTGAAGCCTTCGGGCTTGCGTTTCTCCAGTCCTTCGCGGAGTGTAACGATATGCGGATGCTCACCATCCTCGGTCTTTACCTGCCAGAAGTAGCGCATGCTGGGATAGGTGTAGTCGCCTGTCATGGCCCACATCTGATTGGCATTGGGCCCCGTGAGGGCAATATGCTGCGGCTTGCTCAGCGGCAGCACACCGTCGTTCTTGAGCAATACGACCGATTGCGTAGCCAGTTGGTAGGCCGTCTGCCGCTCTTCGGGTGTGTCGAGCGTGATGTGTTCCGTAGAACAGAGGTTGGGATTCTCGTCGAGCAGTCCTACACTGGCTTTATAGGTAAGCACGCGCTTCACGGCTTTCTCGAAATCCTCCTGGCTGACCAGTCCCTGATCGATGGCTTCCTGCAGATGGGCATAAGACGTGCCCTTGGGGAAATCCACGTCGTTGCCTGCATTCATAGCCGCTGCAGCCCGCTTCATGTCGCTGTCGAGTCCGGGTATCTGCTCGATGGAGGTATAGTCGCTCACCATCATGCCATCGAAGCCGAGATAAGTGCGGAGAATGCCGTCGATAATCTCTTTGTTGCAGACGCAGTTGGTGCCATGCACGGCATGATAGCCCGTCATCACCACCTTGCTGCCGCCTTCGCGGATCATCGTCTCGTGGGGTAGGAGGATTTCCTCCATCAGTTCCTTCTCTTCGGCATCGCCACCGCCTCCATAACCCAGGAAGTGCTTGCTACACGTGCCTACGCCCTCGCGAAGACCGCCAAACTGAAGTCCGCGAACGAAGGCCGTGCCGAGGGCAGCCGAGAGGTAGGCATCCTCGCCGTAGGATTCTTCCAGACGGTTGAAGGACGGATTGCGCACCACATCGACCATCGGCGAGAGCGAAAGCAAGCCTCCGATGCGGCGCAGCTGGCGACCCGTCTGCAGGGTTTTCTTCTCGGCCAGTTCGGTATTGAATGAGCAGGCCTGTCCTATCTGCTGCGGATAGATGGTGGCATCGCGTGTGGTGACACCCGTAAGCACCTCTTCATGGAAGAGCGCCGGTATGCCGTTAGGCGTGTTGTGGATGAGCCATTGCTGAATGGCCAGCACTTTGTCGCGGATGCTGTCGGCACAGGTAGATTCTTGACTGGCAAACTGTGAGAAGTGGCCGATGCCGTTGGGTATCAGTTTCCGGCATCGGGCGGTGTCGAGTTTCCCGTTTTCATCGAAGAGATCCTGCATCATCATGCCCCGCAATTGGGCAATGCGTTCCTCCTGACTCATCCGTTGGTAGAGATCATTCACTTTCTGGTCAATGCTGTCGGAAGTACAGCCGGCAACCGCCAGCACAAAGAGTAATGTGATAATAGTTTTTAAATTCCTCATAGGTAATAATGTAAATGGAATAAAACAAAGTGCACAAAGATACGAAAAAAAGACGAAAAATGCGGATTTATTTGGGATTTTTGTGGTTTATGCCTAATTTTGCGCCCCGATGAGAGACAATAGCGAAGAATTGTTCCCGATAGTTGACGATTCGGGAAACGTATTAGGAAAGGCCACGCGTGGTGAATGTCATAATGGCTCACGGCTGTTACATCCTGTGGTTCATCTGCATGTGTTTAACAGTCGTGGTGAGGTCTATCTGCAGCGCCGCCCTGAGTGGAAGGATATCCAACCTGGTAAATGGGATACGGCGGTAGGAGGGCATCTGGATTATGGCGAAACGCCTGAAGAGGCACTTCGGCGTGAAGTCAGCGAAGAATTGGGCATCACCGATTTCACACCAAAGCATATCGGACATTATGTCTTCGACAGCAAGCGGGAGTGCGAACTGGTTTACGTGAACAGTACCGTTTACGACGGCGAGATACATCCTTCTCAAGAAGAACTCGACGGCGGACGCTTCTGGACTATGGACGAAATCCGCCATGCGATGGGGCGTGACCTTTTGACTCCGAACTTCGAAAGCGAGTTCAAACGGTTCTTTCTGGAACCGTCAGACTGAACGGCTTCATTACTCCATCTCTCGGATATGCTCATCGAAATCCTTCGCTCCGCCTTGTTCACCAAAGATTTTGCGGAGCAGGCGGACGCGGCTGTTGGTGACGGTTTGTGGAGAAGCTCCGATGAGAACGGCGATTTCTGACGGGTGGAAGCGCATCTTGATAAGCATGCAGATGTGCGTATCACGTTCCGAAAGAACACCGTTCTGATGGATGAAGCGGCTGAATCCCGGCACGTATTGTTCGGTAATCTCACTCAGCTCAGTCCAGTCTTCCAATTGCGGCTCCTTACCTTTATCGGCCAACCGATGGAATCGGTGAATAGTGTTGTTTTCGTGAATAGCCTCTTTCAGGTTCCATTCCTTCGGTAGTGGGTGTGCCTTTTCCTGCTCGGTCAGTTGTTTTTGCAATTCCTCAATATGCGACAGCACCTTGCCGTATTGTTTCATCTTTTTGTGATGATAGCAGTAGAAAAGCAGGAATACGATCACCAAGAAGGCTATCACAGCCAGGGTGAGGGCCAGTTTCTTCAATAGTCTTTCATGGATGATGTCGTGGTCGAACTGTTCCTGTAAGGCAGCGATATGTTCTGTTTGGTCGATGGAATGGTGCTTTTTTAGCAAATCGTTAAGCATCTGACTCAAATCGAGAGCCCTCCAGGTCTCCGTTTGCTTATAGTTGGGAATGAGCTTTTCCAAGGCCGTCATCTTTACGTCGTCGTTGTTGGTGTTGAGAGCTTCGAACCACAGTTCGCAGGCCTTGTTGATGTGCCCTTCCTTTTCATATAGGTTCCCTAACTGTAAAGCGGCAAAATCATTGGGAAAAGCAGCCAAGGCCGCCTGTAGATACTGCCTGGCACTGTCCTGCCGTCCCTTTTGAAGGGCCCAATATCCTAAGCAACTGAGGATTTCTGATTGCAAAGCCCTGTCTACATGGGGCAACACCCTTTTGCAGCGGTCTATATATTCCGTAATGCTGTCTTTGTCTGCTGCTCTTGTCAGTCTGCACAGACTTTGGGCCTGACGGGAGTGACTGCCTGTCTGTAGGGCCAGTTGATAGGCCTTTTGGTAATGATGTTTGGCCAGTGCCTGACAGTTCTCCTGCTGGTTCAGGTCACCCAAAGCCAAGGCTACGTCGTATTTCAGCGTGTCATCCAGCAAATTTGACTCCTTTTCTGCATTTTTGAGCCATTTCACCGCTTCTTCCGTCTCATTGCTCCTGCATTTTGTGATGCCCAGATGAAGCATGGCCTTTACCCATCGGCGTCCCTTCCCGTTATGCGAGAAGAAATGTTCGCTTGCCTTGATAAGTGAGTCGTTGCCCACATGGATTCCCTTCTTGTGGAGAATCTCAGTGAAGAGCACGCCGTAGAGTGCCTGATCGGCCTGATGAGGAAACGAATCCGTCAGGTTGTAAATGTATCCGTAAGCCGAATCGCAACTTTCGTCGATGCAGTTTTCTGCCTGTAGCAGCAAGGGATGGCGAGGCTGCTCCGTGGGGGAGCAGCCTGCCATCCATAACGCTATGAATGATAAAAACAGGTGCTTTACGTTCATTACAGTTTGAATGAAACAGGTAAGGCAAACGATACGCGCACAGCTTTGCCCTTCTCTGTGCCGGGCTTCCATCGGGGCATTTCGTTCACTAATCGCATGGCTTCTTTGTCAAGCAGGGGATGAACGGCTGTCAGGGGATGTACATCCGAGATGGAACCGTCTTTTTCTACGATGAAGGAAACGATGACTCGTCCCTCGATTTTCTGGTTTTTGGCCTCCTTTGGGTAGTTCACGTTATTCTGCATGTATTCAAACAGGCCCTGCATGCCGCCGGGGAACTCGGGCATCACTTCTACTCTGTCGTACACTTTGTCGGTCTGCGCCTCTGAAGAGAGGGTCATCAGGGTTGCCATCATCAGGCATAAAAGGATTCTTTTCATTGTTCAATTGTTTTAAAGGTTTAACTTCAGTTCGGGTGGAATTCCGCTGCAAAAGTATGGAATCCCAGCATTTGCTCCAAGTTAATCTTTACATTTGATTACATCCTCCCTGTTTTTTATGCTGTTTTCTTATCTGAGCAGTTCACCGATGCCTTGGAATACGCCGTCGAGTACATCAATGATGTCGTCGGTGATATCGCGCACGCTCTTGGTTACTTCATCCAAAAGCGTGGACTTGTCCGTATCTCCCACAATCTTCAGGGCCACTTGTGAGAAGAAGTAGGGAGCAGCGGGTGTATGCGCCCAGCCGTCCACGTACTCTGTCTGTACGTCGGCCCCTTGGCGTTTCAGGAAACGTTCCATCCGCTCGGTACATAAGACGGGTACCACCTCGTCGGCTCTGGAGTGGAACAGATAGATATGCGTGTCGGGATTCGGTTTCCAGGTATCTATGAGCGAGTTCTTTTGATAATAGGTCATCATCTTGCGGCCCAGCGGGGTGCTTTCATCCATAATGGCGGGGTTGACGATGGCCGAGAGGCGCACGCCGTCGCGGGGATCTCCCGGTACGATGTCTTCCGGCGAAAGGCTCTCTATAATCATCTGGTTGATATCCGTGGTGGAATATTCCTTTGAGAGAATCCACTCTTCGTAATGGTCGGCCAGTGCGCCGCGGAACATGTCGTGGGGTTTCAGTCCCAGGCCTTCGGTTTCGTTGATGCCGCTCAGAATCAGGGGCAGCGCACAGGGATAGTAGGTCACTCCCGTCTGTTTCATGTCCTCATAGATACCCATGATGTCGTAAGGGCCGCCGCCGGCATAGGTATGCAGAATCTTCAGGCGGTCGCCGTAGCGGGTATCCACCAGCCGTTGCACGGCCATGGCCGTATGTCCTCCCTGCGAATAGCCCACGTTGAGCAGCCTGTTCTCATATTCATAGCCCATCAGGAAAAGCAGTCGCTTGGCTGCCAGGAGTCCGTCGATGGCACCCTGTGCCGTGATGTCGGGGTTCAGGTAAGCCTGCGGATGGTCTTCGGTGATGCCGAATCCATAGTTATCTACGGCCACAATGATATATTTGTGCGTGAAACCGATGGCCGCCTCTGCATCCAGGTCATAATCCCGTGAAGGGCATCCGTTCTTCTCGCTCGTAGTGGGGTGGTTGTAGAGGATGAGTCCGTTGCAATGGTTCTCCTTCGTCCAGATGGAGTGGCGCATGATGATGGCTCCCGAAAGGGTGGTGGGTGTACGTCCGTCGGGTCCCACGGAGGTGTAGGTATAGTTGAGTCTCACCAGCCGCATGTCCATCGCCGTTCGGTGGATGATGGTGGTATCGGTGATGGCTTCCTGGGCGTTCGCGGTTTGCAGGAAGGCAAGAAAAAGCGCGAAAACTAAATTTCTCATTTCCTCAATTTCTCATTTTCTCATTCTCTCATTTTCCCAATTTCTCATTCTCTCAATATCTCATTTTCCCAATTTCTCATTCCCCAAGCCTTTTCAGCAGTTCCACTAACACTTTCCAGATATTACCGATGGTGGAGATTTCCACGCGCTCGTTGGTGGAGTGGGGTTCCAGGATGCGGGGTCCGATGGGAATGATCTCAATGCCAGGGAATCGTTCCACGAAATAGCCCATCTCCATCACGAAGTGCATCTCTACCAGTCGCGGGCGGAAGCCGAGCACATCTTCGAAGGTCTGTTCCACCAGGTGCATAAACTCGCTGTCGGTGCGTTCCTGCCAGGCGGGCGTTGACATCACAATCTCCGAACAACCTCCATTTTGGACGATTTCATCGGCAATTTCCTTGCCGATACGCTCCATCTTCGTGTTGATGAACGAGCGGGTATGGGTGGTCACATGGAAGTGATCTTCCTGGGTGCGGATTACGCCGATGTTGTTGGACGTCTCCACCGTGCCTTCCATCCGTTCACTCATCTTAATCACACCGTAGGGTATCCTGCCGATTGCACGGATTAGGGCCATGACGGATGTGCGGCTGATGATGCTTTCAGGCTTTTCACATTCGCTGACACCCTCGGCGGGCAGTCCTTCGGCGGTGGTTTTTCCGATGATGACCGAAGCCCTTGCCGGGATGGAGGCGTTGGCTTCGCCGGCGGTGATGTCGGCCACAACCATGGTGGGGTCTTCCTGGAACATCTTGTCGAGCAGGGCGCAGATTTCCTTCACCGCACTTTTCCTGCCCTTGTTGATATCTACGCCCGAATGTCCGCCCGTGCTGCTCTGGATGCTCACCTTATAATAATGCAGCTCCTCGGGCGTTTGCTCCCTCTTCAGCGGCAGCCGATGGTTCTGCAGATAGGCACCGGCGGCTCCTGTGGTGATGGTGTCATAGTCTTCCGAGTCGAGGTCAATCATTCTGCGTCCTTTGATAAAACCGGGCTTGATGTTGGCGGCGCCCGTCATTCCGTCTTCCTCGTTGGTGGTGACAAAGAGCTCCAGCGGTCCATGCTCCAGACTGTCACTCTCCATCACGGCCAGAGCCATGCAGAGCCCCATGCCGTTGTCGGCTCCCAGCGATGTGCCGCGGGCTTTCATCCATCCGTTTTCAATGTATGATTCTATCGGGTCGGTCAGCGGGTTGAATGCCTTGCCTTCCTCTGCCACACAAACCATGTCCATGTGGGCATGCATCACGGTGATGGGTGCCTGCTCCCGGCCTGGTGTGGCCGGTTTGCGGATCACGATGCAGTTATGGTCATCGCGCTGATAGTCTAAATGATGGTTTTCGGCAAACCCGCAGAGCCAGTCGGCCACTCGTTCTTCGTGCCATGAAGGGCGTGGTACCCCGTTCAGTTCCTTGAACAGTTGGAAGATTCTTTCACTCATAGTTGTATCCTTTTTTACATGATGATTGCAAAGATATGAAAAATTCTTCACTCATCACGCTTCACTCTTCACTTTTTTTATTACTTTTGCAACCGCAAACCAATAATCATGAAAGTAAGGAAATGAAAAAACTGCTCTTTTTAATTCTTATTGTAGGTGTAGCCATCATCATGGCTCTCACTAAACCCGACAAGAAGGCCCATAAGGAGGCCATGATGAAAGCCATTGCAGAATATGTGGACGACGAGGCCGAAGACCGCGGCCTTGGAAACAATGTGCTCACTAATCTTGGCAAGAGCGTGGTGCGTTCGGCTGCCAGCCTGGCCATCGACCTGAAACTCAAGCTCGATGACTACCTGGTGGTGAATACCACCCATATCCGTATGGACGGCAAGGATCAGATTCTCTCCTTAGGACTCTTCGGCAAAGTGATTACCTTCGATAAGGATATGCTCCGCGAGGCTTTGGAGAAAGGCGACAAGCTACAGCAGAAAGATCTCGATGACCCTGACGACAAGGAAGCGCTCCGCGAGGCCAAGAAAGCCGAGAAGGCTGCCCTGAAGGAAGCCAAGAAGCGCGAAAAAGCAGCCAAGAAAGAGGCCAAGCGCAAGGCCAAAGAAGCCGCAAAGGCAGCCAAGGCCGCTGAAAAGGAGGCTAAGCGTAAAGCCAAAGAAGCCGAAAAGGAAGCTAAGCGCCGGGCTAAAGAGGAGGCGGAAGAGTGAGTGCAACCTGGATTCTGCAACCTGCAACCTGAAACCTGAAACATTTATAATAACTATCTAATCATGAAAAGAAACCTCATGCTGACGGCCCTGATAGCCGTCATGACCCTCTTGAGCACTAATGCCAAGGCTGAAGTGGATCCCAATTTCTACATCTATCTATGTATCGGCCAGAGCAACATGGAAGGCCAGGGCACCATCGAAGACTGCGACCTCGCACCCAGTGAGCGTTTCCAGATGATGTCAACGCTCGACTGCGGCACCCGCAAGCTGGGACAATGGTATCGCGCCGTGCCCCCATTGGCCCGTTGCGACACCCGTCTCTGTCCGGCCGATTACTTCGGCCGCACTATGGTAGCCAATCTCGACGAAGCCAAGCGCGTGGGCGTGGTGGTGGTAGCCATCGGCGGCATCAAGATTGACCTCTATGATCCCGACGGATGGCAGGCCTATGTCAACTCGATGACCGAGAGCTGGCAGATCAATTCCGTCAATGCCTACGGCGGCAATCCGCTGGCCCGCCTGATAGAATGCGCCAAGGAAGCACAGAAGAGCGGTGTCATCAAAGGCATCCTGCTGCATCAGGGTGAGAGCGACGCCTACAGCGACGCATGGATCCAGAAAGTGAAGAAGGTCTATGAGAACCTGCTCTCCGAACTCAACCTCAAGGCTGAGGATGTGCCCCTTATTGCAGGAGAAGTGGGCGGAGCCGACCAGAACGGCGGATGCGCCCATGCCAACCCTACCATCAACAAACTGCCCAAGACCATTCCCACAGCCCACGTTGTTTCATCCGTAGGCTGCACCTTGCAGAGCGACAACATACACTTCGACTCGCAGGGCTATCGCAAACTGGGTCGCCGCTACGCCAAGACCATGCTCGCCACGATGGGCATCGAAGCCGATATCGACGAGGACGAAGTGCCGCAGGTGGATTATTCAGAGCCTGTTATCATCACCGACCGTTTCAGCTATTGCTGGGCTGCAGACAAAGGTGAAACTGTAACCACCGATGGCACTAACCTTATTTATAATGGTGTGCAATGGGGCGGTGTAGCCTGCTGGCTGGGCGGTGCCGACTGGTCCGAATACGACAAGGTAGTATTCGAGTTTGCTGAGCCCACTCCAATTGCTACGCAGATTTTTATCCAAGGTCCAAGCAATAAGGAAATCGCCAAGGTATGGGTCAACGCCGGAGCCGATAAGGCCGAATGCCTCTTTGCCGGGCTCGATGTGAGCAACGTTGCCCAGATAGCCCTTCAGGCAGCAGCTGTCGGCACGATAAAGATCTCCCGCATCTACCTCCTGCGCAAAGCCCCCGCAGGCATTCATCAGCCAGAGACCTCTTCAAACGGTGAAGCCCGCCAGTGGTATCAGCTCAACGGTCAGCCCGCTCCCCAAGGTTTCAAGGGTATCGCCGTATCAAAAGGCAAAAAGGTAATGCGCCCGTAACCAGAGTTTCCTCCTCAAATGAATCATGCTCACAGGGTGATAGAACCCCTGTGCGCATGAAAGAAAAGTTTTCCTATTTTTGCTATCACTGCTATCACTGAAATCTGTAACCAGCTGAATATCTGTGAGTTGTAACGAAATATTTAGTGATAGCACTGGTGATAGCAGTGATAGCAAAAACGGCCTTGACTCTGAAAAAATCGCCCCTAAACACTCAGTTTTTTGCATACGCGCTTTAATTCTCGCAAAAGTGCGAACCAGTTGCAATACTCCTGCAACCCATTGGCAGTAGTACTGCGCATCATCCGCAGTACTACTGCGGAGGCTTCGCAGTAATTCAGCACACCATCAGCCACCACACAATTCCTAAGAAACTTCACGCCGAGTCATAAGAGCTCGCAGAGATATTATTCACTCTGCAGACTCCATGCACGCTGCGTGAATAATCTCAAAAAACGGGCTTTTTATCATAAAAATCAGGATAAACTATCAACTTTTTTCAGGATTTCGGCGTTTTGCTATCACTGCTATCACCTGTGCTATCACTAAAATTTTCTCGGCAACTTATTGTAAACCAATTGTTTGCCAATTTTAGTGATAGCAGTGATAGCAAGAACAGGAAAAAATTTTCTTGCGTGTATTATGTGAACGGGGAACCCACCCCGTAATCCCGCTTGATCACATCGCCTATTGAGCCTGACTCCTCTCCGATAAGCAGGTGAACATGATTGCTCATCAGGCAATAAGCATAGACACGACACAAAGCATACGGCCTGCCGCCTTGGTCATCTGACCGATTTGTCTGCTGCCGAAGCAAATCAAGCATACGCAAGTAGTCTTCATCTTCCTCAAAGATGTCCTGCCGGTTGATACCACGGAGCATCACGTGATAGATGCCCGTCCCGCTTTTCTCTCGCTTTTGTCGGGGCATAGAATGCTTGTTTACGTTATATAGCGCAAAGATACTCATTATTCTTGTTTCCACCAAATATTTTTCATAAAAATGAGTCAAAGAGTCCCTGTGATCCACACCCCATCGTAATCTCTTCCTTAATAATAAAACTTTGTGTCTTTGTGTTCCGTTAAATAAATCCCTGCCTTATCAAAGGGCTCAAAACGTCATAGTCATCGTCATAGTCATAGTCAAAAAGCGTGTCAGTGTTGTGTCAGTGGTGTCAGTCCGACTGACACACTTCAGCCCTTTGTTTATCGGGGATGTGCGGTGGTGTCAGTGTTTAAAGCAAAAATTTCCAGTTTAGGAGGTTTTAATTTTTAGAGGGGAGGAACTTACAAATAAAACAAACAGTTCTTAACAATGTATAAAACTCGAGAGGTTCCTGTATAGAAGTTATTTTTATTTGTTATTTTTGCCATAGAAAAAAGACGTAACCAAATATATGAAAATCAGATTGATTCTGGCAATCGCGGCTTTGGTGACTCTTCCGCAATTGGTGAAAGCGCAACCGGATGGTCAAAGGGGAAAAGACGTGAGGTTTCATCACGAACTGAACGTCAGCTTCGGATTAGGACCGAATATGACCGACCGTGTCTTTGACAATTTGAAGGCTCCCTATCTGGACAAATATCATCTTGAATATGAAGGGGAATGCTTCGATGTGATCGGAGAATCATTTCTGACGTTGAGTCTGCAGTACCATTATCGACTGAACAATCGCTGGGCGGTCGGCATCATGGCAGGTTGGGGACGCGCAACGGGAGGCTACGAGAATAGCAGCTACCAGGAAACCAATAGCCTCCTGACAGAGGAATCGTCAGATAGTCCTGCGCCATGGGGTGATGCGAAGGTTGGAATTTTCTATGTGATGCCATCAGTAAAACTCACGTGGAAACATTTCTCTCACTGTCAGTTTTATTCGCAAGTTGCGGCGGGTATGATGCGTCGTCACTCCAAGTACTCCGTCGCTGTGTATGATAGCGGCAATGCCGAGGCGGAGCCGAAAATGCTGGAAGAAACGGACGAGTTTGTGTGGCGCCCTTCCTATCAACTGACGGCCTTTGGCATCAATGTAGGAGGTGAAAGGCTGAACTTTTTCTCAGAGTTGGGCTACGGTTGTGCCGGAGTCTTTAACATGGGCTTCAGAATCAGCCTGTGAGCATGTGACCACATTACGGTTCCTGCGTTCACGGTTTGTGACATAGAAAGAATTCACGATTTTATCTATATATTTCTTTTGAAATAGAAAGATGTCGGATTTTTTATGTATTTGCACTCGAAGTAATTTTTACCTTTCTAAAATAACTGCTTATAAAAAACGACAAAATATCTTGTTCGCCTCATTTACAAGCACAGGGGGACAGACTCCTTGTGAGCAGAGTCCCCTGTTCACCTTGATTCTTCAATGCTTATCTTGATGGGGATTGCAAGAATCTTTTGAGGTATGTTTTTACCAGACACCAAGTGGGTGGACAAATATAAATCTTTGTTCATATAAATACCTTTTGCTTCTACATCTAATGTTATTGACCTTACTCGCATATTATACTCTGCTAATATTGCCGTCAAGTCTGTTGCTAACGTTGTTGTATTTATAACTTCTTCTATCTGTGACATGTTATTACATTTAATTTCAGGTAAGTCTCGTGAAACAGCAACAGCGATGTCGCTGAAATCTGATAGATTGCAATGAAGGCAACTCAAACATTTGCCCTTATACTTACTTAAAATAACTCTTATACATGTTTTCAGTTCTTGTAGGGTTTCCCTGTATCCTCTCTGCTTTTGGGCAATTGGAACATCTGCCAGGTTCTTAGCCTTTTTCTTGATGTCATCAACAAAATAATTAGTACTATACGGCATTGTTATATTAATGCAATCACTATCTACTGCCACGGCATAACACTTATATGAAAGTGAATCTGCATCCTGAATGAAGCAAATACTTTCAGATTCTGTCAGAGTAAGCATATAAACTTCGGATTGTCTATTGTCAATCTGGGCACAAGAAGAAAGTAATACGAAAGTAATAAAAAAAGTCGCATATGTCCTATAAAATCTCATCATGTAAATCATCTTCCCCTTTTCCATAATTCTGTTTTTATTCCTTGATTGTAATAATCACGAGCACCAGCCCCTTTTAAACCCAATCACGGGGACAGATTTCTTCCTGTGAACGGGGGACTCCCCGTTCATATTTGGATGCCCCCGAAAGAGACTCCGTTGTTGATTGTTTAGTCCATGCTGTCGTTCCATATTATCTTGTTTTATGAATTGTTACAGGCAAAAGTACAAACATATTTCCAAACGGCCAAATTATTTATGCCCTAAATTCCGCAGCACTTTAGTTTAACTTTCTTTATAAGTACCTGAGCAACAAAAAGTTGCTCAGGATTTTGCCATGTCAGATTTTTCACTTACCTT
>OMWC01000062.1 GCA_900314655.1 uncultured Prevotellaceae bacterium | reverse complement strand
CAATCCAAGAAATTTTCATACCTTTGCAGTTGAAATAACAGAATAAGGTCATCCGACCATAATTGCAACAACCAACAACATATTGATTATGGCAAAGATAGGTTACATCATGGCAGCCGCCCACTATGACAAACTGGAGGAAGACCGACAGTGGATGCAGGAGTATGGCTGTGTGAAGATTGTCGAAGAGAACGATGCTGACGAGAAGAGCCGTCCGTTGTGGAAACAGCTGATGATAGCCCTGGATCGCGGCGATGAACTTGTCATCAGCAAATTCAGCAATGCACTTCGTGGCGCACGAGAACTGGCAATGTTCCTGGAATTTTGCCGAGTGAAGGTCATAAGGGTTATCAGCATACATGACCGTATAGATTCCAATAATGAGCTGTTCCCAGAGACAAAGCCGTCGGATGTGCTGCTGATGATTGGTTCTCTGCCGGACGAAGCACTTGTCCTTCGCAAGGCATCCGAACACGTTTCCAAACTTCAGGAACGTATGATTGTTCAGCTACCTCCTGTCTCTACGGCCAAGGAGAGACGCATGGACAGGGAAAAGACGGTTATCAACCTTTATGCAGCCGGGCATCCTATTGATGACATCTGGAAAGCCAGCGGTTTCCACAGTCGAAGCTCGGTATTCCGCATATTGAACAAATATGGTATCAAACTGAACCGTGGCAAACATTCCGGCCCAATCAAAAAGAAGAGCGAAAGGAAGAATAGCCAGGATAACAAAGTTGAAGACAATCAGTAAAAGAAGAAATGACCCTACTTGAAGCTATTACTGCACGTCATAGTGTACGGAAGTACCTTGACAAGGAAATTCCTGCCGACATCATTGCTGCTCTCCAAGATAAAATCGCGGAGTGCAACAAGGTTGGCAATCTAAGCATTCAGCTGGTACAGAACGAGACGAAGGCATTCACAGGAATGCTGTCGTATGGTTCTTTCAGCGGAGTAAAGAACTATATTGTGATGGTTGGTAAGAAGGCCAAAGACCTTGATGAGCGAGTGGGCTACTATGGCGAGCAACTGGTCTTGCTGGCTCAGTCATTGGGACTCAATACCTGTTGGGTAGGACTCTCGTACCGCAAGGTTCCAGAGGCGTACAATGTCGGCAAAGACGAAAAGCTCGTGGAGGATGTCAGCAATGCCAGTGACATTACGCCTTCGTGGTTCAAGAAGGGAGTTGAAGCTGCCTTGCTTGCTCCTACAGCCGTCAATCAGCAAAAGTTCTCATTTGAGTATGTCGGCATGAACAACAACCGCCATCAAGTACGAGCCAACAAAGGTTTTTCCATGATTGGTTACACCCAAATGGACTTGGGCATTGCCAAATATCACTTTGAATTAGGTGCAGGAACGGATAACTTTGATTGGGTTTAAGCGTTAGCTAAACAGATAAATCGGAATTTATGGTTATCAAACAATTTACACAAGACGGAATAGACCTCGTTGCAAAGATGGCAGCGGGAGTCTGGGGAAAAGAACAAGGTGCTCATGGCGCAGAAGTAGCCAGTCTTTTCTGCCAGCATCTGACCCGTTACAGCCTGTATTCTGCTGATTTGGCCCTGCAGGCAGAAGACGAAGATGGTTTGCAGGCCATCGCATTTGCATGGTTGCCAGGCGACACTAACGATGCTGCCTCGTGGTTGCGGAGCCAATTACCCAATATGACGGGCGAGGAACAGCAGACACTCTTGACCAACGAGCGATACCTGACGCGGACGGATGCACAACTACAGTCAAGAATGCTGCCCAACTCGGCAAAACTCTCCTTCTTCATCAGTCAGAAGCCAGGCTATGGTACACCTGTACTGAACGCCCTAATAGAACGGCTCAGAGAGCGTGGCATAGAGTGGCTGTACCTCTGGACAGACTGCACCTGCAACTGGGAGTACTACCCGAAGCATGGCTTCGAGCAGATTGGAGAAGGCACCGTTCCAGAGTTCAGCACAGATGACGAAGAATACGTATATAAAATGTTCCGCAAAAAAATCAAGTAATGAAAGAATGGTTATTCCTTATTGGTGCCATCGTCTTTGAGACGTTTGCCACTTCGATGCTCAAACTCTCAGAGCAGTTTACCCGTCCTCTGCCTACCATCGCCATGTTGGCAGGCTACATCCTGTCGTTCTATCTGCTGAGCCATGCCCTTCGCACCGTTCCCATCGGCATTGCCTATGCCATCTGGAGTGCCCTCGGCATCGTGCTCATCACGCTTATCGGCATCTTCGTGTTCAAACAGGTGCCCGACATTCCTGCCTACATCGGCCTGGCTCTGATTATGGCAGGGGTGATAGTCATCAACCTATTTTCAAAAATGGAGGTACATTGAGCGATGTGGAAAACCTACGCACTACTTTCGGCGTTCTTCGCCGCCCTGACAGCCATCTTCGCCAAGGTGGGAGTCAGGGATGTCAACTCCAATCTCGCCACGGCCATCAGGACTACGGTCATTCTCGTGCTGACTTGGGGCATTGTGCTATTTGGCTCACACCTACGGGAGATTCGTGATGTCAGCCGCCATACATGGCTGTTCCTCGTTCTCTCAGGCGTGGCTACGGGACTGTCGTGGCTCTGCTATTTCAAGGCCATCCAGTTGGGCGATGTCGCAAGGGTAGCCCCGATAGACAAGCTGAGCGTGGTCATAACCATCATCCTCGCCTTCGTGTTCCTGCAGGAGAAGGTCGATATGAAGGTTGTTGCCGGTGCCGTGCTAATAACCCTCGGTAGTGTACTGATGCTGATGAAGTGATAAGTGAAGTGTTTTTGGGGTTTAATAGCAGTGACATTGGGATATTTACAAATCAAGAAAAATATAAATCGAATATGCGAAAAAACTACGTAACCATGCTTTGTCTCGCCATGATGCTCGTGGCTTGCGGACAACAGACTAAACAAAAGGAAACGACAATGGAGTTTACAGATCAGGTTAAAGAAGCACTTGCCGACGGCGGGCGCATAGCTTTGGACAGCCTTCAGTGGACACGCGAGCCAAAGGACTACGAGGTGAAGGGTGATACCATCCTTATCACCACTGCACCAAAGACCGACCTTTGGCAGCGCACGTACTATCACTTCCAGAACGACAACGCCCCTGTTCTGCAGATGAAGACCCGCGAGAAGTTCTTCAGCTTCGTGGTGAAGACCGATTTCACGGGCAGTCACCATCGTTTTGACCAGTGCGGCATCGTGATGTATCTTGGCAGCGAGAACTGGCTGAAAGGCTCGGTGGAATACGAGAACGAGGAGTTTCAGCATCTGGGCAGTGTAGTGACGAACAATGGCTACTCCGACTGGGCCACCACAGCCATCCCTGCCGAAGTGAAAACCATGTGGTATCGTTTTTCCCGCCGCGAGGATGACTACTGTATCGAGTGCTCTGCTGACGGACAGACGTTCAGCCAGATGCGTGTCTGCCACATGCCTGCAGCCGCCGATGAAATCAGCTTCGGCATCTATGCCTGCTCGCCCGAGGAGTCCTCATTCACAGCCATTTTCTCCGATATGAAGATTACCGAATGTGCCTGGCAGGCTCACGATGGTCAACAGCCTGACGAGTAAATTCCAATTTATCGAACAGACAGATAGATAATGGCAAACATTCAAATCATACAAGGTGGCTTTGAGAAGAAACTGAAGCTTCAATTTGCTCCAGGCATCAGGGCTGGTTTCCCGTCGCCAGCTGAAGACTATAATCATGATACGCTTGACTTCAATCG
>OMWC01000004.1 GCA_900314655.1 uncultured Prevotellaceae bacterium | reverse complement strand
AAGGTAAGTGAAAAATCTGACATGGCAAAATCCTGAGCAACTTTTTGTTGCTCAGGTACTTATAAAGAAAGTTAAACTAAAGTGCTGCGGAATTTAGGGATTCTAAGGAGCGTAATTTCCTGAATAAGCTCGACTTGGGAGCAAACCTTTCTTATATGCGTGTACATAACACAGGAATCGATGCCAACTCCACATGGGGTTCTCCCCTGGGCTCGGCTCTCTATCTGGCTCCCACGCTGCCCGTCACCTTGACGCAGCTGGGTTACGACAAAGTGGGCGAAGAGATGGTTGCCCGTTACGGGCAGGCCATGATTGACCGCTATAGTGCTTACGACCTCTACTATGATGCCGACGGCAATCCCTATACCATTCCAGGTTATGTGGGCAGTTATCAGGAGCAGAATAACCCTATCGCCATGATGCAGGGCAACCCCTCAAAGAACTGGAGCCACAAGTTTATGCCGAAGTTCTCGCTCGATCTGCAACTGTGGGATGCCCTGAAGTATCATTTCACCTATAGTGCAGAGCTCTCCTTCTGGGGCTATGAGGCTGCTACCTTGCAGAAGTATTATCTCTCGGGCAACAACAATGCCGACCACACCTCGGCCACTTCTTACAAAGGAAACAACACCACCTGGCAGATTGAGAACACATTGACTTACGACAAGACTTTCGGCAAGCACACCATCGGCGTGGTGCTTGGTCAGAGTGCACTGAAATTCAAGGGTGATGAGTTGGGCGGCTCTCACTGGAATCTGGTGAATATCAATAAGCCCTCCATCAACTATACCACCGGCGGTGATTTGGAAATCGCTACCGATGCTGATGGCAAGATGACCGGCGCCACCAGTCATGTGGGTGTATGGGGTGGTCCTTATACCGAGCACCGACTTTCATCTCTCTTTGCCAGATTAAGTTACAACTACGATGAGAAGTACATGTTCCAGGCCACAGTCCGTCGTGACGGTTCTAGCCGTTTTGGTTCCAACAATAAGTATGGCACCTTCCCCTCGTTCTCTATTGGTTGGAACATCATGAACGAAAGCTTTATGAAGAACACCCACGACTGGCTCACCAACCTGAAACTTCGTGCCAGCTGGGGTAAGAACGGTAACGACAATATCGGCGACTTCGCCTATACCACGCTGACCTCCATCGGAGCCAGCAGCAACTATTACTACGGTCGCACGGCAACCATGATCTACGGTTCAAAGGCCAACCGCCTTGCCAATGAAGACCTGAAGTGGGAGGAGAGCGAGCAGACTGACCTCGGCCTCGATTTCGGCTTCTGGAACAATAAACTGACCTTCTCGGTAGATTACTACGTTAAGAAGACCAACGGCATGATCATCGAAATGCCTATCCCCAGCTATGTGGGTGAGGCTCGTCCTTTGGCAAACGTAGGTGACATGAAGAATAGTGGTTGGGAATTTGAACTCGGCTACAGGTGGAACATTGCCGATGCCCACTTCGCCATCAAGGGCAATGCTTCCTATCTGAAGAATGAGCTGAAGAACCTCGGTAACGACACAGGCTTCCTGAACTATGGTATCTCGCAGTTCAGCGACGGTGGCACACGCGCCGAGAACGGCCAGCCGTTCCCCTTCTTCTATGGCTATAAGACAGCTGGCATCATCCAGAATGCTGCCGAGGCTACAGAATACAACAGTAAGTATGGCACCAACAAACAGCCAGGCGACTTCCGTTTCGTGGATATGAATGGTGACAATAAGATCAATTCTGACGACCGTACCAATATCGGTAACGGAGTGCCTGACTGGACCTTCGGTCTGAACTTCGATGCTGAGTGGAAGGGCTTCGACCTGAGTGTATTCTTCCAGGGTGTCAGCGGTGCTGATGTCTTTGATGCCACCTATCGTCAAGACATCGCCTCCGGCAACTATCCTACTTGGGTGCTCCAGCGCTGGACGGGTGAAGGTACCTCGAATACCGTGCCTACACTGGGCAAATCAGAAAACTGGGTATGCAGCGACATGTACATTCAGGACGGCAGCTATCTGCGCCTGAAGAACATCACCTTGGGTTATACCCTGCCTCGCAGCATCACTAACAAGATCAACATCAGCCGGCTGCGCATTTATGCCCGTGCAGAGAACCTCATCACTTGGACCAAATACTGGGGCTTCGATCCCGAAATCGGTTCCGGTTCTACCTCTCTCGGTGTCGATTATGGTGTCTATCCTCAGGCACGTACCTACACCATCGGTTTCAACGTTTCACTCTAAACATATAAAGAAATATCCAATATGAACAAGCATATCACTATTATAGCAGGCTTTTGCGCAGCTGCGTTGACGCTTGCATCCTGCGGCGACGAGTTCCTGGAGGTGAAGAATCCGACAGGCGAGCCCTTGGAAGAATACTATACCACCGAGGAGACACTCAACGAGGCCCTTACCTCGGCATACGCACCTCTGCACTGGCCCGACTGGGACAATGCTGCCTACAACGACCTCACCATCGACGGCGAGATTATGGGTGATGACTTCTGGGTAGGCGGCTCCAACGCCACCGACAATGAGCACTGGCACAAGTTATTCAACTTCGAGGGCAACGGCAACCAGACACTGGCCACCCTGTGGGGCGATTTCTACAGCGGTATCAAGCGCTGCAACGATGCCATCAAGTATGCCGGATGGCCTGGCAATGTCAGCGACAACTTCCGCCGCTCCATGGAGATGCAGGCCCGTCTGCTGCGTGTCTATTACTACAACATCCTGTGGCACTACTATGGCAACGTTCCTTTCTATTTGGAGAATCTCTCGTTGCCCTATACGGCACCACAACTCTCAGCCGATGAAATCTATAACCAGTTGCTGCCCGAATTGGAAGATATTATCGCCTCTAATGTGCTGCCCATGCGCTGGGAGACCGGTGAGAGTGGTCGTGTGAGTCAGGCTTTTGCCTACATGCTCTATGCAGAGATGGTGATGTACCAGAACGATGCAGCTCGTCTGCCTAAGGCACTCACTTATATGAAGCAGATCATCGCCGACAGCAACTACTCGCTGAATCCCGACTTTGCCGACCTCTGGTCTGAGAACGGCGAATGGTGCTCAGAGAGTATCTTCGAGATTAACTATAACGACGACCAGGCCCAGCGCGACTGGGGCGGTGCTGCCATCAATGCCGGTGGTACCGTGTTCCCCACGCTCTGTTCTCCCAACGGATGGGGTGGCGGCGAAGGCTGGGACGGCGGTAACGACGGCTGGGGTTTCCTTCCCGTTAAAGTCGAGACCTACAATATGTATGCAGAGAACGACAAGCGTCGCGATGTGACCATCTGGGACTTACGCAACTACACTTACACCGAGCGCTATCAGGACACACACCTCTGGCATGGGAAGTATCGTCCGCAATCTGCCAACAACAAGGATTGTCCGACCTCAAAGAATCTGAACTATAACAACAATAAGCGCATCTACCGCTATGCCGAGACCTTACTCAATGCTGCCGAGCTGCTTCTTGAGACAGGAGGCAGTGCATCAGAGGCCGCCGGCTATGTGAACGAAGTTCGTGCCCGTGCAGGACTTGAGGCCCTCACCAACGTCACCCTCGACGATATCCTCAACGAGCGTCACCTGGAGTTCTGCGGCGAAGGCAAACGCTATTTCGACCTTGTACGTGCCGAGGGCATCAGCGGTGTCACCACAGAGAAGGCTACCGTGAAGCTCGTGCCCGATACCTACGGCTATCGCACCAACTCTTGGACTCCCAGCAAGAAGCACATCCCTCTGGCACAATCAGAGCTTGATGCCGACCCCACGCTGGTTCAGAACAACTATTAATACGACAACGAATATCACGAATTAAACGATTTTTGAATATGAACAAGATATTTCAATTAGCAGTAGGAACTTTGTTCGCTGGCATGGCCCTGACGGCTTGCTCGCCCGATAGTTTCGACGGAGCCGATCCTAATGGGAAACCCACGGTCAGCGGTACTGACTTCCAGATGACCGTTGATCAGGAGACTAACCAGATGGTGGCTAACTATACTCCAGCCCCCGGAACTTATCCCATCTGGATTCTCAATGGCACGCAGTATTCCACGCTTTCCGAAGTAGGTTACAACAATCCCGAACGGGGAACCTACACGGTGGAGCTGAAACTGGGAAACCGCAACGGCATCTCGGATGCAGGTCTGAAGAAGGAATTCACCTTCAACGAGACAAAGATTGACTACACGGCCGACTTCCGCCGCATCTGCGGCAAGGAGTGGCGCATTGCCAACCGCGAGGCGGCCCACATGGGTTGCGGTCCTGCCGGAACGGCTGCCACAGAGTGGTGGTCGGCTGCACCAAACGACAAGAAAGACTTCGGTGTCTATGATGACCGCATCACCTTCACCAACGATAACCGCAAGGGTGGAACCTACACCTACAATGCAGGAGAAGACGGCATGACCTACGTGAACAAGGGAACCAAGTGGGCCAATGGTGCTGCCGAAGACATTGATGTGAAATTGGGTAACCAGACTGCCGCCTGGAGTTTTGAGGTCTATGAATGGGCGGATGTCGATGGTAACGTCACAACACAGACCTATATCCAGCTGGCATCCAACACCGCCTTCCCCTATGTCAGTTCCGATGCACAATACGATAATCCCCGCTTTCGTATTGAGTCACTGACCGCCAAGAAGATGGTGCTCATCTATGAGACTCCCGACCGTTCCATAGCCTGGCGTTTCATCCTGACCAGCGAGGCCGATGTGCGCAACGTGGAGGAGAGCGGCTTCGATGCCGGTAGCGACTTCAACCTGTGGAAAGGTATCACACCGAAAGCCACGTTCCACTTCCAGCCTGGGTGGGGTGATGTGCGCACCGCTGAGATGGAGGCAACCTATAAGGATGGTGGCAACGACTATACTGTCACTGTGCCTGATGCCTGTTCCGACCGCTGGCAGGCTCAGATGCATCTTCATACCGATTTGAGCATCTCTGCAGCCAATCACTACGACTTCTCCTGCATCTTCGTGGCCGACAAGGACATCGATGGAGTTACCGTCAAGTTGACCAACGAGACCGATGCCGATGCCATCATCGACGTGGACAACGTGAGCCTGAAGGCAGGAAAGGAATATGTGTTCTGGATGAGCGACATCGAGGGCAAAGACCTCTCGCCGGTAAAACTCGTCTTTGACTTCGGCCGTGCTACGGGAGCGACAAATATCAATATCTCTAACATCGTGCTGAAAAATCATGCCGATGATGACGGCACCGTGGTTCCTGACCAGCAGCCAGGTGGTGACGACACGCCAAAGGTGAACTGGGTGGCCGTTGATTCTCCCGACAACCTCGGTGCAGGTTTCAATACTGCCGGAACGATGAATTTCTGGTGGGCTGATGCCGGCTGGAATCAGATTGGCAATCCTGGTTTCTCCTACGCAAACGGAGTCTATACCGTAACGGCTGTAGAAAACGGTGGTTCCGAATGGCAGGCTCAATGCAGCATTACGGGTGTTCCCATGAAGATTGAAAAGGGCCAAGGATATGATGTAAGTGTCAAGATCAAGGCCAACATGGATCTTCCACGCGTCACTGTGAAGGTGAATAAAGATCCTGACGTCACCAATGACCCGAACACGCTCTGCTATAAAGGCGACTTCTCACTCCAGGATGGGGAGAATGTGTTGACGCTCATTAACGTGGTTGCAAAGAATGGTGAAGAGGAAATCGAATTTGACCAGGCCAAGATGATCTTCGACTTTGGTGGTGCCCCAGCCGGTTTCGTAGCCGAAATCAGCGATATCATCATTCAGAAGCATCAGGTGGACAACTCCGACCCGAAGGCCGTTGACTGGGTGGCCTACGATTCTGTTGACAATATTGGCGCAGGTTTCAATACTGTGGGCAAGATGGGATTCTGGTGGGCCGACGGCGGCTGGAATCAGGTTGGTGACCCCGGTTTCTCTTATGCTGACGGAGTCTATACCGTGACGGCTGTTGAGAACGGTGGTGCCGAATGGCAGGCCCAATGTAGCATCACTGGTGTACCCATGAAGATAGAGAAGGGACAAATGTATGACGTTTCTGTAGATATTGAAACCAACATGGAATTGCCGCGCGCAACAGTTAAGGTAAACAAGGATCCTGATGTTACTAATGATCCGAATACACTCTGCTACAAGGGAGACTTCGTGCTGGAAGACGGTCCCAATACACTCCAGTTTGCCGGTGTCGTCGCCAAAAACAATGGCGAGGAAATCGAGTTCGACCAGGCCAAGATGATTTTTGACTTCGGTGGCGCTCCTGCCGGCTTCGTGGCCAAGATCAGCCGGATAATCATTCAGAAACATAGGACAAAGTAAAAACACCAAAAAACAATGAAAAGGTTCATGCTTAATACATTCCTGCTCACTCTCGCCGTGGCCCTTTGGGGCTGCGGAGGGAGCGACAGCGACGACCTTCCTCCTGTCTCTGTCAGCATTACGGTCTCTCAGGCCAGCATCAATGCTCCTGCCGAGGGCGGAACATATATTATCAGCGTAACTACCACGGGCAAAGAGTGGGGTGCCTATGCTGACAAGGACTTTATAAAGTTGGACATGAAGAATTCGGCTGCCCAGTCGGGCACACTGACGGTAACGGTTCCTGCTAATCCGAATACCAGTGCCCGCACGGGCACCGTCACCGTCATGTCGGGCTCGGCCCGTCAGACCATCAGCGTCTCGCAGGAGGCTGCCGCACAGTCGGCCTACAATGCCCCTGAGGGCTACCGTCTTGTATGGCAGGACGAGTTCGACAAGGGTTCCGAGCTGAATGCCAGCGACTGGACGCACGAGGTTCAGAAAGACCATTGGGTGAACAACGAGTTGCAGAACTATGTCAACCACAAGTCGCCCGACGGCAAGCTGGTCACCGAGATCAAGGGCGGCAAGCTGCGCATCAACTGCTTCAAGGAGAACGGCAAGGTGTATTCCGGCCGTGTCTATGCCCACGTCAACGAGGGCTGGCAGTATGGTTACTTCGAGGCCAGCATCAAGTTGCCTAAAGGCAAGGGCACCTGGCCTGCCTTCTGGATGATGCCCGTTGGCAACGACTGGAACACTAACCCCTGGCCCATGTGTGGCGAGATTGACATCATGGAGGAAGTGGGTGTTGTGCCTAACGAAGTGTCGTCAAGTGTCCACACACAGGACTACAACCACACCAAGAACACGCAGAAGACGCACGCCATGACGATTGCCGACGCCGAAGGTGCCTTCCATACCTATGCCCTGCTCTGGACTCCCGACGAGATTACGACCTACGTCGACGGCAAGGAACAGTTGCATGTAACGAAGGCTGCACTTGGCAGCGGTCACAACCAATGGCCCTTCCACTATGCCTTCTATCCCATCTTCAACCTCGCGTGGGGTGGCGACTGGGGTGGCATGCAGGGCGTCGATGAGAATGCTCTCCCCATCTCGATGGAAATTGATTATATCCGTGTGTTTCAGAAATAAGGAGTAACCCCCTCCAACCTCCCCGAGGGGAGGCTAACAAACTCCTAAATTGTTAAGAATAACCGAAATATAATTAAACAATGAGAGACAAGATATTGTTAGGGTTGTCGTTGGCATTATCGTTAACGGCAGGCAGCGTCAGTGCCCAGCGGCCTTTATATCTCGACGAGACGAAACCCATTGAGCAGCGCGTGGAAGACGCACTCGGGCGCATGACGCTCGACGAGAAGATTGCCGTGATTCATGCACAGTCGAAGTTCTCTGCGCCAGGCGTGAAAAGACTCGGCATTCCCGATATGTGGACCGACGACGGACCCCATGGCGTTCGTCCCGATGTGCTTTGGGACGAGTGGGTGCAGGCTGGTCAGACCAACGACTCCTGCGTGGCTTTTCCCGCGCTGACGTGTCTGGCTGCCACATGGAATCCGCTGATGGCACGCCTTTATGGAGAGAGTCTGGGCGAAGAGGCCCTCTACCGCGACAAGGATATGATTCTGGGTCCTGGCGTGAACATCCTCCGTACACCGCTCAACGGACGTAATTTCGAGTACATGGGCGAGGATCCGTTTCTGGCATCGAGGATGGTGGTTCCTTACGTGCAGGGCTTGCAATCGAAAGGCGTTTCTGCATGCGTGAAGCACTATTCGCTCAACAACGACGAGACCTACCGTCATCAAGTGAACGTGAAGGTCAGCGACCGTGCCCTTCATGAAATCTATCTGCCTGCCTTCCGGGCTGCTGTGCAGCAGGGTGGGGCGTGGGCGCTGATGGGTGCCTATAATCTCTATAATGGTCAGCACAACTGCCATAACCAGATTTTGCTCAACGATATCCTGAAGCGCGACTGGGCGTTCGACGGCGTGGTGGTGAGCGACTGGGGCGGGACGCACAATATGGATGAGGCTGTGCGCAACGGACTCGACATGGAATTCGGCACTTGGACCGACGGATTGACGATGGGTGCCACCAATGCATACGACAATTATTACCTGGCACTCTCTTATAAGAAGGCGATTCAAGACGGCACTTATACTCAGAAAGAACTCGACGAAAAAGTGCGCCGCGTGCTTCGCCTCCATTTCCGAACCACGATGAACCGTCAGCGTCCCTATGGGTCTCTCTGCTCCGATGCCCATTACGACGCAGCCCGGCAGATAGCCGAAGAGGGAATCGTTTTGCTGAAGAACGACAACCGACTTCTGCCTATCAATGCTCACAATGCAGCCAGAATCCTGGTGGTCGGTGAGAATGCCATCAAACCGATGACGGTCGGCGGCGGATCATCGTCGTTGAAGGTGCAGCGCGAGATTTCGCCTCTTGAGGGGTTGCGTAAAATCTTAACTCGCGAATCTCCGGATTGCAAGTTGGACTTTGCCCGTGGCTATGTGGGTGACACTACCAGTTTCTATAACAATGTGAAGATGAATGTCGATCTGACGGAGTATCGTCAGCCGCAGGAACTCATTGCCGAGGCTGTGGAGAAAGCGCGGCAGGCCGACTATGTAGTAGTATTCGGCGGACTCAACAAGAGCAGCCATCAGGACTGTGAGGGCTTCGACCGCGAAGAGTATGGACTGCCCTACGGACAGAACGACCTGATAGAGGCGCTTGCTAAAGTCAATGATAAACTGATATTCGTGAACATCTCCGGCAATCCCGTGGCAATGCCCTGGCGCAGCCGTGTGGCAGCCATCGTGCAGGGATGGTATATCGGCTCTGAGGCCGGCAACGCCTTGGCAGATGTGCTCGTGGGCAAGGCCAATCCGTCGGGCAAACTGCCTTTCACCTGGTACGACGCACTTGATGACTGTGCTGCCCATGCCTTGAAAACCTATCCCGGCACTTGGCGCACGGATGACTCAAAGATTATCGACGAGGAATATAAGGAAGGCATCTATGTGGGCTATCGTTGGACGGATCGCCAGAAGAAACGCCCCGCCTTTGCCTTCGGTCACGGACTGTCGTACACCACTTTCAATCTTTCTAAAGCTGTGGCAGACCGGAAGGAGATGACACTCGGCGACAGCATTGCCTTTACTGTCAGCGTGATGAATACGGGATCCGTGGCGGGAGCAGAAGTTGTACAGTTGTATGTCAGCGACAAGAAAGCCTCCGTTGACCGTCCGCTGAAAGAACTGAAAACCTTCCGCAAAGTCTTCCTCCAGCCCGGCGAAAGCCGAGAAGTGAAACTCACTATCGGTCGTGATGCCTTGAGTTTCTACGATGAGGCTACAGGTTCCTGGAAGGCAGAACCCGGACAGTTTGAAGCATTGATAGGTACGGCTTCCGACCGGATATCAAGCAAGCTTAAATTCTTGTTGAAATAACCTCAGATGAAGATAAAAAAGAAGAAATCGCTTGGTTTCTTCTTTTTTATTTGCTTTTGTCCTTACTTAATCGTATCTTTGCAAAAAAGAAAAATAATGACATTGCGAAACAAGATCCTTTTTGCACTTTTTGCGGTGTTCCTGAGTGCGACTCAGGCTCACGGATACGATATAGACAAGCTCTGCAAGCCCATCGATGAGGCTATCCTTCAGTCGCCACAGTATGTGGATGCCTACGAACAGAAGATTACGAAGGCGCGCCATGACTATGAACGGGAAACAGACCTGAAGCGGAAGTATGAGAAAGGCTTCCGCCTGTATCAGCTTTACCGTCCGTTCGTGGCCGATTCGGCTATGTTCTTCCTCCAGCAATGTATGGTGCTGGCTGAGCAGACGGGGCATCGGTCTGAGGCCGTTCGCTGCCGTTCGCTGCTCGGACTGCGCTGTTCGAATATTGGTATGTATGATGAGGCTTTGCTCATTCTGGATTCCATCCAGACGGCAGGAGTCGATGATGAGACGCTGGGCGTGTATTATGAAGCCTATAATAATGTGTATAGCGAACTGGCCTACTACACACACATCGAGGAGATGCGCAAAGGCTATCAGCGGAAAGCCCGCCAGTATGAGGAACTGATGTTCCGTTATCTGCCGCCCGATGCGGAGTCGAGGTTCCTGCGTCTTGAGCAGCGGGCACAGGGGGAAGGAAACTTCAAGGAGTCAATGCGCATTAATGATGAATGGCTGCAGACGGTGGAGCCGGGTTCGCATCCCTATGCCTTGGTGGCACTCTACCGGTATATTGAGTTTAAGGAGCAACGCGACACCGTGCAGATGATGCACTGGCTGGTGGAGAGTGTGCTGGCCGACATCCGCAACAGTGTGATGGATCAGGGCTCCATGTGGGAACTGGCTAACGAACTGATGCTCAACGGCGACTTCGAGCGTGCTTCGCGCTATATCATCTTCACCAGCGAGTGTGCCAACCGTTACGGTTCGCGTCAGCGAAACTGGCAGATATCGCCATTGCTGAGTGATATCGCCAAAGGCTATAAGAATAAGAGCGAACACACCACGCGGCAATTGCGCTGGCTGCTGGGCGTGATCAGCATATTGGCCCTGCTGTTGCTTGCCGCACTTTTCTATGTGCGAAGCAGGAACCGCCAACTGAGAGCGGCCAGAAATGCACTCAGCAGCAAGAACCGCGAACTTTCCGAGCTGAATCTTCAGCTGTCGGAGGCTAACAAGCAGCAGTTGCTACTCAACGACCAGCTGAAGAGTCTCAACGACGAACTGGCCCGTTCGAACAGCCAGCTCTCCGAATCCAACCGCGTGAAGGAAGAGTATATCGGGCGCTTCCTCCGCCTTTGCTCCATGTATATCGACCAGATGGACTCGCTGCGCAAGCGCGTGAACAAACTGACTAAAAACCGGCAGTTCGACGAACTCTACAAGATTACCCGTCCACAGGAGTTCAAGGAGCGTGAACTGGAAGAGCTTTATGTAAACTTCGACAGCGCCTTCCTGCATCTTTTCCCCAATTTCGTAAGCGATTTCAACGCGCTTCTGCGTCCCGAAGAGCGCATCGAACAGCCCGACGAAGGCCGACTGAATACCGCTATCCGCATCTTTGCGCTTATTCGTCTGGGCATCGAGGATAGCGGAAAAATAGCTGAGTTCCTGCACTATTCGGTGAACACCATTTACAATTATCGGGCGCGTGTGAAGAACGGAGCTATCCGCGACCGTGAGAACTTCGAACGGTACGTCAAGGAAATCGGTATGCCGCGTTGACGATTTGTAAACTTCATCTTGCAAAAAACGGCTGAAGTCACGGCAGAAATGATAAATTTATGAAAAACGGACAGGGCAGGCAGTGAAAAAAATGTCAATTGCTTTGCCGGGAAAGCAGAATTTTGTAATTTTGCGGTCAATAAAGATTGGATTATCAACTTTTTATAATAAACACAAAGAATTATGGTAAATTACAAAGATCTTGGCTTGGTGAACACCCGCGAGATGTTCAAGAAGGCCGTTGCCGGCGGTTATGCTATCCCCGCATTCAACTTCAACAACATGGAGCAGATGCAGGCTATCGTACAGGCTGCCGTAGAGACGAAGTCGCCCGTTATCATGCAGGTATCTAAGGGTGCCCGCAACTATGCCAACGCTACTATCCTCCGCTATATGGCTGAGGGCGCTGTGGCTTACGCTAAGGAACTGGGTTGCGAAAAGCCCGAAATCGTGCTTCACCTCGACCATGGTGACAGCTTCGAGCTCTGCAAGGACTGTATCGACATGGGCTTCTCTTCCGTGATGTACGACGGTTCTTCACTGCCCTACGAGGAGAACATCAAGATTACCCGCCAGGTGGTGGAATATGCCCACAAGTACGACGTGACCGTTGAGGCTGAGCTGGGTGTGCTGGCCGGTGTTGAGGACGATGTAGTTGCTGAGGAGTCTCACTACACAAAGCCCGAGGAAGTGATTGACTTCGCTACCCGTACAGGCTGCGACTCGCTGGCTATCTCTATCGGTACCAGCCACGGTGCCTACAAGTTCAAGCCCGAGCAGTGCACACGCGACCCGAAGACTGGCAAGCTGGTTCCTCCTCCATTGGCATTCGACGTGCTGCATGAGATTGAGCAGAAGCTGCCCGGATTCCCCATCGTGCTCCATGGCTCTTCTTCAGTTCCTCAGGAAGAGGTGGACACCATCAACAAGTATGGCGGCAACCTGCCCGATGCAGTAGGTATTCCCGAAGAGCAGCTGCGTGAGGCTTCTAAGAGCGCTGTCTGCAAGATCAACATCGACTCTGACAGCCGTCTGGCCATGACCGCTGCCGTGCGTAAGTATCTGGCAGAGCATCCCGATCACTTCGATCCTCGTCAGTATCTGAAGCCCGCCCGCGAGAACATGAAGAAGATGTACATCCACAAGATTGTTGATGTGCTCGGTTCTGACGGCAAGCTCGGATAATCCCGAATAACGCTTAATATAATAAGGTGGAAATGTTAAAAATACATTTCCGCCTTATTTTTTTGCCCGAAAAGTTTGGAGCGTATTGGGATTTGTATTACTTTTGCAGTGTAATAGCAAAGTAGTACACTAAAACGCTAACAAATATGATTGAAGTAAGTAATCTCAGTTTCAAGTATCCCGGCCAGCAGGAGCCGGTGTTTACGGATTTCAGCCTCAGGTTGGAGCAGAACAAAGTCTATGGACTTTTAGGTAAGAACGGTACGGGCAAGTCGACGCTGCTCTACCTCATCTCAGGTTTGCTGCGCCCTGCAGCTGGTATGGTGAGTTGCGACTCAGTCGCAACTTACAAGAGAAGGGTAGAGACGCTGCAGGAAATCTTCCTCGTGCCAGAGGAATTCGACCTGCCGTCGATGTCGCTCGAGAAATATGTGAAGCTGAACGCGCCGTTCTATCCCCGCTTTAGCCGCGAGGTGCTGGAAGCTTGTCTGAAGGATTTCGAGCTGACCACCGACCTGAAGCTGCAGGCGCTGTCGATGGGACAGAAGAAGAAGGTGTTCATGTCGTTCGCCCTTGCTGCCAACACCCGCTATCTGCTGATGGACGAGCCGACCAACGGACTGGACATTCCCTCGAAGTCGCAGTTCCGCAAAGTGGTGACGCAGAACATGAACGACGACCGCACGGTGATTATCTCCACCCACCAGGTGCACGACGTGGAGTCGCTGCTCGACCATATCCTCGTTCTCAGTCAGCGCGAACTGCTGCTGAATGCCTCTGTGGCCGACCTGACGGAGAAGTACGTATTCGAATACCGACCTGTTGACGACCATTCGGCCGCGGTCTATAGCGAGCCCTCTCCGCAGGGTGTTGCTGTGATGGCCGAGCGCCGTGAGGGTGATGCTGAGACACAGCTGAACCTGGAATTGCTCTTTAACGCCGTAACGAAACAACGCATCTGATTTTTTCACGACTAAAAAGAATTGTTATGAAGAACTTCGATTTACAACGCTTTGGTAGCGTCTTGCGGTTCGACTTCGCCCAGAATCGCCAGCAGTTGCTGTGGTGCGTAATCGGCATGCTGATGGGCTACCTGTTCTTTTTCTGGTTTGCCCATAACTTCGGCATGAGAGTAGACAAAGTGACTGATTGGGAATTGCATATCAAACATATTTGTGAAGGTGTCGGCATCTTTGGTGTTGTTTGTTTCTATATCTATATGTTGGCCGCGGCCAGCACGCTCTATTGGAGAGAGCAGAAGAAGGCAAAGCGCACGGCATGGCTGATGCTGCCCGCCACGAATCTGGAAAAGTTCCTGTCGCGCTGGGTGTTTATGCTTGCAGTCTCACTGGGCGGTTTCCTGATGTTCTTTGTGGCCGATGCCATCCACATGGCATGGCTCTGGATGACCGATAAGCCCGTCTTTGCTGCCACGACTTATTTCTTCCCGCAAACGACCAATGTCGCATGGCTTAGGTTATTTTCGGTCAATTGTATTTTTCTGGCAGGTCAAGCCTTCTTCCTCTTGGGTGGCATCCTGTTCCGGAAGTTCCAGCCTATTGTCACCGCTCTTGTCGGCATCGTACTGTTCCTTGGACTTGATTCCTTTAGAGTCCACATCATGCCCGACATTCCCTACACCTGGTATCACGTAATGCAGTCCGTCTTCTTCGTTGCGCTCACCTGCGTCTTCACCGTTCTGGCCTACCGGCTTTTCTGCCGTTGGCAATTAGCAACCCGTAATTTTGTAAATCTGCCATGAATAATCAGTTTTCCATCCGCCGTTTCTGGCAAGTCCTTGTATGGACGTTGGTCTACCATTGGCGCCAGTTGCTGACGCTGTTCGGTGCGGCTGTTGTGGCTTTTCTTGTCGCTGAAATACCACATTTTATCCAAGTCAGCAACGACTATGCGTATAGGATTATTTGTCATGAATCACATGAAACCATAGTCAGCGATGCCTTGCATACTGTCGGTGAAGGTAATATGCTTTTATTAGCACCACTGATGTGCGTAGGTGCAGCCTTTGCTTTCTACAACTTGCACCGTAAGAACGAAGGCCGCCGGTTGCTGATGTTACCAGCCACGAACTTAGAGAAATACCTGGCCCGCTGGGTGGTCTACGTGCCCGTACTGTTTGTGCTTTATGTGGTGGCCTTTATGGTTAGCGACTTGCTGCGTATGGCCGTTTGGCCCGTGCTCGTTTCCTCTGAAGCAATCAGTTTTCCCACGGCCATCCCGGCGTTTTTCGGTGTCATGAAGTCTCTGGTGATGTGGACGAATCCGTTTCATCTCGAAAAGATATTTTTGATATGGGGTTTTTTCTGGTTCTACCATTCGCTGAGCCTGTTCTCGAGTGTATGGATTGGCCGCTGGAGTTGGCTGTTTGTCACCGTGGTGTTCTTTGCCGTGATAGTTTTTTTCATCCAGACAAATTATAACGGCGGGGATGCTCTGGCGGTGTTCTATCTGTTGGCCGTTGTACTGGCTGTTGCCGCCTACTGGCTGTTCTGCCGTTTTCCCAAATACAAACTGTTTCACAATAAAGACTGACTATTATGGCATTTACCAACGATAAAGCGATATACCTGCAGATGGCCGACCGCCTCTGCGATGAAATCCTGGCGGGCACCTACAAGGACGACGACCGCATACCGTCGGTCCGCGAGTATGCCGTGCTGCTGGAGGTGAACACCAACACCGCCGTCAAGGCCTACGATGAACTGGCTCGCGCGAACATTATCTATAATAAGCGCGGTCTGGGCTACTTCGTCACCAAGGGGGCGAAGAAGCAGATCCTAAAGGAGCGTAAACGTCAGTTCATGAAAACGCATCTGCCAGAGCTGTTCCGACAGATGCGCCTATTGGGTATTGATATCAAAGACATTGACGAGGCCTGGACAGCTACGACAGTCCCGTGATTTTCCCGTCTACCACCACGATGTTCTGGGACAGCCGTCTGGCCATGACTGCTGCCATCCGTCAGTATCTGGCTGAGCATCCCGATCACTTCGATCCTCGTCAGTATCTGAAGCCCGCCCGCGAGAACATGAAGAAGATGTACATCCACAAGATTGTGAATGTGCTCGGTTCTGACGGCAAGCTCGGATAATCCGACTTCAAATACAAGCAAGAGGATGTGCCCGTTCAAATGAGCACATCCTCTTCTTTTTTAATACCAGCACAAATCTGTTATATGGGAGTTTTCGAATTGAGGGTGCACGGGTGCCACATCGCCTTTAAACACTGGGCTTGCAACCTCTCCAGCAGGGTGTCACGGGTGCCACAAGGGTGCCACGGGGGACCCACCCCTGCCCTCCCTGTTTAGGGAGGGAGTTTGTCATTGGGGTAAGGTTATCGTTAGCGTTGATAAATTCTCTAGAGAATTTTCAGCAAAGTATCATCGGAAGCTATGCAAAACATCATCGGAGGTGTGAAATTCTCTAGAGAATTTCACACCTCCGATAATTCCCTTGGCCCTAAAGATAGTTTTTATTCCTCACGCGGAGTGAATGGAGTACGCGGAGAATAATCAATACCCCCCCTCCCTAAGCAGGGAGGGCTGGGGTGGGTCTCTTGTTTGGGGGTCTCCAGCTGGGTGGGTCTCTCTTTCGGTGGCACCCTTGTGGCACCCGTGACACCCTTACGGAGAGGGTGCACGGCCTTTATACAAAGGCGATGTGGCACCCGTGCACCCTTAAATGCAAATTTATTTCTTTATTTCGGTATTAATGCTATCCACGTTGCCTGTGACGGGACTGAGACGAACCTTGGTTTCCATCTTCTTGCTGAAGAGTTCGCCCATCAGTGGTTCGGTGCGACCGAACTGGGCGGAATAAGTCTCGTAGGAATCCAGGAGCTTTTCGCCCTGATAGAGATTGACGGTCATTTTGCCGGGGAGGTTTACCCAGATACCCGACTCGTTCTTGATCTTCTCGCCCTTGCCCACGGTGGCTGAGTTGGTAGGCACGTTGTGCTCGTCGTAGATATCTATATAATAAGGTGAACCCGAGAGGTCTTCCTTATCTACGCATCCGTAATACTTAGAGAAACGGAAGAGCAGTTCGCGCTCCACGGTTTTGGTGGGCACGTAGTTGACAATGGCTTCAATGGTATCAACGTCTTCGGTGCCGTTAAACAGTTCCACCAATGCTGCTTCCTGCTTGTCGAGGCTGTTGAGCATCAGCCGCATCTGCTGTCCGTCAGTTGGCATGTTTTCGGCCTGTCCTTTGGTGAGTTGGCTGCGGCTGTCGCGGATGTCGTAGATTTCATCTGCGGTCAGTTCGGCCATCTTCGATTTGCTGCCTGCGCTCAGTATTTCCTGCGAGAGATAGTCGTAGGGGTTGCGCCGGGCTGGTTCGGGTGCGGCTTTGAAGGGTGCTTCCTGCGCGATGGCGTTGGGACGGTCGTTCACGGCCAACAGCACCCCGTTGTCATTCTTGTAGATTGACGAGATGTTATGCTTGGTGTCGATATTGGCCTTGTATATCTTGGTTGTATCGGCAACGCCGTAGGGAGTCATCTTGATGCTGAGGATGCGGTAGGTCTGCTGTTCCTCGCTGGGAACGGGCTTCTTCAGATATCGCTCTGCATATTGGTTGAACTCGCCTGGCTTGTAGGTAGTCTTCTCTACGAGCAGCGTGAATCGCAGCGCGGTCTTGGGAAGGAAATAAGAGCTGCCGTCAATCAATGGATTGTCTGCATGGGTAGTTAAAGCTCCGCAGCAAAGGGCTGCTGCCAAAAGAATCTTTTTCATATTTGTCTTTATATTTTTTTATTCTATATCTCCCTCCCTTTTCAGGGAGGGCAGGGGTGGGTCTCCTTTTTGGGGTATGGGCCGGGGCGGGTCTCCTTTTTCAATCGTTAAGCCGTTTGAAGGCCTGGGGGAGAAACTCGATGATGTCGCTGGCCATTAAGCTTTCCATACCCAATTGACGGGCTGCCAGGTCACCAGCCAGACCGTGGATATACATTCCCACGGCGCAGGCATCGGCTTGCTTGTAGCCGCGTGCCAAGAGTCCGGTGATAATGCCCGTGAGCACATCACCGCTGCCAGCCGTTGCCATGCCGGCATTTCCCGTGGAGTTGAAGATGACGTTTCCGTTGGGCAGGCAGAGGGCAGAGTAGTGGCCTTTCAGGATGATGTAGGCCTGCAGGTGTTCTGCCATATCGCGGGCTTTCGACAACCGTTCGTAGCTGTCGGCACACGTACTGCCGTTCAAGCGGTCGAACTCTTTGGGATGCGGCGTCATAATGATATTCTTGGGCAGTTGCTGGAGCCATGCGCGATGGTTGGCCAGCATGTTCAGACCGTCGGCATCCACCACGATCGGGGCCTGCGTGCGGCGTATCTGGGAGATGAGTGCAATGGCGGTGTTCTCCTGCTGGCGGAGTCCGGGGCCGATAGCCATGGCATCCATGTCTTCGCTATCTACCGTTTCAGAGAAATACTTCTCGTCATGGTCTGGATTAATGATAGCCTCTGGAACGCTGATCTGCATCACGTCGTTGTTGCGGCGGGGTGTACGCACGATGACCTTTCCTGCTCCCGAGCGCAGGCATGCCTTCGTGGCAAGGATGGCAGCACCGGCCATGCCGTAGCTGCCGGCCACGATGAGTGCCGTGCCCATATTGCCTTTGTGGGCGAACTCATTTCGCGAAAGCATCCGTGCCCTGACGTCTTCCTCTTCGAGCACCACGAATTGGGCATCCATCTTGCGGATACCTTCTTCGCTGAGGCGGATGTCGAGAATCTTCAGTTCGCCGATGAACTGCTGGTTCTCGGGGAAGAGGAATGCCAGTTTCTTCTGTTGGAGGGTAAGCGTCACGTCTGCCCTGATGATATTGGCACGCACGTTATAGGTGTTGTCTTCGGTCATGAGTCCCGAAGGCACGTCGATGCTGATGATGGTTGATGGACTCTGGTTGATATATTTCACCAATGCGGAGAAGCCGCCTGCCAATGGTTTGTTGAGTCCGGAGCCGAACAATCCGTCGATGACCAGCATATCGGCTTCGAGTTGCGGCGGGTCAAACTCGTCGATAACCTCGGTGAAGTCTTTGATGCGGTGGGCATCGAGAATGCGCTTCTTGTTGGTCGCGCAGTCTTCCGACAGTTTGTTGTTGATGTTGAAGAGGTAAACGGCTACTTTATAGTTTTGCTCGCTGAGCATTCGGGCCACAGCCAGCGCGTCGCCGCCATTGTTTCCGGGACCTGCAAAGACAACCACGGGCTTCTGGGTGTCCCATTTGGTGGTGATGGCTCGCGTCAGCGCTTTGGCTGCGCGCTCCATCAAGTCAATGGAGCGGATAGGCTCATGCTCCATCGTGTAATGGTCGAGTTCGTGTATCTGATTGCTGGTAAAAATCTTCATTTGGGTACAAAAATACAAAAATAATGGGAATCATACTCCTTATTTGGCAGAAAATTCGTATTTTTGTACCAAATTTTAAAAGAAAAGCCCATGGATGCAGTGAAAATCAAGGATAAAATGTTTCGCATTTCCATTCCGGAATCAGAAATCAAGCAGCGCGTGAAAGCTGTTGCCGAGCGCATCAACCACGACCTGGCGGGGAAGAATCCGCTCTTCTTGGCTGTGCTCAATGGCGCTTTTGTCTTTGCTGCCGACCTGATGCGTGAGATAACCATTCCGTGTGAGATTTCCTTTGTGAAGCTGGCTTCCTATCAGGGTACGGTTTCTACCGGAACGATTACCGAGGTGATGGGTATCAACGAGGACCTGACCGACCGCGTGATTGTCATCGTGGAGGATATCGTGGATACAGGACTGACGATGAAGCGGATGATGGAGAGTCTGGGCACACGCCGTCCGGCTGAGATACATATCTGCTCCTTGCTCCTGAAACCCGAGAAACTGCAGGTGCCACTCAACGTGGAATACGTGGCGATGGAAATCCCCAACGAATTCATCGTGGGCTACGGCTTGGATTACGACCAGCAGGGACGCAACCTGAAGGATATCTATACAGTAGTGAACTCTTAAGTTTCCAAGTTCATGAAAGAATTTAAACTGCCACATTTGCCCAGCGACCCAGAGGAGAACAACAAAGACTTGGTTTCCGACTTTTGGCTGGGCGTGAAAAAGAAAAAGATTGTACAACAAGATATTGATTTAAAACTGAAAATGAAGAATATCGTGATTTTCGGTGCTCCCGGTTCTGGAAAGGGCACACAGAGTGACAAACTCATTGAGAAGTATGGCTTGGGACACATCTCCACGGGTGATGTGCTGCGTAGTGAAATCAAAAAAGGAACAGAACTCGGCAAGACTGCTGCCTCTTTCATCGACAAGGGTCAGCTCATTCCCGATGAACTGATGATCGACATCCTCGCCAGCGTTTACGACTCCTTTGGAAAGGATCATGCCGGTGTTATCTTCGACGGTTTCCCCCGCACCATTCCGCAGGCTGAAGCCCTGAAGAAGATGCTGGCCGAACGTGGCCACCGAGTGGCTGCCATGATTGAGCTCGATGTTCCTGAGGATGAATTGATGAAGCGCCTGATTCTCCGTGGACAGCAGAGCGGCCGCAGCGATGACAACGAAGAGACTATCAAGAAGCGTCTCACCGTATATCATACTCAGACCGAGCCCCTCATGAAATGGTATGAGCAGGAAGGCTTGCGCTATCCCATCAATGGCTTGGGCGACCTCGATCGCATCTTCGCTGATATCGCAAAAGTGATTGATAGTCTTTAGTTTTTATCTAGTGTTCTAGTATCTATAGTATTTCTAGTAAATCTAGTATTTCTAGCAATTATGGCAGAATCCAATTTCGTTGACTACGTCAAGATTTATTGCCGCTCGGGCAAGGGCGGACGCGGAAGCATGCATCTGCGTCACGTCAAGTATAACCCTAACGGCGGACCTGACGGTGGCGACGGCGGTAAGGGTGGAAGCATTATCCTGCGTGGAAACCATAACTACTGGACGTTGCTCCACCTGAGATACCAACGCCACATCAAGGCTGAGCACGGCGGTAACGGAGGCAAGGACAAATGCCACGGCACCGACGGCAAGGATGTCTATATCGATGTGCCTTGCGGAACGGTGGTCTATAATGCTGAGACCGGAAAGTATGTCTGCGATGTCACCTACGACGGTCAGGAGGTGGTGTTGCTGAAAGGTGGACGTGGCGGACTGGGCAACTATCAGTTCCGCACGGCTACCAATCAGGCTCCGCGCTATGCTCAGCCTGGTGAACCCATGCAGGAGATGACGGTTATCATGGAGTTGAAACTGTTGGCCGATGTCGGCTTGGTGGGATTCCCCAATGCCGGAAAATCCACGCTGGTATCAGCGCTCAGCAATGCCCGCCCGAAGATAGCCAACTATCCCTTCACCACCATGGAACCCTCGCTCGGCATCGTGGGCTATCACGACAACAAATCTTTCGTGATGGCTGATATCCCCGGCATCATTGAAGGTGCTTCCGAAGGTAAGGGCCTCGGCCTGCGCTTCCTCCGCCATATTGAGCGCAATTCCTTGTTGCTCTTTATGGTACCCGGCGATACCGATGATATCTATAAGGAATACAACATCCTGCTCAACGAGCTCCGCCAGTTCAATCCTGAGATGCTCGACAAACACCGCGTACTGGCAGTCACCAAGTGCGATCTGCTCGACGAGGAACTCATGGAGATGCTCCGTCATGACCTTGAAGCAAAGTTCCAGCAAGATGAAGGTGACCACCAACACCCAGTTCCCATCGTCTTCATCTCTGCCGTTGCTCAGACGGGACTCAATGAACTGAAGGATGTGCTTTGGCAAGAACTCAACAGCGAGAGCAACAAGCTGCAGACCATTACCGCCGAAGACTCCTTGGTACATCGTGATAAGGAAATGTCGCTGTTTGCCCGCGAACTGATGGACGAGGGTGAGAATGTCGATATTCCTGACGATGACGAGGAAGTAGAGGATGATTTCGAAATCCTCGATGATTACGAAATAGAAGATTTCGATGAGTAATCCGCAGTTGCTATACTACAAGATGGGAGAGAAAGTCACCGCTTTCTCTTCCACTCGTTATGGCGGTTGTAGTGAAGGAAACTATAGTTCTTTCAATGTCAACCGTTATTGCGGTGACCATGAAGAATGCATTGCCCGCAACATGCAGTCCCTGAAGAACCTGCTAAACGTCAGCCAGGTCGTGATGCCCCATCAGGTGCATGGCACCGAAGTCTTCCAGCTGAAGCATCCTGCACCGTGGGAGGATATGGCCGACGACCTTGAAGGCGTGGATGCCCTGATCACCGATGTCAAGGGCGTTTGTATCGGAGTGAGCACTGCTGATTGCATTCCTGTTCTTCTTTATGACGAGGCGCACCATGCAGCCGCAGCCATTCATGCAGGATGGTGCGGAACGGTAAAGCGTATCGCAGAAGAAACCGTTCGGTCGATGCGTGATGCTTTTGGCACCCAGCCCGAACTTCTGCGAGCCGTGATAGGTCCCGGCATCAGTCTCGCATCTTTCGAGGTTGGCGATGAAGTCTATGACCAGTTCCGCATTGTCGGTTTCCCGATAGATCGTATCGCCCGTCGCTATCCTATACTTCCCCCCTTCGGGGGGACAGAGGGGGGCTTCAAATGGCACCTCGACCTTCCCCTTTGCAACCGTCTGCAATTGGAAGCGGTGGGCGTCCGTCAGATAGAGATGAGCGGTATCTGTACTTATTTGCAGTCAGACGAGTATTTCTCTGCCCGCAAGTTGGGTGTCAATTCTGGGCGTATCCTCACTGGTATCGTGCTGCGATAGCATTCCCGTTCTTCTTATGCTTTCCCTGAAAACACTGAGACTTTATCCTTTCCTGAAGTTGGCCGTGGCACTTATACTGGGCATGTGGCTGGCTTCAAGCGTGGATATTCTGCTCCCCTGGCAGTGGGCAGTCTGTCTTGTAGTGATGGTAGTCGTGGCATTCCTTGTCAGACGACCCTTGCCGCAGTCCCTGCTGTTGCTCCTTTCCGTTTTCCTGCTGGGAGCCACATTGATGTCGCGCCAGTTGGCCGATATGGGTGACGGCTATGCTGCCGATGAAACGGTGTTTGATGCCGTGGTCACCAGTCAGCCGGTGATGAGGAAAAAAGTGATGCAGATGGATCTTTGGATAACGTCAGCCTCACGGCCGTTTAAGGTGAGGGCCTCCATTTTTCGGGATGACAGGGCTGAGCGGCTGAAGATCGGTCATGGCATCAGGGCAAGGGGTACCTTCGAAAAACCGTCCAACTATATAAAATCCACCTTCGACTATCGCACCTATCTCCTCCGCCATGGCTATCGTTCCACGGTATTCCTTTACATCTCCGACTGGCAGCTGCAGCATGTTTCGCTGCTTCCTTTGTCTCGTTTGCAACGCACGCGGCTGGCTTTCATGCAGCTTCGTCAACAACTGACAGCCCGATATCGCTCTTTGGGATTATCCGGCGATCAGTTGGCGGTGGTCTCGGCCATGACGCTGGGCGACCGTTCGATGCTTACCTCAGCGCTGAAAGACGATTATTCCATCTCCGGTGGGGCACATATCCTGGCTCTCTCAGGTATGCATCTGGGCATCATCTATATGGTGCTCACCTTAGTCTTGGGCGTTCGCCGTCGCCGCAATTCCTGGCGTTTCTTCTTTTCCTCCATGCTGTTGATGGCTGCCATCTGGAGTTTCGTGTTGCTCGTCGGAATGTCTCCTTCCGTTGTCCGTGCGGCCGTGATGCTGAGTCTGCTCATGTTCGTGCAACTGCTCAACCGCCGGGCTGTCTCGCTCAACACGTTGGCCTTTACCGCCTGTCTCATTCTGGTTATCCATCCGATGGCGCTGTTTGATGTAGGTTTCCAGTTGTCCTATGCGTCCGTTGCTGCCATCCTCATTTTCTACCAGCCCATCTATCGCCTTCTGTGTAGCAATTCCAAGGAAGGCCTCACATTTCCCATCCGTTTGGGCCGTATGTTATGGGGAACACTCTCCGTTTCCCTGGCGGCCCAGTTAGGCGTAGCACCGCTTATCGCCCATTATTTCGGGCGCATCCCCGTCTATTTCCTTTTCACCAATCTGGCCGTCCTTCTTCAGGCCACGCTCATTCTCTATTGCGCATTAGGCTTGTGGGCATTTGTCTGGCTGCCTTCCGTTCAGTCGTTCTTCGCAAAGTTGCTTTCCCTCTTTACCGAAGGTCTCAACGTCACCCTCCATCAGATAGCCGCTCTTCCCTGTGCAAGTATAGAGCCTGTCAGTCTGAACGCCATCGGCGTCGTAGCCTGCTATGTATTCCTCCTTTCCCTCTACTTTATATATTTAATCCTTCGGAAACCCGATATTACCTTTAAATAATAAATAGGTCTTATTTCATCACGTTGTCGAGCCAACCGAAGAGACCCACAAGGGTGGCATTCCAGTTGATGGCAATCTCGTTGCTGGCATAGGAACCTTCGTGGTCGATGTATGACTCGTCGGGCTCGTTTGAGGGGTAGGTGAGATGGCTGCTCTCCTTGTCTTGCTGTCCGGGATTGGGACCGCCAACCAACAATCCGGGCATGGGAGCCTCGATGCCGTCGGCGGAGGAAATGCGCTGGTGGGGATGCATGGGCGATTTGAGTCCGAAGCCCGTCACGTAGCAATAGCCCGTGGCATTGCGACCGAGTATGTAGTCGGCGCATTGCATGGCGGCGGTGAGGTATTTCTGCAGGCCGGTGACCTTGTGGGCGAAGAGGAAGGTCATGCCGTTGGCGCAGAAGGCCTCTGCCAGACAACCCCATCCGAAGTCTTTGGCATTGTTGCCCGTAGGTGTCTGGAAGGAGGAGGTGGCGGTGGTGGCGAGTTGCTTGTCACTGTAGGCAAGCAGCTGCGACTTCATCTTGCTACTCATTTCGGCATTGGCTTCGCCGTGGATCATCCATTCCCATTGGGCGATAGGAGCCACATAGCCCCATGCCGGGACGCGGAAATCACCGGGTGCGGTGGATTGAGCATCGGCCAGGAAGGCTCCCTCTCTGGTGAGGATGTATAGTTCGGTAGCTGCCCAAAACTGTTCGTCCTTGGCGTTGAAGTCGCCATAGGTTCCTGTAAAGACAGCGGGCTGGTACTGCTTGTTCATGGCATCCTGATTATAGAGTGCCTTGGGGTGCTGCAATGCCCACTGATAGGCCTGGTGGGCAGCCTCGGCTGCCTGACGGGAGAAGGTGGGGTAGTCCTTGGAATCCTTGAAAATGCGGGCGGCCAGGGCCATCACGGCGGCAAAGTCGTAAGTGGCGGTGACGCTCTTTTGCACGACATAACGCTGCTGATGGCAGTCCTTGGGCATGATGAATCCCTCGAAATTCGGGGTGGTCAGTTTGTGATACACGCCACCGTCGTTGGGGTCTTGCATCGTGAGCATCCATTGGAGGTTGTACATCAGCTCGTCGAGCAGGTCGGCAGTCTGGTTCTTGCTTTCGGGAATATTGGTGTTGAGGGCATCGTAATAGCTGGGGTTCTGCTCGTAGGAGAGCAGCATTACGGCCACGGAATAGGCGGAGTTGACGATGTATTTGTTGTAGTCGCCGGCATCATACCAGCCTAAGGGCGAGATGATGTAACTGCCGGCAGGCCGCTGTTCAGAGGCAGCAGAGGGATGGATCATCACGCGGGTGTCGGCGTGGCCCAGCGGGCGGGCATATTCGCCGGCATATTGCTTCTCAATCTCACAGCCCGAGCGCATCAGGTAGTAGGACTTGATGGCTGCGGTGGTCACTTCGCGGAGTGCATCATCTTTGATTAAGAACGGCAGCTCGTGACCGTTGGCGCTGAGAATGTACTGGCCGGGCGTCTTGAGTGCACTGAAGTCAACGACGGTGCGCTGCTTGCTTGACCATGGGGAGGTGGCCTTGCGGAGCACCTTCGCCTTGGCTATGCTTTTGCCCGTAGCGGCATCGCGGATGGTAATCTTACTGGCTTTTGAGGCTTCAATGACGGCCACTTTTTCCTGATAGGGATACATACCTGTCTGATTCAGGCGGATGGTTTCGTCTGCTTGTGCATGAGCCGTCGCCGTGACGGCAAGGGCGAAAGCTAAACTGAGTAATCGAGTCATAATGATTTAGGTGTTAGATGTTAGGTGTTAGGACACCCAACAATCAGCGATGGCGGTTGGCCCGCTGCTGGCGGTATTTGGCTTTCTGCATGGCAGAGCCTGAACCGTGGGCGCCGGTGATGTATTTCTTCTTCTTGGCTTTGGTCTTCACCTTGTCGTCGGCGGTCTTTTCACGACCGCCTCGACCGAAGGAAATACCATTTTCAAGGATTGATTGAAAATCGTCTTCTTTTGCCATAATTCTGAGGATTAGGGGGTGAGGGCGTCGGGGTGATTCTTCACTCTTCACTCTTCATTCTTCACTTTAATGATGGAACAGACGCACGCCCGTGAAGGCCATGGCGATGCCGTATTTGTCGCAGGTCTCGATGACGTTGTCGTCGCGAACGCTGCCACCGGCCTGTGCAATATATTCCACGCCACTCTTGTGGGCTCGCTCGATATTGTCGCCGAATGGGAAGAAGGCATCGGAACCGAGACTCACCTTCGTGTTCTGGGCAATCCATTCCTTTTTCTCTTCGCGGGTGAGCGGTTCGGGCTGCGTCTTGAAGAACTGCTGCCAGGTGCCGTCGCGGAGGACGTCGTCGTAATCGTCAGAGATATATACGTCGATGGTGTTGTCGCGGTCGGCGCGGCGTATCTTGTCAATGAAAGGCAGATTCATCACTTTGGGATGCTGGCGTAGCCACCAGATGTCGGCCTTGTTGCCAGCCAGACGGGTACAGTGGATGCGGCTCTGCTGTCCGGCACCGATACCGATGGCCTGTCCGTCCTTCACGTAGCACACGGAGTTCGACTGTGTGTATTTCAGTGTGATGAGTGCAATCATCAGATCGCGCTTGGCCTCGGCTGGGAATTCCTTGTTCTGGGTGGGGATATTCTCGAAGAGTGCAGGATCGTCGAGACGGATTTCGTTGCGGCCCTGTTCGAAGGTGATGCCGAAACACTGCTTGGTCTCTACGGGAGCGGGCACGTATTCAGGATCAATCTTAATCACGTTGTAAGTGCCCTTGCGCTTCTCGCGCAGAATCTGCAGGGCCTCTTCGGTATAGTCGGGGGCAATCACGCCGTCGCTCACCTCTCTCTTGATCAGGGTGGCCGTAGCTGCATCGCAGGTATCGGATAGGGCAATGAAGTCGCCGTAGCTGCTCATGCGGTCGGCTCCGCGAGCACGTGCGTAGGCACTGGCGATGGGCGAGAGCTCAATCTTCAGGTCGTCCACGAAGTAAATCTTCTTCAGCGTATCGCTCAGGGGCAGTCCGACGGCAGCACCGGCGGGCGAAACATGCTTGAACGAGGCTGCAGCAGGCAGACCTGTGGCTGCTTTCAGTTCCTTGACCAACTGCCAGGAGTTGAGTGCGTCAAGGAAATTGATGTAACCGGGACGGCCGTTGAGCACTTCGATGGGTAACTCGCCTTCCTGCATGTAGATACGCGAAGGCTTTTGATTCGGATTGCATCCGTACTTCAATGCTAATTCTTTCATTCTTTGTTGATTAATGTGATTCTGTCTGCAAAGTTAGCACAAATGAGTGGAAAAACAAAATATATTTTGATTTTTAGTTTTCTTTAGATGAGGAGGCTCGGTTAGACCATCGTTTTTTAGGAAACGAGCCCGAAATGTTAATGGATTTATTATATTCGTATTAAAAGCTGTTAACGCAAACAGTTAAAGTTTGAAAGTAGGGAAAGTGGGCTAAATTGCGCTATAACAGACAGTAAGGGGAAGAATGGATGCTAAAATCGGACATTTCGAACAATTAAAAAAGATGTGAACCCGCTTTTCTGGCCGTATATTTTTTTGTACCTTTGCGGTGCATAAGAAAATTTGGGCGCGGATTCACTTGTAATCCAAACAGCCTATAATCAATTTATTGACTCTTCTAACCCTCAACTAATGAGAAAGAAAATATTTGTTTTTGCAGTACTCCTGCTATTGACTTGTGTTTCTGTTACCGATGCCCGTAAGCGTAAGGTGCAGAAGAAAGAAACAACGACGCTCACCAGTGAGCGCCATGAGATTGACAACTTTGACTTCCTCTACAACGGAACCGACTATGATGATTACAATGTGTCGGCTACCGAAGACTTGATGAGCGAAGCCTTCTCGCATATTGGTACGCGCTATCGCAGTGGTGCCAAAGGTCCGTACGCCTTTGATTGCTCTGGTTTCACAAGCTACGTGTTCCGCCAGTTTGGTGAAAACATCGGCAGTTGTTCTCGCGATCAGTATGCCAAGAATCAGCCTATCAGCCGAAATGACCTGCAGACGGGTGACTTGGTGTTTTTCACCAGTCGTGGTTCTGGCCGTGGCGTAGGCCATGTGGGTATCGTGGTTGACGTGAATGGCGATGGTACATTCTCCTTTATCCACGCTTCTTCGAGCGAGGGTGTGAAGGTGAGCAAATCTACCGATGGCTATTATGCACGTCGCTACGTGGGAGCACGGCGAGTGATGTAAAGGGGAGAGAGACCCACCCCAAACAAGAGACCCACCCCAGCCCTCCCTGTTTAGGGAGGGGGTAATATGAGATTTAAATTCGGAATGAGAACTCTTTTAATATGCTTATTGATAAATGCTGGTCTTGTAAGGCCGGCATTTGCTGTTAATCAGCAGGAATCAGGAACCCAGCGGCAGGCAGACAAGACGCTGACCTTTGCCATGGTGGGCGATGTGATGATGGGGACTACCTTTCCCTCAGTTCAGCTACCAGCCAATGGCGGTGCCAATCTCTTCAAGGATGCCAAGGGCGTGCTGGCAGATGCCGATGTGGCCGTAGGCAATCTGGAAGGTGCGCTTTGCGAAGGCGGTAAGACTACCAAGGGCGGCAAGAACTCATATGCCTTCCGCACACCACCCAGTTATGCGCAATGGCTGAAGGAGGCAGGCTTCGACTTTATGAGTATGGCCAACAATCATTCACGCGATTTTGGCGACGAGGGCATTCTGCAGACGGAACGTGCTCTTCAGGCGCAGGGCATACTCTATGCCGGTGTGGAAGGACGCATCACTTCGGCAGTCTTGGAGCGCAAGGGACTCCGTATCGGACTGTGTGCTTTCGGGCATAATCCCTACACCGTGAAGCATCTTGACCTGGATCGCGTGAAGCAGATTCTGGATGAACTGAAAAGGAAGTCGGATATTATCGTGGTGTCTTTCCACGGTGGAGCCGAAGGGCGCGACAAGCGCCATCTGCCATACGGCAAGGAGGTGTTCTTCAACGAGAACCGCGGCTCACTTCGCGAACTGGCGCATTTCTGTATTGACAACGGTGCTGATGTGGTTTATGGTCATGGTCCCCACGTGCTCCGCTGCGTGGAAGTCTATAAGAATAAGTTTATCGCTTACAGTCTGGGCAATTTCTGCACGCCCTACGGCGTGAGCCTTACGGGCATCTCAGGCTATGCGCCACTGATAGAAATCAAGACCGATCTCAAGGGTAATTTCCTGAGTGGGCAGATTCATCCCTTCATCCAACAGCGCGGCATCGGACCGCGTACAGATAAGACAGGAGCGGTTATCGGCGAGATGAAATCGCTCACGGAGGCCGATATCCCCATGAATGCCATCCGTATCAACCACGAAGGACAGATAATCCTGAAATAATAAAAAGAGGCTCGAACCAACGTTCGGGCCTCTTTTATGCCTGTTTTGTTGAGGATATTACTCCTTGACAACGGTTCTCTTCTCAGCGATGCGAGCCTTCTTACCGGTGAGCTTGCGCAGGTAATACAGCTTAGCGCGACGGACCTTACCTACCTTGTTCACCTCGATAGAATCGATAGCGGGCGACTCGATGGGGAAGATACGCTCCACACCGATGGTGCCTGACATCTTGCGGACGGTGAAGCGACGCTTGTCACCATGACCTACAATCTTGATTACCACACCACGGTAGAGCTGGATACGCTCTTTAGAACCTTCGACGATTTTGTAAGCGACAGTTACAGTGTCACCAGCCTTGAACTCTGGGAACTTCTTGCCGGTTGCAAATGCTTCTTCAGCAACTTTGATTAAATCCATTTGTTTTTAATTCTTAAAGTGTTATCGTGCCTTGCGCAACATGGCCAAGCAACTCTTCTGCATGCCAGCGGTTACGCCGAAAAGCGGGTGCAAAGGTACTACAATTTCTTTGTCCGACCAAAATATTCGTCATATTTTTAATGGAAAACGCACTTTTATTCGTTTTTTTAACTACCTTTGTAGCATGAATTTATGATTAAGCCCTATACGAATATGAAAACTAAAACAGTCTTTCTTTCTTTGGCGGCCTTTCTCGTACTGCTGTCGGGATGTAAGTCGCATTACCAGCTGAGCAATGTCAGCCGGACGCGCATATTGGTTGACAAACGGTTTGACCAGCAGCCTGATGCGATGGCCGCAGCCTATCTGCTGCCTTACACGCAACATGTTGACAGTCTGATGAATCCCGTGGTGGGACGCACGGCGGAGTATCTGGAGCGCGGCATCCCCGAAGGCCTGCTTTCCAATCTCTTGCCGGATATCTTTATCTGGGCTTCAGCCCGTTATAACGAGAACCCCGATTTCGCCGTCTATAACTATGGCGGCATCCGTGCTGCCTTGCCAGCCGGCGAGGTGACGCGTGGGGATATACTCGACGTGGCACCCTTTGAGAATATGATATGCTTCGGAACACTTCGCGGGGCTGACGTCCTGGAACTGTTTCAGCAGTCGTTAGTGAGAGGGCCTCACGGTTTCAGCCATGGTGTGAAGCTGGTTTTCGACAAGGATCGCAAGTTGAAGTCGGCAACGATCAACGGCAAACCGATTGATCCCGAGGGCAGTTACCGTTTTACGACCATCGACTATCTGGCCCACGGCAACGATGCGATGACGGCCTTCAAGAAAAAGACCGATTACGTGGAGTACAAGAAGCCCGAAGACAATAGCCGAGAGATTATCATTACCTATTTCAAGGACAAACTTTCGCGTGGCGAAATGATTGCCCCCAAACTCGAAGGAAGAGTACAGATAGAGAATTAGACCTTTAACCTTCAAACTAGAAACTAAGAAATATGAAGTCAATGTATATATATAATAAGGTAGGGTTGCTTCTGGCCCTTAGCTTTTTCGCCTTCATGCCTTTGCTGGCACAGGACAAGCAATTGCTCATCCTGCACACTAACGATACCCATAGTTGCATCCTTCCGCTGAAGGAAACACTTGCCGATACCACGATTGCTGGCCGTGGAGGTTATCTCCGCAGGGTTGCCCTCGTGAATGAGGAACGTGCGCGTGAACCTGAACTGTTGCTGTTTGATAGCGGTGACTTCTCACAAGGCTCTCCCTACTATTCCATTTTCAAAGGTGATGTTGAGATAGACCTGATGAACCAGATGCGCTATGATGCTGCCACGATAGGTAATCATGAATTTGACTATGGCATGGAAAACATGGCAAGGTTATTCCGCCGTGCCAACTTCCCCATCGTATGTGCCAACTACGATTTCACGGGAACTCCCTGCGAAGGTCTCGTGAAGCCCTACGTCATCATCAAACGCAAGGGTGTAAAGATTGGCGTTTTTGGCCTGGCTCCTGAATTGGACGGGTTGGTAGAGAAGAATTCCTGTGCGGGTGTCCGCTTCCTGAATCCGGTGGAGGTGGCTAACCGTGTGGCCCGTGAACTGAAGGAAGAAAAGAAGTGCGACCTTGTGGTCTGCCTTTCCCATCTGGGATGGTCGGACGAACCATATGGCGACAAGACGATGATGGCTCAGACGCGCAACATCGACCTCGTTTTGGGTGGTCATTCGCATTCCTATTTGGAGAATCTGGAATGGGTGCAGAACCTCGACGGGAAGCCTATTGCCAACGACCAGAACGGCAAGCATGCCGTATGGGTGGGACGGCTGACGCTTGACCTGAAGAAAAAATAATCCGGTTTTGCAACCAAGTTGCACGAAAGTCATCATAACTTTGCACCTAGAAAAGAAAACATAAAGCTAAAAAGTTATGATGACATTCATTGAAAGTTATTGGGATGCGCTGGTCATGATGATGGCCGAGATGGCACCCTATCTGATGCTCGGCTTCTTTATAGCCGGGCTGCTCCGTACGTTTGTTCCCCATAGTCTCTATTCCCGTCACCTTGCTCCGCGCAATATGAAGAGCGTGGTGAAAGCTGCCGCGCTGGGCATACCACTGCCGCTGTGTTCGTGTGGCGTGATACCCACCAGCGTAGGTCTCCGCAAGGAGGGGGCTAGCCATGGAGCCTGTACCAGTTTCCTGATAGCCACGCCTCAGACAGGCGTCGATTCCATTGCTGCCACTTATTCGCTGATGGGACTTCCCTTTGCCATCGTTCGTCCGATAGCCGCCCTCTTTACGGCTATGTTTGGCGGATGGATGGTCAACAAGTTTGCCCGTGAGGACGAACAGATTTCTGCTGCCGCTGCCCAAAGCGGCGAGCATGACCATTGTGACTGCGGTTGCGATGACCATTGTGACGACGATCATCACCATCACGACGGTGATGAGGCTTGCTCCTGCAGCACCGCTCCGAAGCCTGGCTTCTGGGATAAGCTGAAAGGTGCACTCGAATATGGATTCGTGGAGATGTTGCAGGATGTGGGCAAATGGCTGGTGATAGGCCTGTTGATTGCCGCCCTGATTACGGTGGCTGTTCCCAACGATTGGCTGGCAGCGCTCCACGAGTATAAACTGCTCAACATGCTCATCGTGCTGGCAGTTGCCATTCCGATGTATGTCTGTGCCACGGGTTCCATTCCTATTGCCGTTTCGCTCATGGCAAAGGGGCTCACGCCGGGTGCTGCCCTGGTGCTGCTGATGGCTGGACCTGCCGTGAATAGTGCCAGCATTCTGGTCATCGGAAAGGTATTCGGCAAGCGTACGCTCAGTCTCTACGTGCTTTCCATCGTCATCGGAGCCATCCTCTTCGGCTTGTGCATCGACTACCTGTTGCCTCAGGAGTGGTTTACCGTGAGCAGTGTGATAACTGCAGGCGGACATTGTGCCCACTGTCTGACGGCTTGGGACTGGATATTCTTGGGTGTATTGGTGCTGTTGCTCGTCAATGCCTTAGTGCTCCACCGCCATCATCACCATGACCACGATCATCATGCCCATGAAAGTGAGGGCGAAGGCCACGAACATGCACCGAAGGCCACCGTCTATAAGGTGGAGGGCATGGCCTGCAACCACTGCAAGGCTGCCGTGAAGAATGCCATCGACGTGATTCCTGGCGTTGAAAAGGTAGAGGTAGATTTGGCCGCAGGCAAGGCTTACGTCTATGGCAAGCATCATCCTGAGGAAGTGGTGAAGGCTGTCAGCGAACGCGGCTATAACACTACGCTTCTCGAAGCATAACCGTTATGCTATAAATACAAAAAAGGGGACTGCCGTTTCTGGCAGTCCCTTTTGCAATATATAGGGTTGGCTGTCCTTAGCGGATCACAGCCTCAATGTGGCGCGGAGAGATGACGCGAGCGTTATAAACCACCGTCATCATGTGGGTTCTGGGGTTGTAATCTACAGCCCTTACGCCTCTCATGTTGCTCACGAGAGCCACCACGTTGCGATGGTGCATGGCATGCCGATGTACGCGGAAGGCTGCGGTGTGGATGTCGGCAGCATGTCCGTAGTGGCGGTGCATGGCTGGATGGCGGTCATAGTGATGATGGCGTCCGTAGTTGGCGCGCATTTCCTTACGATAATCCGGACGGATGTCCTTCTTATTGTTTGCCATTGCGGGGGTGCTTACTGTGATGGCCATGATCATCATGGCGGCTGCAATCACTTTATTGAACTTCTTCATAATCGTAGAATTTTAATTGTTATACATGTTATGTTCATCAGAGATTCGGATAAGTTCCTTTCTCTGATGCAAAGGTCGTAACTTTTGATGGCTTATCAAAAGTTTATTTCCTATAATGAAGGGGAGTTTTCTCTATTCCTGATAGGGAATTCCCTCCCGCCTACTCAAAGTAGAACGTGAGGGCAATCATTTTGGTCTTGGCTTCGTTTACGGCTTGGGCGTAAGGATGCATGTTCTTGTCCTGCAGTTTGCCGGGGTGATCCTTGTCGAGCACGTTGCCAAGTCCGAACATGAACTTGAGTTCGGGGCGCAGCTTGAAGAAGGGCAGATAGAAATCACAACCCAGGCCCAACTCCAGATATACGTCGGTCCTCTTGAACTGCAGATAGTCTTCCGAATTGCCCGAAAGGTTGATCATGGGGTTCACGCCCAACATCATGTAGGGACGGTGGTTGTTGAAGCGCTTGGCAGCAAAGATCAGGTCGCAGGCTGCCGATATATAGACGCTCTTCATGTTTTGCTGCTGGCGGATGTTGGTTCCGTCGTCCAGCTTGTCGGTATGGTTCAGGAAGGTGTAGTGGCGGGTGCCGAAATACATGGCTGGAGCCACGCGGAAGGCAAAGTGCTCGCTCAGGCGCGCCTCGCCCAGCACGCCTACGGTGAAACCGGCGTTCCAGTTGTCTTGGTCGCAGGTGATGAGCCGGGTAGTTTCCGTGCCGTCCTCATTCTGGATGGTCACGGGGCCCACGTTGTTCAGTTCCACGTCTTGCAGGTGCGTACCGATGAGCACGCCGAAGTGGAACGGGCGCAGATCCGTGTAGGGGCGATTCTGCACGGTACGCTCCTGAGCCTGCAGGCAAACGGCCGTCAGCACGAGGAGTAGGGCAGTGATGGTTATTCTTTTCATCCTCATTAATAACGACGCGAGCCGTTTTATATTGTGTAATCCCCATAATTTGGTATTCAGTCATCATTGTTTTGTGAAATAAAGTTAATCAGCGGAAGATTTGATACCTAAAAATAATGATATCTGAAATTAATGGTTATCTTTGCACCGTAAAAATACATCAACAGTATTATACAAGAACATTAGTATTAATAATAACAAAACAACATTATGGCTTACGTAATTGGTGAAGACTGCATCGCATGTGGAACATGTATCGATGAGTGCCCCGTAGGAGCAATCTCTGAGGGCGAGCGTTATTCAATTGACCCAGACGTGTGCACCGAGTGTGGCACTTGCGCTGGTGTTTGTCCTTCTGAGGCAATTTCACTGCCTGAGTAATTGAGACGCAGTTTTTAAAACAAACAAGAGAGAGTCGTCCTTCGGTATGGCTCTCTTCTTTTGCTATAGAAAACTACTTTTTTATTTTGCATTTCGCTCACTTAATAGTACCTTTACGTCTCTTCAATCCGTGAAGATACTCACGTTCGGAAAAATCCTAATAAATTTGGTTTTTCTCTCACTTAATCGTACCTTTGCAGACAATTATAGTATTAGAGCATGAAAAAGTTTCTTTTTATATTCACATTGGTTCTCTTTGCTGCCGCACACAAGGTCAGTGCACAGTTGCCTGCCGTCACCTTGAAGACGATGGACGGCAAGACGGTAAGTACTGATACCCTTCGCAACAACGGCAAGCCCTTCATCGTTGACTTCTTCGCCACATGGTGTAAACCCTGCAACCGCGAGCTCGATGCCGTCAGTGAGGTCTATCAAGACTGGCAGGACGAAACCGGAGTCAGGATTTTTGCCGTGTCCATCGATCAGGGACAGAACATCAACAAGGTGAAACCGCTCGTCGACAGTCATAACTGGGACTATGACGTGTTGCTTGACCCCAACGGTGACTTCAAACGCGCACTGGGTGTGCAGATGATACCCTATGTACTCATCTGTGACGGCAAGGGTAACATCGTCTACAAGCACAACGGCTATGCCGACGGTGACGAGGAGGAGTTGATAGCAAAAGTAAGGGAACTCATCAAGGAATAATCACCAAGTATCGGGTTTTTATGAGGAATCATTACCGACAGTTGTTGCTTGTATGTGCAGGCTTGCTGGGAACGGCGGCTATGGCACAGGAGCCATCTGATGAGAAGAAAATCGTAGTCACGGGAAGCATCCAGAGCGATATTCTCCTGCCGCAAGAAGACGAAAAGATTGGAGCCGAAAAGAGCGAAGACTGGGCACTCACCAACTCCTATGCCGATGTGGCGGTGAGGAGCAAGTATGTCGATGCAGGTGCTCGTTTTGAGTTTCTCGAACATCCGCTGCCTGGCTTTGAGAAAGACTTCAAGGGCTGGGGCTTACCCTATTTCTATGTAAAGGGGAAGTTAAAGAACCTTGAAGTGACAGCAGGTTCGTTCTATGAGCAGTTCGGCTCTGGTTTCATCCTCCGCGCCTATGAGGAGCGTTCTTTGGGTATCGACAATCATCTGTTGGGCGGAAAGGTGGTCTATCGTCCTTACAAGGGCATACAACTGAAAGCCCTTACCGGCAAGCAGCGTCGCTACTGGTCGCGCAACGATTCGTGGATCAGCGGCGGTGACGTGGAACTGAACATCGACGAATGGTCTAAGCGTATGCAGGAAAGCGGTATGCACCTGCTGCTGGGCGCCTCATATGTCAATAAATACGAGCAGCAGGAGGAATTGATGACCGATGCTACTCACCGACTGAACTTCCCCGAGTACGTCAACGCCTTCGATGTGAGGGTAAACATGCAGAAAGGCGGATTTAATGTTCTGGCCGAATATGCGCAGAAGACACAAGACCCATCGTTCGATAATCAGTATATCTATCGCCGCGGCTATGTAGCCATGCTCTCTACCTCCTATTCAAAGAAGGGCATGAGCATCCTCGCACAGGCGAAACGCTCTGACAATATGTCGTTCCGCAGTCGGCGCTCCATGTCGGGCACCTCGTCGTTCATCAACCACCTGCCAGCCTTCACCATGGAACACACCTATGCCTTGGCAGCCCTCTATCCCTACGCTACACACCCGCAAGGCGAATGGGCCTACCAACTGAATGCCAGTTACAATTTCAAACGCAAGACATTCCTTGGCGGTAAGTACGGCACACTCGTCAAACTCAACTATTCCTACGTGCATGCCATCAAACAGAACGCTTACAGCGATTCTCCTGCCGGCACCGACGGCTATGGATCAGCTTTTTGGAAATGGGGCGAACAGATGTATTACCAGGATCTCAACCTCCAGATTGAGAAGCGTGTCACCAGGGATTTCCGGCTCAACGTGATGCTGATGAACCAGTTCTATAACAAGACAATCGTGGAAGGTCACGGTGGTATGGTGCATTCCAACATCTATGTTGTGGACGGCAGATACCAGTTCAGTAAGAAAACCACTTTGCGAGGTGAAATCCAGTATCTCACTACGGCCGATGACGACGGCGACTGGACATACGGTCTGTTGGAACTGTCGTTGGTGCCCCATTGGATGGTGACCGTATCGGATATGTATAACTGTGGCGCCACCGATATTCACTACTATCAGGGTAGCGTCACATTCACCATGGGTTCCCACCGTCTGCAGGCTGGCTACGGACGTACCCGTGCCGGCTATGACTGCTCAGGTGGTGTATGCCGTTACGTTCCGGCCAGCAAAGGATTTACTTTGTCATACCATTATAACTTCTGAAAACATGAACTTCAAGATATTTATAATAGGTGTACTGGCGCTGTTGGCAGTTTCATGCAGTCATATCAGCGAAGATGAACGCCTCATCTATGTCAAACCGGCACAGGCGGCACGTTGCATCCTCATTGAGGACTTCACCGGACAACGTTGTGTGAACTGTCCTGCTGCTACAGCAGAGATCAGCAAACTGCAACAGCAGTACGGTGCCGATACCATCATTGCCGTCGGCATCCATTCCGGACCACTCGGCTTTGCAGGCAATGCTACGAACATAGGCCTGATGACCGAAACGGGCAACGAATATTATAGCTACTGGCAGGTGGAATACCAACCGGCAGGAGTCATCAACCGCAATGGAGGCGTGCTGCCTTATACAGACTGGCAGGCAAAGGTGTACTCGGAACTACAGAAACCAGCTCCGCTCACGTTAGCTGTCAGCAACAGCTATGATGCAACCGGGAGAAGTCTAGGCATCCGTGTACACGCCCTAGGAACCGACGGCAATACAGACGGTTACCTCCAACTGTGGCTGGTGGAAGACGGCATTAATGCCATGCAACTGCGCTACAATATTATTATGGATGCTGCCAGCGGACAAATCACCGACCGGGAGTATCTGCACCAGCATGTGTTCCGCACGGCCGTCAATGGTACGTGGGGTGATACTTTCTCCATCCAGGAAGGCGAGGAAAAGGACATGACTTTCATTTGTCAGATACCCGAGGCCTGGAATGCCGACAAGTTGGCGGTCATCGCTTTTGTATATAACGAACAGGGCGTGCAACAAGTCACCCGCAAGGCTCTACATGCTCAATAATTCCGAACAAACATCAAAACAACATTTCGTATAATGAAGAAACTTTTATCCACATTACTTGCTGCTTTTTGCGCCCTACCGTTGTTGGCACAAAGCAACATCGTTTTTACCGACGAGAACGGCACAGAGATTGCCGATGGGACGATTGTTACCGCCAATAAACCTGTGACCGATGATTTCGGTGAAATGCTTATCCCTTCAGGCATCTATGTCAAGAATCAGTCGGCTGAAGATGCAGGCGTACGTATCAATTACACCGTCAAGACCCTCGACAACGGAACCATGCAGATATGCTTCCCCATGTCATGCGTGTCAAAGAGTACCACAGGATCATTCAACACCGACAACGGATTGATGAGTGCCAACGAGAAGCGCGACCTTCAGACCGAATGGTTGCCGCAGGCATATGGAAACTGTACCGTCACCTATCAGATTGAGATGATGAAGCAGACATCCGTCTTCCCGCCGAAGTATGAGTCGCAGGGGATGGGGGCTACCATCACGGTGAACTATATCTATGCAGATCCCGCCGCTATCAACGGTGTTACCGACAATAAACACGCTGCCGCCAGTGCATACTATGATGCCGCCGGTGCACGACAGGCACAGCCCCGTCACGGGCTCAACATTGTCAGGAAGACTGATGGCAAGGTGGTGAAACAATGGATTCACTGATCGTACAAAACATATTATATTCATTAAAACCAACAACAGTATGAAAAGAATTCTACTTTTAGCAGCAACGTGTTTGCTGACACTGGGCATTAACGCTCAGGCATTGGTCATGAAGCAATCTGCCGACAATGCCTTGAAGGCAGGGAAGTCGAGAACTGCCTTCGTGATGGATGGAATCAGGAAAGCTCCGCGTAAGGCGCTTGCTTCCAACCAGTATTACTGTGGTCTTTACACCAGCGACGACATCGCAGAGTATGGTGTCGGAATGGGAGCTCACACTTCCGGTGTTTGTAAGGCCGGTACCTTCTTTACCGAAGACATCTACAAGAGTTTCATCGGATTCAAGGTCGTGGGTATGCGCGTGGCAGTATGCTGCGACATTACTGACTTCGGTGTCTTTGTCTCTAAAAGTGATGAAGAAAACACCGTCGAACTCTTCAGCAAGGAAGTGGGAACAGCCACTAAGGGATGGAACACCGTGATGTTCGACGCAAGTGAGCAGTTTGAGATACCCGCAGACGGTACTGTATTCCTCACAGGTTTCTCCTACATGCAGAAGAATACTCCCGATCCCGACTATCCCGGGTATTACACCGACGACTGTTATCCAATTTCCTATATTGAAGGTCTTGGAAACACCGGATATCTGGCGTTTTACGGTGACATTCCGGCAAGCAAAGGTGGCAGGGGTGAAGATTGGTACAAGGTAGGCGAAGGTGGCGCACTCTCCGTACAGTGGATTGTGGAAGGTGAACTACCCGAGCAGCACATTGCACTGAATGGTCTTTACACGGACAAAAAGTTCTACAAAGAAGGTGAAAACATCTTGGCCAACATCTCTGTCTCCAACTTTGGTAGGGATGCTATTAGCAGCCTTGGTTTTAGTATTTATGTAGATGGAACGAAGATCATTGACCAATCAGGTGAAGTCACTATTGAAGCCATGCAGAACAATACGGTAACGGTCAGCATCCCTGTTCCTGCAGGACTTGCCACGGGTTCACACACCTTAAAGGCTGAATTGGCTACCATCAATGGTAGTGCACCTACTGGACAGGTAGATGGCATCCTCTCTACGGAGTTTAAAGTATATATTGATTCTAAGCCACGGCAGAAGTATCTCATCGAACACTTCACGTCAAATACTTGTACCTACTGTCCGCTCGGCTATCAACTCATGCGTAACCTGGAGTCTAACTACAGCGACGTGGCATGGGTATCCATCCACGGCAATATGAACGGGGTTGACCCGCTCAATTTCACGGAATGCGACCAGTTGCAGGATATGATGTACTTGCAGGGATGGCCGGGAGCAAGTTTCAACAGGATCTATGATGTGGACTTGGCAGAGGGTGTTGCCACACTGGTTTACTCCGTCGGATACCCAGAGCAATACATTCCACAAGTGGCTACCGAAATGTACCAGTTCCTCAACGAGAGATCCGAACCGTCTTTCGTGGCTCTCGATATCCAGCAGAACTACGATGCAGACAGCCGTACACTCAACCTTACTATCAAGGGTAATGGTGCTAAGGATGCCAGCAAACTCCTTGCCGAAGGTGGCATTACCGTCTATATCACAGAGGCTGGCCTTAAAGGCAGACAACTCAATCAAGGCAGATGGGTCAACAATTATGAGCACAACAACGCGCTCCGGATGGTACTTACCAACGTAGGCGGAGACGCCATTACTTGGAATGGCGACAACTTTGAATACACCAAGAGTATCACCATTCCTACCGAATACGTTGCTGAGAACCTCAGTATCACAGCATTCGTGGCTCCACAGGTACTCAATGTCAACTATGCCGATGTCCAAAGCATGGCAGTCAATAACTGTGAGAAGGTAGCCCTTGATGTAACCTCATCTGGTATCAATGATGTCAATACGAACAGTAATGTACGCGAGACAACGCGCTTTACCGTTGGCGGCCAACAACTCTATGCACCCAATAAGGGTATCAACATCGTTAAAATGAGCGACGGCACTATCCGTAAGGTTGTCGTGAAATAACATACCCTTATCCTTTACATCAACAGCGGCAATGATACATCTCATTGTCGCTGTTGTCATTTACTTTGTTAAAATTTTTTAATACTGTAATACCGGAATTTTACAATCATTCTCTATATTCGTCATATGTTATATTTTGACTCTTAAATAGAATAGAAAGACGGCCTGCTCCGCAAGTGGGACGTCAACTATCATATAGATTAATGCGTAAATACATTTTACTCTTTTTACTGGCAAGTTTATTTCCAATTGCCATCCATCGACGGTAATGTGAACTATCAGCACTCACGCAATGAGTTGCAGCCCAGTGCCAATCTTGACACCTGGCGCTTCAGCTATGGCGGACAGCTGATGCTGCGATTGCCCATGGGTTTCGAGTTCTCTACCAATCTGCACGAGAATAGCCGGAGAGGTTTCAATGACCCCTCTTCGAATACCAACGAACTCATCTGGAACGGCCAGGTATCGAAGTCGTTCCTCCAGAACAAAAGCCTTATTGTGGCACTGAACTTCTACGACCTCCTTGGCCAGCAGAGCAACTACGAGCGTTGGGTGAATGCCAACGGGCGTAGCGATACCCGCTACAACAGCATCAACAGCTATGCCATGCTTCACGTGCGTTATCGCCTGAATATGTTCGGTGGCAAAGTTGACACCGAAGGCCGTTACGACAAGAAGTGGGGTAATCGCGACCGCCGACGTTGATAGTTTTTACCTTTTCCTCATCTGTATGTCCTTACTCTAGGCTTGTAACACACTCAATCCAGAGGTCAGCCATTCGGCGATGGCCGGCAGTGGTGGGGTGAATACCGTCCCATATCCAGTAATCAGGGCGGAGAGCTTCTTTCTGTAGTTTAGCGAACATCTCATGATAGGGGATGCAGATGGCATTTTCTTGTCGGGCAAGTTCTTCAACAGTCTGAGCCAGACGGTTGACGATTTCTTTTCGAATACTATAGTCATCGCGGTTACCGATACGTCCTACCTTTGCCACAAAGGGCGTACCTAAGACAATGCGGACATTAGGATTCTGGTGTCTTAACGCGGCTATCAACTGGTGATAGGCCTCTTTCCATTGTTCATAGTCAAAGGTGGCGTACTTCCTCTCTTCTTCAGACATTGTCTTAAGTTTGCCAAGATACTTGTCGGCATCATTGGTTCCAACCAGAATAGAGACCACGTCAGGATGTAAATCCAGTGCATCCTTTTGCCAACGAGCCTGCAGGTCAGCCAGCGTGTTGCCTGAAATGCCGCGATTGAAGAACTGCAGGTCCTGTTGCGGATAAGTGCTGAGGAAATGTGCCGCACACATCTCCATATAGCCGTGGCCGAAAATGTGATTCAAGTCTTTCTGGTTGCGCTCTTCCGATGGTGCCATATTGCCACCGCTGCGCCCCCATCCACCGTCGGTAACGGAATCGCCGATAAACAACACGCGCCGTCCACCCTGAGGTGCCTGCGCAACAATCATCAGTACTGTGGCAAGAAACAAAAAAATAGCAATAATTCTTTTCATGCCACAAAGATAGTAAAAAAATCGATTAGTCGGATGCTTTGCTTCCAAATTTGGAAACAAAGCATCCGGACTATTGTTTACTCTGAGGTCATCACGACCAGAATGCGGTCGCCATTTTTTATCCGTTGTGCCATTTCCTGCACTTCTTTCGGCGTGATGCTGCGCACCATCTCAATGTAACCCTCGTCGTATTTCTCGCCGTCGTGGTTCCATTCGTAACTCATGGCATACTGCCAGTATTTGTTCACCGTGCGGTTGCCCTCACATACTTTGATAAGGTATTCCTTCACCTTGTCGATTTCGGCAGTGGCAGGACCTTCGCTGGCAATCTTGGCAATACCTTCATCTACTAGGCGCACGGCCAGTTCGCGGTTCTTCGGGTCGGTGGGGAAGCGCACGATGACACTCGTGTTCTCATTAGGATAGTAATCCTGTTTAGCTCCTGCAGATACGGAATAGGCAGCTCCGGCGTCTTCACGGATAGTCTGTGTGTAGAGTATCGTGAGCACCTGCCCGAGCATGGAGGATACAATCTGCGAACGGCGGTTGAACTTGCCTGGTGCCATATACTGCATATAGATGGTTGCCTTCGGCGTCTCCTGTTGCTTGGTGAAGATACAGGTGCGGCTACCTGGTTTAACCTCCAGCACGGGACGGGCCTTCTCCTTCTTATAGGTGCTGGGCAGCGAGGCCAGGTATTTCTCAATGTGCGGACGTAGCGAGTCGAGATTGATGTCGCCCACGAATGTCACCGTGGTGTTGCTGGCATCCGAGAAACTCTTCTTGTAGAGTTCCAAGAGCTGGTCTATAGGCACGTTGTCGTAATCCTCGGGTTCTATTTCCTTGGCAAAGGGGTTGTCGCCGTAGAGCGTCATGCGCAGCGAATCGGCGAATGCACGCTGCGGCTTGTCGGCCTGCTCCTTGGTGTTGCGCTTCAGGCGGTCGGCCAGTGCCTTGAAGGCATCCACGTCCTTGTTGGGATAGAGGAAGGCGGCATGCGCCTGCATCATCATGTCGCGCAGATCCTTGGCATCGCAAGAACCGGCCACCGACTGATAGTTTTCAGCCACGCCTGACTGAACGGAAGCCGTGGAGCCCGTGAATCCTTTCTGCATATCGGCCAGCGTCCAGTTGCCTAGACCGGCTACGGCTCCCATCATGTCGAGGAAACTGCGCCATCTGTACATATCGGCAGGGAAGAGCGAGGCACCGCCATGCGAGAGCGACTGCATCAGGATTTCGTCTTTCTTGAAATTCGTCTTGCGGATAATCACCTTCATCCCGTTAGAGAGTTCCATGTGGGTAAGGCCCTCTTTGTCGGTCGTCTCTTTGACAATTTTGCCCGGCGTAGGTTCAACGGGCAGGAAGGGCTGCGTGTTGACGTAGTCCACGTAAGGCTCCACGTCTTCGATGACGGCACGTCTGAAGAGACTGATCATCTCCTCTTTTGATGGCAGTTTGATAGAATCATTCTCAGCGCCGGTCACCGTGATGACTACGTTCTTGCCGTCTAGGTTGAACAGCGAGCGGAAATAGCGGTTCATGTCTTCCACGCTGAGCTGGGGCAGCGTCTCCTTCCAGAAGGCCACCTCGTCTTCTATCCTGGCATACGGATCGTTGTCAATGAAATGGCGCACGTATTCATTGACGAATCTGCCCGACTGGCGCTTGTCCTTGTTCTTCAGCAGATTGTCAATGTTTATCATCATGTCGCGGCGGTAGCGATCGAACTCCGTCTGCGTGAAACCGTGCTTCACGACGCGCATCAGTTCGCGCAGCATGGCTTCCGTTCCCTGCTGGATACCGCCTTTATGATTGTGGCAGCTGACGATGGCAGAGACAGCCCTCTTGGTCTGGCTGAGGAAGTATCCTCCGTCGCGGATGTAGCACAGGCTGAAGGGAGCTCCCGGTTTCTGGGCGATGTCGCGTGTATGGTCATGGAACATGCCATAGAAGAAATTGTTGTAAAGAGCTTCTATCTGAGCCTTTCGAGTGTTTTTCTGGTCACGCGGTGTGGCGTCGTGCTTGAAGTGGAACTGAACCATGGGTGATCCCAACTCCTTATCCGTGCCGGAGAAGAAGATGATCTCGTCGTTGTCGGGCACGGGATAGTACTCGCGCTTGGGGGCATTCTTGGCGGGCTTGGGAATGTCGGCAAATATCTTCTTAATCTTTGCTTCCACCTCGTCAACATTGATGTCGCCTACGACAACGATACCCTGCAGGTCGGGGCGATACCACTTGTGGTAATAGTCGCGCAAGGCCTGGTGGTCGAAGTTCATGACAATATCCATCGAGCCGATAGGCATACAGTCGCTGTATTTGGAACCTGCCATCAGTACGGGCATCATGCGCTCGTTCATACGCTGGCTGGCACTGTTGCGCGAACGCCATTCTTCCTGAATTACACCACGCTCCTTGTCAATCTCATCGCCTTCGAGCAAGAGGTCGTGGCTCCAGTCGTGCAGGATCCACAGACATGAGTCGATGGCACCTTCGACCGATGCCGGAACATTGTCGATATTATATACGGTCTCGTCAACGGCGGTGTAGGCATTCAGGTCGGCACCGAACTTCACGCCGATAGTCTCCAGATATTCGCGCAGACGGTTTCCTGGGAAATGGGTCGTACCATTGAAACACATGTGTTCCAGGAAATGGGCCAGTCCACGCTGGTGGGGCTCTTCCTGTATGGCACCCACCTTTTGTGCGATATAGAAGTATGCACGGTTCTTGGGTTCCTCGTTGTGACGGATATAATAGGTGAGCCCGTTTTTCAGATGCCCTACCCGCACGTCAGGATCTGGTTTGAACAACTGCTCCTGCTGGGCATTCATGGTGGCGGCAAAGACCGCTGATAACAATATAATAAGAATACGTTTCATTTTTATCGTTTATGGGTGTTAATTAATATATCGGCATAGTGCTTCTTCAGTCCTTCCAACTGTTTTTGCTCACTGCCGTTCAACTCCGTTTTCTCCAGTTCATTGACAGCCATGGATATCTGTCCTGGAGGAATCCCGTTGATTTCGCGGCACATTTCCAGACATTCCAGCATCATGCGCTTATTCTTCATGATAAACGAGGCAGGCAGTTTATAACTCATATAATACTGTTTTGCCTTTTCTACGCCATTTGCCTGCATGAATTCATAATACTTCTGCATGCCCTCTTCGTCGATAGCAAGGCTGTCGCCATTGCCCATGATGTAATAGTTCTTGGTGAACATCTTCCAAGTGGCCTCCATCTGCTCGCGAAGGGGGGCAGGCAACTTCTCGCGGTTGCGGTAGGCAAAGAGAAAACCTTCGGCATGGGGGTCTTTCACGTAGCGAGCCAGGATTTGCTGGGCCAAAGTGTCGGTCAGCAGCGATTGCTGATAGCCGTTCACAAATTCAGCGGCTACAGCCTCCACGGTTTTCAGCTGGCGCTTTCCCTGCAATTCACGGATATAATCCGTCACCAGTTGGGAAGAGCGTTCGCCTTTGTTATAGCGCATGGCCAACTCGGAGGGACTGTTGTTGTCCAGCAGGTAGGCAACAGTATCTACCAGTTGCCGTGCATCGCGGGCTCCCATCAGGCGGAACTGCACCTCACCGTCGCTGTTCATGAAGATCAGCGTGGGGTAGGCTCCTACGTCCCATTTCTTTCCCATTGCCGGTCCTTCTCCTTTCTCCATATCGAGTTTTAGCGAAACAAAGCGCGGATTGAAGAAATCTCCGACTTCCTTTTGCGGAAACACCTTTGCTGCCAGCATCTTGCAGGGGCCGCACCATGTGGTGTAACAATCCACAAAAACCATTTTGCCTTCCTTCTTTGCCTGGCTAAGTACTTCAGCCACAGGCTGGTTTTCGAGGAAGGAAATGCCTTGAGCTGATGCCTCCGAAGAGAGCATCAGCATCATGGCGAGAGAGAATATATTAAGAAATTTCATTAGTATTCTATTATACGTCTCTGACTAGTCGTACACTCATATAGGTTGACTTCTTCATACTTTCACGTTCGGATCCCGCCTTATTCCAGGTGAGTTTGCGGTAGTAGGCAAAGTTCTCTCCAGTCTTGGTGTCGTCGGTAGTGGCGGTCCAGTAATAGCCATAGATATAGGTATAATACTCCACGTTGTGCAACTGAATGAACAGTTCGTCGTCGATGAAACATCCGGCAAGTCCAAGATTGATAGCCTTCCGGATATCGCTATTCGTGTTTTCTGCCAGTTTGATCCAGTCCTCGTCCGTAGGCAGGCGCCATCCTTCAGGAACAGCAGCCAAGGCTGCCTTATGATTGTAGAGCAGACCGAATGTGTTAAAGTATCGGGTAGCAACTCCATCGTCGTAGTAACGCGGATTCACCGGTGTCATATCTGGCATGGTGCCACCTTCAGCAGGCTGATAGCGAAGATTGCTGGTCGTCCATTCCTGTGATCCATAGCGCACCCAGCCATATTCTGTGCCGTCACGTTCGTCAGTCCATGTGCCTGTGGCCGTTGGTTGCGGAGCCGTATCTGCGGTCTCATCATCGTCGCTGCACGAGATGAAGCATAAGGAAGAGAGGAGAACCAAGCATGTGATTGCTCCTACGGTTTTTACCTTATCTGTTATCGTTCTTTTCATCATAATTCATTCTTGTTGTTTCGTTAAAACTTCAATCCAAGTGTCTGGTAAATATCTTTCAGCAGTTTGAACTTGCGCATACAGATAGGATATTCTCCGTAGAGCGCCTCAAACTCAGCATCGGTATAGGTGAATACGGCATTGGTGTAATCCTCCAAGTCGTAGTTCTTTGCCTTGATGTTGTACATGATCAGACTACCCTCTGTTGACCAACGATAATAGCCGCCGTCGAGCAGACCGATGCTGTAGGGCGTAGGATGATCTACGAAGAATGCCTCTGCTGCCTCATACATCGCGTAGGTGCTGTAGTAAGCATTGCTATAAGAGTAGAACTCGTCAAATGCGTTGGCAGGCAATGCAGAAACCTTTGAGTTGACAATGGATTTCAGAATGTCATTGCAGTAGGTCTTCTGGGTTGCATCATCCATATCGGCCACTCCCTGCGTGACGATGGCCGTGCAGCGGAAACCGGCATAGACCATGGGTATCTGTTTCTGGATCATTCCGTAGGTGCTGCTGTTCTCTACATTGAAGGTAATCTTATTGACGAGCAACAGTGAGAAGGGCAGCAGTCCACCGCCTAGATGCGGCAACACTTTATCCTCTATAAACCTCGTGGCTGCTTGCTTGTCGGCATCCGTCTGCAGATAGTCGAATTCGAATATTTCCTTATAGTTATTGCTGATTCCTGTCATGATATACGACAGGTTTGCCGTTTCAAAGTCGTAGTATGGCGTTCCGTCAGGATTGGTTGCCACACGCTCCTTGCGGATGGTGTCATTGAACAGCAGGTAGATGCCGTTCTTCTGGTAAAATTGTGTCTGCAGGCTTTGGTCAGACTGGCTGGCTCCATAAGGATGCAGCCATACATCCTCCTCCGAGGGACTGGCTTCTACGCTGTCGCTGCCGCAGCCTGTAAGCACCAGCCCGCATGCGGCCAGCAGCAGGCATGATGCTGCTGCCGACAGTTGTTGGTATATGCTATGTTTTTTCATACTATATCAATTAATATCTTGTTAATAATTCACTACCTCTACAGGCGAGCGCATGGAGCGCGCGTTATTGGGCATACCGATATGGAAATCGATGACTTCCTTGGGGATGGGCAGCGTCATGGCCGCATCATCGGTCTTCAGCTCATAGAAACGCGACTGGATAGGCACCCACTCATAACTCCACGTCACGTAGCTGAGTTGATAATTCATCTGCGTGTAGTTGTGGCGGATGGTCTTGGTATATGGTTGTACACTGCAAACGGCATAGCGGCGCAGGTCGAACCAACGGTGACCTTCCAGACACAGTTCGCGGGCTCGTTCGTCGCGAATCAGACTGATCAGGCTGCTGCCCGTCTCTGTGACATCGGCATCGGCAGAGAATCGTGCGCTGCGCAATGTGGTGAGTGCCTGGCGTGCCTTTTGTTCATCACCGCTGTAGGCTGCAGCTTCGGCCAGATTGAGATAGGCTTCTGCCGTGCGCAGCAGGAAGTTGGCGGAAAGGGCCGAACGGGCCATGTCTGTTCTAAGTCCACCTTTTACATATTCTGGATAGTTATAGTCGGCATTCCACTTTACGAAATAGGTCTTTCGCAAGTCGTTGTCGTTGTTGTAGAGACTATAGAAGTCGCTCGTGATGCCGAATGTCTGGGCATCAGCAGCAAACGAACGGCGCAGACCACCTGTACCCATTGAGAATATGATCTCGGGCAGTTTGGGGTTGAGGAAGAATTGATCATCTGCCATAGCCTTCAGATCCTGCAGGCGGTTATCTCCGGCATTGATCACCTGCTGTGCATAGCTGGCGGCTTTGTCCCAGTCCTGTTTGTAGAGATAGAGGCGTGAGAGCAGCAGCCGTGCTGCAGTCTGGTTAGCACGATAGTAACTTTTGCGTGTCGTTCCTCCGAGCAGTTCATCGGCTTGTTGAAGGTCGTTGATTGCCTGCTGATAGACCTCTTCCACGGTGTTGCGCTCAAAGAGCTCGTCTTCAATAAACTCCGTCAGTTTGATGGGGACAGCCAAGTCCGTGGCAGCAGTCTGCTGGACGTAGGGCTTTCCGTAAAGGTTTGCCAGCGTGAAATAGTAGGCACCTCTGAGGAAATAAGCCTCACCCTTGACGCGCTGTCTTTCCATCCGGTCGTCGTCGGTGCGTGCTTCCTGGTTGTCGATGTCGGCAAGCACCATGTTGCAGATGTTGATATGCTTGTAGATACGGTTCCAGTCATCGTCTTCCTTGCGTATCTCCGTCCCGTCGGCATTGATGCCCACCTGCTGCTGCCAGGTGTAATAGCCGAAGAAATGGTTTCCAGGCTCATTGTTGGACAACACGCCACCTTCGCCCGAACCGTTGATGTTATAGTCAACCTCATCTCCCATCAGATGGATGTAGGGATAGTACCAGATAGCCTGATTGACATACATCCCCTCTGGTTCAGCGATATGTGTAGGTTCACCTGTAGGCATATATCCGTTGCCCAGCAGCAACTCGTCGAGATCCTCATAACTTCTTACGTAGGCTGTATCCTGTGAATAGTCTTCAAGGAAGTCGCCACATGCACTCATCGTGGATAATGCAATGGCAGCACAGACAATATATTTTGCTTTTGTCATCATAATTCCTTATTTTATGGGTTAGAATGAAATGTCAAGACCGAAAGTATATTGCGGACGGTCCGTGAGTTGTATCTCGGAGAAACCTCCCTGCTGAGGAGTCTGTCCTTTCAACTTCGATGAGCAGAGCGTAAACAGGTTCGTACCTGTCAGGTTCAGATCCAGTCGGCTCAGTCCGATATGCTTCAGCACTTCCTTGGGGAACTGGTAGGTGAGCGAGAGGGTTGCCATCTTCAGATAGTTGCCGCTCACTACGCGATGGTTGCCGTGGTTGTACTCATCATAGAGATAGGTGGCAATGGAGGGGATGTTCTGGTTTCTTACGCTCCAGTGGGTTCCGTTGATGGTCACGGGATTGGGAATATCCGTAATCAGCTCGTCACCCGGTTTGCTCCAGTGGTTGATGATTGCCTTGTTCACGTTGTCGGTGGGCGTGATAAGGTTTTGGCGGAAAAGCTTCAGCAGACGTACCTTGCTGCCGAAGGCGTAGTTGAAGACGGCGTTCAGTCGCCACTGCTTGTAGTGCAGTGTATTGTTGATGGTTCCCGACATGGTGGGCTCGCGGCTTCCGCTCTCTTCGAGGATGCTGGTATAGAATTGGTTCTTAGTCATGCCCACCATCTCGCTGGCATGGTCTTCACCGTCGTCGAAGAGGGGACTTCCGTCCTTGGGGCTGAGGCCGAGGAACTTGTAGCTGTAGAACGTTCCCACGGGCTTGCCGCTGATCAGGGCGCGTCCGTTCAGATAGTCGCTGAGTTCATACTGATCTTGTCCGGGCAGGGTCTTCAGTTCGTTATATACCTTCGAGTAGCTCGTGGAGAGTATCCACCGGAAATCCTTCGTACGGATGGGGGTGGCAGTCAGCGAGAGTGAGAAACCCTTGTTGGTGATGTCACCGGAGTTCACATAATAGGAACCCACACCATTGACGGTAGAAATGTCTTTCAGCAGGAAGGCATCCTTCGTCTTCTTGTAATACACTTCGCCCTCAAACTGCAAACGGCGGTCGAGTACGGAGAGCGTGATACCTCCGTTCCATGAGGTGGTCTTCTCCCAACGAAGGTTTGGATTGGGATAGACGTTGAGCTCTGAAACGAGTTCTCCATAGAGGGGATCGAGGGGGAGCTGCTTGATGATCATCTGCGGCGACTGGCCGTCGAGCATGTTGCCCTGATAGCCATAGGAGGTCTTGAGCATGAGGAAGTCTATCCAGTCGCGTTTGAAGAACTTATGCTCGGAGAGATTATAGTTGGCCGAGACTGACCAGATGGGAAGCAGTTTCTCGTTTGAGCGGTCACCGAATTTATTGGATCCGTCCATACGCGTATTGGCTGAGATTGTGAAGAAATCCTTGTAGGAATAGCTCACGAGGGCGTAGAGAGATGCCAGGTTGGTGAGATTGTCGGTAATCGTGGGATGGCTGTTATAGCGCAGCCAACTGGCATAGTAGGGATATTCCGCGAGATCTACTTCCGCAAACTGCTTGCCGCGCGTCTCATAGTATCCGCGCATCGTCTGCACGGTACCCTTGTAGCGGTCGCTGCTCAATTCGCCACCGAGCGAAGCGCTCAGATTGTGGAATTTCTTGGCATCAAGGGCTTTGTTGAAGTCGAACTGCAGACGCACCATATAGTTGTTGTCGCGATAGCGGCTCTGTCCCAGTTCACCGCCAAAGGGCATGTAGCTCGTGGATTCGGCGCCGGGCGTAGGAGTGATGCCGTAGTCGGTGGTTCTCAGCGAGGCAGCATAGAAGGTGTTTTCACCCCACCAAGAGTCAAGATCGGTGGCCGACACCTGATAGGAGGCCGTGAGTTTGGCTTTCAGCCAGGGGGCGATATTGGCATCGAGGATAAACTTGGCCTGTACGGAGCTTCCCTGCTGACGGTTATATGAGTTCTCGAGCTCGTTGAGCATGTTGAAATCGTAGTAGTTGGTGCCGTAGCTGCGGCGATAGAAAGAGTATTCGCCATCGGCGGTATAGGCGGGGATCACGCGGCTGGTGTTGTAGGCATAGTCGAGTGGTGAGAGGCTTTCCTGGTTATATTGGCGCTCGCTCACGTTGGCGGTGATGCCGAATTGTGTGGAGAAGATTCTCGACAGCGTGGCATCTACGTTCATGGCCATGGTGTAGCGTTCGTTCTTGTTGCCGCGGATGACGTCGTTGTCGCGTGTATAGCTCACGGAGCCATAGTAGCGGGCATTGTCAGAACCGCCGCTCACGCTGACGCTGTGGGCTGTGGAGAGGGCGTCCTTGGTGAGTTCCTTGAACCAGTCGGTATTGGTGGTCTCGAGGATGGATGTCTGGCGCATCACTTCATTATAGTCGATGGCACCCTGGAAATACTGCTGCATGAGGTATTCATAACCCACGAGGTCGGGGTTGTTGCCATAGTTGTAATTGTTCTTCAGCAGATACTTTGAGAGGTCCACGCGTTCGCGCGAGTTCATCAGGTCAATCTTGTGGTCGGTATAACGAGGACGCAGCTTCAGCGAAGTGCTCATGTTGTAGCTGATGAGCGGCTTGCCTACATGGCCGCGCTTCGTGGTGACTACAATCACACCGTTGGCAGCCTTGGCGCCATAGAGGGCTGTGGCCGAAGCATCTTTCAGCACGTCGATGCGTTCAATGTCCTGCGGGTTGATGCCGGCGATGGCATTACCGATGCGGTTCACGTAGTCAGGGTCGTTCAGTTCTTCGGGGCTGACGTTGACAGGATCCTGCAACACCACGCCGTCGAGCACCCAAAGGGGTTCACGGTTTCCGATCAGCGTAGATGTTCCACGGATGCGCAGGCGGGGAACGGTGCCCACTTCGCCGGAGTTGGACAGGAAAATCATGTCGGGCACCTGACCTTCGAGCATCTGGTCGATACTGGAGATACCGGGACGCCTGATGTCTTCGGCATTCAGCGTGGTGACCGAGCTGGTGAGCCTGCGGCGCTCTACCATGTTGTAACCGGTTACCACCACTTCTTCGATATCGGTGTTTGAGCGCAGCGTGATATTTTTCTTCACATCGCCACGACCGCTGAAGGTCACTTCTTTTTCGCTCATACCCACATAGCTGAATACGAGCGTGATGGCTTCATCGGGTACGGTGAAGTCGTAGTATCCTTCTTCGTTGGAGATGGAACCCTGCCGAGTGCCCTTAATGACAATATAGGCTCCGGGCAGCGGCTGTCCGTCGGTATCGATCACGTAGCCCGTCAGATGACGGGATGTGGGCTTCGACGCCTTGGCGTCGGGCAGATCGGTGACGGTCACGATGTTGTCTTCCACTTCATACATGCATCCTATCTGATGCAGCGTTTGTGTAAGTACTTCCGTTGCAGGCACGTCTTTCACGTTGACGCTGATGCGCTGGTTGGTTTTGCTACTCGACTTCATGATAAAGTTTAGCCCTGTCTGTGCTTTGACGGCATTAAAGAAGTCTTTGATAGGCACTTGGACCAGATTGATGGTCACTTTCTTGCTGATCTGAGCCTGGGCTGCGGGCGGGAAAACTGCCTGGCAGATCAGAATCAGCAGCAAGGAAAGAAGCGTTCTTCTGACTTTTTCTCTCATTTTGCTTGTGTTAAAGTTATTAGGTGATATTATTTATTTGATGGTGTAGCGATTGCCTTCTTGGTTGACGGTGAGCCCTGTCACCTTGCTGATACTCTTCAGGATGGTTGACGGCGACCCGTAGCGGTCGATGGTTCCCGTGAAGAGCATCTTCCCGGCTTCGGGGTTAGCGAGATGGATGTCGATGTGATACCAGTGGCGCATGGTGGAGAGGATTACATACAGCGGGGCATCCGAGAAGGCGAATTCTCCGGTGTTCCATGCAATATATGGGGTGACATCTATGTCGCTCACTGATAACTGGTAGCTGCCAGCCAGCGACGGAATGATAGATAGTTTCTGGCCGGGTTTCAGCATTTGTTCGCCACCGCCGTTGGGTCTGACGGATATGGCTCCCTTCACGAGTATCACGCTGGTTTCCTTCTCGCCGTGTGCACTTGATGCCTCGCCGTGGGTATTCACGTTGAACTCGGTGCCATAGACCTTGATGTCTCCTTTGGCGGTATGCACCACGAAGGGGCGGCTCTTGTCCTGAGCCACCATGAAATAGGCCTCGCCGTCAAGGACGACGTTACGGTCGTCGCGCCCGAAATGCTCGGGATAGACCAGGCGCGTGTCGTAATTCATGTGTACCAGTGTGCCGTCGTCGAGCGTGAGCCAGAATTCCTTGTCGTGGCGCACGGTGATGCGGCGGGCGGCCAGTAGCTGTTCTTTGGTGAGCGCCGGGTGAGGGGTGGGGGATTCCTTGTGGTCAATCCTTAGTTCCTCCAGACGCTCTTCTACCACGGCATCGGCCTTGCCGCTCTGGATGCTTTGCTGCATAGCCACCTGCACGGCCTCGGGAATCTCGGGAGGTGTCACTTTCGTGTATTGGGCGTACCAATAGGCACCTCCGGCAAGAAGAAGCAGAAGGGTAGCGGCTACGCATTTGAATGGCGAGAACAAGGATTTCAGCCTGAACTCATGGTTCACCGGAGTCATGAGCTCCTGTTTCTCCATGAATTGCTGCAGCGCTTTGTGGGTATCTACCGCAGCATATTCGCGGTAGCGCGCGGCGAGATCCTTTTGCTCGGCAAGTCTTCTGAACCGTTGGTCTGCCTCCTTGTGAGTGGCCAGATATTCATACAGCACTTTCTGCTCGCTTTCAGTAATCCTACCGTCGAGATGATCACAAATCAGTTGGTTGATGTCTTTTGCCATAAGAGGTTCTTTTTACTCTATGACACAAAAAACGCGAAAACGGTTACAAAAAAACATAAAAACTTTATCCCAGGAGAAGAAAAAGCAGCAAAACCATGCTATCTCTGTCCAAATGTTCGCGCAGGAATGTCATGGAACGCTTCTTGTTGGTCCTTACCGTTTCAACGGCGATATGGAGGGCTTCGGCTATTTCTTTGTTCTTCCGGCCTTCCATGACCATGAGAAACACTTCGCGCTGACGCTGGGGCATCTGGTCGATCATCTGAAAAAGCTGGCGATAAACCTCTTCTGAAAACATCTGCTCACGGTCGTCGGTCACGCTGAAAGCTTCGTCGGAATGTGCAAACCTGGTAATTGTCGTGCCTGTCGGAACTTTACGCTGCAAATGGTTCAGGCATTTGTTTCTCACACTGTTGTAGAGATAGGCTTTCATCAGGGGAACGCTGGCAAATGTTATCTTGCGCTCCCAAAGGCTGGCGAAGATGTCCTGTACCAAGTCTTCCGAGGTTTCCGGCTCCTTGGTGAATTGCAGCGCATAGTTCACCAGCGCCGCATAGAAATGCTCATAAAGCAACCGGGCTGCCTGGGCATCCCATTTGCTGATGCTTTCGATAGTCAACGGTTGCATTTGCTCTCTCTTTCTATTTTGGGGACAAAGTTACGAATAAGCGAGCACAAAAACGAATAAAACTGTTTTATTTTGCTTCAATGTGTATCAAAAGCATATCAAAAGCCATTCAAAACCGAGTGAATCGTAAATTTAATCCTAGTTTTCCTTACGGAATGATGCATTTGTTTTACTGATGAGGTGGTGCTCTCCTGCGAAGGAAACGATATCCAACTCGATGAGCTCCACCTCTGGCAATAAGCGAAACGGTCTCTCTTATTTGCGTACTTCGACACGGCAGTAGGGACGGAAGTAGCAGGCCGGCACGCGGGTTTCGAAGGGGAAGAGATGCTTGTTGGCATCATCCGGATTCTGGCCGGCATATACAATCATGTTGTCACCCAACTGGAGGGAACCACGACGTCCGTCACCGTCCTCGCTGCCAATGGCAGAGCCGTTCTTCTTGCCGGCATCTTGGCCAGCCCATGCCACCACCTTGCCACCGAAGATATAGACTTTGGCACCCTTGGCATCCTCGCCGCCGCCGATGCCTGCGCCCCAACCAGTGCCGTCGGCAAATACATCGCCACCATAGACAAAGAGTTTACCGCCGTCGAGCGAACGCTCGGTGAATCCCTCACCTGTACCGATGCCTGCAGCGTCCACACCGCCAAAAGCACTGACCGTACCGCCATTGATGGTGACTTCGCCGCCGTGGCCATCCTGACCACCGCCGATACCTGCACCGTGCTCACCACCGTGAGCTTCAACCTTACCGACATTAACAGTGAGGTAGCCGCCATCGATGATGTCGTCGGTAAATTGTTCACCACTGCCGATGCCTGCTGCATTCACACCGCCCCAAGCCTTAACTGTGCCGCCGTAGATCGTCACCTTGCCGCCATCGACATCCTGACCTCCGCCGATACCAGCACCGTGCCTACCGCCATGAGCCTCAATCGTACCTCCATAAACAGTGAGCACGCCACCATGCAGATCACGTTTCTGCTCTTCACCGCTTCCGATGCCTGCAGCATCCCTGCCGCCTTGGGCCTTGACGGTACCACCGTAGATGGTGATATCTCCACCACTTCCGTCCCAACCGCCACCGATAGCGGAATTGTTCTCTTGAAGCGTCTCAGCCGAAATGATACAACCGTGAATCACCAGTTTACCCATGTCATCACTGCTGCCGATGGCAGGATATCGTTCGTGATTAAGATGGCTTCTGGCTATCAGCTGGCCGGCATCCTTCGCCTGACCAAAGATGTTGAGCGAATGGCCGAGACAAATCTCGATGCAACTAGTCAGTTTTGCTCCGTCACATACGATGAGATTAGCCGGTTCACCCTCGGGTGCTACGATAACACCAAGGAGACAGTTGGACTTGACGACATACCACTTGCCAGATTCCAGTTGTACGGAGTGACTATCGTTGTTCTCCTTTAACTCGGTATATAGGGTCACGTTCTTCTCTGTAGATACCACCTTCTGGCCGTCCCAGCTGCGTTCCACGTAGGTAATAGGCTCTAGGCCACAGCTGGCGCGGGTCTGACCCGTTAGTTTTTGGGGAACTTCCGCCTCGAAGAGTTCGTCATCTTGTGAACAAGCAATGAAACTCACGCCTATCACTGCTGCCGACATGAAGGCCATTAGGGCCTTCTTGTTGTTTAGGAATAATCTGTTCGTCTTCATAATATTATAATTTAGTGGTTCATATTTCTGTTTGAGATTTCCAAGCGCAAATATATGAACACTTCAGCCTTATTCCAAACCTTTTCCTGCCTTTCCGTCCCACTTGTTGCGGCAAGTAGCCGTTATTGCGACATAACGGAAAGTCCCTCATTATATGTCGCAACAGAAGGAATATTCTATTCATACACAATCACGGTGAAACCAAAGGGCGAAGAATGGGTCCTAAACCATGTAGATACCATAATTTAATCTGATACCTTGAATCATTTCTGAATGTATGGAGGTAGTATTATTAAAGAGTTGTAGCAAATAAAAAAACTTCACCGTTTGGTGTAACTCGTTTGATGACAGGGCGTTGCGGTGAAGGGTAAAACCCACCCCCGGCCCCTCCCGAAGGGAGGGGGGAGACCCACCCCAACTGGAGACCCACCCCAGCCCTCCCTGTTTAGGGAGGGGGCTTTGTGACGGGGCATTCGCAAGTGTGTCACTTTCGTTTCGTAAATGATAGAGTTACGTCTCGGAAACGATACATTTAGACTTCAAAAGACTAAGTTACTTGGATAACAGGAATGTATTCCGTTTGATGATGTTTTGGTCTTCAATCTATGATGTTTTGAAGTTCGTTTGATGATAGATTGAAGTCCATTCTATGATAGATTGAAGTCCGTTTGATGATACTTTGGAAGGCAAAACATCATCAAATGGAACGAGTTTTCTAGTTTTTTTTAAAAGATAACACAAAGACACGAAGACACGAAATACTAAAAGACCCACCCCAACCCTCCCTGCTTAGGCATTGCCGAGTCATGACATAAATCGCCGAAAGGCAAAGGCTGGGGTGGGTCTCCAGTTGGGTTGGGTTGTTCCTATACCCTTCACCTCAAAGCGTTGGCTTCCAACTGGTTTCGGGATCCGGTGAAGTTTTTTTTAATATGAATAAAAGAATTTACAACATTTTGTCGGAAATAATGAGTATCTTTGCCCGCATAGCCATGTATTGTGGGGCGGCAGCCGAGACGGAGCTATCTATGAGCCACTTTGATGCGGCCCTGCGGTATATTGAGCGTGCCATACGGCTGGAACGTGAGGACGGGCGGCAGATGAAACTGCGCGTGCGTCTGGCCCAGAAGGCGGCCATCCTGTTGGGGATGAAGCAACACCGGGAGGCATTGGCCATCTTCGATACCATCATCCCCTTCTTCCGTAAGGAGGGCAACCGCCAGTCGTTGGCCATATTGCTCAACAAGGTGGGCCACACGCTGCTCTCCATGAGCCGAGCCTCAGGATGTGCCGATAAAGAGAAGCGCCGATTGGAGCGTCAGGCCGTGCCCTATCTGCGTGAAGCTGTCAGCCTGTGTCACGAGATGGGCAATCCCTATAACGAAATGCACGCCCGCGACAAAGACTTCCTGACCCGCACAGGACTACATGTCAGGGCGGCGGTGACGGTATCCGGTAACTTTTTTCATTAAATTAGAATTAGTTCTCACGGAAATTCCGTAACTTTGTAGCCAAGTCAACAACACGATGGCAACATCGATGCTACGAATCATTAAAAGAAATCAATAATCAATCAGATGACAATATGAAAAAGGGATTATTTGCAATCATTCTTGCGTGCTGTGTACTATGTAGTGTACAGGCACAGGAATACTCAACCACACCGCTTCAGGACGTTGACGCGGGCTGGGCAACCAAACCTATTAGTAATGTGGCTAACGGCAACTTCGCCACCATGCTGGAACGCTTCTACCAGACGTGGCCCACATGGATGGTGAGAGCCGTAAGGGATACAATGAAGAAGGGACTCACCAAGCAAGTGCTCGACAAGGATACGGAACTGACCGTCACCGTTGACCAGAAGAATGGCTTTGTAAGCGTCGGCGATGGCGGTACGGACGGCGAATATATGTCAGCCTGCTATTGGAATCGTTCGAATGGTCATAAACTGCTGGCAGTACTTTTGGGCAGTCCTACCGATCCTTGTATAGAGGTGTTGTGTACCTACGACTACGACCCTGCCAAGAAGATGCTGACACCAGAGCCGGAGATTCTGAAGGGCTATCGCTGGCACGACCGCAAGGCATACAGTCAGATATTCTGCAACCTGCCCCGGAAGGGTAAGGAAATCACCGTGGACGACTGGAGCGGCGATGACGGTCCTGTGAGACACTCTTTCAAATGGGATGGTATGAAGCCCGTCTATTCGAAGAGTGAGTCACTGAAGCTTGACGATTACTGATTTAATTAACCGACGATATGAATAAGAATGTTTTTTTTGTCCTAGCCCTGCTTTTGTCCTGCGCCACCATGCTTCAGGCACAGGATAAAGGTGAACAAGTGAACCATATCCGCAAGGTGTATGCCGATGCCAAGAAACGAATAGCGGAGAATGGCAAGAACGGCACAGCGGCACTCGACGTGACCGTCACCAGTCGCGATGCTACTGAGGTGAGCGAGGACTTCAGCATCGAAAGTATCTGCCGCCAGCAGACGTACTTTAGCAAGGTGCCTACGAGCGACGGCTATTTCGAAAACGTGCCTTACTTTATCAGTACAAGCAGTGAATCCAACGGACATACTATGTATCGTGAGTTTCTTTATGATCCGCAGAAGGGGCATTTGCTGTTTAGTTATATGAAAGGCGAGACACATGCGGGATTCGTGGTAGAGACACGCTATTATTATGATGCCAACGGCGGGCTGGTTGACCAGAAACATAGGGTGGGTGGCTCTGATGCAACCGCTAATGCTCATAGCTGGAGCAGTTGGGATACGGACTTGGAGATGGGTAAGCAGATGCTGCAGCAGTTTCGTGACCTGATGGAACGTGAAGACGCGAATGGCATGACGAAGGGTTCCAAGTTGCTGAAGGTCACCAAGGCCGACCGCATGAAGATGATTCGCAGCCAGTATGCCAAGGCAAAGAACACTATCGCACGAATAGAGAAATCGGATTTCGCCACGGGTGTAGATGTCGTCATCCATGACCTGCACGACATTGAAGGGCCGCCACTCACCAAAACGTATAAGTTTTTTTTCGACTATACGCCCGACAGTGAAGGCAATCCAGCCCCGCACTGCTACTTCTTCTCAGAGCGCCACAAGAGTATGTATATGGAAAGCTATGAGGAATTCCTCTTCGATCCGAAGACCGACGACCTTATCTTCTTCTACGACACAAGCGACGAGGAGGACATGCATTTCGAGGTGCGGCTTTACTACGATGCCAACGGTCATTGCATAGAGTCGAAGCATAATACCGATATCGATGACTTCGACTTCTACTGCGATTCACAACGAGCTAAAGCCAAGAAAATGCTGAAGGTGTTTCGCAGCGCGTTCCCGTAAATATAGTTGTTATATCGTGTATGAACGAGGAACCTCGTTCATTTTGTGATGACTTCGAGAGGGATATCGCTGCCATTCACAGAACTATATAGTTTAAAAGAAAAGCCCTGCATCTTTTGGAATGCAGGGCTTACTGGATTATATAAGTTGATTATTTGATGTCCATGATCTGCTTGGCAGTCTCATCGTCGGGCTTGTACTGGAGCAGCTTGGCTGCATACTCCTTGGCCTCGGCAATGCGGTCGTTCTGGATGGCATGAACAGCGAGATACTGATAGGCTGTGGCAAGCTTCTTCTGATCACCAGCGGTCTTGTCGGCCTTGGGCTCTACGAGGCTGATGTACTTCTCGTAGTAAGGCTTGGCCTCACCCTTCTTCATATCGGTGTTCATCTGATAGTGGAGGAGGGCACGCTGGTAAGCAGCATAGTCAGCAGCATAGGTGTACTTCGTCTCCATGTCAGCATATACCTGATCGGCTTTTCTCAGGGCAGCCTGCTTGCCAGCCTCGTCGGCACCGTCCATCTGCTCAATGTAGATGTCAGCCAGTCCGCGGAGGTGGTTAGCATTACCCTCGTCGCCGAGAAGTTCGAGATATTTGTTGTAGTGGGTAACAGCGTTCTCGTAGTCCTTCTTCTTGGTATACACGTCGGAGATGAGCTTGTAAACCTCGTTCTTGCTGGGATCGAGCTCCTGGACCTTCTTGTAGGCCTTGATGGCTTCCTCGGTGCGGTCGAGGTTGTAGAGCACGTCACCGTAGTTCTGATAGTCGTTGACGGTGAACTTCAAGGTGTCCTTCTTGTTGAACATCTTCTCTGCATACTTGGCAGCCTCGCCGTAGTTCTTCAGCTTGTTGTTGCTGTAGAAGGCCAGACGGTTGAAGTGGTTGAAGTTGGGGTAGGTCTGAATACCCTTCTTGGCCAGGTCAAGTGTCTTTTCATACTGCTCCATCACGAATGCGGTGGTGGCATAGTCGGAGAGGATGTAGTCGTCGAGTTTGGTGACGTCCTTCACCTTGTCGTAATACTCCATGGCGCTCTTTAGCTTGTTGGCGTTAGAGTACATGTAGCCGGCAGCGGCATCTACGGGATAGTCGGGCTTTACCTGACGGAGTTTCTCGAGCATATCAACTGCTCCCTTGGGGTCAACCTTCTGATATACGCGGGCGTACTTCACATAACCTGTAGGATCCTGGGGATCGAACTGGGTAGCGGTCTGATACCACATGGCAGCCTCACCGGCATTGTCGTTAACGGCAGCCATATCGCCCTTGAGCAGATAACCGAAAGCTGAATTCTTGTTAGCCTTGATAGCCATGTCGGCATACTTCAGGGCTTCGGCCTCGTTGCCACCATCGAAGAAGGCGCGTCCCAGACCAGCGAGGGCCTGTGGGTTCTTCTTGAACATCTTTGTAAACTCCTTAACGGCATCCTTGGTGGCCTTTACGTCACCCTTGTTGTCGATAACTACCTTGGTGATGGCATCTACCTGAGCCTTCACATCCTGTGCTTTAACGGGGAGTGCGGTGCTGAGCACAAGCGCTCCTGCCAATACGTATTTGATTGCTTTCATATCCATAATGATTTTAAGTTATTAATCGTTCTTATGATGATTTTATTGCCTGAAAAGTTTAATCATTAAAACTTTTTTAGAATCCGCTATTTACGTTAACATCGCGGATGGCGATTTCTCCACGTACGGGCAGAAGGCCCGACTTGAAGATAATTAGCTGGCCACGGGGCTGCTCAATGAAGTGGGCAAAGGCCCAGGGGAGTCCGCGGCGGGGATCGTTGAGCAGCGCATATATTGTTCTCACGAAGGGGTAACGTCCGTTGAGCAGCCATGCCTGATAGGGCTTCCAACTGTTCATTGGGGTTGCCACATCCATGCGGCTGACAGACATTACGGTGATCTTCTTGTTCCAAGTGGTGTTGGTAGTGTCTCGCTTGTCATTAAGCCAGTTGCTACCGATGATGCCGATGGCGTTCGGCGTTCTCTCGACATAGTCTATAACTTCGGCGCTGGTTTGAGCGGCAAAGATGTTGGGGCTGTTGATGGGCTTGCCACCGAGGATGGAGTCCACGCAGAAGTGGACGGCACTGGATGACTTGTTGTCAAAACATACCCAAATCTCTCCGTGCTTGGAGCCCTTATTGACGTCGCTCCACTGCTTGGCCTCACCGCTGAGAATGCGTTTCACGTCGTTGACGGTAATACATGAGTCGGTGTTCTGGTTGTTACAGATGAGCGCCATACCGTCGTAGGCCAGTGGAATGGCTTCGGGCAGCATGTCGCGTGCTTTGAGGTTGTCGAATTCCTTTTTGGTGAAGTTACGGGCGGTGACGGTCATCCAGATGCTATCGTTGAGCAGGAGGTTCACGCCGTCAACCTCGTTGGTGTAAATGGGATTTAGCTTTGCGTTGGGGTGCAAAGCCTCGAATACGTCTTTCAGTTCATCGATGATGGGGCTGAAACTCTCGTCGGCGGCGAAAGAGATTTCGCCAGACTGTGGGGTATCCGTTCTACCACTTTTCGGTTTGTCCTCACAGGAGGACAAACCGAAAGCGATAAGTAATTCTACGATAGTAATGTAGAATAAGTGTCTTTTCATTTAGAAAGTCTGTTTACTGAAGTTTGAATGTTACAGGTACGGTGTACTTCACACGCACAGCTGAACCGTTCTGCTTACCAGGGATCCAGTGTGGCATGCTCTTTACCACGCGTGCAGCCTCTTTGTCGAGTGAGGGGTCAACTGACTTGGCCACCTTCACGTCGGTGATAGAACCGTCCTTCTCAACCACGAACTGAACGATCACACGGCCTTGAACACCATTCTCTGCTGCAATCACAGGATACTTGATGTTCTGTCCGAGCCATGACATCAGAGCGCCCATACCACCGGGGAATGAAGGCATCTGTTCCACAACGTCGAACACCTTGTTCTCTTCAACGGGCTTCGGAGGCTCGGGAGCTGCAATCTCTTCCTTAGCCTTGAGCACCTCACCGCCTACCTCATCGTTACCTTCAACGGTGAAAGCACCTACGGCCTTGTTACTCTTTTCAACTTCATCGAGCTTGATCTCGTCTTCTTCCTTCACCTCATTATCCTTCTTGATGACAGGTGCGGTGAACTTCACAGAAGACTTAACCTTCTCAACGACTTTCTCAGGTTCAACCTTGATCTGCTCTTTCTTTTCAACCTTGGCTTCCTTCTTCTTCTGCTCAAGGGCGGAGATCTCAATGGCCTGGGTGTTTTCCACCTGGCGGTTGGCTTCTACCATGTGCTGAAGTTGGAGTCCGAGGAACAAGAGGACTGCAGCAAGGGCTACAATTATGATGGACCAAATGTTACGCTTGGTAGTACCCTTGCGAAGTTTGTAGGCACCATAAGCTTGGTTTCTGCCTTCAAATACAAGGTCGGTCCATTCGTTGGATATCAAATCTAACTTTGCCATTGTAATTCCTTTTTAAATTGTTAGTGATCTTGGGATTACTTGATGCCGCGCTTCTCGAGAAGCTTCTTGTCGTCATCGTTGATCTTGTCGATCACGTAAGTACCAATACTGCAAATTGTCATCTCGTCAAGAGCATCGACCATGTTCTTGTAGCTAGCTTCGTCGGTACACTTGATGATGATGGTCATCGTAGGTACCTTGCCGCTCTCGAGTTCACCCTTCTTGATCTTAGCCAACTCAGCGTCGTAGATGCTGTCAGGGTACTGCTCGGGATGAGCCAGTTTCTTCTGGTCGAGTTTAATCTTTGCTGCCATGATTTCAGCAACGGGAACAGTTCCGTCTTCGGTCTTGTGCGAGATAAGCACGTCGCGAATACCTTTCTTGCCCCATGTTGTCTCTTTCAGACAGTTAGGATCGTCATAGTTGGGGATACCGTCCACATGATAGAGCTTGTCATTGCCACACACATAGAGCGTGATGGTCTGAGAAGCCTTTGCTGCGTTACGGTCCTTGTCCTGGATGTTCTCATCATTACTCGGCATGGTTAAGTTCATCGTCTGGGGCTTAGCCAGTGATGTACACAGCATGAAGAAGGTGATAAGCAACATCATCATATCCACCATCGGCGTGAAGTCCACGCGGGTGTTCATTTTTTTCTGTCTGCTCTCTTTTTTCTTAGCCATGTCTTATTCCTCCGTATTTGATTTGAGTGCAGTGATCAGATAGTAGCGGTTTTCGCTCATATCCTGCAGCTCAGACATCATCTTCTTGATTGTCTTGTAAGGCGTGCTTGCGTCGGCCTTGATGGCAATCTTCATGTCTGGACCGTTATTCTCACGTGCAACAGTAACCCAGTCCTGGAACTCGCTCATCTTACCGTTCACAGAATCGGTAGGAATACCGCGGGTTGCCATGTACTCATTCATTTTCTCACTGTCCTGACTCAAGAGAGAGGAGAGATCCTGCATGGAGACACCGATAGATGCTGCTCCACGACCGTTCTCCAGCTGCTTTCCGGTGAGGCTGACGCCATACTGGCTGGCCATGCCCGTGAGCAGTTCCTCCATCTTACCTGGAGTGTCCATGCCAAGGAAGATCTTTCCTTCCTTGTCACAGAGGATGGTCAGGACGTTATTCTCTGGAACCTTGATCTCCGATACTGAGGCCGGTGTGGCAACTTTCACTGCTTCATTCTTCACGAACGTAGAAGTCAACATGAAGAAGGTCAGCAAAAGCACCATGACGTCACTCATAGGAGTCATGTCGATCCAGACGTCCGCTTTCTTAACTTTTACTTTACCCATAATGATAAATGTTTTAAAGGGTTAGCAAAAATTAAGCCTCTTCTGCGTGGTTTGCTTCGTATGTCTGAGCGATAGTGTAACCGACCTCGTCGAGGGCGTATGTCAACTTATCAATCTTGTTTGAATAGTAGTTGTAGGCTACCACAGCGAACCATGATGTCAAAATACCAGATGCTGTGTTCACAAGAGCCTCAGAAATACCTTCAGACAGTTGCAGTGAGTCACCACCACCACCAGAAGCCAGAGCGGCGAATGAACGGATCATACCCACCACAGTTCCGAACAGAGCGGTCAGGGTACCCAGAGTAACGATAGTAGCCAGGATAGGCATGTTCATCTGCAGAGTAGGCATCTCAAGCTGAGTAGCCTCTTCGTGAGCCTGCTGAATCTTCAGCACCTTCTGACTCTTCTTCAGACGAGTGTCGGCTTCCATTTCCTTGTAAGCGTTCAGAGAAGCACCTACAACGTTGGCAACAACACCCTGCTGCTTGTCGCAGATCTGCTGAGCCTTGTTCATGTCACCGGCGTTGATAGCGGCCTTCACTTCAGTCACGAACTTGGTCAGAGAGCTCTTACCAAATGCGCTGCGGAGAGCGAAGAAACGCTCAATAGAGAGAGCGATAACGGTGAAGAGCAATGTGATAATCACTGGCACCACGATACCACCCTTGTACACTGTACCGAGGAGTGAACCGTCTTTCACTGCGTTTGCGGGATCGCCACCTACGAAGTTGTCGGGGTTACCGAGCACGAACTTGTAGAAACAAACTGCGAGAATGAAACAAGCCACAATAATCCAGATTGCGTCTCTAACACCTTGGAATCCCTGCTTCTTTTTGGGACTCGTCTTTACTTGTGCATTTGCCATAATTTAAAATTTTAATTTTTAGTTATTAAATAATTAAGTATAAAAATTGTTTGTTATAGTCTATTTCTCAATCGGCAAAGATAGTAAATAATGCTAAACTATCAAGCCGTTTAAGGAGTTTTAACAAAAATATTTTGCATTTATTTCAGTTTTGCAACCGTTTCCTTGATTCTTCGCATGGCTTCGCGGATGTTTTCGTCGCTTGTGGCGTAACTCATGCGGAAGCAATCGGGGTCGCCAAAGGCATCTCCGCCTACGGTGGCCACATGGCCTACTTCAAGGAGATACATCGCGAAGTCGGTGGAGTTCTTAATGGTGTGCTCACCGTCGCTCTTGCCGTAGAAGCTGCTGCATTTGGGGAAGAGGTAGAATGCACCCTCGGGCACGTTCACTTCCAGTCCGGGAATATCCTTGGCTAACTCCACGATGAGGTTGCGGCGGCGTTCGAAAGCCTGACGCATCTCTTCCACGCAGAGTTGTGAAGCCACGTAGGCTTCCTCGGCGGCCTTCTGACTGACGGAGCAGGGACCGCTGGTGTATTGTCCCTGCAGCTTGTTGCAGCCTTTTACAATCCATTCGGGGGCAGCGATGTAGCCGATGCGCCATCCGGTCATGGCGTATGCCTTGCTGACACCATTGACGATGATACTGCGCTCTTTCATACCTGGTATGCTGGCTATGCTGGCGTGCTTGCCGGTATAGTTGATATGCTCGTAAATCTCGTCGGCCAGCACGAAGATGTCTTCATGCTTCAGGATGACTTCGGCCAGTCCCTGCAGTTCCTCAGCACTATAGACGCTGCCAGTAGGATTGCTGGGCGAACAGAGAATCAACATCTTGGTCTTGGGCGTAATGGCGGCTTCGAGCTGGGCGGGCGTAATCTTGAAGTTCTGGTCAAATCCAGCCTCGATGAATACTGGAACGCCTCCAGCCAACTTGGCCATCTGCGGATAGCTCACCCAATAGGGTGCGGGTACAATTACCTCTTCACCGTCGTTGACAAGCGCCATGATGGTGTTGCAGACACTCTGCTTCGCACCATTGCTGACGAGAATCTCGTTCATGGTATAGTCCAGTCCGTTCTCCTCCTTGAGCTTCTTCACGATAGCCTTGCGCAGTTCAGGATAGCCCGGAACTGGAGAATAGCGTGAATAATTATTGTCAATCGCTTTCTTGGCGGCCTCTTTGATATGGTCGGGAGTGTTGAAATCTGGCTCACCGACGCTCATGTTGATCACGTCGATGCCGGCAGCTTTCATCTCGGAACTCTTTTGCGACATAGCCAATGTGGCTGAAGGAGACAGGCGATTTAGGCGGTCTGATAATTGTGCCATAATGTTTTGGTTTTATATTTTGACTGCAAAAGTAGTCATTTTATTCGTTAAAACGAAAAAAAACTGTCTTTATTTCAAATTTTAATTACAAATAGTTGCACGTTTATGCTTTATGACACCTTTACAGGTGCAAAGTGTGCCCCATTCGCTCTTTTTTGGTTTGCAGATAGCGCAGGTTGTAGGGATTAGGCACCACTTCGATAGGAACGTTGCCGACAATCTCCAGGCCGTAAGCCTCCAGGCCGACACGCTTGACGGGATTGTTGGTGAGGAGTTTCATCTTCTTGACGCCGAGCTTGCGCAGAATCTGGGCTCCGCAGCCATAGTCACGCTCGTCGGGCTTGAAGCCGAGGTGTACGTTGGCTTCCACCGTGTCGAGGCCTTCTTCCTGCAGCTTATAGGCGGCAATCTTGTTCATCAGTCCGATGCCGCGGCCTTCCTGTTGCATATATACCACGACGCCCTTGCCTTCCTGGTCAATCTTCTGCATAGCCTTGTGGAGCTGTTCGCCACAGTCGCAGCGCAATGAGCCGAGGATGTCGCCGGTGGCACAGCTGGAATGGACACGGACCAGAATCGGCTCGTCTTCTTTCCATTCGCCCTTGATGAGGGCAAAGTGCTCCAGTCCGTTGCTTACCTGGCGGAAGGGTATCATCTTGAAATGTCCGTATTGGGTGGGCATATCTACCTCTTGTCCCATTTCCACGAGCGAGTCCTTCTTCAGGCGGTAGGCAATGAGGTCCTTGATGGAAATGAGCTTCATGTCGTGCACCTTAGCGAACTCTGCCAACTGGGGCAGACGAGCCATCGTGCCGTCTTCGTTCATGATTTCCATCAGCGCTCCTGCGGGATAAAGGCCTGCCAAGCGGCAGAGGTCGATGGCAGCCTCCGTATGTCCTGAGCGTTTCAGCACGCCATTGTCCTGGGCATAGAGGGGATTGACATGGCCGGGGCGTCCGAATGTCTGTGGGGTGGAGGAGGGGTCTGCCAGAGCCCGGATGGTGGCTGCGCGGTCAGCGGCAGAGACACCAGTGGAACATCCTTCCAGTTTATCCACGGTGACGGTGAACGGCGTGCCCAGCATGGAGGTGTTTTCCACCACCTGGTGGGGCAGGTCAAGTTCTTCGCAACGTGCTTTCGTGATGGGGGCGCAGAGCAGTCCGCGCGCATATTTCAGCATGAAATTCACCATTTCAGCGGTAATGGATTCTGCTGCGCAGATGAGATCGCCTTCGTTTTCGCGGTCCTCATCATCCACGACGATGACGAACTTACCTTCTCTGAAGTCTTTTACGGCTTCGTCGATGCTGTTGAGTTTAATATTTTCCATTACTATATACCTTATTTATATATTAAGTGTTGATGTATTTCTCGTTGATACGGTTCACGATGCTCGTGTTGGTCTGCTTGATGACGCGCAGATCGCGGAGCAGACGGAGGCGGAAACTCCACATGCGGATATAGAGGAAAGCTCCAACCGGAATGAGGATAAAGGCCACGATATTCATCCAGCGGCGTTCGAACGGACGGGTGTGGGCCTTGGCCGATACTACGGGATAGTGATTCAGCATACTGATGATATGCTTGTCTTTGGTGTTGCCCAGATCCTCGATGGCGGCTTCCATCTCCTCGCTGAGACGCTCAATCTCATGGTCGGGCTCATACTTGAAGAACACCTTGATGATATTAGGCGGCAGCATCAGCTTGTGGGCATGTGCATACTGCGTCACTTCTTCGCTCAGGCGCTGCAGGTCGGCTGCATCCTTGGCGTAGTCGGGGTCTTCGATGATTACTTCCTTGCCCGTGACATGCCGTTTCAGTCGGAGACCGAGCAGCTTTGTGAAGAAAGTGCGGTAGGCATCCATGTTGAATACCACGGAATCCTTGTTGGCCTTGTAGGTGAAGAATACCGCCACAGGGGTGAGCACGGCCGTGGCAATTCCCTTACCAAACCAGATTGGCCAGGCTCCGAGGCGGGCCATGCGATAGCCGGTGTTGTCGAAGATGTAGAAGATGATGAACACCAATACGGAGATGATGACCGGAACACCGAGTCCGCCCTTTCGGATGATGGCACCCAGCGGTGCTCCGATAAAGAAGAATATCAGGCATGACAAGGCCAGCGTGAACTTTCCGATGGCTTCTATGCGGTGCATGCGGATGCGGGCTTCGGTATCGTGCGACAGCATGGCCTTAAACTCAAGGTCGTTGGTAACTCCCGAGATGGAACTCATAGCCTGGCTCACGGCCATCTGCTTGCGCGAATTGTCCAGACGGTTGAAGAGCGTATCGATGTCGATGGCCTTGGAGGCGGCAGTCTTCACCGCTTTGATGGAATCCTTTTTTGAAATGGTATCCAACACGTGGAAATACATCCTCAGGGCTGTTGCATAGTTTGCCCTTGCCAGACTGTCTGCCTCCACGTTCATGGAGTCAACGTCGTGCATTAGCTGTGCCCAGCTCTTTCCCTGGGCATTGTTGCGCAGGTCGGCATCGGTGAGGCTGAAGCCAGAGTCGAAGTCGAGCAGGATGCGCTTGGTGGAGAACGTCTCGCGGCGATAAGGCACGTTGGCGCTGTTTATCAGGTCCTGGCTTCTCATGTTTTCAAACCACTCGCCACTATGCAGGGTGAGCAGCAGGTGCTTCTTCTCAGCCGTGGACTGCATCATTCCGGAATCGGCCAGGATGATGGCGGCGTCTTCGTAGCTGCCAGTCATGCGGTAGATCATGATACCATACAGCATACCCGTCTTGAGGTCTTTCTTCTGCACGTAGAGATTGGTGTTGGGGATGCCGTCGTAGAAAATGCCTTCCGGTATTTCCAGCTCAGGGCTCTTCTGCTTCATGGAAATCAGCAGTTGTGTGAACGACATGTTTGCCCTTGGGCCTATGACGTTCTGGAAATAGAGTGAGCCCAGCATGATGACGATGGTGATGACTATCAGCGAGCGGAAAGCCTGCATCAGCGAGATGCCCGCAGCCTTGATGGCCGTCAGCTCGCTGCTTTCACCTAGGTTTCCAAATGTGATCAGTGAAGAGAGCAGGATAGCCAGCGGCAAAGCCTGCGGTACGAGCATCAGACCCATGTACCAGAAGAATTTGCCGAGTATTTCCAGCGACAGACCTTTTCCTATCAGTTCATCGACATATCGCCACAGGAACTGCATCATCAGCACGAACTGACAGATGAAGAACGTTCCCACGAAAAGCAGTCCGAACTGCTTGGAAATGAATAGATCGAGTTTCCTAATTCTGAACATCAGGCTGCAAAGGTATATAAAAAAATGAAGAATGAAGAATGAAGCATGAAGAATTTGTTTCTGCCGTTCAAAAATAACAACTTTTCAGATTCTTCGTGCTTCATGCTTCGGTCCTCAGAGGCCTGTGGTGTTATGCAGGCGCTCGAAGTTGCCTTCCCATACGGCCGTGAGCCATTCCTCATCATCGTCGTCGGTGAAGTCGGTTACAATCATGATGAAGTCGCCCGTGATGTCGCTCTTCTCTATCTTCATCTCCACAAAATAATCTCGCTCGTCATCCCACACCCATCTGAACAAGGAGGGTTGCAGTTCTTCTACCACCGTGGCAGTCCTCGTTTCATGGTGCCTCCATGGCACACCCCATCCGAACTCCATGATGTCGCCGTCTCTTTTCACGTCGTCGGCTATCCATTTAGCCAAACCTTCAGGTGCGCTGATCAACGGCCAGATAATTTTCGCGGAACGCGCGTGGAGCTCATGCTCGAAAATAACCTTTTTTTTGTCCATTGCAGTCAACAGTTTGCGTGTTTGTAAAGAAATCTTGTTGCAAATTTAAGAAAATTCTACGAGAATCAAAATATTTTCCCAATTTATTTTGGTGATTTAAGTTTTTTGTTTACCTTTGCACCCGCTTAACAAGCGATGGCGGGGTAGCTCAGCTGGTTAGAGCGTCGGATTCATAATCCGGAGGTCGTGGGATCGTGACCCACCCCCGCTACTTGAAAATCAGGAAGTTGAGAAATTCTCAACTTCCTGATTCTTTTGTATGAAAGAAAAGATAGCATTCCCCTGAAAAACAAAACGTTTTTCAGGAGAATGCTATAATCGGAAGATTTTAATATTAGCGGAACCTTAGCAATAACTTTTGCCAGAAAGACAGCGGCCGTGGGCACTCCGCGTTGTCACTGATGACAGAAGCCATAGCGATGCAGATATTGTCGTAGCCTCCTGCATCGAGTGCATGTCGGAGCAAGATTTCTTGACAAGCAGCGATGTCACCATAGTTCTCATAGAGTGTTTTCTCAATGAGGCTGTTGGGGCAGTAACCGCAAAGACCGTCACTACAGAGCAAGAAGGTGTCAGACGTCTTGACATCATATTCTAAATAGTCCGGCTCTGCAGAGAAATCAATGTCGCCAAGGCCTCGGGTGATGATGTTATTGTCGGGATGAGTGAATGCTTCTTCCTCAGAAATCTCCCCTTTGTCGATAAGCTCTTGTACGTATGAGTGGTCCTTCGTGAGCGGAGTGAGTCCTGTTTTAGGATTGAATACATAGCAACGGCTATCCCCACACCAAGCGATATGAGCCGTTGTACCAAGAATCCAGCATAGAACGATGGTTGTACCCATCCCTGCCTGATGTGGACAATCCCATACTTGATTCTCAATGGCAGTGTCTGCCGCCTTGAAATATCCCATTATAAACTCTTTGGCCTTTTCCTTGGAGGAGATGGCCTTGGGAAGTTCTTCCACATTGAAATACTTGGTGGCAGTCTCAACTGCAAGGGCCGAGGCCACTTCTCCTGCATTGGCACCTCCCATACCATCGGCTACCACAACGAGCGTCCCGAAATTGCCTAGCGGCATGTATTTTTCCATACAGCCCACTGTCCAGTCCGGCTTGCTTAAATCAGGGCATAACGTAAAGGCATCCTGATTGATTTCGCGCTCTTTCCCCTTGTCGGTAATTGCAGAAATTCTGATTTTCATGGTTTTGCAAATAATTGGATTAAAGAACGATTCTGGAAACAGAAGGGGCAGCAGACTCTTTCTTCTGGATTTTAACCTGGCTGTTGCTGGGCTTTCCTTTGCTGGAAGCAGCGGGCCGTGAATGTGAAACCACAAAGGGGAAAATGGCTGGTGGACAACCCTGTTCGTGGATCTTCACCCTGACGGTAGTTCCGTTGGTATATGAAGAAAGCGTGCATCTGTAGCGAATCTCGGAATTCTTTTCAAGAGCAGCCTTTGCCTTTCCGGCATCTACACTGACGGTAAATGGATAGTCGGTCTCTCCTGGCTGGTTTTCTTCCTTCGTGATATTAATGGTGAAGGTGACCTGACTGCCGGCATTGCGAATGTCGGTGATGTTCACGTTATAGTATTTCAGATGCCAGGCCTTGACGGATACGGGTATGACGGGTGACAAGATGCCGTCGTATCTAACCTGAATGGGATATACCAACTCTACGGGCTTGTCAGGGAGTTGCTCCGGGAAAGACAGTTCGCATTTGAATTCAGCATAGTTACCGTTGATAGTCTTATTCGTAACGGTGGATGCTTCGTCGACTTTTATTTTAAGATGGTCGTCAACAACGAGTTCCGTGTTTCCTGGTGGAATATAAGAAGGCATGTCCACGCGGATAACAGTCTCAAAGGTTTCATGTCGGAAAGCCATATCCTTACCGTCATTCATGGTCACTTTGAGTTTCTCATCGGGGTCAACACCCAACACGCCCCATTTATCACCAATCTTAGCCAAAACAGAATTCTCCTTTTCTATCTGAAGCTCATCAAACTGTGGTGGGAGCAGAGGATTTCCTTTGAAAAGAAGACCCTTGCGTGAGGATTTTCCATCGATGGCCAGATTGGTTACCAAGGGCTTCTCGTCGAAAGCATTGGTGAATTTTACTGTATTTCCGTTATGCTCGACAGAGATGGGCACATGGAGGTTACTGAGCGTGAAAACAACCGGACCGCTATTGCTCTGAGCCGTGAAGATGACGCGGTTGTCACCCTCGGACTTCATCTGGGATATCACATCGGGGCCGGCAGTGACGTCTTCACCTTCAATGACAGGACGGAGTTGCCAACTATTTTTGTCGCAATAATATACCTTTCCGCCCGTTACGACGATACTGTTGCCCTTGTCGTTGAACGATGATGCATATTCCATTTCACCTTTAGCCAACTTCTGTCCGTTGAGGGAGACAGGCATAAATTCACCGCTGGTAGAGGTATATACCCAATATGGTCCCTTTTTGTTTTTGAAACTTTCATAATAGGAACCGGCAGCATAACCCTGCTGGAATGGCATGCATTGATCGTATATCTCGAACACAAGGCTGCCGTTATCATTGAGGAAGCAATACATACTGCCATTGCGCACCAGAAGATAGCCTTCAGAGAAATAAGGGTAGTTATGGGCTACACGGCATTTTGACAGGGTCACAAATTTGTTACCTCCCAGGTCAAAAAAACCTGAGATGATATCGGTGCCTGGCTTTAGTGTGATTCCCTTCTTTTCGTGGAAAGCGACGACGTCTTCCAGTGTGTTGCCAACCTGACGTCCTTTGTTGTTCCACATATCTGTGGTATTTCCATATTTGCATAAGAACATACCCATACCGTCCTCCCGCATCACTTTGTCGAACTTGAGAGGAGCGAGCCAATGTGCTATCTGTGCTTGTGAGGCTATGGCCGAAGCCAGCAGTACACACAGGCAAAAAAGTGTCTTTTTCATATCCATACAGTTCATGAGTTTAAGTTGTTTTCTTATAATTCAGAAAGAGCAATGGCGATGCGGTCGAGCATCGACTGGTCCTTGAGCTGTGTAGCCAGTTCCTGACTCTTGAGGAATGACTTTCGTGCCAATGGTACATTGCGTGTGTAATAGAGATAATAGATGCCTAGACGATAGGCGGCATCCATTTTCATTTCATTGTATGCAGTGTCGGGCTGTTCGACAATCCTTTCATAGCAACGGATGGCTTTCTGGTTGTATTTGTCCTCCTTAGGCAGAAAAGCGGCAAGATTCTGTGCTCTCGAATCCACATTGGGATTTCCCAGCTGGATGCCCAGCATTTGCTTTCGGTTCATGGAGACGGTGTCATTGTCTCCATACCAACCATAGGTGTGTGCCAACTCGTAAATAGCAGGCATATACCTTACTGCGGAAAGGCTGTCCAAAAGATTGATGCCTGCGAGGACGCTGTCGGGCACATTGCTGTCGGCAAGTTTGACAGCCCTGTCATAGATATGCTCAAGTGTTTCGGCTGATACCTTAGGTCTTTCCAGTGGTGCCACGGGTTCGGGTGCAGGGCGTGTCAGGAAGAATACTGCTACTGCAGCCGCAATGAGTGCTAAAGGAATGAGAATCTTTGGCCATATGCTCGATTTCTTGATGGGGTATTGCTTCAAATGGGCAATCTCACTAAGTTGTTTGGCTGTAGGACGTTTCTGCGGGTCGTAGTCGAGACAGGCACAGATAAGTCTCTGGATGTCGGCACCTACCCCAGAAGGGAAGGTGAGTGTGACTTTTCCCTTATGCTGGTTCTGTCCACCTTCCTCTCCATACGGAACGTGGCCGGTAATAATTTCATAGATGGTTGCTCCCAAGGCCCAGATATCACTCTCTTCCATCGGAACGGGATCATCCATGAAACGCTCTGGAGCCATATAAGCCAGAGTGCCCGTATGCTCATCATCGTAATAATATTGATGTCGGCTGCCAAAGTTCGCGCTGATACCGAAGTCGGTGATGGCATAGTTGTGATTGTCGTCAATGAGTACATTGGCAGGTTTCACATCCTGGTGAATGATGGGCGGATAGCAGGCATGGAGGTAAGCCAATCCGGAACTGACGTCGCCGATGAATTTCCATAAGTCGTCATTGTCGGTCAACTTGCCAATGAGCATCTCAGAGGAGCCTTTCTTGCAATAGGGCAGTACAAGGTATGGCGTTTCCTGGAAGATGGAAAAATGGGTGGGGTGAATCAGATTGGCATGGTGGCAGTTATACACAATCTTGAATTCATCCCTAAACTGCTGCTCGCCTTCTATGTCGAGTGCATTCTTAGGACGGTAAACCTTAATGGCTACCATCAGACCCTGAAGCACATCGAGGTCCTCTTTGGTGAGAGGTTCTTCCTTAAGCAACCTCTCTTTGTCATTTACAGTGTTAGCATCCAGGGCTAGCCACACATCGGCGCTGCCGCCTTCTGTACTTAGTGGGCGCAGGAGTTTATAACGCCCGTCAAAGAGTCCGCCTCCTTTGGCAAACTGTTCGAATCTATTCATAATATCTATTATTTATTTAAGTCTTATTCTTTCCCCTTCTCTTAGGCTGGAGAAGAAGTCCTTATCGTTCATTTTTGCCAGATTGGCCAGTTTGATACCGTAGTTCTGTGCGATGGAATAGAGCGTGTCGTCGGGCTTCACCCTATAGTAGTCTTGTGCACCATTGAACTTACTTTTCTTCTTGGCAAGGAATACGATATCCCCCTCGTGGAAGTCCTGTTCGCTGGTAACTTCATTGAATTCCAGAATTTTCTTCTTGGGAATATCATAGCGCATGGCAACGGAAGAGATGGTTTCACCAGGATAGAGAATAGTGCATCTCACTTCGTTGATTTCCACAACAAATCGTTGTACGGCCTTTTTCACTACTTCCTGTTCTTCACTTTCCTCGTCCTCATCGAGTTGGCATTCTTCATCAAAGACAGGCTTCTCCATAACATATCTCTTAATGGTGACCGTTTTTCCTGCACGTAGTTTAACGCCGCCATTAACGGCATAGAGTTGGTAACAGTCGATGAATCCTATAAGGGCTGATGCATAGTTCTTGGCTGTAGCATAGCCTGCTTTTTGCAGACCGATGGCCCAACCTCTATAATCATATACACTTTTGGAAAACAGACTGCGATAACGGCTGTTGTTACGTAGGAAGAGGGAGTGGTCACGATAGGATTCGGAAGCAGAGTTGTACCAGCGAAAACGGCTTTTCTGCGGCTCATCGTCCCATGCCTGATATATTTTGCCTGTCCATCCGCCCAGGGCTTTGATGCCAAAGTGGTTATTGGCAATGCGTGTAAGTCCACTCTTTCCTGCACCCGATTCGAGAATTCCCTGTGCCAGCGTAATAGAGGCTGGCACTCCGTATGCTTTTTCCTGTTCAAGTGCTGCCTGCTTGAATCGTGCGATATAGGAACGGATATCTGCAGACGACTGAGACCAGACCGGTGCAAAGATGCATAGGGCGAAAATGACGAGAGACAGTCTTTTGGTAATGTATGAAATACGGTTCATTTCAGTCAATAGTTAGTGTTATAGTGTCAACGGACTTAAGGATAGCGAGAATCTTTTCGTAGACAGCCTCATTCCCGACATTTCGAATGCTGTCAAGTTCAAGGCAGCTTGGATCAGCACTGTTACATATGAATATACAATTGTCCGATCGTCCGAAAGGGTCACCAGGACTGATTGTGGCTTGGCCATTGATGAAGCCAGGCACATCCTTTATGATAATCAGTTGTTTCTTTGGGTCAATGTTAACTTTGTATTTACCCTTAGGGAAATTGTTCTTGTCCAGTGTAAAAGAGAAGAACTTCTTGTCGATAAATAGTTCACCGATAGAACAGTTTTCTTTTTCCCAAAGTTTCTTCAGCTCCATTTTTGCGATTGACTCAATACGCATTGTCGGAGTCTGGAATCTGGATATTTCCCATGGCTGTCGTTGGAAGAGCTGGCTTTTGGGAGGTCCTATCGGTTTTTCAAGCCATTCAACGGCTGTGGGTTTGGTAAAGGCAGGAAGCATGATTTGCTCCCTGAAAGTTTCATTGATACCGTTGATGGTACTCATATCCAGTTCGCCTGTAACGGGAAAGACGTTCTTGTAAATCTGAAAGGCGTGCACGGCTTCTTCTGTTCTCCTGTCGAACTTCCCGTCAGGAATAAGATATTCCCATCCGCCATGAATCTTAGCACGGATGATATTGAGTTTTTCCTGAATGCTCTTCACAAAGGAATTCTCAACAGGAACATCTGAAGCCTTTAAATGCATCATGTTTAATCTTCCAGGTTTTTCAGCGTGACGATGATGGGCATGGCAATGCACGACTTGTTGATAATCTTCTGGCGCATCAGATTGTCAAACGACATCTCATCGGCATGCAAGTAATTCTTCTTGTCCTTAAATTCAATGTCGACATAGAGTCCGCGATGCACATAGTCACTGCCAGCGGCACCTCCAATAGAAGTCTTTATGAAAATGCGGCGGAACTCCTCTTTTCCGAATTCAGCCATGATTTCTTTCCTAAGGAAGGCATCCACATCCATGCGCGTATAGAGCCGGTCATTGGTGAGTGAATAATACCGCAGTTGTTCGTAACGCTCATCGGCAGAAGCCTTGTCCATGCCGCCCATACCCGAAACTACAATAGGAACCTTCTGCTCTAGGGCAGGTAGACGTCGGTTGTCCATAAATTGACCTTCGCGTGGAGTATTGCCGATGCGGCCTTGAGTTGTGATATAGGAAACTTTTGTTGAGGACGTAGGAGGATACTGGTTCATGTTCTTCATTACGTAAGTTCCACTGTTGAAATTGAACTTGGCGTTTTGTGTTCCTACGCTCTTTCCCAGTTTGTTGATGGTTTCACGCAATTGTTTCAATACTTCTCCGTCCTTGATACCGTTGTATTCTATGAAAGCGTAATAGTCATCGATGAAGTGGTTGTAGAGTGTCCGCACTTCACGGTAAAGTGCACCATTGTCATAGCATGTTGCATCAAAGTCACGAACAATGATTTCATCTTTTAGCGTATTGAATCCCTGCTGGTTGGCAGAGGTCGTAGTCTCCAATATCTGCAAAAAGAAGGACTCATCCAGTTTCTGTAGTTTGGCAATGGGCTGAGACTGGGTCAGCATCAGACTGCAAACGTCGATATTGGTTACAGGGATCACATTGAGTATAATCTCACAAGTCTCCGGAACAGTGAATTCTTCGGGGAAGTCCAGGCGGAGCCATACGGTGTTTGACTGGAAACTGTCCAGCTTCTCGCTTTCCAACCATTGTTGGAAATCACGCGGATAAGCTCTCGGCTTGAAGGTGTCACGATCGTTGGTCTTGTCGGTAATATAAATGAGTGTCGCATCATCCATATTCAACAGAGACTCTTTCCATGATTCAATAAAAGAGAACATCTGGCCAGATGCCTGCTGCGCGTCGAAAGGCTCTGCCATCTCGATGTTTTCCATTTCTAGAAGGGTGGCAAAGTCAAGTTCGCGTCCGTCAGCACCTGCGTAAATATGGTCAGGAACGATGCCTTTTGTTCCTTTAATAAAGATAGACAATCCTTTCAGACATTCTATTTCTGCATCAGTCCTGATGCCAACCCATAGGCGATTGGGCTTTCGGCTGTCAATGCTGAATCGCTGATCTGCAAATTTCATCAGGTTGTGATTGAGAATGTAGAGATACTGATGCGGGATAAGTGTGGTATTGAATATTGGAATATAGTTGAGTGGCTGTTTCAACCCTTCAATCTTATAGGAGAACATAGCTCCGGAGCCGACATTGGAAATCAGGTCATCCTGTGTTGCCTTCACGATGGGATTCACCAGACAAACGGCAGGGGTAGCTTCTACCTTACGCCTTGGAATGAAATCTGAGCAGAATCGTTCCACAATGCGTTGGGCCATGTCATCGGCATAGTCTTGAATCTTTTGTGCTTCCGATACCAATGCTACCAGCATCATTCTGGCAACAGGATCCATTTGCTGAAAACTGATGTCTTTTTCAGACATCTTTTGCAGCGACTCTATGGCATCATTCAGCCTTTTTTCAATATCTACATCCATATGTCGGGTGCTTTTTATCTATATCTTTTTACGGTTGGTTCTATTAGGAATGTTACCTCTTTTCTATAGGGGAATTTTGTGCCTAATCCATCGTCAAGGTTTCCCTCCACAATGACGTCAACTTCATATTTTGAGTTAGTGTTTCTCCGCCGCAATTGTTTATCTGCTGCGGTATCCAACTCTATGGATACGGAAACATTTTTCAGCAGAGGCTCATAAGAAGCAAGACTGTTTTTGATGCTGTCTTCACACTCCTTCTTCGTCACCTCATTCTGAATACCCCGTGCACCTCTTCCAGTTTGACTGTTATTGAATTCGCGATAATGAACATTTGAATATTCATGATTCCAATATTCAAAGCCGAAATCAGGATCGGCTTCAAACGAGCCACGGGGTGTGAAGACAATCAGTTCTACCAAATTGTCGAGCACTTTGATCCTGTCGTCAATCTCTCGCAGAATCCGTGTGCCTTCTTCGTTGAATTCAAGCGGCGTGCTGATATATTTCATATATTAGGGCCGTTCCAGCGGCGGCGGTCATCTTTGGGAGGTTCTGGTTTAGGAGAGGGCTTAGGCTGAGCTTCAACCCTGAGAAGACTGAACTTTTCTATCTTCTCACTGATAGCATAGCACATTCCAAGGCCTTGTTTTATACGCAGATAGGCATTCTTATGATTGTATGGGATGCGGGCAAAGGCGCGGAATGTGTCTGCGTCTTCCAAATTTAAAACATCGTCCAGTTCACAGGCACAGGTAAAAATACCGATAACTCGCTGAATACCCGAAAGCAGACTCATCGGTGTCATCGTCTCATGTTCGGTATTGGCAGTGAAGAGAATTTGCTGCACTACCGGCCAATAAATGGAAATTGCCTGTTTGGCTTGAGTATCTATCTCCGCTTTGGTCTTCTCGTCAATGGCTTTCAACAAATCAATAAATTGTTGGTATAGTTCTTCAAACTTACTATGGGAAGAGACATAAAGACATGGCGGGACAAAAAGACTGGTATCTTCTTCCCATCCTTCTTTGTTGACGATTCGCGCGATGGGGAAGGAGTGGTCAGGAATAGCCGTCTTGGGACCTACCAAAGAAAAGGTAAAGTCTTGTGATTGATAACCTTCAACAGATTCTTTCCAACTGTCGGGAATCAGGTTGATGGTCAGGAGGAATTCCTGCTCGTCTTCTTGGGGAATCTGTACGCGTGAGTCAAAGGTGTTTGAAAACTTTGTATCAAATTGTACGTCTATGATATCCCCTCCTCGAGTCATAGCGAGGCAGTCGAGAGATTCCACCTCCACAAATCCTCTTGCTATACTGAGTGATAACTGGAATGGGCGTACTGACGGGAACAATCCCATTCGGCCGGCGGAAGCGAGCACCAAAGCCTGTCCTATGGCGTCTGATGTGCAATTGTCGGCTGCCTTCAGCACCTCATCGGTCAGGCGCATTCCTTTTTTCCAACTAATTCTTCTTGGCATAGTAGTTTATATATTAGTATTATAGTTAAGATAATTACGAAAGACCTCATCGGATAATCTCAGGGGTATTTCGTCGTGTGAAATGTCAAAGCGAAGTTCTTCGTCAACGGCGAGGAACCAGTCTTGTAAGAAAAGCCGCAACTCATCCATCTCGCTGACAAATTTCATGAAATCGTCGGAACATTCATCCTCAGACCAGTAGTTTATTTCGTAAACCGTCAGTGGCTCGTAATACTGGTTGCCCACGTAGCCTTCTCCAAGTTCCATGTCAACACTGTCAGCATAGCGTGGATGGTCGTCTTTCTTCAATTCCGTAATATGGCGTATCTCTACGTGAAGACCTTCATCCATCAGGATTTTCCTGAGAAGTATGGTGAGAAGAGTCTTGTTGCCGCGTATGTTCTTACATTGAGGGAGAAAACGGACGAATGGTCGGATGAATCTGTTTTGAAGTTGGGAATCAGTCAAACGGTCGCCTAATATTTTCTCCATGATGACATTCCCGTCAGCCAGTGCTTCCATCTTCTTGCGTACCTGAATGCGCTGTTGGAACAACATAATATCGATGGGTGCAAAGAATCTGAATGCATCTTCTATTTCCTTCTCTTGTTCATCTATCTGTTCCCGAAAGCGTTCCTTTTCTTCGTATTGGGGAAGATTGTCAAAACGGTCGATTGGATGGAACATATACTCCGGCAAGGAGTTGTAAATGCTGTTGCGGCCGATACTGATATGTGTCCGGCCTGTATAGTCCTCTTCAGTTTCGATAATGTCATTATAGGCATTTCTTTTGTGAAGACCAACGAAAGAAACAGCGCATTTTTCCATGGGCTCGTAAGACAACAACACCTCAGCATTGATGTCTTCCGGGATATTGGATATCATTAGGCCTTGTCTATTCTCATCCATGATGCTTATTCGAATAATGGGGCATCACCTGTCAATTCCACGAAATAACCTCCCTTCTCTGTAGATACTTGCAGTACATCGAATGGTGGAATGCCTATCTGCTGAAGTGTCAGTTCCTGATAGGGAAACGACTTGTCAATGTTTTCGTAGAAATTTTTGTGGAAAAGTGTACGGTAGCTTAGCTGTCTCATCTCTTTGTCTGCCTTGAAGACATCATCCAGCTTTGATTCAGGAATCATCACATTGAATTCTTTTTCGGGGCGGTCAGAGATGATTTTATCGATGAATTTGTTGTTACGCATATTGATTTCTACCGACTTGACACCCAAGAGTTTCTTGATAGTCTTGAGTGCAGCGGCAACAGTCATGGAGGCTGTTAGTTCCTGACAAGGCTTAATGTCATTCCATTGCTCATGCGCCGGACATGTGTTTTTCCATGACGCCACACGATAGATGTTCATCATATTGGTCAATCCTTCATAGCGAAGCATTCTGCCCTGCAAGGTTTTGAAGGGTGATGGTTGCTGTAGGCTTTCGTCTTCTCCTTCCATGTGGATGAGCTTCATGGCTTCCTGCACCTGCAGCGCACCCACAATAGAGGCACTGATCGGAGTCGTTGCTACCCTTCCTGCAGAACTCTGCGTCCTGACCACGTCAGCACATCCAGTACGAAGCATGATGTTATTGAATTCTTCGCGTGAAAGACCACACTCATAACAGTTCATGCCAGGTGTATAGACTTTTACGACTCCCGTGAGATTCTCAATGCTGCCATCTATCCAACTCTTACCTGCACGAAGGCTAAGGCGGTTCAGAAGATAACGGGCTATGCGGCTGTCGAGACATCCGATGACGACATCTACAGAACGATAGAGTCCCAAACCTACTTCAGAGAACAGATTGCCAACAATTGGAGTTACTTTAATCTGGGGATTGATTTCTCTGGCCCTCTTTGCCACAATCTCAGCCTTGTAGGAATGGTTGTATGCGTCTTCTTCGCGGAAGAGTACAGAACGAGTCAGATTGCTCAGTTCTATACGGTCGAAATCCACCACATAGATATGCCCGACTCCAAATAAGGCCAGATTCTTGACGACTTCGTTTCCTAATGCGCCGGCACCTGCTACAAGTACCTTTGCATTCTTCACCCGTTCTTTTCTGAACCACGAGAGAAGGGTGAAGACGCCCTCTCCCCATTCATATTTCTTGTCTTTTTCCATGGCTCTTTATTTTAATACATAGAACTTGGAACTTAGAACAAAATATTAATTCTCGACGTATTCAAAGATGGTATCGCCTACCTTGAAGTTGTCGCCGTTAGAGAGAACCACAGGCTTGTTGGCTGGTAATTCCGTGCGGACGTTATATACAACACCCGTAGCCAGCGGTTTAAGCATGGGAAGTGTGCGGGCTTGGTCAATGTAGAGCTGAACGTGCTCCTTGGCCACTTTGTTACTCTTTTCCCAGTTCATCTGGATTTCGCATTCTCCGGTCATACCGATAGACACCTTGTTTCCACCTCCTGTTGCGTTCATCCACTTATGGATAGGGATGCGCTGACCTGCCTTCACACCGTTCTTGATGACAAGGAAGTAACGCTCTGCTAACATACGAACCGTTACAAGTGAAGCACCGAGGCCTCCTCCGTAAATAATGAAGTCGAGTAGCATATTCATCCATCCATAGCGGGAACCTATGAATCCGCTGAAGTAAAGCACGATGAACCCGATGACTGCCGAGCAAAGGCCTCCGATAAGTGCACTCTTCATGGGAATGGATGACTTGATGGTCAGGCTCAACGCCGTGCAGATGGAGAATAAGATGTAAGCGGGCAATGAGCAATACCATGGGATATAAGTGGTGCCTACTGCTGACAGTAACAGGCAGAAGATAATTCCTCCGACAGCAAAAGCTGCCATACCGATAATACCAGTAAGTAACGACAATCCTATGATTTTCAGATAGATCTTAGCATCTTTCTTACGGTATTCGTCGTTATATCTGAATACCAGCGACAGGAAAAATCCGAGCAGGAATCCGACGGCTAGGAAGGCTGACACCTTTCCTGCACAGTCTGTGAACAGGTTACCCATCTGTTCCTCATTGCGGAAGAAAGTCTTGGCAATGCCAGTAGAAAGAGATGTAAGCATTCCGCGACCAATCAGTTCAAAGATAATCCAACTGATCAGTCCAGCTAAGATGCCTGCCAAAGCCTGGTAACTATCACGTAGTGATTGTTTGTTGAAGATATCTTTCCAATCCACATGATCTTGGATGCCATCCTTACAGTTCTGTCCGTATTCCACACATTTATAGCCGTTCTGTTGCCAACAACTGACGTGCATGATATGCTTACATTTTGTCACAACTAACTGGCCAGGCTGAATGTCCTGACGACAGTAGGTGCAGATGCGGCGCTGTACATTGGCTTCGGGAACATAACTCTTATAATACTGTGCAGAGAACTTCTTTGACTTGAAGAAGGGGATAATCACCTTCATCACGAGGAAGAAGAATGCAAAAGTCAGCATTGCCATCAACAAGGCAATCAGTATCTTGACAATGGCATCGCCGGCGCTTTCTGCTTTCAGTGGCCAAGGCGTCTCGGCCGTGCCGATGGAATAGTCTCCTTTTCCTGATTCCATACCTTTCCATTCTGCCATGTAGGTGACACGTCCGGTATAGGCTTTGTTCTCAGTGGCACGGTAAGTGAAGGCATAGTCATACATTGCATCGTTGACCACCTGCTGGAAATTGCTCAACACTGTGGCCATATCGTTGGAAGGCTTATAAGATCCCTGGCGCTCAGTCAAGATGGTTCCGTTGGCATCACGGGGAACGGAAACGCCTTCCAACGTGAGTTTTACATTCTCATCAACACCATTTCCCGTATAGTACATGGCATAAACACGCGGAACCTGGTGTGCAGGGTTCGACTGGTAGTCTGTAACCTCTATGAAACTGATAGTCTCATCATCGGAACGCTTGTTGCCGTCGGTAAATACGAACAGTACGTTCTTGTCCTTGGCTGTCTGTGCACGGTGCAATATGTCCTTGTTTTTGGCATAACCGGCAGCTGCCTTGATATCGCCTTCGAATTCACCGGCAGTAGAACTGAATTCCGTCAACTTAGAATAGAGTGCGCTATAGAAACACTTGCTTTCAGCCGGTTTATGGAACTTTGACTTGAAACTCTCATAGTTGGCTTTCGTTACCATTTCACTGGCAGATACCTCGTCACCGAAGAAGGATATATACACACAACTGTCGGGAGCACTTTCCACCAGTTTGCCGATAGTCTGGAAAATCTGTTCTTTTCCTTCTTCAGGAATGCTGAGGTCAACCAAGACGGAGAATGTGAAATCACCGGGTATGCGCTGGCCGCTGTTGACTGCCGTCAATTTGTAGCGGTCAGGCGAAATCATCTTGTCTTCCTCATAGAATACAAGGTATTTCTCCAGATTTGCCAAGGTGACATCCTTGACAGCTTCCCCGTTCTTATCCAATACTTTGAAGAATAAGGTAATGCTGTCCTTCCCTTCGCCGTATTCATACTTTTTATCACAGAACTGAATCTTTGAAACGTCCTGTGCAGATATGGGAAGCGCAAAGATTGTGAATAAGCACGCAAATAGTACGCGCAGGATGGTTATGCTTTTCTTCTTGTCCATAATTTAAGATCTTCTAGTTTTTGTTCGCCATAATTGTTTTCGTTTGTGGATAGCTCATTGCCGTCAACCGGTATTGTCGTAAGAATACCTTCTGCAGGCGAGTAGAACAGCACAAACTTGATTCTGTCAAGATAGTTATCCACCGCTTTACGGATAGAAGGGATACTGAGGTGGTTGTCCACCACAAAACATCCTATTAGGTCGGCTTTGTCTGCCTGTTCGCTATTCGATAAAACCGTAGCCGTGTATTCCTTCTTTTCTTCCAGTGCATTTTCGTGCCCGTGAACAAGGGCTACAAGTCCGCTGTATTGCTCAGAGATGGCCATGCACATGTCGATAATGGCTTCACGACTAAGACCAATAGCTTGGCATTCTTTCTTGCGCTCAGTGGCATCAGCCAGGGTGTCAAAGAAATCCTCTCTGCTAAATTCCTTGACTTCTTCGTTGCCCTTATCAGTATTGTCAGTATTACCATTCATTGAATTCACGGCCCATTCGTACCATTCTTGTAGTGAATACAACTTCTTGAGATCGTTTTTCGAGTTGATGGTGGTATCTCGTCGATAGGTGAAAATACCGAGATCTTGTTTCGGGGTGAGAATATCTACTACAATTGCCGTCAGGAAGTTGGGATGGCTGGGATGTTTCAACTGTGTCTGTACACTTACATCCGAGACACTGAAGAATACGCCCAGGCCAGGATGGGAGTGTATCCAGCAGGTGAGATCATATTGGAAATTCGTCTCGCGACGTAGTTTGCGTAATTGTTCGAGTACTCTCAATTTAATCTTTCCGCCAAAGTTCAGCTCATATTCTGCAAAGACGGCATCATCACCGGGCAGGACAATTTGTTCCAAGGAAACATAATATTCCTGACTCTCATTGTCGTAAACCCATCTGCCCAGCACTATACAGCCATCCTCTTTCGGATTGTCAGGCCTGCTGAGATCTTCTGCATACATCTCGTAGATGTCGATGATGCAGGTGTTTTTGATATAGATACGGCGGACAGCCGATTCGTAAGTAAAGTCTGCTGCGTCAATTTGCAGATAGTTGGGATTACCTATGACATCCTCCAGACTTTGTTTCTTTAGGATTGTAGCCGTCTTGCGGCGCACGATAATTCCTGCATCACCATTATTTCCTTGCGAGGAAGCAACTCGATTGGCTGGAGCTGCTGGAACAGGAGTTGCTGGCTGTGATTTCTTTTTGAAAAGAAGATATAGAACACCTATTAATAGCAAGATAATAACACAGACGGCAATGGTCTTCCAGTCTAACCCGTCGAAAAACGATTTTTCATTTCCGCCATTCATTTCGCGGTCAAGGAAGTTCAGACTAGTCTCAATCTTTCCTAATCTGTCACTGAGAACAGCCTTCAGGCTGTCCCTGCAAGTCGTCTCCTTTTCCGCATCGGCAAACTGGTATGATCTAAGGAAATCGCTGACTATTGTCTCAGAATAGTCGTGATAGGTGCTGACGGAATCACGTTGCTCTTTCAGATAGTGGTAAAGGTCGTGTTCCTTGGCATACTCTTCTTTGTTGGACCAGTTTTTCAAGCATTTGATATGCTCGTCAATCTCATGGTTAAGGGTAGTCATGCCAGCATCTGACAGATAGGGAATCTTCTGCAGATGTGATTGGAAGTCATTGATGACAACCGTGGGGTCAGTTACCGGCTTTGCCCCTTTGGGGGGATATGCTGAGACTTGCACGACTACTGATAGCAGCATAAATAAGATGCTCGCTGTTACTTTTAGTTTTTTCATTGCACGTCAAATTGTTACATTGTTACTGTTATCTTCTGTCCCAGGTTTGCGCCAACGCTTGTATTTTCGGGGGATAGCATCGTTTAGTGAAGGCTTTTTGGGAGCAGGGCGTTGAGGCGTGGATGCGGCATGCCGTTGTTCGGAAGTGGGGTTTTGTGCCATCGGCGTATCTTTATGCTTCATCTGCATCAGTTTCTGCCTGGCGGCTTCTGCTTCTTTGCTCAGAGTCCGTCTGACAGCCTGCTCTGCTTTACGTTGCTGTTGGTTGATGATGTTGCCTAAAGGATTATTAGCACCGGTCATACCGTTCATCATATTGCCAAGATCAGCACTCGCACCTGGGTTCATCATATTCTTCATACTGTCCATCATGTTCTTCTGCATCTTTTTCATGCTCCATTGCTGATAGACTTGTTTGCCGCCTAAGAAGGCCAGGGCGGATCCTACTACGCCCAAGATAATCCATAATAGATCCTTCTTGTCTTTGGCAGCCTGTAGGGCCTGCATGGCATTGAGGGAATCACTTCTGGCCAAAGCTTGTTGGGCTTTAGCTTCTTGTGCTGCTTGTTCTGCCTTGGCTGATGCGTCAGCTTTTTGCTCCAATTCCTGTTTTTTGTTCTCGTAGGACTCGAGTACCTGGCTGATTTGGGCTGTTACAGCTGGATCTGTTACCTTGAAACGCAGTTCCTTCAGCATCTGAACCTCGTGCGTCAGGTCCTCTGACAAGGGCAGTTTAGTTGCTCTTTCCAGCAGCGAATTGATGGTAGTGATACGGATACTTGCTTCGTCGATGGGGGAAACTCCGCCATCCACCACTTCTTCCTCTACGGATGATACACTCTCGTATCCACCTTCATCGCTTTCAATTACTCTGCCACCTGCTGCCGGACGGCCTTTCTTTCCTTGACCTGCCTTAGACTCAATCACCAGATTCCCGCATTTGGCAAATACTTTATAGTGCCGTTTTCCTTCATAGTGGGCCAAGTAAAGCGGAATGTTTACTTGGGCCTTGTTGCCGGATGTCAGGCTGAAGGATAGCGTCGGCTCATCCTGCAAAAGGAAGTAACCGTCCTGCGAACGTGAATAGTTCAGATTGGAAGGAACCATGAAAGCTTCCGTCCCCATACCATCGAACTTTATTTCGCGGTAGTTGCCGGTGCGGTCGAACATCACGACTGCCACCTCGTTCAGTTTTTTGTACTTCGAGAGGTTCCGCTGTCCGAGTTTTTTATGTACCGTTCCGAATTTCACGGTTATCTGTCCGCCATTCTGGGTGATACCGTAATTCAGGATGATACGGTCACCGGAAGAGGAGTAGAGCGTGTCAATTTTCTCCTTCGCCTTGCAGGGCAGACCTGTGAGGAATGCAGCAATAAACAGAACCAGATATTTTATCTTCATTCTTTTTATTCTTTCATTCATTTCTCTTTTCCTACATTCCGGAAATACGGTTGTAGCGCTCTGTGATCTTGCTCCTGTAGGAACTGTTCTTCCATTCTGAAGCATGCTTACTGCAAGAAGACGTACTAGCGCAGTTGTAAAGAGCGTTTACCTGACTGATGACACTGGCCTTTGCGGCCTTGCGGTCGCTGCTGCTATAGATCTTCTTGTAAAGGTCGTCCAACCTATGATAGATCTGTTGCAAGGAGAGTGAACAATAGCTGCAACTGTGGCCACCGCCTGAACCGCCACCGCCTTTTCTTGCCCGATGCCGTCCACAGTCGCCTTCTTTTGAACTCAGGTCGATATCGTCAAGCTGTTTCTTCAGCTCATTATAGCGCATATAGCCCCGGCTGTCGGGCTGCCAGTTATGGCTCTTGATGGCGTCGTCGATGTCTTCCTTCAGATTTTTGATTCTCTTTTCATAGGCCTCCCTCTGTTTGGTTGCGGAAGTTTTGTGCTTGGGATTGGTACATATCACGGCATTTGAAAGTTCTCGCGCCAGTCTGTCGGTCTTGTCTTTTAATCCCACATATTCAGCACTGGGCTTCATCTCCACCTCAATACTCAATTCAATCACCTGCTTCTCGAGCAACAGCAGTTTCTTCCCTTTTGACTTGGCGATGTAAATGGGTAAACGACAGTTGAGCGGCTCACCGTTGTTTACCGTGAGTCGTGGCAATTCAAACTTGTCTGATGGACGGAACAACATGACTTGGCGGGCATTGCCCTCGTAAGGATCAATGACGCGTTTGTTCTTGGAACCACCGAAGGTTTTGTCGAAACGGATGCTTGTCGGCATCTTCTTAATGGTCTTTTCGTCGTAGGCACGGTCGAAGAGGATCAGCACGTTCGTCTCGTCCAGGTTCTCCAGCTCTATTTTCACTTGGGCGCTGTTGTCATCCTTGTCAGCCAATGACACAAAGAAGTTACAGTAAGGCAGGCTCACCGTTTCCTTGTCGTGGTTGCTGTCAAGGGTGACTTTCTTCTGCTCATCGGCCTGAATGTTCAGTATCGCGAAGCAAAAGCCCATTAATATTAATAATGTCTTCTTCATATGTAGTAGGTTAGCAGATTTGAAATACTAAATGCTCAGCGAAATCTTCTTTTTCTGCTGAGAGTCTTCTTGCGTTCCTGAGGCAGTGACTGCAGGCTTGGCAGGCTCCTGCTTGTCCTGGGCGAACTTCGTCCAGCCATTAGGCTCACCTTCTTCGCGCACCCATTCTGCAACACCTTGGTCTTCAGGATAAGGATAAGTGTTCTGAGCGTGATACATCTGGTACTTCAGGTAGCGCTCCACGCGCAGCACCAAATCCTTAATAGAGGCCAGAACGCCCATCTCTTTGATGGTCAGGCAAACATGTCCTTTGAAACTGCCGCTATTGCGGATGTTGGGATGCCAAATGTCTGTAATAAAGGTAAATACGGGATTTCCGTCGGCGGATGGATAGTTGTTGGGCAGCACCACGCTCATCTTATGCAGATTGCCGAAAATAGGCTTGCGGGGCGGTTCCGTATCCTCTACGCCGATGATAGATTTTACACGATACCATATTTCAAATTCCGTGGGAAGTCCCATGGCATTCTTTCTTCTGATGATATACGACAGCGAAGGCTGACGGGGATTTGCGCTTTCCCGACGCCGTTTGTCGCAAAGGGAGTCCAGTTCTTTCCATTCCTGGAAGAGACGGGCATCCCGACCCTTCAGTTCTTTCAGATTAAAGTTGTTGATAGCGGGATTCATAATTGTGCTTCACTTAATATAATACCTTAATGTCTTACGCGTAGCTTATCCCGCTATGGGCACGGAAATCAGATGCAGATGATCCATCGGCTGGATGTCGTAGTCGATGAGAGCCATTTCGCGTCCCTCCTCATCCTCAAACTCCAGTATGACAGGTTCCTCATCGCCATCCATCAGTTTTCCTAACAGATACTGGATGGGATTGCCGCCATTGTCCATCTTTGGCAGTTCAAACACTTGTACAATACTATTGATCTGGTCACGAATAGTCTTGTTCGGGTCAGTCACTTTTACTTCGATCTCGTCATAAGACGTACCGTCGATTGTCAACATGACGATAAACTCGTCATCATAGAATTCCTGGTCTGTCATAATTGTTGATATTTTGTTGTTATTTATGTTTATTGATATGGATTTTTCTGTTTTGAGGGTGTAAGGGTGCTGGAACGCCTTTGTACAAAGGGCTTGCACCCTGTTTTTGAGGGTGCTAAGGGTGTGATGAGGGTGTAGTAGGGAAGGAGATGTCAGCAGTTGGCAGAAAATTCTCTAGAGAATTTTTTGTATCCGATGATATTTTGCAATCCTTCCGATGATAGTTTGGCGAAAATTCTCTAGAGAATTTATCACCGCTCTTTATTCCTTGTATAATATCCATGTAGTATGAATCCAGCCGTTGCTTACATTACACCCTTCTCGCACCCTTCACACCCTTCAGATGAGGGTGCAGCCTCTGTGTTTATCGGGGTTTTCGCACCCTTGCACCCTTTTTCGTGAAATTTCTTGTATATGCGTAAGAAAAAGACTTCTTCATTTATGGTAAAATAGGGAATTGGCTATAGTCTATAGGTATTTGTTGTAATCTTTTTCCCTCTGTTCTTCGTCTGTCGAAGACGGGCTGTTACTACCATTGTTATTAATGTGTTCTTTGATTTTGTCATTTACGGAATTTGTTATCACTTTGTCCGTAGCTTTTCCGCCTATAAAGATTGCTGCATTTTTGGGGCTTGTAACAGTATCTGTGAAATCCTTTTTGTCAAAAAACAAGTATTCTCCTAAGCTCTTCTCCTTGTCTTCGGTGTAGAAATACTCTTTTGCATTATGCTTCAATCCATTTTCCTTGGATGCCTCCTTGTATGCGTTTGCATCAGCAGATGCTGCTTCATGGGCTTTTGCTTGCTCTTGCTGGAGTTGTTCCATTTTTTGTTTATCGGCTTGATATTCGCTGTTGCCGGCTTTCTTTTGCTCTAATGCCTGGTCGCGATCGAAGTTGTCTCGTGCTTGTTTGGCTTGATCAGCTTTCGCTTGGTTCGCATCATGAGCTGCACTTTTTTGCTGTTGGAGATTTTCTACTTGCCTGCGAGCATCAGTTTCCTGCATTCCTCGCTGGAAAGTCTCGGCTGATGCAGGGTTTTCGCTGGCCGCTTGCTCAAATTCCTTCTTAGCATTGTCAGCTTGTTTTTGTGCGTCTTTTATCTGGCCGTCAAACTGTTTGTCTGTTGTGCGAGTCTGTTGTTGTAATCTTTTGGCTTCATCGTCGAGTGCTTTTGCTTCGTTCTTTACTTCGCCGGCCATTTTTTTCTCAGTACCAGCTATTTTCTTTTTCAGACTATTGATGTCTTGCTGGACGCTTCTTTCCCATTTCTGGCTCCATTGCATCAATTCCTTTGCTGCTTTTGAACCGCCTCGCTTTTCTACTGTTTTAGCCACTGTCTTCACGAGTTTCGAACCGGCAGCACCGTAACCTAAAAAAGGAATCGCGGCTCCCAAAGATAACATGGCATCTACATTGTTCCCTTCAACCGCATATATGAAGGAGTTAAGCAAGTCGGGGACAATTCCAACGCCAGGAATAAGACCTGCTACGTCGAGGAGTGTATGGATAAGTTCTGTGTTAACGCCTGGAAACCCGGGAGTCTGAAACTGCCCGTTATGTGTGACGGAGATGCTGAAGAACGGAATGCTATTAAGGCATTGCAGTGTTGACGAATTCGTGATGGCAGGCATACCCTGCACTAATACGTTGACGGGTTCAAGGTTTGTCCAAGGAGTCGAGATGACAGGAGTACATGGGGCTGGGCATCCCATGCTGGATATCACTGCAGGATTGGTCGGTGAGCAACAAATGCCAAACGGCATCACATCAGCCATGGGCTTGAAGTCGCTTATGTTTGCCATGCGGTTGTTAGAGAGAATCACATGACGCTCATTGGCAATCGTAAGCCTTGAAAGCAGCAGACCGAAAGGACAACACAGAATCGCGTTTTCGGTGCAATATGGTCCGTTAGGGCACATTTGTCGTTATTACTTGATTATGACAGGATCGCCGGAGATACTGACTGATGATGCATCTATCAATACTGCCATACTTGCGTTTACCTTGACACCAAGACAAGTGGCATATATGGCGTTTTCCGCATCAATTTCAAGAGCCAACCCTGCGAGTTTGCTTCCTGTCTTGAAACTTTCAGTGAAGGCAGTTTTGCTCTCTCTCGCGGATACGGTTGCCAGATCGGGTGTCTTGATATGTACTCCTGTAGGATTGGTGTGAGTTTCATTCCATGATGTGACAGTGGAACTGGCACCATTGCTGTTGACATGGCTTTCCAAATTGAGATAGTTGTGGCCATGTACGCCTGTTGCTCCTTCTGAAGCGACTAATGTGTAAATGTCAGAATTGAAGACAATCGTGTCTTCACTGTGTCCGTTGATTTCGCGCTTCGCTTTCATTACGATGTCGCGACCTGCGTTTACCTTAATGTCTCTTGCTGCGTTTATCTCTATGTCCTGCGAAGAGTCTATTTTTATTTTCGTGTCACCGTCGGTGGAGAAGGTGAGCACGTAGTTGTTTTTCTTGTTATCGTAAATCTTGATATATCCGCCTTTTCCTTTGTCGTGGATTTCTATGGTGTGGTCATTGCGGGTGCGGATAGCCTTTACTTCATTATCGCCAGGATACCATTTTTCATCGGGTTTCAGTATCCCGTCGAAAAGGGCTCCGTTGACGTAAGGACGCTCGGCATTGCCACCTTCGAAATCAATCATGACTTCTTCTTCGCATTCCGGAATAAAATTGTAGCCTTTGTTCGGACCTGCATAAGGATAGGCAATGCGAAGCCAAGGTGAATAAAGTTGTTCTTTGTCGGGGGCGTTGTCAATATATCGTTGATACTGCCACCAGAACTGCACACGGATTCTGCCTAAATGCATGGGGTCTTCAGTGTCGTAAACAATGGCGCGGCATGGTGTCGCTTTGGGATAGGCTTCAGGATCCAGATAAGGTGGATAGTCACATGCGGAAGGGATGCCCTCGAACATGTTGCTGTAGCGTTCGTCGGAGGTGAAGTGGTGAGTCAGCGAAGTGATAATAATCTCATCCAGATCGACATCGCTCTTATCGTTTGATGATGAGTCGGAAATGTAGTTGTCCTTAATGACCAGTTTACCTCCGAGTTTCAGACGTGAGCTGTAGGTCTGTCCCTCATAGATGAGCATACTTGCCTTTTCTCCACGTGCCTGTGTCTTGGAAGAAACATTCAGTATCTTTTCGCGGCTGTCTTCGTCAGCGTAACCACCAGAGTGGAGATTCTGCCAGGTCTCTTTCTGGTAGTTCTCCATGGAGGCGTTGTAAACACTGGTGTTAAGTTCGTTGTATTCTTTTTCCATCTCTTCCTTGCCTTCTTTCGAAGAACTGTTATGCTCTTGATAGGAAGAAGCCACATGGCGGAATGGGACGTGAAGCATCTTCATCCGGATGCTATAGGAAGGAATGTCCTTGGAGGGATAGGCAAGCTGTACGGGCTCACTCTCGGGCATATTTCCGAAAACAAGTTGCTTGCCATCATTGTAGAACCATTCCCCGTAACGTTTAGCCAGACGAGAGATGAACTGGTAGTTGTTTTCGTTGTATTGTACTGTATAAGGTATGATGTCTTGATAGCGAGGATTGACCTTTGGCTGTAATTGTCCACAAGGGTTAATCACATCGTTGACAATATCTTCAAGTGTGCTGTCTTCATACGACTTACAGTTGGGATTGTCGATGAGGAGGGCTTCCCATGTATGGGCCTCCACGGAGATGATGTACTGACTTTCCCGGCGACTGCCAGAGGCAGACATGATAATGCCTTCAAACTCAATGTCGGCAGTCTTGCCCTCATCGGAGAATGAGGGAATCTCCTGTTCCATCGGGTCTGTCTGCAAGGTCAGGCTGATAGGCTTTCCAATGATAGTCTTGCAAATGGAGAATTGGGGTTCGTTGACGTCTTCTTCCGGGTCTTTGTACATGATGAACTTCAGCGTGTTGGGCTTCATCAGTGTCTGTACCAACGTGAAGTTGTCGAGCCGGTATTTGCCACCGTCGATTTCCATCTTGAACATGTTCGACTGTGTTCCGTCGATGGCTAAGGTGATATTTTTGATGGATATTGACATGAGTTTTCAGTTCATTGTTATCGTTAGGGTAATCATAGAGGACAATGGTCTATGTCCACTCATTATCAAATTCAGCCGTGTCGTTCTCACCGATGGTAATGATTTCTGCTACAATCGTGATGGTGCTGTACATCAGACGGCTATCGCTGTCATTGAAAAAGTCTTTCAGACCTATACAATAGGCATTTTTGAAGTTGACAGTCTTGTAACTGCGGCGGTTCTGTTGGGAATAGACCACAAATTTGAAGAAACCTGATTCCACTTCTGTCTTACTGAACATCCAGCGGTAGAAGAAAAGGTCATCGTCACTGCGTGAAGGCATTACGAAAGAAATTTGTCCGCCTCTCGGACGTGATACGGGTTTGCCTGTGCTGTCAACAGCCTGACTGAATTCGTAACTGCATTGCACAATACCGTATTTGCGCTTGCCGATTTCAAGCTTACCATGAAAGTTTGAATAATCCTTGTCGCTGCTTTCGATATTGCTGATCTTGGCTATATCGGGAGTCTTTATCTCAGTGTCTTTCAAAGCAGAAGCAAACGCACTGGCTTTGTTGGCAGCTGCAGCAGCCCTGTCGGCAGCTTCAGCAGCCTTTTGCTTTGCGTTCTGTACCTTGTCAGAGAGACTATTGATGGATTGCGAGATATTATTGATGGCCTTGTTAACGCTGGCCGCTGCATCCTCAATCTGCTTGCTTACTTCATTAATCTGATCCTGAGCTTTACTGATGTCTTCCTTGACTGTATCAACGGCATCACTGACGGTTTTCTTGGCTTCGTTGTAGGCGTTGCTGACGGTTTCCTTGGCCTCGTCAACGGCGTTGCTGACGGTTTCCTTGGCTTCATTGTAAGCTTCTGTTACTTTTTCCTTGGCTTCCGCTGCTTTTTCCTGAGCTTTGTCATAGGCTTCGTCAATGGCTTTTTCTGCATCGGCTACAGCATTTGTAACAGCTTTTTCTGCATCGTTATAGACATTGCTGACAGTATCTTTAATGCCGTCAACAGTTTCGCTGACTTTCTGTTGGGCTGCATCGCATGCGTTACTAAGGTTTTCTTTGATGCCTTCAACTTTGTTTACTACGTTATCAGCAAATTCGTTGACTTTCTTCTCTGCTTGGTTAGCAATACTTTCTGCTTTATTTTGTACGTTGTCAGCGAAATTCTCAGCCTTGTTTCCAAGGTCGTTGAGTTTGCTTTCCGCCTGGTTTGCAAAGCTCTCGGCCTTTCCTTGAACGTTACTGGCGAAGTTCTCCGCCTTGTTTCCAAGGTCGTTGAGTTTGCTTTCTGCCTGGTTTGCAAAGTTCTCAGCCTTTCCTTGAACGTTGTTGGCGAAGTTCTCTGCCTTATTACCGAGGTCATTGAGCTTACTTTCTGCCTGGTTAGCAAAGCTCTCAGCCTTTCCTTGTACGTTGTTTGCAAAGTTCTCTGCCTTATTCCCAAGGTCATTAAGTTTGCTTTCTGCCTGATTTGCGAAGCTCTCAGCCTTGCCTTGTACATTATTGGCGAAACTGGTCATCTTTTCTTCCGCACTATTGAATGCTGCGTTCGCCTGACTGCCAATTTCATTTATCTTGTTGCCGGCTGCATCTGCGAGACCAGCTGCTTTTTCTTGTGCCTGAGTGACTGCGTTAGTAACACTACTTTGTGCCTCATTGAAGGCAGAGGTCGCCTGGTCTTGTATCTGACCTACAGCGCTAGTCAGTTTGTTTTGTGCATCTTGATAGGCAGAATTAGCCGTGGATTGCACTTGGTTGATGGCGTTGCTCAGTTTGTTCTGAGCATCACTGGCCATTGAACCTGCCTGATTCTGTATGTCATTGAGAAATGATGAAGCTTTGTTCTGGGCAGCGTTGTATGCTTCAGACACTTTTCCCTGTACTTGTCCGAACGCATTGGTGGCTTTATCTTGTGCAGCACTGAAGGCTTGATTGGCCTGATCTTGTATTTGAGAAAAGGCGTCTCCTAATTTCCCTTGTGCCTGTTCGCATACATTGCCGTATTTACTGATTACTCCTTCAATATTAGGCAAAGTTTTTTCCAACGAGCCAGTGATGTTCTGAAGCCCGTCAGTGAATTTGCTGGCATCTAGAGCCTGCAACACTTTGCCTTGATCGATGCTTGGCAACGATTGGAACATTTGGCTTACACCAGACAGCTTTTGTTGAGCACCCTGTAAGACATTGGCTCCGTTCTGGAGATTCTGCAGTGACTGCGAGATGTTCCCAGGAAGTTTTAAGCTGGAGACATTAGGCAGGTTTTGCAATTGCCCAACAGCGCTGTTGATGGATTCTGCACTCTTGGTGAGTGTCTGGAATATTGAACTGAAATCCATATTATATAAATATGTTTAGTAAGCAGGTAAATTTAGGTCCATTCGTTATCATATTCAGCCTTGTCACTATTACCAACATTGATTATCTCAGCTGTAATGGTAACAGTAGTGTACATCAGGCGGCTGTCACTGTCATTGAAGAAATCAGACAGTTGGATGCAGTAAGCATTTTCAAATTCCAGAGTCTTGTAACTCTGCTTATTTTGCTTTGCCCAAACAGAAAAGGTGAAAGTTCCGTTTTTGGCTTCAGTCTTACTAAACATCCATTTGTAGAAAAAAAGATCGTCATCACTGGTGGAAGGCATTACAAAAGTGAGCGTACCACCCCGTGGACGTGAAGAAGGCATACTGGTATCATCGCATGCCTGTCGGAATTCGTATTCGCACTGTACGGATCCATACTCCTTCTGGCCGATTTTCAGTTTGCCTTGTAAAGCCATTGTTTGTTTGTGAATGGGGAGTTACTGAAAACTCCCCATTTTTAAGAAGAATTAGTTGTTGTCGATGGTCCAGCGGTTGTTGTGGCGAGCATTGCCCACAGCAATCTCTTTGGCAGAGATTGTGAACTCCTCGTACTGAAGCAGAGAGTTGGTTGAGTCATAGGTTTCTGCATATTCCACGAGATAGCCTTCCTTGAAAGTCAGCGCTTTCATCTCGCCGCCCTGACGGTTGGGGAACGAAATGGTTCCGCTTTTACTCATATAAGTGTCGCACATCCATTCCATAAGATCGGTGTTGCCGTCATCGTTGGATTTCACTCTGATTTTAATCTTTCCGCCACGGGTAGTACCTGTGGGCTGGCCTTCAACGTCAGTCTGCTGGTTCAGTTCATAACGTACGTAGAGCACCTCGCGCTCCTGAATGCCATCTGCATTGAGAGTTGTTGTTCTTGTTGCCATAATTTTTAATAGTTTTAAAAGTTAATATTATTCTTAGTAATTACTGCACGGTCTGATCCCATTCCACACCTGCCTGTCCGTTGTGTCCGGTCAGCTCGATGAAGAAGTTCTTTGCGGCAAAGAAAGGCTTCAGTTCCACCTCGATCTTAATGTCTTTGGTTTTGGGATCTTGGTTGATGCCTTTCAGGTTGTAGTTCTCGATAAGTTTGCCTGGTCCTTTGTAGTCGCTCAGGAAATCATGAACGGCCTGCTGCAACTCAGCCTTGACAGAAGAGTTCCAGTTGATGAATGCTTCATCGTTGAAGAAGTTCTGGAATACCTTTCCAATCCAGTCGAATACACGTACGATAGGATACTCTTGCAGACCAATGGTAGCACCGTTGTAGAGTGAACGGTTGGAGAAAGCCATTGTGCGACCGTCTTCCTCAACCATTGGGATGACGCCCTGGTCGATAAGAGCTGCAATTTCAGACTTGCGAAGGTCTAAGCGAGCCCCTTTTACGTTACTCAGCGTACCATATTTCTTGCCAGCGGCACCTTGCGCGATAACAATTTCATCTGTATTAGTCATACGGCCGGCCAGTGCAGCAGAGGCGGGCAGATAGAGGTCGTCATCCTCACCAGCTAATTCTGATTTCTTACGGCCTAAGATATAATTACAAGTCATTACGACGTTAGCCAGTTTGGCATCCTGTCCTTGCATGTTGGCATCATCGAGTTCGTCTTTCAGCATGCTGAAGTTTTGGCTGTCCTTAAAGTCGGTGAGCATCATCACCTTGTTACGGTAAGCAGTATCGGCCCACATGCGGATGGTGTTTGTATCACCAAGATAGCCGGGAACGATAAGCAAACTGTAATTATTCTTCAGGCTCAGACGGTCGTAGTAACGTTCCAACTCATCACGAATAGCGAGTGTGTCCTCAGAATCGTGGTACTCAAGTTCTTCCTTGTTCACGTTCATCAAGGTCAGACAGTCTATTTTGCCTTGTCCTGCGTTTGCAAAGAAAGAGTCAAGGGCACGATAGGTTACCTCTAATTTGTGAAGCTCGTCGTGGATGGCAAAGAGGTTGTTGCTGAGGCACTGTTCCGCTTTCTGGCACTTGGCCTTACAGGAATCGATAATTGCCATGGGGTCAGTAGCTTCACCGTCGAGAATGGAAACCCAGAGTTCCAGCTCATTCTTCAGTTTTTTACGATTATCAGCATATGCTGAATCAGAGAGGAAGATGTTCTTGATGGCTTTACGGCGGGGATCCATGTTCTCAACACCCTTAATGAGTCCCTTGAGGAGTTGGAATCCGCCAAACTTATTCAGACCGTCCAGACTTTCCTGCAGTGATGCGGCTTCCTGTTGGGTCTGTTGCTTCTCCTGAAGTTCTACCGGCTGGCCGGTCACTTCTTTTTTCATTTCTTCTGCTGCCATATTGCTTTCTTTTAATTCAATTTAAATATCCAAATATTTACTCAGCCTCTTCCAACTCTGAGAGCAGAGCCTTGAGAGCGTTCTTAAGGTTTCCGCGTGCGGCCTCGTCTTTGAGGGCATTACGCAAGGTCTTGTTCTTTTCCAACTGGCGGATTACGCTGTTGAAAGCATCAATTTTACCTTTCTCCTCTCCGAGCAATTGACTTTGTTCGATGAGCATGTCATCTTCAAAATCCTTAATCTGTTTGAAGTCAAAATCCTCAAAGACGGCGCCCCCTTCCTCTGTTTCCAAGGCAACGCCCTTCTTGGAAGGCTGGTAGTGTTCGAATACTTCCTTCATGCTCTTGGGTTTGAAGCCTTCACGATCGTCGTCGGTGTTTGGTGCTTCGTCTGTGAATTGGTCTGCATAGAGGGCCCTATTTTGTGGGAACTCAATGATACCATCCTGCGCTTCTGCGTCCAGGACTTTAGTAATAACGGTTTTTCTTGCCATAATTTGTTGTTTATTAGTTTATAAATTGTTATTTTGGTTTATTCAGCATTGTTTTCTTCGGGGCTGTCGATTTCCCAATTGATTTCCTTCTTTTCTTCGTCATATTTCATTGTGACAGTGTCACCAGGAGTAATGTCGCCAGAGATGATGAGTTTAGAGAGTGGCCGCCGGATTTCCTTGCGGATAATACCGAGGATGGGACGGGCTCCGTAGTGGGCGTTGAATCCAACCTTCGTCACATACTTTCGTGCCGACTCATCAATGACGAGTTTGATGTTCTGCTCATTCAGCGTCTTCAGCAGGTTCTTGATGTGGATGTCGAAGATGCGGTCAATCATTTCTTCCGTAATCGGCGAGAATGGGACAATCTCTGTCAGACGAGCCAGGAACTCAGGACGGAATTGTCCTTGCATTACCTCGAGCAGTTTGTCGTGGGTAGGAACGATGCCTTCACCGAACGACTTGAAGATGTAGTCGCTGCCAATATTAGAGGTGAAGATAATAAGCGAGTTGGAGAAATCGCCCACGCGACCTAAGCGGTCGTGTAGCTTACCTTCATCCAGGATTTGAAGGAAGAGATCGAACACCGATTTGTGAGCCTTTTCAATCTCGTCGAAAAGCACAACAGAATATGGGTGCTGGCGAATCTGGTTCACCAGTAATCCTCCCTCTTCATAGCCTACATAACCTGGAGGCGCGCCATAGAGCAGGGCGACGGAGTGCTCTTCCTTGTATTCCGACATATCAAAGCGGAGCATAGCTGTTTCGTCGTCGAAAAGGAAAGCAGCCAAAGATTTAGCCAACTCTGTCTTTCCGGTACCTGTCGGGCCGAGGAAGAAGAAAGACCCCATAGGTTGTCCCTTCTTGTTAAGGCCAGAGCGTGATTCGAAGATGGCATCGAGGATACTCTTGATGGCATGATTCTGACCTACTACACGTTTATGGAGTGTGGCTTCTGCATTAGATAGCTTCTCACGTTCTTCACTCTGAATGTTACCCATAGGAATTCCTGTCATCTTAGCCACCACATCACGCACCGCGTCTTTTTCGAGTTTGGGCTCAGGTTTGTCCTGGGGTTCCGATTCATCCATCATCGAAAGTTCAAAGGAGATCTTAACTGACGACATGGCACGGTCGAGAAGATCGAGTGCGGATGAAGGCAGGTTGCGGTCGGGCATATAGCGTTTGGCCAATCGTACGATTTCCGCAGGAACATCATCTTCAATAGGCAGATGGTGGAACTGTTCGTAACTTTCACGCTTGCTCTTGATGATTTCAATGGCTGATTCTTCGTTGGGCTCTTCCACGGTGATTTTCTCAAAGAATGCGGTCAGTTCCTTGTCTTTCTCTATATCCTTTGTGAATCCGTCAATGGTGGAGGTGATGATGACTTGTAACTGGTTTTTGGAAAGAAGTTTCTTCAGGTTAGGCAGAATGCCGTTGAGAACAGACTGCTTGTCTTCCACACGATGGAAGTTTTCAATGACCAAAACAGGTTGCGTTTGATTGAGTAGCAACTGGGTAACTTGCTTGAACCGATCTTCTATCTCACCTTTGTAACTAACGCCTTGACTCAGAGCAATAAGGTCAAGTTCAAAAGGTTCCATGGATTCGAGTGAAGCTGGTACGCGCTTGTCGCGCAGGCGTTGTACGATGCCGTTGATAAGGCTTGTCTTTCCAACTCCAGTTTCGCCAACAATTAAAAGATTTGCTCGGTCTTTGCGTGCCAACACCTCAATGATGGAGAGAATCTCTTTGTCGAAACCAATAATAGACTGTTCTGCCACTTCACTCAGCATCGGAATATAATAATCAGAGGAACCTTCGTCAATGCTGGCAACCTTATTACTTGAAGTACTGCTGGAAGCCGCCTTAATGGGAGCATTTCCAGAAATAGTCTTCAGAATCTTTTCAGGTTGCAAAGGCAGTGTCTTCAATTGTTCGTAGCTGAATCCAACACCTGGACTGACCAAAGCTGCCAACAGGCAAGGGGCGGTGATTTCCGACAATCCGCATTTTTCACTAAGCTCATTGGCTTCTTTTACTACATTTTCCGCATCGTGGGATAGTTCAAAGCCTTTCATGGGATAGGGAGACTTGTCGCATTGCTGCATACGCATGTCTGCCCAATCCACCATATAATAATAGTCTTCATCGAGGGTGTCCTCAATGAAGTTTACCAGACCGGCACTCTTGTGAAGGAGTGCGCGAAGCAAATGGGCGGGTTCAATCTTCGGCGATTTGTGCTCGTTGGCAAATGACTGTGCAACGTGTAGCAAATTCGGAAGATTCTCAAGGAGTTTTAAGTACTTGTCCATAGTTTTACCTGATTATGTTATTCGTTTATAGTGGCAATATAGTTGGCAGGTACATAGGTTATGGCCACGGCAGCAAGCCCTTCCATCTGTACAACAACGTGTCTGTTGTTCTTGAATCGTTTGATTACCCCCTCTACACCAGCAAAAATTCCTTCAGTGATAAGTACGCGACGGCCTATTTTGTTTATGTAGTCTCCAGGCTGAAGAAACATGACGCTGTCATCTTGTATGGAGGCTACTCGCATGAAGTTTTCCATCTGTTTGTCAGGGATACGGAGGATTTCACTGTTACCGTCAAGGTTCGTACGTACGATAAATCTAAGAGGTTCCAGTTCTTTAACGCTTTGCTTCAGATTGGTCAACTGCTGCTTGGTGGATCTGATAAAGATTAGGTTGTGGACTGCGGGTACCAATTTCCTCTTTCTGTCGTTTCCCTTACCTACGATTTCGTAGTGTAAAGGAATAAAATTTTCCACATTAATGGTATCCAAATGCTCTTTGACCTTAAGTTCACGATTGTAGGTAACTCGCATGGGAAACCATTGCAGGCTTTTCTCAGTTTGCATTTTTAGTGGTATGGAAAAATACTAGGCGTAAACAGGTGTCCAGAAATCCTGTATTCAAAATACTATCGGGGAGGGATTTTGCTGAAAAATCAAAACTGGGGGTCACCACTAAGTTTAGTGGCGTGTCGTTTTCTTTAGGAGCGTAATCTTCAGTTTTGCACTGATTTCCAGTAGCATAATTGAAAGTTTTAGTAACGTAGCTCTCGTAAAGAGCATGGTTAATGCTGCAAATATACAAAAAAATATTTAATACGACCTGTAAAAGTGTGTTAAAAAGTATTTATACGGGGATTCTTTCTTTTCTGCTTCTTATTTGAAAAACGCCTTTTGATTTGCCTCCTTTTATTTTTAGCGAGAGCAAATTGAAGCAAAATGTGTTTTTCGTTTTGATTTGCAGCAAAAAATCTCCATATTAAATAATTTTATGCGTGATACTCTTCGCGAAATAAAAAAAATGCACTAACTTTGCACGCAATTCGCATATTATTAATGTACATTAAATAGATTTATGGCCGGAACGAAAAAAATTAAGACTGCCCTTGTGTCGGTTTTCCACAAGGACGGGTTGGATGAATTGCTCGCCAAACTGAATGCAGAAGGCGTGAAATTCCTTTCTACAGGTGGTACCCAGAAGTTTATCGAGAGTCTGGGTTATGAATGTGAGAAGGTAGAGGATGTGACGACTTATCCTTCTATCCTCGGAGGTCGCGTGAAGACGCTTCATCCCAAAATCTTCGGCGGCATCTTGGCACGCCGTGACAATGAGGGCGATCAGCAGCAGATGGCTGAATATGATATTCCCAGCATCGACCTGGTTATCGTAGATTTGTATCCCTTCGAGCAGACTGTGGCTGATGCCAGCAGTTCGGAGCAGGATATCATTGAGAAGATCGACATCGGTGGTATCTCGCTGATTCGTGCCGGAGCAAAGAACTTCAAGGATGTGGTCATCGTTCCTTCAAAGGCCGAATATAGCGTGCTGCTCGACATCCTCAACAAGAAAGGTGCCGAGACTGATATCGAAGACCGTCGTATGCTGGCTACACGAGCTTTCGGCGTGAGCAGCCATTACGACACGGCCATCAACGCATGGTTTGAGAAGAAGTAAAAAGGAAAAAAGTAAAAAAGAAGAAAAAGAAGATGGGATTTTTCAGTTTTGTTCAAGAAATTGCAATGGACCTTGGTACCGCCAACACCATCATTATCAGTGATGATAAGATTGTGGTTGACGAGCCTTCAGTGGTAGCACTGGACCGCCGCACCGACAAGATGATTGCCGTGGGTGAGAAGGCCAAGATGATGTATGAGAAGACACACGACAATATCCGCACTATCCGTCCGCTGCGTGATGGCGTGATTGCCGACTTCACGGCTTGCGAGCAGATGATGCGTGGCCTTATCAAGATGGTACATACGGGTAGCCGCCTGTTTTCGCCCTCTCTCCGTATGGTGATCGGTGTTCCCTCGGGTAGTACTGAGGTGGAGCTTCGTGCCGTGCGCGACTCTGCTGAGCATGCCGACGGCCGTGACGTGTATCTGATTTTCGAGCCTATGGCTGCTGCCATCGGTATCGGTATCGATGTGGAAGCACCTGAGGGCAACATGATTGTGGATATCGGTGGCGGTACCACGGAGATTGCCGTTATTTCGCTGGGAGGTATCGTGGCCAACAACTCTATCAAGGTGGCTGGTGACGACCTGACCTCTGATATTCAGGAATATATGAGTCGTCAGCACAACGTGAAGGTTTCGGAGCGTATGGCTGAGCGTATCAAGATCAATGTGGGTTCTGCCTTGACAGATCTTGGCGAAGAAGGACCCGAAGACTATATCGTTCACGGACCTAACCGCATCACGGCCCTGCCTATGGAGGTGCCTGTTTGCTATCAGGAGATTGCCCATTGCCTGGACAAGACCGTGGCACGCATCGAGACGGCTGTCCTCTCTGCCTTGGAGAGCACGCCTCCTGAACTGTATGCCGATATCGTTCACAATGGTATCTACCTGACTGGCGGCGGTGCTCTGCTCCGTGGTCTCGACAAGCGTCTGCAGGATAAGATCAACATTCCGTTCCATATCGCCGAGGATCCGCTCCACTGTGTGGCTAAGGGTGCAGGCATAGCCCTGAACAATGTTGACCGCTTCTCATTCTTGATGCGATAGTTGCCTGGCTTCAGGTTTCAAGTTTCAGGTTCCAAGTTTCAGGTCTGAGGTTCTGCGGTGAACAATCTACTCGCGTTCTTTGCGAAATACAATCACTGGTTTCTCTTCGTTTTTCTGGAGGTTATCAGTATGGTGCTGTTGTTTCAGTTCAACAGCTATCAGGGTAGTGTGTATTTCACAACCGCCAATGCTGTATCTGGAAAGGTGTATGAATGGAACTCCGAACTGGAGAATTTCTTCAGCCTGACCAAGAACAACGAGCAGCTGACGCAGCGCAACCTCTATCTGGAACGGCAGGTTCAGGTGATGTCGGAACAGCTCGCGAGACTGACACGCGATTCTTCTTATCTGAAGAACAATCAGCTGGCTCTGCTTCAGGACTATCATCTGATTCCCGCCAAGGTGATAACCAACTCCATCGACAAGAGAGACAACTATATCACCATCGACAAGGGAACGGCCGACGGCGTACACCGCGATATGGGTGTGGCCTGCGGCAATGGTGTGGTCGGCGTGGTCTATATGTCGAGCAGGCACTACAGCATCGTTCTGCCCGTGCTCCACAGCCAGTCGAATATCAGTGTGACCATTGCCAAGCGCGGTTACTACGGCTATCTGCAGTGGAAGGGCGGCAGTTCTTCGCTGGCCGATGTGAACGATATTCCGCGACATGCCCATTTCCGTCTGGGCGACATCATCGTTACCAGTGGCTACAGCAGTATCTTCCCTCCGGGGCTGTTGGTGGGGCAGGCTCTGCATGTCTTTAATTCCAGCGACGGTCTTTCTTATCGCGTGCAGGTAAAGCTGAGTACCGATTTCGGCAATCTGCGCGATGTCTGTGTGATTGATGATGCGCCGATGCGTGAGCGTATTGAACTGATGCGCGCGGCTCAGGATTCTATTAAAGTGAAGAGTGGAAAATGACGTCCGATTTGATTAACAGGATAGTGACCTTCTTGGTCTTTCTGGTGGTTCAGGTATTGGTCTTGAACCATATCCATCTGTTTGGCGTAGCCACTCCGCTGCTCTACGTCTATTTCGTGCTCCTTTTCCGCCGCAATCATCCCAAGTGGGCTATCCTGATGTGGAGCTTCTTTCTGGGGCTCTGTATCGACGTGTTTTCCAATACGCCCGGTGTGGCCGCGGGTTCCATGACTCTCGTGGCACTGTTTCAGCCCTATGTCTTAGAGCCATTCCTCACGCGTGACAGCGAAGACAACCTCAAGCCGGGGATGCGTTCGCTTGGCGTCAGCAAGTTTATTTTCTACACCATCATCCTGGTGTTTCTCTATACGCTCGCCTTTTTCTCACTGGAGGCCTTCAATTTCTTCAACTGGATGCAGTGGCTGTTGTGCATCTCTACCAGCACACTGCTCACGGTTGTGCTTATCCTGGTGATTGAAAACCTGCGCAGACAGTGAAAGGCGACTACGAACTCGAAAACCGGCGCTATGTGATTGGGGGAGTGGCCATTGCTATTGTGGTCATTTATCTGCTCCGCCTGTTGTCGCTTCAGATTCTGAGCGACGACTATAAGAAGAATGCCGACTCCAATGCCTTCCTGAAGAAAGTGGAGTTTCCGGCGCGTGGCGTCATTTCCGACCGTAACGGCAAGCTGATGGTCTATAACCAGCACAGTTACGACCTGATGGTGGTGATGAATGAGGAGAAAGACCATCTTGACACGCTGGAGTTCTGCGATGCTCTGGGCATCACGAAGGAAGACTTCATCAAGCGTATGGACGAGATAAAGGACCGTTCCAAGAATCCCGGCTATTCGCGTTTCACTCAGCAGCTCTTCATGAGCCAGCTGTCGGAGAAAGAGTTCAGCATCTTTCAGGAGAAAATGTACCGTTTCCCGGGTTTCTATGTGCAGCGCCGCAGTGTCCGTCAATATGTATATCCCTATGCGGCCCACGTGTTGGGCGATGTGGCTGAGGTTTCACCGTCGGATATCGAGGAGGATGAATATTACCAGCCTGGCGACTATATCGGCAAGTTGGGTGTGGAACGGTATTATGAGAAACAGTTGCGTGGCGAGAAAGGTATTCAGATATTGCTTCGTGATGCACATGGGCGTATCAAGGGAAAATACCAGAATGGAGCCCTCGACCGTAAACCTGTAGCCGGAAAAGACCTCACACTGAGTATTGACATCAACCTTCAGGCCTTGGGCGAACGATTGCTGGAAGGAAAAATCGGCAGTATCGTGGCCATCGAGCCTGCTACGGGCGAAGTGCTCTGCATGGTCAGTTCGCCTACCTATGATCCTCGCATCATGGTTGGCCGCCAGCGTGGAAAGATGCACCGCGAATTGCAGAAGAATGTATGGAAACCATTGCTCAATCGCAGTATCATGGGACAGTATCCCCCGGGCTCTACCTTCAAGACTTCACAAGGCCTGACCTTTATGACGGAGGGAATCATTAATCCCATTCACACGGTGTTCCCCTGTCACCGCGGTTTCTATCATAAAGGTCTTCACGTAGGATGCCATGGTCATGCTTCGCCCATTTCGCTCGTTCCGGCCATCAGTACCTCCTGCAACGGCTATTTCTGCTGGGGACTCTATTATATGATGTCCAACCGTTCGAAGTATAAGACTGTTCAGGACGCCATGAACCGTTGGCGCGACTATATGGTGTCGATGGGCTTCGGCTACAAGCTCGGCATTGACCTCCCCGGCGAGAAGCGCGGCTTGATTCCTAATGCCGACTATTACGACAACAACTATAAAGGCTCTTGGAATGGTCTGACGATTATTTCCATCAGTATCGGGCAGGGAGAGGTGAACCTCACGCCCCTGCAGATTGCCAATCTTGGTGCCACCATTGCCAACCGTGGCTATTACTATACACCCCATGTTGTCCGTAAGGTAAAGGGTGAGCCGCTCGACACGGCCTTTACCCGGCGCCATCAGACACTGGCCAGCCGTGCTGCCTATGACTATATCGTGCAGGGTATGCGCGCATCAGTGCTTGGCGGAACCTGTAAGCACCTGAACCGTGGTGACATTGTCATCTGCGGAAAGACCGGTACGGCACAGAACCGCGGACAAGACCACTCCGTATTTATGGGCTTCGCGCCGATGGACAATCCCAAGATTGCCATTGCCGTCTATGTGGAGAACGGCGGATTCGGTGCAGACTTCGGTGTACCTATCGGCGGACTGATGATTGAACAGTACCTACACGGCAAACTATCGGCTGGCTCTGAAGCAAGGGCTACTGCCTTCCAAAAACGACGTATCGCTTATGGCTCAGCAAACAGATAAACCGGCAGGCGTGTTGCGTTCACTTGACTGGTGGACCATCGCTATCTATGTAGCTCTCCTGGCTTTTGGTTGGGTGAGCGTCTGCGGTGCTTCCTATACTTATGGAGATACAGATATTTTCAGTCTGGAATCCCGTTCGGGAATGCAGATTGTCTGGATTGGCACGTCTCTGGCTCTCGGTCTTTTCCTGCTGTTGCTCGACGACCGTTTCTACGACACTTTCGCCTATGTCATCTATGGCCTATTGGTGTTGTTGCTGATAGGAACCATCTTTAATCCCCACGAGATCAAGGGCTCGCGTTCATGGCTTGTGCTTGGACCGTTGCGCTTGCAGCCAGCCGAGTTTGCCAAGTTTGCCACAGCCTTGGCGGTGGCGAAACTGATGAGTACCTATGGTTTCACGATGGATAAGTGGAAGCATTTTGCAGCAGCCATCGCCGTGGTGGTGTTGCCGATGATTTGCATTGTGCTGCAGAAAGAGACGGGTTCTGCGCTGGTCTATCTTTCCTTCTTCCTGATGTTCTATCGCGAAGGAATGACGGGTAGCATTCTTTTCACGGGTGTTGCAATGGTGTTCTATTTCGTAGTGGGAGTCCGCTTTGAGGAAACCATGCTTTGGGATACGCCTACCTCTGTGGGTAAGTTCGTGGTTCTTTTGGCCGTTCAGACGTTTACGGCCTTCATGGTCAGGTTTTATTGTCGTGACAAGCGGCAGTTCTGGTTGATTTTGGCATATACCTACGGTCTGACGTTGTTGGCCCTGTTGTTCTCCAAGTTCGTGATACCTTTCGATATCGTCTGGGTACAGATGGCATTGACGGCCATTCTGGTGGGGCTGCTTGTCTTCGAAGGACTGGGCTCTCGCCTGCGTACCTATTATTATATAGCGCTCTTCGCGGTGGGTAGCGTCATTTTCTTCAATGCTGCCGACTATGTGCTTAACAATATCATGGAACCCCATCAGCGTACGCGAATCAACGTGCTTCTCGGACTTGACGAAGACCTTGCCGGTGCTGGCTACAATGTGCATCAGAGCGAGATAGCCATCGGTTCAGGCGGATTGTTGGGAAAAGGTTTCCTGAATGGTACCCAGACGAAGCTGAAGTATGTGCCAGAGCAGGACACCGACTTCATATTCTGCACGGTGGGTGAGGAAGAAGGCTTCTTGGGCTGTGCTACGGTGCTGTTGCTGTTTTTGGCGCTGATTCTTCGGCTTATCAAGATGGCCGAGCGCCAGCCGTTCCGCTTTGGAAGGGTGTATGGCTATTGTGTGCTAAGTGTATTCCTGTTCCATCTCTTTATCAATGTGGGGATGGTCTTGGGACTGACGCCCGTCATTGGTATTCCTTTGCCATTCTTCAGCTATGGTGGTTCCTCGCTTTGGGGATTCACGTTGCTGCTGTTCATATTCCTGCGCATTGATGCCAGCCGGAATATGGTGAGACAATAGCCGGAAGGTTCTTATTTGCGTGAGAGCTTGATGCCGACGTCGGCAATGCCGGGCAGTATTTCGCGCTTCATGTCGTGACGGATGCGGATCTGCACGGAATCACCTTCGTTCAGATCAACGTCGGCCACGGGAAAAGCAAACTGATAGACGCTCACGCCTTGCCCTCTCGTGACGCCGTTTTCTTCCATCAGCTTGCATTTGATACTATAGTTTTTGATTGATTTTGCTGGAAAGACGCGTTGCTCAATACTCAGGGTCAGGCTGGTAAAAGGGTAGTCGCCCGTCGTGCGCAGCCCTAATTCCATACGGTACCTGCCTTTCTGCCTCATTCTTGGCGTGTTGAAATAGAGCGTGTCGCTTTTCTCCCATCCAGCCAGTTGCGTATGTTCGTAATGGCTGTACGCCAAAGATTCGTCACAGGCAGACAATCCTGTGACGATGGTGAATGCTGTCAGTAAGGCCGTAAGCCAGTGCTTCATTCCTTCTTTTCTTTTTGTGGGGCGTTATTGCGGTTCTCGTTTCTGTTTCCGCGATTCTCGTTGCTGCGGTTCTTCGGTTTGCGCTGAGCCTGAGGCTGTTTTTGAGGAGCGGCGGCCTGCTTGGCAGGGTTCAGCTTGTTACGGCTCTTCTTCTTTTTCTTGGCGCGGTCGAAGCGCGTGATACTTTCCCCGGCGAGCAAGTCAATGGGCTTGCTGGATTCCTTCTGGATGTCATCGGGCTGGAGTGAATCGGGCTTTTCCCCGCGCTTGTTCATTTCGATAATCTCCTGGGCGCGTTGTGCGGTGATGGTCTCCAGATTGGCTGCCATCCGCTTATCGGTGGAGTAGGTGATGAGGCCGGCCAGAATGTCTGTCTTAAACTGATAGAAGTCGCTGTCAATGGTCTGCAGCACGATGTCTTTGGCTGGGAAACGCTTGCCGGCTTCCATGTAGTTGTCCACTTCATAGTTCAGGCAACATTTCAGCTTGGCGCACATACCTGCCAGCTTTTGGGGATTGAGCGAGATGTCCTGGAATCGGGCGGCATTGGTGCTTACACTGGAGAAGTTCTTCATCCATGTGGCACAGCAGAGTTCTCGCCCGCAAGGGCCTGTGCCTCCGATGCGTCCAGCCTCTTGGCGTGCACCAATCTGCTTCATCTCGATACGCACGTGGAAGGTGGCGGCGAGATCCTTGATAAGCTGGCGGAAGTCCACGCGCTCGTCAGCGATGTAATAGAAGATAGCCTTGTTGCAGTCGCCCTGATACTCTACGTCGCCGATCTTCATCTGCAATCCGAGGTTCTTTGCAATCTGGCGGCTCTCAATCATCGTGGCGTGTTCGCGGCTCTTGGCTTCCTGATACTTCTGCATATCCACGTCCTTGGCAATGCGGTAGATACGCTTGATGTCGTCAGGACCTTTCAGATTGGCCTTTTTCACCTGTAGCTTTACGAGTCGACCGGTGAGTGTCACCACACCGATATCATGTCCGGGATTAGCTTCCACGGCCACCCAGTCGCCTTTCTTCAGTTCCAGGTTGTTCACGTTGTGGTAATAACCCTTTCGCGTATTCTTGAACTGCACCTCCACGAGGTCCGTGTCTTCCGTGTTGCCGGGCACGTCGTTCAGCCAGTCGTAGGTGTTCAACTGCCGGTCTTGGCGTCCACAGGCTCCACAGCAGAGTCCGCGGTCTCCGTCATTGGTTATCTTGTATTTCAGATTCTTGTAATCCATACATTCTTCAGATCCACCCCCAGCCCTCCCTATAGGGAAGGGAGCAGATACTTTGTTATGTTATTGATATATCGTTTAAGACTAATCACCCCTTCCCTATAGGGAGGGTGAGGGGTGGGTCTTCTATTTTTGCAACAGCAATACGATGATATTGAGGGCCATGTCGAAGAATACAATCTTCGGATTGGCGTTCTGTCCGATGTCGCGGATGGCGCGCTGGATGAGTTCTGAGATGCCGATCACATTGGCCTCATTGATGAAACGGGCGAAGTTTCGGGCGAAGTTCTCCTCTTCCTGAGTCATGTAGCAGAGTTCTTCCTGGTGGAAGTTGTACATGAAGTTCTCGCGCACCAGTCGCAGGAAATAGGTGAGCATCCGCTTCTGTTTCTCGCGTCCGTAGGCGGCCACGGTCTCGCTCCAGCGTTTCAGTTCCTTGATGTTACGCTGGTAGGCCAGTCGCATCAGCATGATGAACATGTCCAGGAACAGACGGTTCTCCGAGTCGGCATTCAACGATTCTAGGGCTTTAGTCCATGAGCCGTTGGCCACGCGGGCAAGCCTGTGGGCCATCTCTCCGTCGATTCCTCGGTGCTCCGTCAGGGCCTGCTCTATGGCTGCTGTCTCAATCTTTTTCACATCGATGCGCTGTGTGCGGCTGATAATGGTTTCCAACAACCTTTCGGGTTCTTCGCAAACCATCAGGAACACCGTCTGCGTGGGTGGTTCCTCAATGAGTTTCAACAGTTTGTTGGCACAGGCCAGGTTCATTCTTTCCGGCAACCATACGATGCAGACCTTATAACCGCCCATCGATGATTTCAGCGAGAGCTTGCGGTTCAGTTCGTCACTTTCTGCCTCGTAGATAATGGCCTGCTGGTTATCGGCGCGCATCATCTGCAGCCATTGGTCCATCGTGAAGTAAGGACCTTCCTGGAGCAGCGTGTTCCACTCCTTGGCAAAGTCATCGCTGACCATTTTATGCTCCGCGCTCGTCCCTTTAGGCTTGATGACGGGGTAGGAGAAGTGGAGGTCGGGATGCTGCCATTTGTGGAGCATGGCTTCGGCATTGGTAGTCAGCGGGGCATTGAATCCTGGCAGCTGACTGCCGTCTTCCTGCCGTTCGCCGAGCAGATATGAGGCAAAGGCCAGTGCCACGGCCATCTTGCCGCATCCTTCGGGGCCGCATAGCAGCAGGGCGTGCGGAAGTCTTCCTTCTTCCACCATCTGCATCAGCCGCTGACGGGCTTCTTCTTGTCCGATGACCTCACTGAACTTCATGTCCTCTTTTTCTTCGTCTGTTAGCTGAGTGCCTTCACCACTTCCTTTACTGACTCCACGGCACTTACCGTATAGAAGTGGATGTTGTTCACGCCGTGTGCATAGAGATCGCGACATTGCTGGATGGCCCATTCCACGCCCAGTTGCTTGGCATCTTCATCAGTCTCGCATTTCACCACTTCGCGGGCCAGGTCCTCTGGGATGTCGCAATGGAAAGTCTTCGGCACCACCGTCAGCTGTGATAGTTTGGCGAAGGGCTTCAGTCCGGGCACGATGGGAATCGTGATGCCCATTTCGCGCGCCTTCTCCACAAACTGGAAGTATTTTTCGTTATCGTAGAACAACTGCGTCACGGCATATTTTGCACCTAATTCCTGTTTCCTTTTCAGGTATTCCATGTCGCGTTCCAGATTTGGTGCCTCTTCATGCTTCTCCGGATAGCAGGCCACGCCGAACGAGAATTTCTCGCCGGGATGCTTGATGGGCGTGCCGTCGCGGAAATAGCCTTCATTGAACTTCACCACCTGCTCGATGAGTTGCGTCGTATGGCGGTAGCCACCGCGAATCGGCGTGAAGGTCTTTTGGTCCTGCGCCTTATCGCCTCGGAGCAGCAGCACGTCGTGGATGCCTAGGAACTGCAGGTCAATGAGTTCATACTCAATGTCCTCAGCCGTAGCACCGCTGCAGATGATGTGCGGAATCACCGGCAGATGATAGCGCTGCTGGATGGCGGCGGCAATGGCGATAGTGCCAGGGCGGCGGCGTATGCGCTGACGCTCGAAGTTGCCGTCTTCCAGTTCCCGATAGACGTATTCAGAGTGGTGGGTGGTTATGTTGATATATTTCGGATTAAATTCCTTCAGGGTGTCAATAGTGCTGAACAGCGCATCCGTGCCGTTGCCTTTCAGGGGCGGCAGCACTTCAAACGAGAATCCTTTCGTCTCATCCGTCTGTCCGTTTGCAAGTAAGTCGATGACTTTCATTTCTTTTTTATTATAAATCGGTGCAAAGTTAGTGTAAATGAGCGGAAAAACAAAATAAATCTTGGGGAAAACAGTTATTAATACGTAATTTAAAGTAGAAATATCATACAAAACACCTTAATAAAAATGAATCAAACTCAGAACGGTAGCAAAGCCTACCTCATTTCGATTGTGATGGTTGCCGTGCTCGGCGGCCTGCTTTTCGGCTACGACACAGCCGTTATCTCTGGTGCAGAAAAAGGTCTGCAGGCCTTCTTCAGCAATGCAGCTGACTTCCGTTACACCGATGCCATGCACGGCTTCACTAGCAGTAGTGCGCTGATTGGCTGTATCATCGGTAGTGCACTCTCTGGTCTTCTGGCCACGCGGTTGGGCCGTAAGCGTTCGCTCTTCCTGGCTGGTGTGCTCTTCTTCATTTCAGCCCTTGGCAGCATGGAGCCTGAATTCATGATTTTCGAGAAGGGCGTACCCACGTTCTCCCTGCTCGTGATGTTCAATATCTACCGCATCATCGGTGGCGTTGGCGTAGGTCTGGCCTCGGCCATCTGCCCGATGTACATTGGCGAGGTGGCTCCCTCCAATATCCGCGGCATGCTTGTATCTTGGAACCAGTTTGCCATTATCTTCGGTCAGTTGGTAGTCTATTTCGTTAATTTCTTCATCCTGGGCGACCATATCCAGCCGCTCGTGGAGGAAATGGGTAAGGGAATGGCAGCTATCCATCCCAATGCACAATGGACGGTCACTACCGGATGGCGCTATATGTTTGGTTCTGAGGCTGTTCCCGCAGGTCTCTTCGCCCTGCTCATCTGCTTCGTACCTGAGACTCCGCGCTATCTCGTCATGGTAGGTCAGGACGAGAAGGCCCTTGGCATTCTTTCCAAGATTAACGGCAGCTCGAAGGCACAGCAGATTCTTCAGGACATCAAGGACACCATCACCGTGAAGACCGAGAAACTCTTTACCTACGGTTGGCTCTGCATCTTCGTTGGTATCATGCTCTCCGTGTTCCAGCAGGCTGTGGGTATCAATGCCGTGCTCTATTATGCTCCGCGCATCTTCGGCGACATGGGTATGGACAATCCGATGATGTTCACCGTCTTCATGGGTATCGTGAATATTCTCTTCACGCTCGTGGCTGTCTTCACCGTTGAGAAATGGGGCCGCAAGCCGTTGCTTATCTGGGGATCGCTTGGTATGGCTCTCGGTGCCTTTGGCGTAGCCGTATCGTTCGGCCACGAAGGTCTGGAGTTTATCACCGCTGCCTCCATCATGGTCTATTCTGCATCGTTCATGTTCTCATGGGGTCCCATCACGTGGGTGCTCATTGCCGAGATATTCCCCAACACCATCCGTGGCGGAGCCGTGGCTATCGCCGTGGCCTTCCAGTGGATTTTCAACTTCATCGTCAGCTCCACGTTCGTGCCGATGTTCAATATGCATCTTACCGAGGGCGATGATTTCGGCCATTGGTTCACCTACGGACTCTATGGTGTCATCTGCGTCATTGCCGCCGTCTTCGTTTGGAAATTGGTTCCCGAGACCAAGGGCAAGACTCTTGAGGATATGACCCGCCTTTGGAGAAAGGCTTAAATTCTTGAATTACGAGGTACGAAGTACCAAGTACGAAGTGTCGTCTTCGACGAGGCAGAAGGATGAAGTATAAAGGTTGAATGATACTTCTCACCTCCACCTCGCCAAAGGCGACACATCGTAATTCGTAATTCGTACCTCGTACTTCTATTTCAGATTCTTCTTCAGCCATTCCATGTGGCTCAGCTCCGTGGCCTCTGAAGTCCAATGCTCGTTGACAGGCGTGATGAGCGATTCCTTTTCGCACTTCAGCGTGTTCCATACGGCATAGCTCGTTGTGGGCGGACAGGTATCATCGTTGAATCCCCATGTGAGGCGACTTTTGGCCTTCACGTAGCGGGCAAAGTTTACCACGTCGTAGTAGGCCATCGTGCGGATCTTTTCCGGGGTGAGCATTCCGTTCATGCGGTTGAAGTGGGGATAACCGCCCGTGCGTCCTTTTTCTGCATAGCCAGCCATGTCGCTCAGCGCCGGATGGTTGGCGGCACAAAGCGTGACGCGCTTGTCAAGACCTGCGGTAACAATAGCCAATGCACCTCCTTGCGAACCTCCCTGCACAGCCACGTTGCGGCCGTCCCATTCGGGCAGCGATGTCAGCAGGTCAATACAACGCACACATGCCAGATAGACGCGCTTCATGTAGTAGTTGTCGCGGTTGTCGAGTCCTTGGCTGAGATAACCGTTGGGGTCTGTATTGAGGGCGCGGCTGATTTCGTTAAACTGTTGAGTGCTCATGCGCGGATCCAGTCCGTGGATTTCCATCTCCAGACGGATGAATCCGTTCTCGGCATAATACTTGTGGCGCAGAGGCTCCTTGATAGTCTTCACACCGGCTCCCGGCGGACAAAGCACCACGGGGCAACTTCCCTTCTGCGCATTCTTCGGATAGAATAGATAGCCATACACACACTGCCCGCGCTTGTTAAGCTGCAGGCGGATGAGCCAGCAGTCCACCTTGTCCGTAGAATACTCCGGAGCTGGTTCGCGGCTGTAGGTCAGCGGGAAGGCCGCGGCCTCCTCCTTAGCCTTGTCCCAGAAAGCCTTGAAGTCGGCAGGCTCCTGTGTATAAGGCTGGATCTTGTCGGCCGAGAAACCCACCTTGACGTGATGCTTGTATTCTTTCCCGTCGCAGGTGATACGCAGTCGCAGGTCGCGGAATCCCGGTTTCTTCCGAGTTCCCATATTGATCACGGCCCGTCCACCTTTCAGTTTCACCGAGCCTTGCTGCTCATCGGGCAGCATATCTTCTCCGATGGAGTAGTTTACAGTTCCTTCCTGCGGCATGCCGTACTTGTAGAACTGCACCTCCACCTTGGCCTGCTGTCCCGTTTCATAGAGCCAGTCGGCATGGTCGGGCGTAGCTACCCACAGGTAATCAGAACGATAGGGATAATTCTCAGCCAGCGCAGTAGCGCAGCATACGAGTGCCACGAGGGCAACAATCATGCGTATTCTTTTCATAATTTTTTTGATATGTATAGTAGTTGCCGACAAAGTTAGTGCAAAATGAGCGGAAAAACAAATTTATTATGATTTTTTCCGAAAGGCTACGGGTAGGCGAGCTTTCTCGGGAATGCATAGACAACTTTGCGGCAGATTTCCGGGGGTGTCTCGGAAAGTGTCGCGATATAGGCTGTATGTCGCAACAAATGAAGCAGAAAGTGTCGTATAAATGATTGCAGGCTGAAAATACGACTTATCTTTGCAATGTCAAAAGACAATAAGTCCGACGACAGAGAGTGTTAAATCAATTATTAAAGAACAATTTAAAAAAGAATAAGTTATGAATAGTTTTTTGAAGAATATTACGGATAAAGTGTTTGTTAATAGCGTGAACAACATCTACCTGACCCCTACGGGCTGCATCCCGATGAAGAAGCAGTAGATTTTACGCCAGTATTTAATTAGACTAAAAATTACACCGTGCCTGGAACCTGCAGAATGATCCAGGCACGAGTGCTTTCTTATAGCGGCTCATTGCACCACCATCAAAAGCACATCGCGATACTATCATGTTTTGATGTTTTATTAGTCCTCAATCACTTTATCTTCCTGTTTTTTGCTGCCTATTTGTAGATTTTCAATCTGAAAGGATGGTCGTTTCCAAAACTTTTTGTAATTTTGCAGATGCATCCACCGCTTGCGGCTTTGATGTTTTCTGAGGAGAACGGAGCCTAAGGGTGGAGCACTACATATTAAAAAGGCGTCATGACGCTTTGTTTTTGGACAATCGAACTTCCACAATCGAAAAGCAATTCAAAAACATTGCAGGGGTGACTGCCAAGGGTGTATCATATACAACCCCGTAGTGTGCTGCGAGGATTGCGTATCCTCAACGCACACTTTACGGGTATCTATATACTCCAACGTGGGTGTTTCTCTGTCTGTTTATTTGCTTGGGCTGTGGAAGGCCTGATTGTCAAACAGGCAGATGAAAGCACCCGCATTTTTATATATAGTAAACCAAAAGTGAATTCAGTTCGATTTGGTGCTTACGGACTAGTATTAAGCAAAAAACAATAGAATAAGGAAAATAAGAGTCATTAGCATCCTTGGTTGACTGAATAACCAGAATTACGACCTCAGGGACACATCAGTTAGACAAGCAATTGGATGTTTACGCTTAAAAGGGCGTGGACAGTTAGATTGTTGTCTGATGTGGGCCGTCGTAAGCCTTGGTTATACACATCTTCTCCCACGCCCCCTTTTCGAAAACGAAGAGAGGGCTTTTTCATGCCAAAAAGGAAATATACATTCGTAGATCTGTTCGCTGGTTGCGGTGGTTTATCTGAAGGATTCTTTAGGGAAGGCTTTAAGGCTCTTGCTCATGTGGAGATTAACCACTGGGCTTGTGAAACGTTGCGGACAAGAATGAAATACTATGGATACAAAGACTTCGACAAAGAAGTTATTGAGCACGACATAACTGCAAAAGATATTCTTTTAAGAATAGACAATGCATTAAACGGCAGGAATGTTGACATCATAATTGGTGGCCCTCCGTGTCAAGCATATTCAACTGCAGGGAGGGTCCGAGACGGAAAGAGAATGTCAACCGATCCTCGTAATTATCTTTTTGAGAGTTACGTTAAGATATTGGAGTATTATCAACCGAAATACTTCGTCTTCGAGAATGTAACAGGCCTCCTTTCTGCCAAGGTAAATGGTATGCCAATATTTCCCACCATACTTAAGGCTCTTGGAAAAAAATATAAAGTAATTGACAATCCAAGTGTCCTTGTTCACAATACAGCTGATTATGGTGTACCTCAACTTCGAAAGCGTGTTATTATTATCGGTGTACGTAAGGATATTAACAAAAGTCCCCTGCAACTATATCAGGATGTCGTAAAGACGCATTGGAATCCAGAAACTCCAGAAAATGAAAGAAAGGGACGCAAACACTATATTAGTGTGAGGCAAGCAATTGGTGATTTACCATCAGTTGAACCAGGTTGTGATGCTTCAACGCAAGAGTATACTTATCCTTGCAATAATGAGTTCTTAAAGAGGATTGGGAAGAAAGGAGTATCCCCCCTCATGGATCATGTCGCTCGTAGTCACAATGACTTGGATAGAGAAAGGTTCCAAATGATGATTCACAATCATTGGTCATTTGGACAACTCAGACGAACTATGCCACAATATGAACATGAACATGCTAGAGTATTTGATAATAGCTATGTCGTTCAATGGTGGGATTTACCATCAAAAACCATTCTTGCACATATCCACAAGGACGGTTTCCAGTTTATTCATCCAGATGAAGCACAGAGACGTACTTTCACTGTAAGAGAAGCAGCCAGAATACAATCATTTCCAGACGATTTTGAATTTAAAGGATCACGGGGCGAAAAATACAAGCAAATTGGTAATGCCGTTCCACCATTATTTGCAGAAGCATTGGCAAAGTCTATTAAAAAAAACTTAGATGACTTGAATTTATGATATTTGAATGTGTTAAACATATTACAAATAAAGAAGAATTTATAGAAAAAATTCTTATCTATATTCGTTTGGTAGAAGTGTTGGCTGAACGAGAAAAAATCAGCATCCCCCATATCAATATACCTTCTGACGAAATAATTGATGAAATGAAGGACATGGGAATTATTTCGGATGATGGAGATTGCAGATTGTTAAAGAAAACTATTGCAGTTAATTATAATAGGTTTTTGTCTGCATTGTCTTTTTATTTGTCACACAAACAGTTATATGGCAAGCAGTTGGACAAGCTCAATAATAAAAAGCGCAAACTGCTCCAGGAAAAAGAAGCGAAATCGGATAAACCTAAGATTGTTGATTTCTTTGCTGGTGCAGGAGGATTAAGTTGTGGCTTTACCCAAGCAGGTTATCGAGTCTGTTTCGCTAATGATTTTGAAGATGTTTGTATTCGTACATATAGATACAATCATCCAGAACTACCTTCAGAGCTTGTTCTAAAAGAAGACGTTCGAAAGATTGTGTCAAATATATGCTATTACATCAAAGATGATATTGACATTGTTGTGGGGGGGCCTCCATGCCAAAGTTTTAGTAGTGCTAATCAACGACGGATAATTGATGATCCTCGTAATGAGTTATATAAATTCTACATTGAAGCAATAAAGAAAATATGCCCTAAGTTCGTCTTAATGGAGAACGTTAGGGGAATGCTTTCTGTAGCAAATCAAGTCGTTGAAGACTATAAAGCTATAAAGATTGAAAGAGACGGAAGAGTTTATACTTATGATGTCTCTTATCGGCTATTAAATTCTATGAACTTCGGGGTAGCCCAAAGCAGAGAACGACTGATATACTTAGCCGTTAGAAATGACATTTCTATATCCAAACATGTTACACCCGAAGTTCTTTTTAAGGAAATCGAAGATTGCTACATAAAGCATCCCCCCTATTGTTTATATGATGCACTTGATTTTATAAAGCCTTTAGACGCACCTAGGATTAAAGGAATGACAGAGACTGATGATGACAAGACGGGCATGAAAATAGGTATTAATATGTATGACAGTTGTGGAAACAAATACTTGTCAATAATAAATCAAGGCAGACAAATACCATATGTGTTTAATCATAAGGCCCGCTACTGCAGTGATGTGAATTATGAAATCTTTAAGCGTTTAGACCAAGGCGAAGATTCTACAAGTCCAAAGATTGCAGATATAATGCCTTATTCAAGGCGAAATGGTATCTTTAAAGATAAGTATTATAAATTATATGCAGACAAACCTTGTCGTACTATTACGGCCCATCTTAAAATGGATTGTCTTTCTCACATTCACCCTTATCAAGTAAGAAGTATCACACCTCGTGAGGCTGCAAGAGTCCAGTCTTTCCCTGATGATTATCTATTCTTAGGTGCATATCTTAAAACGTATATGCAAATTGGAAATGCAGTTCCTGTATTAATGGCAAAGATAATAGCAAACGTAATAAAGAAATACATATGAAAAAGTCATTATTCTTTTATAAGGAGTTAACGCCTGCAGAAGTTGGAAATACAGGCACACATGAAATATATGTACGCCTTCCCAATAACTTTGATTATGAGTCTTTTTTTAATGATACTGCAACAGAAAATGGTTCTGTTCTTGAGGTGAATTTTACAGCTCAAGATACAACAGATGGAGCAAAAACAATAGTTCCATTACGCTTTGTCTATTTTCATAATTCTAATGGAGAGAAAAGAATACCAAGTTTAGGTTCTCTTTTTCAACAGCATAATATTCAAGTAGGGGACATCGTTTGTATTGAAAGCAGAATAGAAGGAGCGAATACTACTTATTATATTCGCTTTTATAAAAAAGGAGAGATTCAAATCAGTCCTAATTCTATTTTTTATTCACGTATCAATGATGAGAATAGAGTACAGCCAGTAACGTATGCAGGGGATAAAGCATTTCAACAAATCTTTTACGGTGCTCCTGGTACTGGTAAATCGCATTTTGCAAAGGGACAAACAATAGGCAAGAGCGTGATTAGAACGACATTCCATCCCGACAGTGACTACTCAACTTTTGTTGGGGCATACAAGCCTACAACGATAGATGAAGAAGTTGTCAATATTATAGGCAGAGAGGCTGTGAATGTAAAGAATCCTGATGGCACTCCAAGAACGGAAAAGAAAATCATTTATGAGTTTGTTCCGCAGGCTTTTTTGCAAGCTTATGTGAAAGCATGGAAATTATATGCTGAAGCAGAAGAAGGGACACCAAAAGAACAATTTCTTATTATAGAGGAAATCAATAGGGGAAATTGCGCCCAGATCTTTGGTGACATCTTCCAGTTACTTGATAGGGGAGATGAAGGCTATTCTGACTACTATATCAAGGCCGATAATGACATGCAGAAGTATCTAAAAAAAGAATTCAATAAAGTGGATATACACGCTCCGTCCTTATGTGATAAATCAGCAGATGAGATTTCAAAGTTGATAAAGGAAGGTGAGATACTAATATTACCCAATAATCTGTATATATGGGCAACGATGAATACAAGTGACCAAAGCTTGTTTCCTATTGATTCCGCATTTAAGCGCAGATGGGAGTGGAAGTACATGCCAATAGCCAACGAAGGAAAAGGATGGACTGTAGAGGTTGGTGGCAATACTTATGACTGGTGGACATTCCTTGAAGCGATCAACAAGAAAATAGAGGATGCAACATACTCAGAAGATAAAAAACTAGGCTACTTCTTCTGCAAGGCTAAAGATGGAGTGATAGATGCCAAAACCTTTGTAGGAAAGGTGTTGTTTTATCTGTGGAATGATGTGTTTAAAGATACGGACCTTGCCGAAAGCCTATTTACTGATGAGTACGGAAAGAAGAGCTTCGATAAGTTTTATATTCCTATGGGACAAGGAGAGACTGAGGTTAACACTAATCGTGTTATTGAGTTTATGGAGAAGTTGGAGGTAAGCCCTTTGGTTGAGGGAGAGTTCAAAGAAGAGGAAGATACTGAGGAAGAAGATGACTTCGTAGATGAAAATCTGACGGAAGGAACTGATATTTCTCCAAAAGGAACAAAAGACACAAGTGTTTATTCTGTAAATGGAGTAGGACGCTTTAGAAAAAAGAATGTGCCACACAGAGTTGTTTCTGTGTATGTAGAGCAAAATCCGGATAAGAATGCCGCAGAAATAGTTAGGGCATGGAATGCACTTGGTACTATGGTGACTGTAGTCCTTACAGAAGATGAATATAACAGAAAAAAAGAGAAAACCACCGATAGTATATTTGAAACGAGATATAATGAAGTACGCTTGAATAATGGGGAGAAGGTATATGTATTTAATCAATTCAATCCTGAGCGTATAAATAATTTAGTTTCAAAGGTTAATGCTCAGCCTTGGGGCATACGTATAGAAAAGGTAGAAGAATGAAGGCATGAGAATACTCTTTGAGGGATATACATACGAAGAGGCGAAGATAAAGGATGTGCTTGACGGACTGCCTTATCTGAGCAAAGACAATAAGGTGACAATAGACTATGTGGGCTATTACTATAACACCTTATTGCAGGACTGCGTATTTATATTGCCAAAGGTATTGCTGAAGGGTAAGACGGGGGAGGAAATGGTCTTTGGCGAACATTATCCCTTGGATGTCATCGACGTAAAAAGCCTGAACGAGAGCGGGTTGCTTACAGAGAAGGAAAAGAGTTTTATCTATGGCTTTGCCGTCTGGATATATAGGGCTATAGTTGTTTATAATAATAACAAGAAAAATGACACGAGCATCATCTATCATTCTAAGATAGCAGAGATAGGCAAGGGAAGCAAACGGCTGAGCAATACCTACCTCGATGTTATTTTGCAACTGATTCAGTTTAACAGGGAAAACAGAAATTTCTTTTTTTATGTGTTGAGGAATATGCGTTCTGGATTGAACAAGATAAACTGGACAAGGACAATAAGTAAGACTGATGCTATCATTCAAGACGGAACCCCCATATACCTTAACCCTGTAAACAAGAAAAAGCAGATAAACTTTGACGAGGAACTGCTCATCATCTTCTATTCTATACTGAACTATATTTGCGAAGAGTATGGATTTAAGGTGGACTTTGCCTGCAACTACGAACTGATAAAGGGGCGCAAGTTCCAGGCTTACATCAACGGTTACGGAAAGGTAAGATTGAGGCAGATAAAATACAAATACTTCTCGGACAAGGCCTTGGAGTTGTGGAATCTATGTGATGCTTTCTTTGATCATGCTAAGCCTGTGTTTGTAAACAAGAACAAGAAGGAGTTCTTATTGGCAAAGGACTTCTATAGGGTATTTGAGACTATAATAGATGACCTTGTAGGAGACAATCCTCTGCCTGACGGAATGGATAAGAAACAGGATGATGGAAAGATTATTGACCATCTTTATACGGAGCAAAGTCTGATAGAAAACGGCAATGTTAACGACCAGACATATTACATAGGTGACTCAAAGTATTACAAGATAGACCACGAAATAACAAACGAATCTATAAGCAAGCAGTTTACCTATGCCAGAAATATCATACAATGGTGTTTTAATGTGTTTGGGCCTGATAGCACTACACCATCAGGTGTTAAGTTGAGGGACAACATAACGGAGGGATATAACATTTTGCCCAATTTCTTCATTTCAGCAAAAATGGATGAGGATTTCAGATATGACAGGGATGGTATTGACAGGACTTCACGCGTCAAGCAGCGACATCCTTCATCACATTTTGAGAATAGGATATTTGACAGAGATACTTTGTTTATATATCATTATGACGTGAACTTCCTTTTTGTCCTCTCACTCTATGGAAGAGATAATGAGGCACAAAAGGACGATTGGAAGAAAAAAATCAGAGATATATTCAAAACTCATATTCAGCAATGGTTGCAAGAAGATTATGACTTCTATGCAATGAAAAGCAAGGGTAATGCTCTTGATGGCGAACAGGTGATAAACGAAAACTTCAAACTATTACTTGGAAAACTTTTTAGGCCTTATGAGGACAGCGAGATTTACTCCTTGTCGTTAAAGAGAGAGAAGGGGAAGGATACTAGGGATAGCGATGAATATCACTTGTTGGAAGAGCATTTCGTGATTGTGCCTGTGAGAAAGTTAGGCGATGACCCGCAGGAAGAAATAAATGAAGCCTTGGCAAAGTATAGAAATGATCATCCTTATGTACCAATACCCAAGTCGATGTTGCCGTTATATCCATTAGAGCGATATGAGAATGAAAACTTCGTTATAGGTCTATATCACAATCAGGCGCATTGGGATTGGATTACGGGTGCAAATGATAAGGGCACAATGATATACAACATTCGAATTGATCATAGGCGCGACGGCTCTCTAAAGAAAACGACTATTAGAAACCTTAGAGTTAAGTTCGCGTTTCTATACGAGGATGGTAAGGAAAAGAGCAATGTGTATCATGTGTTCCGAGTGCATGACTATGCCGTGATGTCGGAAGAAAGAATGAGAAAGGCCGAATATCCCAGTGAGCCAAAGGGTGATTATTTCATTTTCCGTTTCGATGAAGAGATTACTTTTGGCAATATAGATATTGCATCTTTGATAGAGGACAAGAAAAGTCTTGATGCAGGGTATAAACATGGTACTCCAATCTTTATGACAGGAAAGGAACTTATTCTATATAGAAAATAGGAAGAATGATTCAATACAATGGAAGCCGGCAGTTGATGTCTGTTGTGTAATAGTTTTGAAGTCCTTATTTTTTCAAGAATCATCGGGACTGTTTTTTGATTCCAGGAAGTGGAACTGCTTTTACGGCAGCAGGAGGCTTCGGCTATACGTGTTGATGCCCTATCCAGACTGTAAGCATTCGATTTAGTACAGGTACTAAGTCGAATGCCTACTGTAAAGCAAATCAAAACCGTTGAAGGCAACAACTAAAAGAACTGGCTAAATATGCTTTATCTCTGCATCAACCACAAAGATGTCTCTATCCTTATCAACCAATACGTTGCGAGGAACAAGGTGAGGTTGAGGATAGAAGAAGGCAAGCCAGAATAGCTTTTGGAGGGGAAAGAATAAAAAGTTGCCCAAATATTTGGAATTTTCGGAAATAATGTCTATCTTTGCAACGTCAGAAATGACTAATCCGGTATTTTCCGCGTGGGGGTAAGCCCGTATCGACCCTGCCCCGTTTATAAAAAGCCACCGTATTGGGTGGCTTTTTGCTATTTCACGAACTTACGAGAATCAGCAGAACTAGTTTTTGATTCCAGGAAGTGAAACTGCTGCTATGGTAACAGGAGCGCATATAATAAGTGTCTTCAAAGTGTTTCAGAATAATAAAACACTTCACAAATCAATGTAACTTGCGCGATAACAAGGGGGTACGGTGAAGGGTTAAGACCCACCCCAACCCTCCCTGTTTAGGGAGGGAGTTCGGTGAGGATTAAGGTAATGGTTGTCGTTGAACGTTTTTGTGTCTTCTTTAAAAAAAACTAGAAAATTCATTTCATTCGATGATGTTTTGCCTTCCAAAGTATCATCAAACGGACTTCAATCTATCATAGAACGGACTTCAAAACATCATCAAACGGACTTCAAAACATCATCGATTGAAGACCAAAACATCATCGGACGGAATACATTCCAGTTTTCCAAGTGACATAGAAATATGAAGTATAAATGTACCGTTTACGAGGCGTAACTCTATCATTTACGAGGCGTAAATGGCACATTTACGAATGCCTCGCCGCAAGGCTTGATGATGTTCTGATACCTCGATGTGGAAGCCTGTACAAAAAAAGTGAAAGCAAACCAAACTTTTAGAATCCGCTCCCTATCTCAGGGGGATGGGAGGGTGGCTCAGAACCCTTCACCGTAAAATGTTGAGGGGTAAGCTGTTGGGAGATATAGTGAATAGTTTGAAAAGTTTCTCAAAAGAGCAATAATATGTATGGAGTGTACAATTCTATACCGATGCTGATGCTTGAAAAATGATAAAACTGTCTTTATTTTTGATTTTTTAGTGATTGGGGAGGAACAGGTATGAGGATTTTTCTTTATTTTTGCGGTCAGAAACTCTTTAACTAATTACTAACAAACAATCTAAAAGACATGAAAGATCTGAAAATGTACATCAACGGCCAGTTCGTGGAGAGCCGTTCAGGAGAGTGGATTGAAGTGTTGAACCCCAGCACCGAGGAGGTGACTTCGCGTCAGCCTGCCGGAACGGTGGAGGATGTGAACGAGGCCGTGGAGGCTGCCTATGTGGCTCAGAAGAAGTGGGCAAAGGTGCCTGCTGCCGAGCGTGCCGTTTATCTGCATAAGATTGCCGATGGCATTCGTGCCAACTTCGACAAGTTCCAGGAGATTATCGTGCGCGAACAGGGTAAGACGCAGGCCCTGGCCGCTACGGAGGTAGGCGTCACGGCTACCTATTTCGACTATATGGCTGAGTTTGCCCGCCGCATTGAGGGTGAGGTGATTCAGAGTGATGCGCCCAACGAGACGATGATTCTCGTGAAGAAGCCTATCGGCGTGGCTGCCGGAATACTGCCTTGGAACTTCCCGTTCTTCCTCATCGCCCGCAAGGCTGCGGCTGCGCTGATTACGGGTTGCTCCATCGTGATCAAGCCTGCTCAGATTACGCCCGAGAACTGTACGGAGATCTGTAAGGTGGTTCATGAGAGCGGTCTGCCCGCTGGTCTGTTCAATGTGGTGACAGGTAGGGGCTCCGTGGTTGGTAATGCGCTGGCCAGTCATCCCAAGGTGGGCATCGTGAGCCTGACGGGTAGCGTGGGTGCCGGTGTGAAGATCATGGAGGCTGCTGCGCCCAACATCACGAAGGTGAGTCTCGAACTGGGCGGAAAGGCTCCTGCCATCGTGTTCCCCGATGCCGACCTCGAACTGGCAGCCCAGGCCATCCTGGAGAGCCGCATCGGCAATACCGGTCAGATTTGCAACAATGCCGAGCGCGTGTATGTGCATAAGGACGTGAAGAAGGAATTCACCGATATCATTGTGAAGAAGTTCCAGGCCGTGAAGGTGGGCAATCCCGCCATCGTGAAGGATGCCGACATGGGTCCGCTGGTGGAGAAGGCTGCACTGGAGAGCGTGACGAAGAAGGTGGAGCATGCCGTGGAACAGGGAGCCAAGATTCTCTGTGGCGGCAAGCCTATCGAGGGCAAGGGCTACTTCTATCCCGCTACCGTGCTCGACAACTGCACGCAGGACATGGACATCATCCACGAGGAGACCTTCGGCCCGGTGCTGCCGTTGGTAGAGTTTGACAATATCGACCAGGTGATTGAGTGGGCCAACGATTGCGAATACGGTCTGGCCTCTTCGGTGTTCACCAAGGACATCGACACGGCTACACGCATCTGCCGCGAGATTGAGTTCGGCGAGACCTACATCAACCGCATGCACTTCGAGGCCATCCAGGGCTTCCACGCCGGTGTGAAGAAGAGTGGTATCGGCGGTGCCGACGGTAAGCACGGCATGGAGGAATACCTCGTCACGAAGGTGGTCTATCTCGATACGCATTATGGAAAATGAGAAATTGAGGAAATGAGATATTAAAATGAGATTATCAAGACTGATGATCATGATGGCACTGCTTTTGCTGGCAGTGCCATCTGATGCAAAAAAGAAAGCGAAGAAACAGGCCCTATGGCCTAATGGTGAAGTGATTTCGGAGTGGTTCATGGATACCACGCGAGTGGATGTCTCCACGCTTGGCCGTCAGTATGTGATTACCGACTACGGCGTGGTTCAGGATTCCACAGTGTTGCAGACGGCAGCCATCCAAGCAGTCATCGACCGTGCTGCCCAGGATGGGGGAGGCGTGGTGGTGTTTCCCAAGGGCACGTTCCTCAGCGGTTCGCTCTTCTTCCGCCAGGGCACTCATCTGCACATGGCCGAAGGTTCGGTGCTGAAGGGCATTGATGCCATCAAGTATTATCCCATCCGCAAGACGCGTATGGAAGGCCAGACGCTCAATTACTTCTCCGCGTTGGTGAATGCCGACCAGGTGGATGGCTTTACCATCACGGGCACCGGCACCATCAACGGTAACGGACTGCGCTTCTGGGAGGAATTCTGGATTCGCCGACAGTTCAACCGCCAGTGCACCAACCTTGAAGCCCTGCGCCCGCGTCTGGTGTATATTTCCAATGCGAAGAACGTGACCGTTCAGGATGTGCACCTCATCAATTCGCCCTTCTGGACGAACCATATCTATAAGAGCGAGCGCATCAAGTATCTCTACTGCACTATCTATGCGCCCCATGAGCCGCAGGACGCCAAGGCTCCTTCGAGTGATGCACTCGACCTGGATGTCTGCCGCGACGTGCTGGTGCATGGTTGCAACATCTCGGTCAACGATGATGCCGTGGTGCTGAAGGGCGGCAAGGGAACCTGGGCCGACAAAGACCCTGATAACGGACCTTCGAGCAACATCATCATCCAGCATTGCCGCTATGGGTTCGTGCATGGCTGTCTGACGCTGGGCTCCGAGAGTCTGCACGACTGGAACGTGATACTGCGCGACTGTACGGTGGATGAGGCCAACAATGTATTGTGGCTGAAGATGCGACCCGACACTCCGCAGCATTATGAGTACGTGACGGTGGAGAACCTGACGGGCAACTGCCGTAACTTTGTACTGGTGAGACCCTGGACACAGTTCTTCAAGCCGGAGCAGCGTGACGACATGCCCCTCTCGCAATGCAATAACATCGTGATCCGGAACATCCACGACATGAACTGCAAGAATTTCTTTGCCGTTTCCAAGTCGGACAAGTATGCGCTGAAGGACTTCACGTTCGAGAATATCGATGTGGCCGATGAGGCGAAAGCCTTCGACAAAGACCTCATTGAGGGAACGGTAGCCCGCAACATCATCATCAACGGTGAAAAGATAGTAGGAAAATGATGAAAAGACCTGTAAGAATCCTCTTATCGCTAGTTCTCTTGGGACTGCCCCTGATGGTTGCAGCCCAGCAATGGCCCGTGGCAAAACCCGAGGCTAAGCCGGGTGCACGCTGGTGGTGGCTGGGTTCTGCCGTTGACAAGGAGAACCTGCAGTGGAACATGCAGGAGTATGCCAAGCACGGAATCGGTGCGCTGGAGATTACGCCCCTCTACGGCGTGCAGGGCAACGACCAGAACAACATACCCTATCTCTCCGACAAATGGATGGAAATGCTGCGCTTCACCCAGGAGCAAGGCCGCCAGAACGGTATTGAGATAGACATGGCCACGGGCACGGGATGGCCGTTTGGTGGTCCGTGGGTTCCGCTGGAGGAGAGTGCCTGCCGGGCGGTCTTCGTGGAACAGTCGTTTATCGGTGACAAGGCGGTGAACATCGACCTGCGACCCACCGAGGAACGCGACCGCAAGAATGCCGTGCTCCATAAGGCAATGCTCTTCGGTCACAACGGTTCGGTCAAGGATGTGACGGACTGCATGAAGGACGGACTGCTGAACTGGAAAGCCACCAAGGAAGACAGCCGCCTGCTGGGCGGCAAGGACGGCAGCAAGACCGTCGTGGTGTTGTATATCAAATATGGTGTGATGAAGGTGAAGCGCGCGGCTCCCGGTGGTGAAGGACTGGTGATAGACCACTTCGACCGCAAGGCCGTGGCCAACTACCTGAAGCATATAGAGGAAGCCTTCGAGCGTACCCACACGCCTTATCCCCACACGTTCTTCAACGATAGCTACGAGGTGGCTGATGCCACGTGGACTCCCACGCTCTTCGAGGAGTTCTACAAGCGTCGCGGCTTCCGGCTGGAAGACCATCTTTTGGCTTTCACCCATGGAGACGTGAAACTGGTTTCCGACTACCGCGAGACGCTTTCCGATTTATTATTGGAGAATTTTACCCAGCAATGGACAGCCTGGGCCCACAGTCACGGAGCCATCACCCGCAATCAGGCACATGGTTCACCGGCCAATCTCATCGACTGCTATGCAGCCGTGGATATCCCAGAGATTGAGGGTTTCGGACTCTCCGACTTCGGTATCAAGGGCTTGCGTCAGGATCCGGGTAAGACGCGCAAGAACGACTCCGACTATTCCATGTTCAAGTATGCTCCTTCGGCAGCCCATGTCTGCGGCAAGCCTTTCACGAGCAGCGAGACCTTCACGTGGCTCACGGAGCATTTCCGAACATCGCTCTCGCAGTTCAAGCCCGACCTCGACCTGATGTTCTGTGCCGGTGTGAACCGTATGTTCTTCCACGGAACCTGCTATTCGCCCAAGGACGATCCATGGCCAGGCTGGAAGTTCTATGCCTCTATCGACATGAGCCCCACGAACTCCATCTGGCGTGATGCGCCAGAGTTCATGAAGTATGTGGAGCGCTGCCAGAGTTTCCTCCAGTGGGGCCAGCCCGACAACGACTTCCTGGTCTATCTGCCCATCCGCGATATGTGGAAGAAGAATCCCGAGAAGCTGCTCATGCAGTTCTCCATCCACGCTATGGGCAAACTGGCTCCGGAGTTTATCCAGGCCATCCTCGACATCGATAAGGCTGGCTTCGATTGCGACTATATCTCCGAGCGCCTGCTGATGGGCTGCAAGGTGGTGGATGGCGGAATAGAGACTGCCGCCGGAACCCGCTACAAGGCCCTCATCATTCCTGGCAGCGGCGACATGCCTGAACAGGTGAAAGCCCATATCGAGGCCATGAAGGCTCAGGGTGCCAAGATTATCTACGGCACGGACGTGGCCCAGATGAATGCTGCCGCCAAGCCCGAGACCATGAAGACGGAATACGGCCTGAAAGCCATCCGCCGCAAGAATCCCACGGGCTACCATTACTTCATAGCCAACCTGACGCCCTGTGACATCGAGGGTGACATTCAGCTGGGTGTAGATTTCAAGCGTGGTGCCTATTTCAATCCGCTCAATGGTGAAATAAAGCCTGTTCCAATCTCCTTGGCTGACCATAAGATTCATCTCTCATTGCGGAGCGGTGAGAGCATCATTCTCCAGACCTATGATGATGCACCACAGCAGCAGCCTGCAGACTTGATGAAGAGCTTGGTCTCTGTCTATCACCAGACAACCAAGACGCAGCCGCAGGAATACCCGCTCAATGGCCCTTGGACACTCTCGTTCATCGAAGAGGCTCCGAAGGTGAATCAGACTTTCACCCTCGACAAAGTACAGACCTGGGAATCGCTGAGCGATGAGACCCGCGTCACGATGGGAACGGGAGTCTATGAGACCACCATCAAACTGAAGAAGAAGGACCTGAAGAATGCCGCCGGTTGGAAGATAGACCTTGGCGATGTGCGTGAGAGTGCCCGTGTCTATATCAATGGCGAGTATATAGGTTGTGCCTGGTCGGTACCTTACGTGCTCGATTGTAAGAACACGCTGAAGAAAGGCGTGAACACCATCCGCATCGAGGTGACCAACCTGCCTGCCAACCGCATTGCAGACCTTGACCGCAAGGGCGTGAAGTGGCGCAAGATGAATGAAATCAACGTCGTAGATATCAACTACAAGAAGACCTTATACGACACATGGGAGCCCATGCCCAGCGGCCTGAACTCCCAAGTGAAACTGGTAAAGTAACCCCCTCCAAGCCTCCCCGAAGGGAGGCTTTCTGAACTCCCCTCCCTCGGGAGGGGATGGGGGAGGGGTCTTATTGGAAATAATACAAGAACGACGCAATACCTTCGAGGGCTGGCTTGCGCTGGCCCTCGATTTCTATGCGGAAATCAATCTCGGCCTTGCAGATGCCGCGCAGGTTCTGGATGTTGTGGAGCTTGGTCACCAGTCTTACACGGCTGCCCGTGATGACAGGCTGTCCGAAGCGCATCTTGTCCATGCCGTAGTTCACCAGCATCTTGATATTGTTCACCTCGATAATCTGGTCCCACATGTAGGGCAGCAGCGAGAGCGTCAGATAGCCGTGGGCAATAGTGCTCTTGTACTGGCTTTCCTTCTGGGCGCGCTCCACGTCCACATGAATCCACTGATGATCCAGCGTGGCATCAGCAAACATGTTGATTCTGTCCTGATCTACCTGTAGCCATTCAGAAGCTCCCAATTCTTCGCCCAAGTGGGCGGCAAACTCGTCGTACGAGTTAATCACTAATTTTCCCATTTCTGTTTATGTTTTAAGTTTATAATAGGTTCATTATTTTTTATGGAACACAAAGACACGAAGAGACAAAGATTTTACCGCTGTCAATAACCCTTTAAACTTTGTGTCTTTGTGTTTTATGAATGATCATTCTGCACTTTACAATCATTTCAGTCTTCTCGCCTTAAAGAACGCTTGGCTCTTCAGGATAAAGAGCAGCGTGCCAGCGATATGCACGGCCGACACCAGCCAGAAGGCTGCCACATACCCTAGATACTCAGAGGCCACACCACCGATGAGCACACCCAGCCCCATGCCTACATCCCACGACACGAGAATCGTGGAGTTGGCCGTTCCGCGCTGATTGTTGCGTGCCATGCTGATCATCATGTTCTGGAAGGCAGGCCAGATATGGCCGTTGCCCAGTCCGATGAGCAATGCCGAGCCATAGTAGCCCAGGTCATTGGGACAAGCCACGAAGAGCGTATAGCCAAGGGCAGAGAACACCACACCTTCAGCCGCATTCCTCGTGAGTCGGCCATCCCGGAGCCCCTTGCTCCCTTGCAGACGGGAGGCAATCAGCCCCACGGAGAGCACTGCGAAATACACGCCCGTTCCGCCCGTTCTGCCCATCACTTCCTTGCAGTAGATGGCCAGGTAGTTGCTCAGCACGCCGAAGCAGAACCCGAAGAACACCATGTTCACCGCCAGCAACCATCCGTTAGTCAGGAAAAAGCGGTCGAGACTAATCAAAGAGGAACCCACCCTATGTCCCTCCCGAAGGGAGGGATTTTGTATTTCCGTCCTGCAATTCAGGCTTCCCTCCCTTCGGGAGGGATTGAGGGTGGGTTTGGGGGTCTTCAGGCTTCCATCCACCACCATCCCGAACCCGGCAATCAGCAGGGCCAGCCAGAATAGCAGCTGGAAATTATGCGTCTCATAATAGATGAGCAGTCCCACGGTCGGTGCGATGGCCATGGCCAGGTTGTTAGACAGTCCATAGTAGCCGATGCCCTCATTGCGGCGCGACGAAGGCAACACATCGATGGCCATCGTGGAATTGGCCACCGTCACGCTGCCGAAGGGAGCACCGTGGAGTGTTCTCACAATGGTAAACAGTAGCAGCGTGGAGGCTGCCAGATAGCCTGCGAAGAAGATGAAGAATAGGAAGAAGCACCACATCAGCACCTTCTTGCGGTTGAACGAATCCACCAGGTAGCCGCTGAACGGTCTTGAAAGCAATGCCATCACCGTATAGCCCGAAAGCACGATGCCAATGACGTCTTTCGTGGCATGGAACTGTTCGCTCAGATAGAGTGGGAGCAGCGGTGTCAGCAGATAGAAGGCAAAGAACAGCGTAAAGTTTGCGATCATCACCTTCCAGTAGTTTGCATTCCAAAGTTTCTCTTTCATGAGTGCAAAGGTAAGAAATAATTTAGAATTTAGAGTTTAGAATTAAGAATTATTCTCGCTTTGCCTAGATTATGAATTAAGAATTATATGATGGGGAATTATCATGAAACACAAAGACACCGCTCGAACTTGTTCGCTTGTTCCCGAAGGGTCTCAAGAAAGGCACAAAGTTTTTAATACCGTTGGCAATACCCCTTTAATCTTTGTTTCTTTGTGTCTTTGTGTTCAATTAAATAGACATCACGGCTTTTCGCTCCGGAACCTCAGCAGTTCCTCCACCACCTCGTGACTGGAATCCGTGAGCTTCAGTTGCAGGTTCTTGTATCGGCCCTCCTGCATCATCTGCTCCAGGAAAGGATACACCGGGATGTCCTCCGTCCAGAACTTCCGTCCCAGAAACACCATCGGTGAGGCATAGCCGAAACTCAGGTAATGGTTTTGCACCGCCTCCTGAAACACCTCCTGCATCGTGCCCGCACTGCCAGGCGTGAACACAATACCCCCGAAAGCTACCGTCAGGATCGTGTTCTCGCGGATGCTATTGTCAAAATACTTCGCAATGTCCGTGGCAAAGGCAGCCGAAGGCTCATGACCGTAGAGCCACGTGGGAATGCCCAGACTGTGATACCGCTCCTGCGGATATCGCCTGATCACCTCGAAAGCCGTCTGCAGCCATCCTTCATCCTTGAATCCCGGAGCCTCGGACAGTATCTTCAGCGCTTCATCCACCTCCGCCATCGGTCTGCCAGCCATCCAAGCCCCCAGATGAGTAGCCTCCATCACACCCGGTCCGCCACCTGTCACCATCAGCGTGTCACGCTCCGTGAGTTCCTTGCTCAGCTCCACCACCTGCCGATATTCTGCAGACGTGCGCAGCACTCCGTGGCCACCCATCACGCCCACCACTTGCCGAGGGTCATACCCGTTCAGGAATTCGTCCAGATAGTGTCCGATGGCAAAGTCGTGCAAGGCCCGGGCCAGCATCTCCATCTCGTCGTCCGTATGCTTTCCCTTGCTGAGAAAATGCTGATACACCTCCATGTCGTAACAGCATTTGCACTGGCAGTCCTTCATCATCTCTCCGTAGAGCGAGGGCGAACAATAAAGTCCCGGAGGCGTCACGTTGAACGGAACTTCCCGCAGATAGTCCACGAGATTTCTCTGAGCAAAAAATTCAGCATTGCTTATCATAGCCGTAGTCATTTAATTTGATGCAAAAATAGTGCAAATTAGGGAAAAATGCAAATATTTAGAAAACAAAAACCATCGAAAAACATCTTTGCCGTAAAGCATCCGTTGGCACGGATGTGCCGCTAGCTGCTCATTGGCATGCCGCAAACAAGTTTGCGCCTGCTACTGACCATCTATCGGCAGCCTTTCGGGCCTGTCTTTACAACAAAGAAAAAACATCAAAAACCTTTCTACTACACTTGTTATGGTTAAGGTTAAAGTTAGACTTAAGCTTATGGCTGATGTAAAGGTTTTTAAGATTTTTGTTTTTCTGTAAAGTAAGGCCTGTCAAGGCTGTCTGTGGATGGTCTTCCGCGGGATGCAAACTCGTTTGCAGACTGCGGGAGGACAGCCACAGACACATCCGTGCGAGCGGATGCTTTACAGGAAAGATGTTTTCTTTGTTTTTTTTAAAGAAATCTTTGGATATTTCATTTATTTTCTGTTACTTTGTCCCGAAAAATTATTCACTTTTTTACAATAAACAACTACAGCTTTATGAAAAAAACGATTATGACACTTCTTGCAGCCACGACACTCATGCTGTCGAGCTGTCTCACAACTGGAATGGGAACAGCACCTACCGCCAGTTCAAACAACAATGTGCTCGGCAATGTGCTTGGCGCCGTATTAGGCCAAGTATTGTTAGGCGGAATGACATACGGCCAGTCGGGCATTCTCGGCAGCTGGAACTATAACGCTCCAAGCGCCGCCTTCACCACCAGCCAGGCTTTCACAAAGGCCGGAGGAGCAGCTACGATTGCCAACATGGCCTCCTCGCTGGCTAGCAACTACAACAACATCGGTATCAACCGCAACAACACCTCCTTCTCCTTCCTCGCTGACAACAAGTTCTCAGCAAAGGTGAACGGCATCCCATTCAACGGAACCTATGCCTATAACCCCCAGAACGGAGAAATCGCCCTCAAGACTGCTACCGAGACCATCAAGGGCAACGTGACCAAGACCGAAAAAGGAATGGGCCTGATGTTTGACGCCAAGCAGATGGCCAACATCCTTCAGAAAGAAGGCAAGGTCAGCAATACTGCAGCCGTCCAGGCCGTGAGCAAGCTCGCCAAGAGTGCCGACGGTGCCCGCGTAGGTTTTGAGCTTACCAAATAAGCGTTCTGCAAACAAAAACTGGAATAATGTAGAATGTAGAGTGTAGAATGTAGAATTATGATTACCTTACACGCTCGGAATCTGCGCAGAAATCTACCACCGGGAGTAATCACAACTCTACATTCTACACTCTACACTCAGACTAAGGCTTTAAGGCTGCGGCTCCTCCTGCTTTCCGCGTTCCTCAATCTCCTTCGCGTTAGCCAGGTCGGCAGAGTTCTGGAACTGAATGTTCTGGAGCATCGGGCGCAAGCGCTTGTGAGAGCCCTTGTCCACGCTGGTCTCAGGCTGGAACAGGATGCGCACCCCCTTCAGGTTCTCCGCGATCGTGAACTTCTTCACCTCATCGGCCCCCTTCGAAGACATGCCCACCTTGAACGTGCCGAAGCCATCGATGTGAACCCGCTGCGAAGCCTGCAGCGCATCCGTGATCACCTCCACCATCTCCGTCAGTACAGCCTTCGCGTCCGACTTCTTAGCCGTAGAGTTGCGCTGAATCAGCTGAGCGATACCATCCAGGTTGATAGTTCCCGTGTAAACAGGGCGGGCATACCACTTGCCGAAAGCCCCCGTCATCTTTTCGTTCGTGTTCTGAACGAGCTTGTACAAATGTGACATAACAGTATAAAATTTTTAAGTTTAAAGTTAAGAGAGACTTTCCCTCTTTTGTCACTACAAAGATACAACATTCTGCCGGCCCATTTCCCGAAATAACCCGTTACAGCCCATTCCTGTCGTTTAATCCAAAACTTTCTGCTTGCCACCCATTGGAAGCATTGTTTCCACCCATCAAAAGCAACGCTTCCACCCATTGGAAACACTGTTTCCATTGAGTGGAAAGAATGTAATTTGCGTGAATTTCTTTCAATTAAAATTTGCATAAGTCACTGAAAATGAGTATCTTTGCAGTATGAATAATGCATGTAAGGAATACGGCCGCACGGAATTGGCCCAGCGATACTGTCCGGGACTGACAGCCGATGCTGCCTGGCGAAAACTGAAACGCTGGATCACCCTCAACCGTGACCTTACCCGCGAACTTCAACAGCTGGGCTACACCTCCCGCCAGCGTTCGTTCACCCCGCGAATGGTCAGCTGTATCTTCCACTGGCTGGGCGAGCCGTAGAGTGATGGATGCTGCAAAGGTGTATAGGGTGCATACTTGTTGAGTAACTTTTTTATATATGGAAATAGGCGGGTAACCGCCTATTTCACTTCTCGCGTAAATGTTAGAATAAACTATACACCCCGTACAACCGGTTTGTTGTAAAGCGCTGTCATTCAAGCTCTAAGGACAATCCATTGGCTGATTCTTCCTCCAGTCTCTTGAACTCTTCTTCACCCATCTGTCGTGACTCCTCCTCAATGATTTGCGGCGCGACCTCTGTCACATAATATCTGTAGCCTTTTTTGGTTCGTTGCTTCGTGATGCCCATTTCGCGCAGGGCATTGCCCACATTGGTCTCGTTGAGGTCGGGTAGTCGGCAGAATGAGAGCTTCTGCAGGATGTCGCCCATGGTCATCATTGTGCCCTGCTCGCCTTTGCGCGGTTTGCGGAACATTCGTTCCACGAAGATTTCGGTCATCGAGCGCTTGGTGTAGGTGCGATTGTGCTTTGAGATTTGTTCTGCCTCGGCTTTTGTGGGTCGATACTCGGCAGGTTTCTGGTTGGTGGCCAGATAGTAAGCCTGGGCATAGGCTCCGGCATAGGGCATGGCGTTGTCGTCGATATAGCGGGTGCCGCTGATGGTGAAGGCCAGATAGCGACGGCTGCCCCGTTTGTCGATGATGAACTGCTCGTCGTTGCACGATGCGATGAGTGATGCCCTGCGGCGGCGTACCTTCTGGAAACGTCCGTAGGCTGCTCTGTCGGTGCTGGCTGCGGCGCTGATGAAGGCCTTGGTCTGGTTGCTCGAATTGCGCTCTGATAGGGTGAACTCTTCGAAGCCTATGAGCAGAAAGCGTGACATGGCTATGCGCTGGTCTTTGTCCAGACGGTCGCCGGGCTGTATCTCCTTATAGTATGGTCTCAGCTGGGGTGGCAGCAGATGGCGGTAGAACCAACTCTTGCCCACGTTTTGTTCGCCTCGCAAAACGGGCATCGACTGATTGTCGTCAACAAGTCCCAGCCACAAGGCTAGCATGCAGACGAACCATTTCCGGAGTAGCGGCAGGGCATAGGAGCGTTCTTCCTCGCTGTCGAACTCGAGGTATGAGAACAGTTCGCCGATATGGTCTGGGTCGCCGGGTTTCCAGGGGACGAGACTCTCCAGGTAGTCCTTGACGGGGTTGTAGGCTGGCGTGAAGTCGAGCGAGCGGATGGCTGCCTCCACGTCGGCTTTATTGGTTCGTATGCCCGAGCGTTTCACTCGGTCGTAATATGTTAGGAACAGCGTGTCGTCCATCTCTGTCCATTTCCCTTCTTCGCCGGGCTGCATGATCTCCACCTGTTCGGTAATCGTGTTGAATCGGAAGCGCGCCATTTGGCTGAGGAAATCGTGAATCTGCTCCATCACGGTTGTTTTCTCACCATCATCATCTGATTTGCTTTTTTTGCTTGTTTTCTTCTTTGTCTTCTTTTCTTGAGGTTCCTCGTCTGAGTGGTCGTATCCCCATGCCATGGCCTTATCCACTTCATCTATGGAGCGCAGAAGCGGGTCGTCGGTCAGTATCAGCCCCTGCGAGTCGAGCAGTGCCCTCATCAGTTCGCGATATTTCTCCATCAGCGCGCGGCTTTCGCCCTTGTAGCGAAGCCTTTGGCCGAAGCCCACCCAGAATGCATGCCGTTTCTGCGGCAGATACTCGTTGTATCTGAGGTAGCCGCTCACGAGTTGCGGACGCAGTTTCGAGTCCGTCTTGACAGTAGGTTCGGATGCCGTTGAAAGGTCCTTTCGGGGAGCTGTCGGGAGGTCGGCCTCGGGGTAGTCGAACGGCTCCACGTCGGTGTCCTTGCGGATGAATGCCTGCGGGTCATAGCTTATGTAGAATCCTCGCAGCACATCCTTGCACTGGCCATCGACGGCGATACCCGTCTGCTGGCGTATATGGTCGCTGATGATGCGGTAGCGGCGTTTGTACTCGCGATCGTAGTCATCCTTTGCTTCAGCCTCAACGATGCCCATGGCCACGATGAGGTGCACGCCCTCGTTGCGACAGCTGCGGTGACCTTCCTTCACCCACGGTTGCCGCCGGGCCCAGTCCATCAGCCGCTCGATTTCCTCTTCCGTGAGGTGGTCGCAGTCGATGGGCGCAAAGCCCGTGAAGCCGCAGGCCTCTTCCCATATCCTGCGCCGTCTGATGTCGGCCTGCGGCACGTAGTAGTCCAACCGCTTCTTCAGTTTCTCATGGAGTGGGATTTGCTTTTCCGTATAGTTTTCCCTGACCGTGACCTTGCTCCCTTCATGGTATGCTCGGCGCACGGCCTCAATCTCGTTTTTGTACTTGCCGCCCACGATGTCGCGGTGTAGCACCTCCACGCTCATCAACGTGGCTCCCTCTGTGGTGGTCATTCGCTTCATGAGCGTTCCGACCGGTAGTGAAAGTTTGTACTTCATATTATTTCTGTTTTAAAAATCTCTGCCGCGAAGTTACTTAGTTTTCAGTTGTCCTGCAAGTAAAATCAAGATGAGGGATTGAATGTTAAAGTGTTGAAAATTAACGGTTTGAATTCAGTTTTTGAATGCTTGTTTGATGATAACCGATAATTTCTTTATCGGTTGCTGTTGACTTCTTGAATGAAATTGGACATGGCAATCAAGAAGTCGTTCAAAAATTAAAACGGGCAACGTGGCGGAATAAAAAAGTTGATGAACTTCCATTGGAAATCCATCAACTGATTTTTCTCTGAATAAAGAAAGAAGTCAGGACATTGCTTGCGAAACAGGCATCGTAGCCATCTGAGCTACGTGGACAGGCTGCTCCTCCAGTTTCTTCGCGAAGGCGTCTTTCATTTCCTGGTCTATAGAACCTTGGGCGTGTAGCTCTTTTCGCTTTTGTGAAACAGCTTGCCATGAAGGGAACTCACAGTCTCCTTTGTAGTTGTCTCTCAGATAGTCGTAAACTCTGATCTCCTTGGCTTCCTCCACGTCGCACCATTTCAGGAAATGCACCAGTTCAACCGTGTCGTATTTCCCTCGTTTGCCTATGGTCTTCGTGTTCCTCAGCATCAGATTCAACGCATCGAAGCGAGCCACCACGCCGCGCACTTCAAGCGCCTTTTGGTGGTTATCTCCCCAAATCAGTGTTTCTTCTTTGGTCAGTCCGTGGCTGTTGCCTTCACGGATGGCCTCAAGCATCACGAACTGGGCCAATTCGGCGCGAGTGAACTTATGGAAGTTCTCCTTGATAAACTCTTGTAGCGACTTTGCGTTCTTCTTACGTTTCATCAGTTCGCTTTCAGTGACCTTCACCGTCAGCAGGCGGCTGCTGCTCATCAATTCGTGGCAACTTTCGTCGTAGATGCGCTTCAGGATGAAATAGTTGTTGCGAATCCGTTCTTCGTCCATGATAACGCGATGGCAGAGAGCGAGTGTCACCGTGGTCAGCGCAAAGAAGTCGGTCAACTCCCGATACAGCTCTTTGGTCGCATTGGGGTAAGTCTCGGGGAATAAGTCGGCACACCAGTGGCGGTTGAAGATGACCGTTCGTATGAATGACAAAGGCGGTACAAACGTGTTGCTGCGCTTTCTGCCCGGACTCGGACAGAATTTCATGACCACCATCTTGTAGCCCGAAATGGTAGAGCGAATTTTGCCGAAGAGCCTTTCAGCTACCTCGAAGCACTTGTTGTTGTCGGTGGCATACCGTTTGTTGAAGTTCTCCGAAAATTCAGCCAGAGCCAATGCCTCACGGTTCATCAGTTCCTTCTTTATCCTCAGTTCACTAACTAATTTTCTGATATCATATTCCGACATCTGCTTCATGCTGACTGCCTCCAGAATGTTGGGCAGTTCGATACCACGCTGAGCGTACTCAATGAGCATATTCAGCGTTCCTTCGTTGCAGTCAACTATCGTATCATAATACTTTCCTGCTTCCATTATTGTCAATTTATAATAATGACCGCAAAATTACAAAAAAGAATCCATTTAAATATGCAATCATTCCAGAAATAATTATGCTTTTAGCACTTTTTTATTAATTTCGCAGTCGGAAGGCGTGCAGTTTCCGAAATATTGTTTATCTTTGCCATCGGAAACCATAAAGGGAGAGTATATGAGCACAGTGTTGTTTAAACTGACGATAGCTGATGACTTCAAGACACAGCCCGTCCTGAAGGCTAGGCTCTTCGGTTCGTTTACCCGGAGTGAAAAGACTCCGGAAAACGATGTTAACATACTTTTGTGCCTGAAGGCTCGCTGTTACCCTTCGCTCTGGAAACTGCAGAAAAAGACAAAAGCTGATTTATGAGAGAGGAACTGAACAAGCCCGAACAATAATTGTTGAACCCATATAAATTTAAAGCCTATGAGCTAAGACAGATAAAAAAGGACATATGATGGATTTCTGCTTGAATCTTGTATTCTGAAAATCGCCAAATTACAGAACGTAGTCAAGAGCAAAAGTTGAAGTTCACGCTGCAAGGCGTGGACATTACTCGTTTAAGACTACATGGCGTTTGGCGATGCCTCAGAATACGTAGACGAAGTAATTTGTCCACGTTTTTTTTGTATATTTATTTTCAAACAAATAATTAATTTAAAACAAGAAACATGAAAAAGCTAATGATGTTTTTCTTGCTGTTAGCAGCAATTGATGTCCACGGTCAAGATGTAATCGTTTTGAAAGATGGTTCTACTATTATCAGTAAAATTTTTGAAGTGGGAACTAACGAGATTCGTTATAAAAAGTATTCGAACCTAGATGGTCCACTCTACTCTATCGGTAAAGCAGACGTGATTAGTATTAACTATCAGAATGGTGAGAAGGATCTATTTAACAAGCCAAACGAGACAACAGCCCAAAGTACTGCTGTTAATACACCTTCAGATAAAGAATATAAATTAGAAGCAGGAACACAAATCCCCTTGCATAATGTTCATTACTTGAGAGCTTCGCGTTTACGTAAAGGAGATGCTGTGAATTTTCGTGTAGGAAGAGATATTAAGGTGGGTAATTACACAATTATACCATATGGTACAAACGTAAAGGGTTTTGTTTACGAGGCCAGAAAGTCTGGCGGTTTTGGAACAAAAGGGCGTTTAGGTATAAAAATAGAAAAAATTGAACTGCCTGGTGGCATCTTTGTACCATTGGCCAATGGAGATATTTACGTAACAGGAAAGAATAGAACTACATTGTCTGTACTTCTTTTCTTGTTTGTCACATGGCCAGCGTGTTTTATTACGGGCTCAAAAGCTGAGCTACCAGCAGGCTATGAGGTAGTAGCGTCGGTTGCTAACCCTGTAGTTTTTGAAGTACAGGACGGCAATTTAGTTGGCAAAGTTATAGAAAACCCCGTTGCAGAGAATAAAGAATCTGGCCCTAGGCGTGGCATAATTAAATTAAAAGGAACTGGCTATATAGATGCAATAATAGATTCTGAAGACAATGATTTTATCTATTACAAGTATGCAGATAAACCCAATGGTAAAATCCAAAAGATTAAGAAAAGAAGAGTAAACAGAATAGAAGAGTTTTAGTTTTTCAAAAAATACATTTAATCCCCGTGGTTTCTTAGGAAATTGCGGGGGTTTAGCGTGATTTGATTCGGGTATCGGAACTATGTGATGGATTTTTGTCCGTAAATTGATGAAGTTTCCAAGTTTTTTTTATCTTTGCATTCGAATAGACTCAAATTACAGTAACAATTAAAATTAGATGATCATGAAAAATTCATTGAAAGCTATTGTTGCAGTGGTGTTGATGCTTTCTGCAACGCTGAGTGCTAATGCACAGGGTGACACTTCACGCTTCCACTTCGGAATCCGTGGCGGTTTCTCTGTAAATTCATGGAGAGGTGACAGCGAGGGTATGAAATCTCTTGCAGCTCCTACGGGCGGTTTCGCCTTTGACTTCCAGATTGCTCCCGTACCCGTTTTCTTGGGATTCGGAGTGAACTACTTGAATGAGGGTACCAAGTTTAAATGGCTTTCGGAGACGAGAACGATAAATGCCTCGGCTGTTCATGTGCCTCTGGTTTTCGGCTATCACTTCAATGTGGCTCCTAATCTGTTTGTAAGTCCGTATGCCGGTGGCTTCATGTCGTATTGCGTGGAGGATCTGGATGATGAAGACGGGCCTATGGATGATGAGCGTTTCAATTATGGTATGAGAGTGGGCTGCGGGCTGAATTTCGGCCGTCTTACTTTCGATCTCTCATATGACTATGGATTGAAGAACCTGGGCTCTAGGCACCTTGACTTGTACACAGGTACATTCTTCGCCACCATCGGCTACAATATTGCCGGTGAGCGTTAACCGTATCAATTAATAGGAATATATATCTTGGAAGTGCGACAGATTCTGGGGGTGTTCCCAGGATGTGTCGCATTTTTCGTGGGTTGTCGCAACTAATGGGGAAGAAATGTGGTGGCTTTTGATGGAGGAATGGGGAAAGGTCTGTATCTTTGCGCTTGAAAACAACAAGCGCGAAGATGCTCACGCTCGGTCATCGATATAAATATCATGACTCTCGCTTAATCGCATCTTTGCAGTGTCAATTAGATCATTCAAATCCCATGGTTCTGTGATTGCCATCAGAGGGAGATAATGATAATTGTTATTGTAGTGGGGGACGGCTTGCATGGTAATGTGTGAGCCGTCCTGTTTTTTTCCCATTTTGTTTGTTTTTCTCGTTCGTTTTTCTTATTTTTGCAGTCAGAATCTACTAACTTGATATGCTTATGCTGCGATATTGTATTGCGTTGTGCCTATGGGTGAGTATGGCGGTGACGGCCGCGGGGAATCCTGTGGATAATCTGCTGAACCGTATTGACCCGGGGGCAGCGCGGAAATTCAAGACGGAATTGGTGAAAACTGAGCGCGACTTCTTTGAACTGGACCAACAGGGCAGCCGGGTGGTGGTGCGCGGCAACTCGTGGGTGAATATTGCCACGGGTGTGAACTGGTATCTGAAGTATTATGCCGGTGTGCATCTGACGTGGAACCAGATGAGGGCAAAGTTGCCTGCCGTGTTGCCCAAGGTGGAGCGGAAGGAACGTCATGAGACTGACCTGAAGCTGCGCTATGACTTCAACTACTGCACGTTCTCTTATTCGATGGCATTCTGGGACTGGCTGCGCTGGGAACAGGAGATTGACTGGATGGCCTTGCACGGGGTGAACTTGCCACTGGCCATCGTGGGCGAGGAATGTGTGTGGCGGCAGATGCTGCTCCGGCTGGGCTACACGGAGGAGGAGATAGGACGGTTTATTGCTGGTCCGGCCTTCCTGGCCTGGTGGGAGATGAACAACCTGGAAGGGTGGGGCGGTCCGTTGCCGAGGTCGTGGTATGAACGTCAGGAGAAATTGCAGAAGCAAATCCTGCGCCGTATGAAGGAACTGGGCATGCATCCCGTGTTGCCGGGCTATTGCGGCATGGTGCCCCATGATGCCAAGGAACGGCTGGGACTGAATGTGGCTGAGGCTGGACTGTGGAATGGTTTCCAGCGGCCTGCCAACCTGTTGCCCACGGACAAGCGGTTTCGTGAGATTGCCGATATCTACTATGAGGAACTGACTCGCCTCTTCGGCAAGGCTGACTACTACTCGATGGACCCCTTCCATGAGAGCAACGACGACAGCAAGATAGACTATGAACGGGCAGGACAGGTGCTAATGGAGGCCATGAAGGCCGTGAACCCGAAGGCTACTTGGGTGATTCAGGGCTGGACGGAGAATCCGCGCCCTCAGATGGTGGACAGGATGAAGCGTGGAGACCTGCTCATTCTGGATCTCTTCTCAGAATGTCGCCCGATGTTTGGTGCACCCTCTATCTGGAGGCGTCCTGAGGGTTACAAGCAGCACAACTGGCTCTTCTGCATGCTGGAGAATTTCGGCAACAACGTTGGTCTGCATGGGCGTATGGATCAGTTGCTGGAGAATTTTTATAACCCCTCCTCCAACCCCTCCCGAGGGAGGGGAGTTCAGAAAGCCTCCCCTCGGGGAGGTTTGGCGGGGGTTGCCCCTTCTGGTATCGGCTTCACGATGGAGGGTTCGGAGAACAACCCAGTAATGTTTGAACTGATGAGCGAACTGCCCTGGCGACCGGAGAAATTCACGAAAGAGGAATGGATTCAGGGCTACGTGAAGGCTCGCTATGGAAGGATGGATGACGACGTGATGAAAGCCTGGGACCTGCTGATACACTCCATCTATAACTGCCCGGCGGGAAACAACCAGCAGGGACCTCATGAGAGTATCTTCTGCGGAAGACCTACGCTGCATAACTTCCAGGCTTCGAGCTGGTCGAAGATGAAGAACTACTATGACCCCGACGATACCCGTGAGGCTGCCCGGCTGATGGTGAAGGCTGCCGAGCGGTTCAGGGGGAACAATAACTTTGAGTATGACCTGGTGGATATCTGCCGTCAGGCGCTGGCTGATCAGGCCCGCGTGCAATACCTACAAACCATTGCTGACTTCAATGCTTTCCGCAAGAAGGCTTTTGACCGGGATGCACGTCGGTTCCTGGAGATGCTGCTCCTGCAGGACAAACTCTTAGGAACCCGTAGGGAATTCCGCCTGGGAAGATGGCTGGAAGATGCCCGCCGCTGTTCAACCGTTCCTGCCGAGCAGGACCTCTATGAATGGAATGCCCGTGTGCAGATCACGACCTGGGGCAACCGTACCTGTGCCAACGAAGGCGGACTGCGAGACTATGCCCATAAGGAGTGGAACGGGTTGTTGAGGGATTTCTACTACGTGCGCTGGAAAACCTATCTGGACGGTCTGTCGGCAGAGATGGAACTGATGACCAAACCGCGACCGGAGATGCTGGGCGGTGGTGTGAACAGCAACAAGACAGCTGATGAACTCTTCCAGATGGCACTGCCGCAAGACCTGAACATCGACTACTATGCGCTGGAAGAGCCCTGGACGCTGCGTCATAATCCCTATACGGCTGAGCCGGAAGGTGACCCGGTGGATGTGGCTAAAGAAGTGATGAAGACCCTCCACTAAAGACCCTCCCCCTGCCCTCCCTATAGGGAGGGAGCAATTACTTTTAAACCTGTGATAACTGAATTGTATTAAAATAAAGATATATAAATGAATAATCAGCAAGATAAAAAAGTATCTACTCCCCTCCCTCGGGAGGGGCAGGGGAGGGGTTCCACCCGTTTGATTTCCCTTGATGTGCTTCGTGGTATTACCGTGGCAGGGATGATACTGGTGAACGACGGTTATGGAGATACCTATGCGCCATTGCAGCATGCCAAGTGGAACGGGATGACTCCCTGCGACCTGGTGTTCCCTTTCTTCCTCTTTATCATGGGTATCAGCACCTACCTGTCGCTTCGGAAGTTCAACTTCCAGTGGTCGCCGCGGGTGGGAAAAAAGATTCTGAAGCGTACGCTGGTCATCTTCCTGATCGGACTCTTTATCAACTGGTTTGACCTGGCTTGCGACGGAAGACCCTTGGATTTCGAACACCTGCGTATCTGGGCCGTGATGCAGCGCATAGCCCTCTGTTATTGTGCCGCCTCGCTGTTTGCCCTTTTTGTGAACCATCGCTACACGCTGCCCACGGTGGCTGTGCTGCTGGTGGGTTATGCTGTGGTGCTGCTCTGCGGCAACGGCTATGCCTATGACCAGACGAATATCCTGGCGCGGGTGGACCTGAGCCTTTTTGGCTATGACCATCTGTACCATAAGAGTCCGGTAGATCCCGAAGGATTGTTGGGCACGATTCCTGCCATTGCCCACACGCTGCTGGGATTCTATGCCTGCAAGTTGATGGCGGAATCCCGCGACACCCATGAAAAGGTGTTGCGATTTCTGCTCATGGGAGCGGTGATGGTGTTCGCGGCCTATCTCTTCACTTACTTGCTGCCGCTTAACAAACGCATCTGGTCGCCTACCTATGTGCTGATGACCTGCGGACTCTGCTCGTTGCTGCAAGGCATCCTGATGTATGTCATCGACATTCAGGGGCGCAAGGGATGGACCATGCCCTTCCTTGTGTTTGGCGTGAATCCGCTGTTCCTCTATGTGTTCAGCGAACTGCTTGCCATCATCTTCGGCCATACGGGCATCAGTGACCTTATCTATACGGGCATTCATGTCGTCGTTGCCAATACCTATAATGCTTCGCTGGCCTATGCATTGACGTTCACGCTGATCTGCTTCCTCGTGGGCTATCCATTATATAAACGAAAAATATATATCAAGATATGATTAGGAAAATATGCTTGTCGGCAGTTATGCTGCTGATCTCTTTGGGACTTTTCTCGCAGACGCGGGTTTTTAACGTGATGGACTTCGGAGCCAAAGGTGATGGCATTACGGATGACGCACAGGCCATCCAGCAGGCCATTGATGCCTGCACGGAAAAGGGTGGCGGGCTGGTATATCTGCCTTGCGGCAAGACATTCATGGCCGGTCCCATAGAACTGAAATCCAACATCGACCTGCATCTGGATGCGGGCTCTGTGCTGAAGGCCAATCCCGACGAAAACATCTACAGGCTGAGTGCCTTTAAGGAAAACCGTGGCGAAGGCATGATGTGGCTGCACTGCAAGGACATCGAGAACCTGAGCATCACCGGCACAGGAACCATCCATGGCAATGGCATCGCCTTTATGGGCAAGGAACTCTCAGACAGTTATGAACTGAAACCCCTGCAGGACCCTTCGTTTGACCCCCGTCCGCATGTGCTGACGCTGATAGGCGTGAAACGGCTGGTGATCAGGGATGTGACCATTCGCGAAGGAGCCTATTGGACGGTTCACCTCATTGGTTGTCAGGATGCCGTGATAGATGGCATCTCGCTGCTGAACAACGTAAAGATACGCAATGGCGACGGCATCGATGTGGACCACTCGCGCAATGTGCGTATCAGCAACTGTCATATCACTTCGGGTGATGACTGCATCTGCCTGAAGAACCGCCGCGAGTGGGAGGAGTATGGCGCCTGTACGGATATCGTGGTAACCAACTGTGTGATGACCTCCCGCTCATGTGCCATTAAGATTGGTTCGGAAAATATGGACTCCATTGCCCGTGTGATGATCGACAATTGCGTGATCACGGCCAGCAACCGAGGCATTGGCATTCAGAACCGTGATGAAGGCACGGTGACGGATGTGGTGTTCTCAAATATCACGCTCGATAGCCATCTCTTTTCAGATGTGTGGTGGGGCAAGGCAGAGCCCATCTACGTGACCAGTTATCCACGTGCCAACGGCAATCATAAGGATGCCAACTGGCGATTCCCAAAAGGGCAGGTGGAAGGCCGCTGCGGAGAGGTGAGCCGCATCACTTTCAACAATATCGTGGCAACCAGCGAGAACGGCTGCTTCGTCGGTGGTGACACTCGTGACAAGGTGAACAACATCTATTTCAACAATGTTCGTTTGCATCTGAAGAAACAGACCGACTATCCCGGTGGTGTCTATGACAAGCGCCCCTGCCGAGGAGAGGGTTTTGTCAAGAGTGATGTGTATGGCGTTTATGTGGAGAAAGCCAGTAATGTGCAGATGCACCATCTGGAAGTAGTGTGCGATAAACCGATGGTGAAGAACTTCGGTGGAGATACGAATCTCTGAAATGATAACGCTAACCCTAACGATAACCTTTTAAATTTTGCGTCTTTGTGTTTTTGTGTTCATTTAAAATAAATCCAGTCTTTAAGCCTTCCTTTATCAAGGGGCTCACTATGTTAGTTATGACTTTTACACCTTTTACCGCGCATGCACAATATGAGAAGTATGGAGGCGTGTATTACGCCTACCAGGCTCCGAAGGTGAAATACACACCTGTGCCCAAGGGGTATAAGCCGTTCTATATTTCTCATTACGGCCGCCATGGCTCCCGATGGATGCCCAAGGACAGCCGCTACGAATGGATTGCAGCACAGTTTGAGGATGAAAGCAATCTCACGGATTTTGGTCTGGAGGTGAAACGCCGACTGCAACCAGCCTTGGAGAATGCCCGTGGGAATGGCGGAAAACTGACACCCCTCGGTGCTGAACAGCATCGGCAAATAGCCCATAGGATGTACAGGCGGTTTAAGGAAATCTTCAGACAGAAAGACATTCACATTTCAGCCCGCTCAAGCACCTCCCCACGTTGTGCTGCCAGCATGCGTGCCTTCTGTGAGCAACTCAGGAAACTGAACCCTGCACTGGACATCGTGGAAGAGACGGACCAGAAATATATGTACTATATAGCCTACACGTCGCCAGAGGAAGAGGAACTGGAACGGGATACGGTGGTGATGTGCAAGGTGACGGGTGAACGCCTGGCAGGTACCCTCTATAAAGACCCCTCCAAACAGAAAGAGCCAGACAAACTGCTCTCCGAGTTGCATACCCTGGCTTCTTCGATGCAGGACATCCCGCTGAAGGATTCCTTCTGGGACCTGTTTACGGAAGAGGAGATCCAGGCAGTCTATGACATGAACAACACCCGCATGAGACTGGTGAACGGCATAGATCCTTTCAATCATGACATCCCTGCCCGTTGTGCTGCCTCTCTATGGCAGAATATCGTGGAGACAGCCGACAGTGTGATAGCTACGGGGACTTCCACAGCCACCTTGCGCTTTGGCCATGACACCTGTCTCTATCATCTGCTTTCGCTCATAGGTTTCTTCAACGGAGTTTCCAACCTGATGGACGAGATTCTGCCCATGGGTGCCAACTTGCAGATAATCTTCTACCGTAATGCCAAGGGACATGTCATCGTGAAATTCCTGCATAACGAAAAGGAAGTGAAGTACAATGAGATTCTCTGCTTTGAGAATAAACCTGCCTTCGAACCTCCTTATTATGACTGGGAGTACATCAAGCAGAGGTGTGCGCATTGGCTTGAAAAGGAGCGGATGAACAGCATCCTTCAGGGCATCAACACCTTTACGGGAACTTCTCCGAGTATTACCAAGACTGCGGGCCTTTTCGGCAAGAAAACGGAAGAGTTCGGACAGACGTTGCCTGCCGTACTGGTACCTAACGGCATGAACTTCTGGACACCGCAGACCCGTTGGACGGAAAAGAAATGCGTGGCACCTTATTATTATAAAGACGCAGAGTTTCAGGGTTTCCGCAACAGTCATTGGATTGTGGGCGGCTGCACGCAGGACTATGGCTCGTTTACGTTGGCCGTAGGCGAAAAAGACTGGCCATTGAACCATGAACAGGAGACTTCACGTCCTGACTATTATGCCATCGTGCTACCAGAGGCTGGGGTTGGCGCAGAGATGACAGCCACGAGTCGGGCTGCCATTTTCCGATTCACGCCTCTTGGAAAAGGGGAAGCTGCAGACCCATTGTTGGCTGACCGTGTGGTGAGTGCCCAGAAAGGTTTCCGTCGGATAACTCTCAGGCTGGTGCCCAACAGCGACGAAAAGGAATCTACCATCACCTTGGATGCTGCCAACAACCGCCTTTATGCCACGAATCCCGTTCATCGCATCTATCAGGGATGGGGCGAAAGTGCAGGATTTACGGGCCATTATGTGCTGACGTGGAAAGACCGCCTGGTGGACAGCAGGATAACCGACAGTATTGCCTATCTCACCTTTGAGGTGCCTGAAGGTCGTCCGTTGATAGTGAAGGCAGCATCTTCGTTCACTGGTAAGGATGGTGCTTGGAAGAACCTGCAGGCGGAGATTCCCCATTGGGATTTCCTGAAGGTCCGCATGCAGCTGAATGAGACTTGGCTTCAGCATCTCTCCAAGATGTCGGTAGAGAAAACAGAGGGTGGAGAGATGCGTTTGCATCAGTTCTATGGCGCATTTTATCGTGCATCCTTCCTGCCTCATGAAATTAACGACGTGGATGGCCGCTATCCTCAGTTTGCAGGTAAAGATAGCACTTGCTCCCTCCCTAAAGGGAGGGCAGGGGGAGGGTCTTCCTATATGGACTTCTCCATGTGGGATACTTACCGCGCTGTTCATCCGCTGCTGAATATTATTTCTCCTACGAAGTCGGGAGACATGATGCAGTCGCTGGTGCGAATGTATGAGCAGGGAGGCTGGTTGCCCATCTTCCCTTGCTGGAACAGTTATACGGCTGCGATGATAGGTGACCATTGTGTTTCCGTTCTCGCTGATGCCTATGTGAAAGGTATCCGTAACTTCGATGCTGAGAAAGCCTACGAGGCTATGCGTAAAAATGCCTTTGAAACGCCTGCCTCGGTGGAGGAATACAAGAACGGAATGGGGCGTCGCGCTTTGCAGAGTTACCTGAAATACGGCTATATACCTTTGGAGGATGAAGTCAGCGATGCTTTCCATACCAACGAACAGGTGAGTCGCACCCTGGAATATGCCTACGATGATTTCTGTGTGGCACAGATGGCGAAGGCCTTGGGAAAGAACGAAGATTATAAGGCGCTGATGGCGCGTTCTGAGAATTGGCGAAACGTGCTGAATCCCCAGACGGGATATGTGGATGGCCGCTATGCCGACGGCCGTTTCCAGAATGAGGTAAGTCCATTTCAGAAACAGAAGTTCATCACGGAGGGTGCCCCTTGCCATTACTCGTGGTATGTGCCTCAGAATCCCCAGGGGTTGATAGCGGCGATGGGCGGCAGGGAGCAGTTCGTGTCAAAGCTCGACTCTATGTTCACCGAAGGTCGTTACTGGCATGGCAATGAGCCCTGCCATCAGGTGGCCTATATGTTCAACTATGCTGGAGAGCCTTGGCGGACACAAAAATATGTACGCCACATACTGGATACCGAATATCTGGATGATGCGGGAGGACTCTCGGGCAATGATGATGCTGGACAGATGTCGGCCTGGCTTCTATTCTCGTATATGGGCTTCTATCCGGTTTGTCCTGCCACGCCCTATTACATGATAGGTTCTCCTGTGTTCCCGAAACTGACTCTTAATCTGGAGAACGGCAAGGCTTTCACGATTATCGCCGAGAAAGCCTCGGCGGAGAATATTTATATTCAGCGTGCAGAACTTAACGGCCAACCCTATACACACAACTACCTCCTCCATGAGGATATCATGAAGGGAGGCGAGTTGCATTTTGTAATGGGAAATAAGCCTAATCCTGCTTGGGGGCGGGAGTAAGCGTCCAGTCAATGCCCAGCGGATTGCCTTTCATCCTAACCACGAAAGGTAGGGGATACTGGGTGGAAATCCACATTTCCGTGCGGTCAATATCTGCCCTGACGTGGATGGTTTTTCCATCTGTGTCCATTTGTCGCCAGATGATTCCATCATAGGTGAACTTTCCCGTCAGCAATAGTTTTTTGTAGGCATCCTTCGAGATAAAGGCGAAGGTGCCCACGGACTGGTATATGGCTCCGTCGGCAGGTATGTCCCAGCAGAATCCTGTAGCATGTTCCACGGTCTCCCGAGTCATCTTGTACGTAGCTTCCTTACAGGTGAGCAGCAACGTGTCGCCTTGCCATTCGTAGCCGATGGGCCATGTGCGGAACTGACGGTTCAGCGTGTAGGAGATTTGCGCGCTGGGTGTTAGATGTTGGGTGGTAGGTGTCGGGTGATTGGTGATTACTTCTTTCTTACCACTTGTCAATTTTCTCTTGTTGCTGCAATAGAACGTCAGCTCACCACCCGTCATTAGTTGCTGGTGGGTGATGCGAGCGTCTTTCAGTTCCTTTCCGTTAAAGGTCACCTTTTCAAAATGGGTTCCCTTTCCCATTACCGTAGCATGGACGGACTTGCCGTTGCATAGCTGCAGGGTATAGGTTTTCAGCATAGGAGCATGCAGCAGATAGTAATCTTGTCCGGCATTGGGATAGAGCCCCATCATGTGGAACACCAGCCAGGAAGACATGGCTCCGCTGTCATCATTGCCGGGGAGTCCTGTCGGTGAGTCGTTGTAGTTATCGGTAATGATTTGCCGCACACGGTCACTTGTCAAATCTGGACGTCCCAACCAGTGATAAAGGCATGGTGTCAGGAACGAAGGCTCGTTGGCCACATTATAATGTTTGCGCTCAAAGAACAGATTAAGTCTTTGTAAGAACGCGTCCTTACCACCACAAGCCTCGATGAGTCCCGGAACATCATGGGGAATGCTCAACGAATATTCTGCTGAAAGGGCTTCATAGAAGAATGTGCTCCACCAAGGCAGATACCAGGGGGCCACCTTCGTGATGGGGGTATAAGGTATGCGCGGATGGTAAACTTTGGAATGGCCCCAAGGCACGCTGTCGAGCCAGGCGCCATTCTTGTCTCTCGGCATGATGTAACCCTTTACGCCATCCCATTCATAATCGGAGCGCCAGAGATTCTTCCAGTTGGCCGACTGTTTCATGAATCGTTCGTAAAGGTCTTCGTGACCCAAGCCTTTGGCCACCAGCGCAATACAGTAATCATCGTAAGCGTATTCCACCGTGCGGTTTCCTGCGCGGTCAATGCCATAAGGGATATAGCCTAGCGAGTTGTATTCTAGAAGACCGCCACGTCCATGCTTCTCGTGGTCAGTCCCAGGGTCGGCATCAGCATCTTTGAGCATGGCCTCCAGAGCCAGTTCGTAGTCGATGCCCTGTAATCCCTTCACATAGGCATCGGCAATCACCACTTCCGCATTCGATCCCCCTTGCGTGCGTCCGTTGCAGTTGCCGCTACGGGCATCGGGCATATAGCCCTCGCGCTTATAGATGTTGAGCAGGGAGTTCACGATATCCACTTCGCGCTGTTCGTCGAGCAGCGTGATGAGCGGGGTGGAGGTGCGGTAGGTGTCCCAAATGGCATAATAGTCGTCATAATAAGGCGTTTCCGTCCATAATGGGTTTTCGCCTGTGCGGTCCACAGGCATCAGACATGTGTGATAGATACCCGTATAGAACATCCGCTTCTGTGTCTCAGTTCCCGCAATCTGAATGCGTGAAAGAATACTTTCCCACGATTGGCGGAGTATGGGTAACTGTGAATCGAAACTGGTACTGGGGATGTTCTGTCTAGCTTTCAGGGAACTGATGAAAGAAATACCAATCTTGACATTCACCAATGTGTCTTCGAATTGAAGTACCGCCCGTTGGTTGTTGTCATTGACAATACTTCGGAAAGGCTTGTCTGTCATCAGGCAGAAATACACGGTGTAGGCACTACCGTTGTTCCATCCCCCGCGAATGCGGGTGAAGCCCCTTACTTCATGATCATTGAAGACTTCCACTTCAGCCCCTACAAACTGTTGGGCCTCGCGTAAGTCCGGGATGTTGCTCTTGCCGAGATAGTGTGTGGCATCGATGAACAATGAACCGGCTTGTGGGTAATGAAAACGATAGAAGGCACAGCGTTCAGCGGTGGTGATTTCGGTCTTGATACCGTTTTCAAAGGTCGCAGAATAATAGCCCAGAGAAATATCTTCTGATATGCGCTTTTGCTCAAAACCTGAAACATCACCGTTTCCCAGGAACGGCTGCACGAGTACATTACCATATTTCTGTCCACCACCTGTTCCGCTGACATGTGTCTGCGAAAAACCAAGCACAGACTCGGGCATCGGCGTCCAGCCAGCATTCGGAAGCACGCCGCAGTCAGGGCCAGGCTTTACCATGCCAAACGGCATGCACGGTCCGGGGAACGTGCGCCCCACCCCAACGCTGCCGATGCGCGGATCGACATGCTGCCACACCTGAGCCGAGACGACCAACGACAGCAGGCAGAGGAATGCCAAGAAGAGTTTTCTCATTCTGAAACAGCCTAAGTAATAATAGTACCTGCAAAGATACAAAAAAATAGGGAACGGACAAAATCCGCTCCCTATTTTTCGTGTTTCGGCTTGAGTAACGGCAGAAACGCTTCCGGCCGGTCGAGGTTGACCAGGTCAGGTTTTTTCTTGATAACCAAACGGAATTGTGAGGTGTCGTCCTCCTGGCAGGCTGCCATCACACGAATGTCATGGCGACGGCAATAGCGGCGAAAGCGCTTCGTGATGAACTGCGGAGCAATCTCCACATACGAAGGCGTGCAGACGGTCTGCCAATACTTCAGGCGTTCGATGTCCTTGGCGTTCACCTTGACCTTCATCTCTGGCGCAAGGCTGACGAACTCGCGCAACATCTGCTCATCGGCAAACCAAAAGAAACTCTTGTCGGCAAAGCCTTTCTCGCGTACAAGCTTCACCAGCGAGGGGATAGGCGTGCCGCGCTTCACGTCGAAGAACACCTTGGCACGGCCCTGCAGCGAGTCGAGCATCTCGGCAATCGTCGGAACCCGCGCCCCTGCAAACTGCGGCGAAAACCAGCTGCCAGCATCGAGCCTATGCACGTCGGCAGCCAGCATGTCGACAAGGCGGCCCGTGCCATTGGTCGTACGGTCGAGCGTTTCGTCATGCAAGTTGAAGAGCACGCCGTCCCGCGACGGGCGCACATCAACTTCGACCCACGTGGCTCCATACTCCAGCGCCGAATCGGCCGAGGCCACCGTGTTCTCAGGTGCCAGCGCGTTGGCACCGCGATGCACCACCACCTCAATATTCTGGGCAGCCACGACTGTGACTGCCCAGAGACTTAAAGAGGTTATGAATAATCTAATGCTATTCACTTTTCATTTTTAACTTCTTAGTAGCCAGCGTTCTGTGACCAGCCCTCGTTAACATCGAGGTCACCCTTCTTGATTGGGAAGATACGGCGAGTCTTCTCGAAGTTAGCATTTGGATTGTTCTTGTAGTGTGGGAACCACTCATCCTCATAGTGACCGAAACGAATCATATCGTTACGACGCCAGAGCTCATCGAAGAACTCGCGACCACGCTCCTGATAGATATCGTCAAGAGTTGGGTCAGCAGCGAGTGTAGGAGCACCTACATATGAACGAATCTGGTTGAAGAGTTCCTTTGAACCGCTCTTACCAGAACGAACCATAGCCTCAGCCTTTGTCAAGAGAATATCTGCATAACGGAAAATAGGAACGTCGTTTGACTGGTTACGTCCATTAGAGTAGTCGTTGTTGCAAACGAACCACTTTGAAGAACGATAACCCTGACGCCAACCTTCGAGGTCATCACCTACATCAACAGATGCAAGTTCACCTGTGACATTGATGTCCTTTGAGAACACGAGAGGATTGCCATTACGGTCAAGACACTTAACATCTGTTGGGAGCAAAGTTTGGGTATCATATACATAAACCTGGCCATTTGCAGGGTTGTGATTCTTGTCCTCAAGACCGAAAATCATCCAGTTACGCTGGTCGCCCTTAAGGTTGAAACGATTTACGCACTCAGGGGTAACAGCCATGTAAGCACCACCAGAGTTGTTGAGGAACTCACCGAACATAGAGGGGTCAAGCTTCTTGATATCCTTGTAAGAGTGTGAACGTCCCCACTGCATACCCTGTGCCGTGCTGGTGTCATACTCCATAGCATAGATAAAGTCCTTGATCGTACCAGCCTTTACACGCTCAGTGTTGTCCCAATTGAACTTGAAACGATACTCGTCTGGACCGAGAGCGAACTTGCCACTCTTGATGAGTTCATCACAAAGAGCGATACAATCGTCCAACTTCTCGTTTTTGTAAGAAGCTGCATCATAGTTTTCTACAGCATCAGCAGTGTAAACTGGCCAGTTGATGTAGAGCTTGACGAGCAGAGCCTGAGCCATGTACTTTGTTGGCTTGCCATAATATTCACCGAACACATCGGTAGAGAGCTTGTCAGCAGCAAGGATTTCAAGAAGTTCCTTCTCGATGTACTTTGCAACCTCAGCACGTGGGTGACGGTTGTTTGGATCGAGCTTGTGCTCAGTAACATAGTCACCATCAGCGATTGGCACATCGCCCCACATATCCATTTCAAGGAATGTATGGAAAGCACGCATAACGCGAGCCTCATAACGGTTCTGCTCAGGATAAGAAGAGTTTGCAATCTCGCTGGCGAGCACATTAGCCTTACCCAAATTTTCCATCCAGTCAAGAACAGCATCCTCGTAGTTATAGTTATGATATGCTGAGTGAGCGTACGTATAGCCATCAACCCAGTTACCAGAATATGACAATGAAGTATATTCGTCAGAAGAGAGACATGTAGCCTCCATGTAACGGCGACCAAGAGTACCTCTGAAACGCGTGAAAAGGTCGTTCATGTTTGCGTTGACAGCTGCTTCGGTACCAGGCATCTGAGTGTACTGAGAATCTATATCAACGTCCAAATCTGTACAGCTACTTAAAGTCAGACCCAGAAGGGCAACTGAAAGAATTATTTTATTTGTTTTCATATTCGCTTAGTATTTTAGAAGTTAATCTTAGCACCGATCATAGTAGTACGAGTATGTGGGTAAGTTTTCCAACGATAGTCAACACCTGGATCAATACCACCGAGGTTAACCTCTGGGTCAAGACCCTTATAACCAGTGATTGTGAATACGTTGTTCATTGTAGCATAGAGCTGGAGGTTCTTAATCCAACCATTGAAGTTGTTGAATGTGTAACCTACTGTAAGGCTCTGGAGACGGATATAGTCACCCTTTTCGATGAACTTGTCAGATGGGATGTTAGAACCTGTATCTGAAGCAGGACGCTCAGTAACGAATTCCTTCATTACGTTCTTACCACCAGCGAAGAAGTCGGGTGCTGTATAGTGAGCACGGAGACCATTGTAAACATCATGTCCGAAGACACCTGTGAAGAAGCAAGAGAAGTTCCAGTTCTTATAGTCCTAAAATCCGCAGATATTTTTTCGAGTGTCTGATTTAGCCCTTGCTTGTGACGATTCTGTCTGACTCTGGGCTTAGAAACGCTTGACATTACTTGTAT
>OMWC01000027.1 GCA_900314655.1 uncultured Prevotellaceae bacterium | reverse complement strand
ACCCGTCAGCTGGTTGCCGTCGTAGGTGAGCGTCAGGTTGTCCATCAAGCCGTAACTGTTTGAAGATATCTTTCCCCTGCGGGTTATCCCAGTGACATTGCCGTGGGCATCATACTGCAAGGACTCGCTGAACCTGTAGGCATTTGATGCAAGGGCTTCTCCTTCCCCATACAAAGCCTGCGTAAGACGGCCTGCATCATCATAGATGAACCTGTAGCCCCGCTTCGGGGAATAGCCATAGTTCTTCCATCTCATGGAACTGACATTGCCATTCCAGCAGGGGGTACCGGGGCCGTCGGCATAGGACAGTTCCTCCTGGAAACTGCCGGCGGTGATGCCCGTCGTCCAGCCGTGCAGGTCGTAGGTATAGGTGACGTCTCCTGACGTGAACGGGCGGCTGATGCCGGACAGCCTGCCCAGTGCGTCGTATTCATATCCTAACGTGGCTGTCAGCGGCGGAACGCCCTGGGTTATGGAGAAGGTACTCGTCGCCATCCTGTCGGCATCATCGTAGGTATAGGTATGGCTGATGTCCATCGTGCCCGTCCCGTTCTTGCTGTGCTGGACCTTTACGTTCTCGGGCTTGCCCGTGTATGAATACGAGGTACACGTGGTCTCCGTGCCGCCGAGGTGGTTCGTCGCCCTGACCTGCGAGACACGGTAGCGCGAGTCGTAGTACATGGCGGAATAGGTGTATCCCGTCACAGAGCCTTCCTTGATTACCGCAGCGGCAGAACCTGTCTGCAGCCCGCAGCCTAAGGATGTGTCGATGGAAAAGCCTGCTACCGTGGAGGACGCCAGCGAGGACGGCACACCGTGCTGACCGATGAACCCGTAGCCGTCATAGTATGCGGCCGCATACAGCGTCTGGGTATCCAGCGTGAGGTTGTGGACGGTATAGCCTCCCTTCTGTTCGGAAGCACCGTCGTACTCTGCATACACATGGTACGCATGCAGTGGCAGATGCCGCTGACGGCGGGACGGCCGAACCTGTCCGGGATGCTGTATGCCCACACGCCTGCCTGCCGCTGCTCACCGTCCTGTGTCAGGATGCAGTCCCCCGTCCTGTCATAGACGTAATACACGGGGTCGCAGCCGGGAAGCTTGCGGTAGATGCAGTGACGCTGGTTGTCGTAGCGGTAGATGTAAGCATACTTCTGCATCATCTCACTGTCGTCGGGAATGTCTGAAGAGTCATATCCGTAATGCGAGATGAGGTAGTCGGAGAGGATGGGCGGGATGACGTGGGTGATGTCGCCCTTGGGATCGTACATGTAATAGGTCTTCCCTTGGCTCGTCTCGCTGATCATCACCCGCCCGTTCAGGTCGGTATACTCAGCGCTCCAGCAGCCGTCCTCATCGACGGTCAAGGTACGGAGGAACTTCGCCGTGTTGGCCGTTATGTACAGGTAGCCTTCCTCGGGGGAGTACATGCCGGCTCCAACGTATTCGCTGTAGGTCACGGATACCTTCTTGCCGTTAGACTGCCAATGGGAACCGGCCTTATACTGTTCGGAGGGCTGTGACGGGAGGAAACCGTCGTACTCCGTGCGCGAGAAGGGGGCACTGTCGCCGTACTGCGACTGAGCCTGATAGGATATCGTATTTCCGCTGATGAAACCGCTGCCGGACGACGTGACGGGAAGCCAGTTGCGCGTCCTTCTCCGGTAGTCATCATAGTCATGACGGACGGCAAGGCTCGGCAAGGAGGAACCGGGCCAAGACTGCACTTCCTGAATGACATCGCCAAGGCCGTTGTCATAGACGCGATGCTCAGCCGCCTTCAGACCGTCGCCTGACAGCACCGTGCGGGATACGATGCTACTGCCCGCCGAACTCTGCCCTCGGGCGGGGGCGATGACAGACAGCATCAGGATACACAGGAGAATATGGCGTAGGCTCATCTGGGTATAACGGTTGCAGTTAGACAGCGCAAAGATATAAAATTCTTCTGACAACAGATATTCTTTAGCATATTTTTTGAAATCGGGAAGGCTATTCATATTGTTTAATATTGTTGATTCAAATAGTTGTATTCATATTCATGTAGGACTTCAGGTTCTGTCGTTCCGTTGACAATCCTTTTTTCTGCTTTTAGTCTTCCCAGTCCGTCGTACTCATAAAGAGTGGTTTCCCCATTCACGTCTGTATGGGAAGAGACACCGATTAGAGGCTTGTAGTCCCAGGTCTGGATCTGGGCATTCGGCAACAGGTTTTTTAACGTGGCATAGCGTGTCACGGAAGTTCCTGACAACAGTTGCGAGACATTCCCGACCTGTGACAATGTGGCGTTCTTGACCAAGGCTATCAGGTACCTTCCATATATATCCCAAAGAAAGACACTATGTATCCCTGTCTTCAAATCCTCCACTTCCGTTGGATTTCCGTATGAATCGTACGACAAGACTTCGACACTCTCCTCATACTGGTCGCCATTGCTCTCATAAAGTTTGGAGGGCAGGATTTTATTGCCGAAGAAGCTGTAATCCATCTTACTGCCGGAAACCTTTGATGTCCAGGGAGCGTATGAGAACGTCTCGGATGAGATTAAAGACGCTAGCATGTTCCTTGACTTCATTTCTGCTATGGCAGGGTTTGAGCTTCCACTTTCTTCACCGACGAATGAATACTCGTCTTTCTTGTCACAATTATCACGGCCATAATCAGACCGTATTCTATAATACAAGTCAGAATATTCCCGTGATTTTAGAACTCCTGGATACAGGTAGGAAAACCTTTCTGTCTGGATGTTGTCATTTGTCCTCGTCCCTCCTTGGCGTAAGGTCGTGGTAGTCTTCTCGCTCAACGTGAATCTGCCGAACTTCTGGGATGACGGTTTGTAGAATGCTCTAAGAGGGGCATTGATTAATGGATGGTTAAATCCTAATTGGTTGTAGGTTAGGTTCCCGTAATTAGGATAATAATTCTCCCTTGAGAAAATACTTTCAAAAACAAAGCCGCTTTCAGAGAAATTATAGTTAGTGTATTTATACTTCTCCTCAGATACAAGTTCCCAAATGCCTCTGGCGGCATTATAAGAATAGTCAGACTTTGATTTCAGCTGATGCCTGTCGGCAGGATACTCATTGCATGTCAGAGCCGGATATCCAGGATAGAAAAACAAAGGTTCAAAATATGCAGTATCTGGTACGGTCTGATAATTGAAATCCGACAAATAGTTGCCACCTGAGTAATAATCTGGGAATTGGGATTTGTATATGTCATACCTATATACTGTCTTACTTATACATTCTGCTGTATCAAATGGTTGTCCGTGGTAAACCGTGATTTCAGGATATACCACCGGTCGTCTGCCCCCAATAAGTGAACGGAATTTGATAGCTGAAAAAGTTGCCTCCCACCACATGGGTACACCCTGAACTTCCTGATTGTAGGATATGTTCTTAAATTGACTGTCCTGTCCTAAAAGCATTTTCAGGAATGCAGTGGGTTGTGCGTATGTATATGTAGAAGAGGAACCCGGGACCAAAGACAGAGAATAACTGAAACCACTCATGAGAGTAAACAGGTTGGGGTCAACGACTGGCTCTCCGCATCCGATGTGGTGATTGATGGTGTCATTGAGATTAAGACTATCGGGTAATGGCAGTGGGAAATCCCTATGTATGACATCCCCGATTGTAAATCCATATCGGTAGTAGTCTTTACTTACAAGATTTCCATCTGCAGTCCAATTAATAATAGATTCGATCCTGAAGCCGCCGCCTTCGATAATTCGCTGATGGCGTCTGTCCGTGACGATGTCACCATCCGCTGCCGTCGCGGTTGGGAAACGATGATTCTCCCAATAGAATGATGTACGTCCACCATTGGGATAGGTTATGGACGATAAGACTCCATGCTTGTCTGGTGTTGTTGGAATGCGTGTGTCCCCATCTGTTGTGGATTGCAACTTCAGTTTATAATAATAGCTATGGTCGTCCGGCTCGTTTTCTATGAGTTGTGCAAGCCTTCCGTCAATATTGAGTTGATTTTGGATACCAACCCAGTCTAAGCCGATTTCATCATAGCCAAAAAACAAATTGAAATTTCCTAGGTTATTCAAACCATAATTGTTAATAGTATGCCCATTGGCACCAACTACAGAGGGACCTGCATTGCATCTGTTGCCCCAATAGTCTGTATATTCTCCCGGGTTAATGTTATAATACGAAAAACCGTAAACAAGTCTGTCTTCTTCATCCTGTCCGGAAATGACGAGTGAATTAAGATGCCAATTTGGATAATAAGGCGAACCATATACATTAAGCGCGTATTTCCTGATTATTTCATTATTCTCTGAAATAACAATCTCTCTCATATGCTGTTTATCGTTCGTGTAATTGAAGTCCACTACCGTGGGGCCATAGATGATGCGGCTGAGGAAAGTCATCTCGTATCTCGGACTCTGTGATTGGAAGTGTCCCTTGACATTGAAATGTCTTTCATTAGGCCACTCTCTCCAACTGTCATATAGCCGGCAGACCGAAATCACAGGTTCGCGAAGAATATTATGAGTATTGATGGCTACAGGATGCTCTGTGTATTGATAGTATATTGTCCCTTTTGCAGGAATTTCTATGCTGGTCAGTAACCATGTTACGTACCTATTTGCATTAGGATCGTCCATGAATATGTTGGTTGCCTTTTCTGGTATAGTAAAGTTATAGGTCACTCCGGCTTCATCCGTTACCGTAAAGCTATTTATCGAATTTGGACTATAACTACAGGATATCTTTACATTACTATCCGGGGACATCAGGTGGTATTGCATGACACCATCCCACTTGTACATGAAAAAAGGAATGTTCCTGCCCGATGGCAAAACAATGTTGTATGAGTCATATTGATAGTTCACTCTATCCAGCAAATCATTATAATGAAAGTATAGATACGTCTTATCTGCCCCTGAAGAATATTTAAAACCATCTAAGGTAAATGGATTGTCGGCACATTCATCTGCAATGTCCTTGATTGTCCTGGAAACACAAGAATTGCCAGAAAGTGTCCATCCGATACCTGTGACATCATAGTTGTAGCCAGGCTTCAGAGGGGATGCCTCGTAGTGCAGTGTCAAAGGTATCTTGTATCCGTGGAAATCTATCTCAAATAGTGGAATGCTTATGTCGGGCATACCATAGTTGTTGTTTACCTGATAGTCACCAAGGCGGTTGAAGGCAACAGCCTGAGGACTTGGCGGTATATCAGGTACGATGGGATTGCCCTGAGCCATTATATTTAAACTGGACAGCAGCAAAACTATCTGCATGGAGATTGTCATGATTGTAAATGTCGTTATCTTCATATTTTCACTTTCTCGTTATATACTTTTCCGTTAACGTTGAGATAAAGGATGTATATGCCCGGATGTAAGCCGCTGCAGTTTATCTGTACGGAATATCCCTGTCCAGCATTCTGAGTCCATTGACTACTCTTGCATAACAATCCTATGTAACTTGCCACAATAGTTGTGATGTTGGCTTCTTCGTCAAGGGAATAAGTTATATTGATGACTTTTCCTTGAGTTCTTACTTGGTAATGGATAATATCAGGAGTTGACTGTTCTTCAACTACTATTTCTGGCTCGTCAGTTTCATCATCTTCTTCATGTGTGATGTAAAAAGAAACCTCGTCTTCAGGAAGATTACAATAGGCGAACTGGGTGGTGCCTATTACATCCATGTTGAGATACGTAGTGCTTGTCACATTCTCAATAATCGGATACTGTGAATCGGGAGGATACCATTCGTATCGTTCGTCAATGACCTGAGTGAGTCTGGCAGTATCGAGGGCGGCAGAGTCGAGGGCCATACAGATACCATAGGCATCTATGGTGTGCACTCTCCGGACATTCCTGACCGTATCATTCTCCGCAAGCACGATGGAGCCTACTGCATCTACCTTAACGGTTGTCGTGCCAACCTCACGGAAAGGATGATTACCACAATACATTCCCGCACATCTGAAGGGCATGCAGATAGAGTCGCCAAATTCAAGAGGATATTTCTTGGATAATTTTTCCATAGCATACTCTCGTTTCTCCAAGGGGGACTCGCTGCCAAAGAGAATGAGTGAATCGGGAGTCGTGCGGTAATAACTGATTCTGCCTGGCTCTATGACGGCGACAGTTCCAGTACTGTCTTTCATGAACATTACCTGAGAAGACCCCTTAGAGCCAAGTTTGTTGGAGAAATCCCACACTTTGTTTCTGCCTCCGTTTCCCGGGGAGAAATAGCGGATTCTACTTTTCAATAAACTGTCGGTTGATTCCAAGGCCATTTCAGACAGGTTCACCTGGCTATAGGCCGATGTTATTCCGAACAGTAATGCCAAAGCAGAAATGAAACGTTTTATTTTCATCTCATTCTACTTATAGATCGATTACACCTATATAATATACAGAGCCCACGGTGAGGCGGATTGTGTATTCACCAGATAATGTACTGGGGAATGTAAGGGTGGTCTGACCAGGAGCCAGCCAACCTGTGTAAACCACATTCTCGTCTTCGTCGAGAAGTGTTATCAGCACTTCGTCTTCGAAAGTTGAAGAAAAAGAAAGAGTGTAGTCTTCAATATAGACTAATGGTACCTCAATAGCGGATCTTCCATGACCATGTCCTAGAGGCTTTTCATCATCATCAATATTTACTGACAAAGGAACTAATTGTTTAGCCCACAGATTTGTGCTTAACATGAAAGCACATACAATCATTAATAATATTCTCCTCATAATTCTGTCGATTTTATAGTTTTCGTACACAAAATTATGAAGAATAAATACTACAAGCGACAAAACTGCAGTTTAAGAATTAACCAAACATTAACCAAAAGTATTTACTTGACTTCTAAATAGTTAAGTCAAAATAACAACCGTAATTTAACGTTCGTTATGCTAAGTTATTTTGCATAATTCCCTATACAAATCCTTCGAACTTCCTCTTTTACCATAAAGATTTGCCAAAATTTCCGTACTCGTTTTAGAAATATAGGGAGCGGTTACACCAAGCATGTGAGCAATTTCAGCACCTTTAAAATGGAGACGCAACAAAAGGCAAATACGGTATTCCGTGGAATCAATCTGAAATTGGGATAGGACAAAATCGTAAAATGCAGGAAGGTACTCGCTGGTTAGATTACAGATAGAGTCCCAATAGCCTGAGGATAGTTTTTGCCCCCTATATGCAATTTCTTGTATTTGAAGATAACTTGGGGATTTCTTCAAGTCGTTCTCTGCCTTGTCTATGCCAAAGTAAACTAACTTGCCATATCTACCCAATCTCTTTTCTAACTGTTTGATTCTTTTTTCATTCTCGGTTATTTGTTGTTGGTTGGCTGTCGCGTTATGTTTCAATTCGCGGTTTTCCATTTTTATCGAATTCAGTTCAGCAACTTTTACCAGCAAAATTTCTATCACTTTCTTTCGAGCGATGTATAACCAAGAGGACAAAAGAAGAAAGGCCAACAGCACAATAAAGCAGACAAGAAGTTTTTTATTTGCCAATGCAGCTCTTTCCGATGCTTGCCTTGCCACAACCTGATACCGTGTGTAATTATACAAGGCATGCATCCGTTCGATATCTTTTGTCATTCTTTGCGAATACAAAGAATCACTCATTGTATATGCATATAAACTATATTTCGCAACAGAATCTGGCTGGTGGAGTCGTTGGTAGAGTTCTAACAATCCATTTGCTGCAGCATTTTGGTTGTTATAATCTCTACCTTCACGTAACTCTTTGCGGAAATAGTATTCTGCAGAATCCAATTGATTAGTGCGAAGGAAAAACAGACCTTTAATCTTGTAATAGATCTCCCGTCCTGCTTCTATATTACCGTGTGAATCGAAAAGACCGGAATAAGATTCATACAGCTCCATATATTTTTTTGCCTTCGGGTAATCCCCATTCAGAATCAGAGGACTTATATTTGCACTCAAAGAAATGACAGCATCAGAAAGATGACCATGCTGATTATATTTCTTGGCAACGTCTTCGATAACTGCCATCGCAGAATCGCTATAACCAAGCCTTTTGTAAGCGAAGGCTATTTGTTCGGAATTTCTAAGGGCTAGTAAAGTGTCTTTTCCTTTCCATGCATATCCAACAGATAATTTGTCGTGGTCTATTGCTTCCCTATACATGCCTTGATCATAAAATACATTGCTCATCTGTCCATACACCCTACCCAACAGACTGTAATCGAAATTTTTAGAGATCGTGTCGGCACAACAGGATGCTTTCTGGAAACTCTCAAGCGCAGCAGGAACTTCTCCCGTATCATAATAGGAAAGACCCAGCAGATAGTGGGCAAGCATACGTTCATTGTCAGTGCCGAGGCTTTCATAATAATCCACAAGCAGACGCTGAATACTGTCAGAACGGAAAACGGTATCACATTTGACCTGGGCATTGGTGAGCAGGAGCAGGCGACGCATGCGCTGGCTGCGGGAAAGACCGTCATCGCTAATGCTCTCGAGAATGGTGATGGCTTCACTGGAGTTCTCATTTATAACTGTCTCTGCTTGGTCAAGCAAACGCTGAGCCTCCCTGCTGCCGCAGGCACAAAGCAGCAAAAGCACAAGAGCAATATGGAACAATCGTCTGAGCATTCGTCTTTTCCGTTTATCGAGGACAAAGATACGATTAAGTGAGAACAATACAAAATAAAAAGCATTTTAATTTTGCGTAAACTTCCTTCCCGATGGGTAAAAACGAAGCAGTCTTACATTCTCAAAAAAAGGCTTGCAGTACAGACGACAATAATGTCGGCAATGCTGCAAGCCTTCTTATCGGATAAAATTATTCCTTTCGAGGAAAACTACACCTTGATTTCTACTTCTACACCGCTGGGGAGTTCGAGCTTCATCAGCGCGTCAACGGTCTTGGCAGTTGAGCTGTAGATGTCAATCAGACGCTTGTAGTCTGACAGCTGGAACTGCTCGCGGGCCTTCTTGTTAACGAAGGTTGAACGGTTAACGGTGAAGATACGTTTGTGAGTGGGAAGGGGAATAGGACCACTAACGATGGCGCCTGTAGCTTTCACAGCCTTCACAATCTTCTCTGCTGACTTGTCAACCAACTGGTGGTCGTAGCTCTTCAGCTTGATACGAATTTTCTGACTCATTTTGTTTTGAATTTAAATTGTTATTAATATAGATATTGAAAGAGGAGTGCCGCTAAAGAGTCATTTGCTCAGCGGCAGACTCCTACTTGTCTTATACCAGGTCAACACGACCCTTCACCTCTTCGAGCACAGTCTTGGCAATGCTTGAAGACAACGGAGCATGATGGTCATACTCCATAGAGCTGGTGGCACGGCCGGAAGTGATGGTACGCAGGGCTGTTACATAACCGAACATCTCTGCCAGGGGAACCATAGCCTTGATGATACGTCCACCGCTACGGCCTTCTTCCATACCTTCTACCTGACCACGGCGTTTGTTGAGGTCACCGATCACGTCACCCATGTTCTCCTCAGGAGTAACAACCTCGAGTTTCATGATAGGCTCCATCAGCACGGGGCCTGCCTTCTGGCAAACTGCCTTGTAAGCGAAACGGGCAGCCAGTTCGAAGGAGAGCTGGTCGGAGTCAACGGGGTGGAAAGAACCGTCGAGCAGCACGACCTTCAGAGAATCCATGGGATAGCCACCCAGAACACCGTTCTTCATGGCATCCTCGAAGCCCTTCTGTACAGAGGGGATGAATTCCTTGGGCACGTTACCACCCTTCACCTCGTTGATGAACTGCAGACCGCCGTTCTCCTTCACATCCCAATCGTCATCCACAGGACCGACGTTCACGATGATGTCAGCGAACTTACCGCGACCACCCGACTGCTTCTTGTAAACCTCACGATGGTTCTCAACAGTCTTGGTGATAGCCTCCTTGTAGTTCACCTGAGGCTTACCCTGGTTACACTCAACCTTGAATTCACGCTTCAGACGGTCGATAATGATATCGAGGTGAAGCTCACCCATACCTGAGATAACGGTCTGACCGCTCTGCTCGTCGGTATGTACGGTGAAGGTCGGGTCTTCCTCAGCCAGTTTGGCGAGACCATTGTCGAGCTTGGCAATGTCGGCCTGGCTCTTGGGCTCTACGGCGATGGAAATCACAGTGTCGGGGAAGGAAATGCTTTCCAGTACGATAGGATGAGCCTCATCACAGAGGGTATCACCCGTGCGGATATCCTTGAAACCTACACCTGCACCGATATCACCGGCGTCGATGCTGTCCATGGGATTCTGCTTGTTGGAGTGCATCTGGAACAGACGGCTCACGCGCTCCTTCTTGCCGGAACGGGTGTTATACACGTATGAACCAGCTTCCACCTTACCGGAGTAAACGCGGAAGAATACCAGACGACCTACGTATGGGTCGGTAGCAATCTTGAAGGCCAGAGCCGATGTGGGCTCGTCCTCAGAGGGCTTACGGTCTTCTTCTTCACCGGTATCAGGATTCTCACCCACGATAGCGGGAGTATCCAGCGGTGAGGGCAGGAATGCACAAACATAGTCGAGCAGGGTCTGAACACCCTTGTTCTTGAACGAAGAACCGCAGAGCATGGGAACACACTCCATAGCGATGGTACCCTTACGGATAGCAGCAATCAATTCTTCCTCGGTGATAGAGTTGGGATCGTCGAAGAACTTCTCCATCAGAGCCTCGTCGAACTCAGCGGCAGTCTCGACAAGTTTGTCACGCCACTCCTGAGCCTCGTCTTTCAGGTCATCGGGAATCTCATCGATTTCGAACTCAGCACCCTGAGTCTCATCATGCCAGATGATAGCCTTCATCTTGAGCAGGTCAACCACACCCTTGAAGGTCTCTTCCTGACCGATAGGAATAACCAGAGAAACAGGGTTTGCACCCAGCACGTCCTTCATCTGCTGCAGCACGTCAAAGTAGTTGGCACCGGAACGGTCCATCTTGTTGACGTAACCCAGACGGGGAACGTTATACTTGTCAGCCTGACGCCAAACGGTCTCTGACTGGGGCTGCACACCACCTACAGCACAGTAGGTAGCCACGGCTCCATCGAGCACACGCAGTGAACGCTCCACCTCAGCAGTGAAGTCAACGTGTCCCGGAGTGTCGATCAGGTTGATCTTAAACTGTTTGTTGTTATAGTTCCAGAAACAAGTGGTAGCAGCAGAAGTGATGGTGATACCACGCTCCTGTTCCTGAGCCATCCAGTCCATCGTTGCACCACCGTCGTGCACCTCACCAATCTTGTGGGTCTTACCGGTGTAGAACAGGATACGCTCAGACGTTGTTGTCTTACCGGCATCGATGTGAGCCATGATACCGATATTGCGCGTCAAATGTAAATCGTGCTTTGCCATTTCTTTTTATCCTTATATCTTTTTACCTAATCAATTAAAAACGGAAATGAGCGAATGCACGGTTAGCCTCTGCCATGCGGTGCATATCTTCCTTACGCTTGAAGGCACCACCCTGGTTGTTGTAGGCGTCCATAATCTCAGCAGCCAGACGGTCAGCCATTGACTTACCGCCACGCTTACGGGCAAACTGAATCATATTCTTCATTGAAACGCTCTCCTTACGGTCAGGACGGATTTCGGTAGGAACCTGGAAAGTGGCACCACCGATACGACGGCTCTTCACCTCCACCTGGGGTGTGATATTGTCGAGGGCCTGCTTCCAAATCTCGAGGGCAGGTTTCTCCTCATTAGCCATCTTCTCCTTCACAATGTCGAGAGCCTTGTAGAAAATTTCATACGATGTATTCTTCTTACCGTCATACATCAGATGATTCACGAACTTTGAGACCTTCTGGTCGTTGAAGACTGGATCCGGCAGGATCACACGCTTCTTTGGTTTTGCTTTTCTCATTTTGTTATTTAATAATTATATTCTGCTTGGGGTTGTCTGTTTCTTTGTTCTTCAACGTCCGCTCCCGGACATTTACTCAACCTGTCGTTAACAATTCTCCAGCAAAACGATTTTTGTTACTTTTGAAGGAAGTGCCCCGCTTCCGCTATCTCCAGCAGTAGCTGGGCACTTTTTCTTTTCAGGCTAAATTACTTCTTAGCCTTAGGACGCTTGGCACCGTACTTGGAACGACGCTGAGTGCGGTTAGCCACACCAGCAGTATCCAACGTTCCACGAACGATGTGATAACGTACACCAGGAAGGTCCTTTACACGACCACCGCGAACGAGCACGATAGAGTGCTCCTGCAGGTTGTGGCCTTCTCCAGGAATGTAGGAGTTAACCTCCTTCTGGTTAGTCAAACGAACACGGGCTACTTTGCGCATAGCCGAATTAGGCTTCTTCGGGGTCGTTGTGTAAACACGTACACAAACGCCACGACGCTGAGGACATGAGTCCAAAGCGGGCGACTTGCTCTTGTCAACAAGTGCCTTTCTGCCTTTTCTTACCAATTGTGAAATTGTAGGCATTTTACTTTACTTTTTTAATTTATATATATATTTATTTGTATTCGAATATGTGCACAATAGTCCCAACGGACCATTTTGGGCTGCAAAGGTACGAAGTTTCTTTGAAAACACCTAATTATATATAAAACAAAAAGGCTATACTTGCCAATATTTAGTAAAGTATAGCCTTTATTAACTATTTTTATCGGTTATGCGTCGCCTTTTGGCGTTCCAAAGGGTGTTGCTGTACGAGGAGTTGGGTTGGGAATCTCTATTTTTCCATATTCATGTTCGTAGCGCATGATGTTCTCCTGAAGAGCAGCAAGCAGACGCTTGGCATGCTCGGGAGCCAGGATGACACGGCTCTTCACCTTAGCCTTCTGCAAGCCGGGCAGCATGGCGGCGAAATCGATAATGAACTCTGAATGCGAGTGGATAATCATGGCCAGGTTTGAATACTCACCTTGAGCCACGTCGGGAGTCAGTTCCAACTGCAACTGCCCGTTGTTCTGATTATTGTCTGCCATAATGATATTTCTTTATTTCTTAATTACTTTCTTGCCATTAACGATATAGAGGCCTGGCTTGGAAGCACGAGTGACACGCTGACCACCTATTTCATAGACATGATTCCCCTGAACATGATTGTTCACAGAAACATGGTCTATACCTGACTCAGTAAAGGGACTGCCAAAGACGACATTAACCACCTGATTGAGAAGCGTAACATTCAGGTCAATCAGAGCATAGAGTTTATCAGCAGTAAACTTTGCATCAAGATTGATTCTCAGGTCTCCGAGTCCGGCCCCAATTTCACCGCCTATTGTTACGGGCACATCATTCATCTTGATGGTCGTATACTCCCCTTCGGTCTCACCGGTAAGATTGTCGGCCACAACATCGCCCAACTCCATGCCTGGTGCCAATGTGAAGTTCTTGATAGAGAGTTTATAGGTTCCGTTGGTATTCTGGCTGATGTTTATGGTACTTGAAGGAAGGGTTGTTGTTTCAACGCTTTCGCCGAAATTAACTTTCACCACAAGGTCATCAGTATAGGAGGTGCCTGCATCTTCGGCTGACGATTTGTAGATCAGTTCCACATCGTCAACGAGCAATACGTCTTTTTCACTGCCTCCGCCAGGAGTTTCACAGGTAGAGAAAGTGACCATAATGGCTTTGGGTTCAAGGTCGTTATCAGCGTATGTGAAAGGTACACTGATGCGTGTCCATTCCGTGCAAGCAGCGATGTTGGAATTCTCAGCCCATCCCACCTTATTATTATATGCTTTGTCTTCGGGTGCCTGGTAGTAGGTGCCATCGGTGATATAAGCACTCATATTGGCTTTTGTACCAGCCTTGCCTGTAGAGAATTTCACCCAAAACACGATGGAATCCGGACGGGCTTCGAGCACCTGATAGAAAGGATCTTTGTTCCGATCTTTTTCTGTCGAACTCATATCCAACTCGGAATGATTATTAGGATCATCAGCAATCATAGCCCCTGCTTTCAGGCGACCAGTGGTCAATGTTCCATTTGCAACTACGCCCCAAACGGAGGATGCCTTAATCATCGCACTATAACTTCCACTATGAGCATCTTCGCTCTTAAAGCAGTGGTCTCCTGCAAAGGCTTTAAAAGTTCCGTAAGCACTAGTGAACGAATGCCAATAGCGGGGTTCCACAGCCTCTGACGCTGAGACTTTCTCATCTTCGCCCCAGTCTTCGAAGCCTCCGTTCAGAATGTTTGGTTGGTTATCAGTACCGGCCAGTGCCGTCATCGACAGCATGACCATACTTAACAATGTAAAAAATTTCTTCATCTCTTATTTGATTTGATATGTTATACCTATTGTTCCATAGATGGGATAGAGCGTCTGCTCCACCGTCTTGAAATCGCTTTTGAACACGCCTGTGAGTCCCCATGAAAGATTGGCATAAAGCCCGAACCTTTGCCAAACACGCCAATCAGCACCCACATTGATGCCAAACTGCAATGGACGCATGTCATTTTCGAATTCATAGTAACCGCGCGAACCTTCATCGTCGCCCATTTCCACCTTCTCGCCTGTAGGATTGCCTTTGCGCAGATAGCCGTTATAGACATATCCATCAAAATCCTTGCGGGTGAGAATGGAAAGATAGGGGCCGGCGTAAAGGAGAACACTCGCTGACGGCTGGAAAGTGGCACTGACAGGGATGGTAAACATATACTGTGTTACGTCTGTCTTCACCCTGCCTGTAAAACGTCCGTCAAGCGACTGACCGCCACGTACCAAGTCCATATAGTAAGATTTCACGGTGGCATCAATGCCCATGCCCTTGTTTTCAAGACGCACGCCGCCTTGAAGTCCCCATTTCCCCCAGAAATTCTTCTGCACGTCAAGCCCAAGCGAGAAATTGGGTTTCAGCTCAAACTTGTTGAGTTTACGGATGGTGGCAGGCATACCGATGGGGGCTGTGCCTCCGATACTGTAACCTACCCTGCCCTTAAGGGTCCAGGAAGATTGGCCTTCGTGTTCAACACTCCATACCGCCGTTGCCGAAAACAACACCGACAAGATTATTATTGACAGTCTTTTCATCATTCAGCCTCCTCTTCACATTCAATTCTTACTTTATCTATCAGCAATGTGCTACCGATAGCACCTTCAAACGTAGCGCCATCGATGCTCGACGAGAAGCACACCGTCAGGCTATAGCCATTGGCATCCAGCAGGTCGAGGTCGATCTCTTTGTCGTAAACGAACGGTATCTCGAATGTTTTCCACTCGCCTTTAGTATCCTCCATGTTCTCGATACGGGCCTTTGCCACAATATGCTTATTCGTCAGCACATCGTCGCCATAGAGAACTACTTCATTACCATTCTCGTCTTCGTTACGGAAGAAAACGGCATATACGTCACCCTTGTCAATACGTCCGGCCACATCATTATTCTGGGCATCCTTGAAAGGACTGCCCGGTTTGTACTGATAATAACCGGTCATCTTGATCGGCTTGCGGCCGAATTTCACACCGAAACGGGTGGATTTCAAAGGTTCCGTAGTAGCTAAGGCCAGATTGAATTCACCGAGGAACAGGTTTCCGGCTGCAATATACTTCTTGGCCCAAGCGCCTAAAGCCCCCGTGGAAAGGGTCACCAATTTCAGGGCAGCACCATCGTAGCCTTCTTTCAGCACAGTGGTAGGATATGCATCCGCACTGGAACCTCCTCCAGTAAGACCGTAGCCGATGTTTCCGTTTGCCCACGACTTAGGCCATTCTTTGCCATCTTCGTCCAGTTCAAACCATTCATAGAAGGTCTTGAACTTACTGTCAGGACGATAGTTCTCGAAATCAAACTTCAACACGTCGCTGACCATTCTGGCTTGTCTGACAAATTCTACGGTATAAGTACGCTTGTACTTGCCGTCTTGGGAGGTCACAGTGTAAGTGACGGGATTCGTAAAGTCCTGCACCGAGCCATTGGCTGGCTGAATGGTAGCACCATCAGTAATCTTAAAGACGGGTGCCAAATTCTTCACATCGGCCGTACGACGCACGTTGAACACCACCTTGTCGCTGGTGTAAAGCACTGAGACCAAGGTATCCTTAGCACTATAGAAGACAGCATTCACATCGTCCACATGAACGTAGGCGGATTCAATGTCACACTCATCATTGAGCGGTTCATCCTTAAAACATGATGTGCACAAAAGGCAGCACATCAACAACAATAATAATTCTAACCTTTTACCCATATCATCAAAATTCCGGTGCAAAATTACATAAAAAAAAGGAGTTGATATACTTTTGATGATAAAAATTGATTATCAAGAACAAAAAAGTCCCCTGTCAGTATTGAAGTTGACAGGGGAATAGATGTTTTTTTCAAGAAAAAAGTCACAGTTTTTATTTGCTGCGATACTTTTCTGCCTGCTCCTGAATGAGCGCTGCGTCATCAAAATAATTGATACGCATAGCTTCTTTCACCTCATGGAGTGTCTGTGCAGCAACCTCACGGGCTGCTTCAGAACCTTTCTTCAGGATATTATAGACTTCAGGAATATCCTTTTCAAACTCGTGACGACGCTGACGAATCGGCTCCAGACGGTCGTTCAACACTTTCATCAGGAACTTTTTGCACTTCATATCGCCCAAACCGCCGCGACGATAGTGGTCTTTCACCTCATCGAGATTCTTATAGTCAGGCCAGAACTGCACGAAGTCATCATCCGTAGCAAAGGCATCGAGGTAAGTGAACACGACATTGCCTTCCACATGGCCCGGATCTTCCACCTGCAGGTGAGCAGGGTCAGTATAGGCCGACTTCACTTTCTTCTCCACCTCCTTCTGCTCATCACTCAGGTAAATACAGTTGCCCAGCGACTTTGACATCTTTGCATTGCCGTCAATACCCGGCAGGCGCATACAGACCTGATTGGTGGGCAGCATTATCTGAGGCTCCACGAGTACGGGAGCATAGATTTGGTTGAAACGGCGCACAATCTCGTTACACTGCTCCAACATAGGCTTCTGGTCCTCACCTACAGGCACTGTCGTGGCTTTGAAGGCCGTAATATCGGCAGCCTGAGATATCGGATAGGTAAAGAATCCTACAGGAACACCCTCGCCGAAGTTGCGCATCTGAAGTTCGGTCTTCACAGTAGGATTGCGCTGCAAACGCCCTACGTTGACCAGATTCATATAATAAACCGTCAACTCGGCCAGTTCCGGAATCATCGACTGAATAAACATGGTCACCTTTTCCGGATTCAAGCCTGCGGAGAGATAGTCTAAAGCCACCTCTATAATATTCTGACGAACCTTTTCAGGATTGTCTGCATTGTCGGTCAACGCCTGAACATCGGCAATAAATACGAACATCTTGTCGTAGTCGCCTTCATTCTGCAACTCTACGCGACGGCGCAGAGAGCCTACGTAGTGACCTAGATGCAAGCGCCCGGTAGGACGGTCGCCTGTCAATATAATCTTTCCCATAACTATTTTAAGGTTTAAATGATAGGGCAGCGACCCGAGGTCTCTGCCCTATTCTATTGTGATTTATGCTCAATCGTTGACCAGTTCGCGGTCAGCGAAGTCAAGCACATTCTTCTTGTTGGCCTGCATACGCTCGTATTCCTCGCGGCTGCCCACCACAATCTTCTCAAATTCACGCTGACCAGTACCTGCCGGGATGAGGTGACCGCAAATCACGTTCTCCTTCATACCCTCCAGATGGTCAACCTTACCGCGGATAGCGGCATCGTTGAGCACCTTCGTCGTCTCCTGGAACGAAGCAGCCGACATGAAGCTCTTGGTCTGAAGGGCAGCACGGGTGATACCCTGCAGGATCTGAGTAGAAGTGGCAGGAACGGCATCACGCACCTGAACGGTCTTCATGTCACGACGCTTCAGCATAGAGTTCTCGTCGCGCAGCTTGCGAGCCGTAATGATCTGTCCCTTCTGGAGCACCTCAGAATCACCAGCATCGGTGACCACCTTCTTACCCCAGATACGGTCGTTCTCTTCAGAGAAGTCAAGTTTGTCAACAACTTCATCCTCCAGGAACGAGGTGTCACCGGGATCATTGATCTGCACCTTACGCATCATCTGACGGACGATAATCTCAAAGTGCTTGTCGTTGATCTTCACACCCTGCAGGCGATACACATCCTGTACTTCGTTCACGATATACTCCTGAACAGCCGTCGGGCCTTTGATGGCAAGAATATCGTTAGGTGTGATCACACCATCGGAAAGTGGTGTGCCTGCACGTACGGCATCATGCTCCTGCACCAGAATCTGCTTGGACAGAGACACGAGATACTTGCGCTGCTCACCTGTCTTGGAAGTAACGACAATCTCACGGTTACCGCGCTTCACCTTACCCATCGTCACCTCACCGTCGATTTCTGATACGACAGCGGGATTACTCGGGTTACGGGCCTCGAACAACTCAGTTACTCGAGGCAGACCACCGGTGATATCACCACCCTTGGCAACGGAACGTGGAATCTTGACCAGTGTGGTACCGGTCTTGACGACCTGACCGTCCTCAACAACCACGTGACCGCCTACGGGGAAGATATAGGTACCGATGACCTCACCATCCTTACCGATGATATCACAAGTAGGAACGAGTGAACGGTCGCGAGTTTCGGTGATAATCTTTTCTGTCAAACCAGTGGTTTCGTCGGTCTCTGCCTTATAGGTAGCACCTTCCACCACGTCGCGGAACTTCAGCGTACCGGCATATTCAGTAACGATAACGGCATTGAACGGGTCCCAACGGGCAATCAAATCGCCTTTCTTCACGGTGTCGTTAGTCTTGAAATACAGACTCGAACCATAAGGCACGTTCATCGTAGAGAGTACGATGTTCGTATTGGGATCTACGAAACGGACTTCCGACAGACGGCTTACCACCATCTGACACTCGCGCTGCTCTGTGTCACCTTCCTCTGTGAAAGGTACGGTACGAAGCTCATCAAACTCCAGTTTGGCATCATTCTTTGCCACAATGCTGGCATTGGCAGCTGCATTACCAGCCACACCACCGGCGTGGAACGTACGAAGAGTCAGCTGCGTACCTGGCTCACCGATAGCCTGAGCGGCAATCACACCGACAGCCTCACCTTTCTGAACCATGCGCTGAGTGGCGAGGTTACGGCCGTAACACTTCATGCAGACACCCTTCTTCGACTCACAGGTGAGCACCGAACGGATTTCCACACTCTCGATTCCTGATTCCTCGATACGGTGTGCCACTGATTCCGTGATTTCCTCACCTGCAGGAATGATCAAATCACCTGTGTGAGGGTCAAGGATATCATGAACGGAAACACGACCCAAGATACGCTCAGAAAGGCTGGCAATTGTCTCATCACCATTTTTCAGAGCCGTGCAGACCAGTCCGCGGAGCGTTCCACAGTCTTCCTCATTGATAATCACGTCATGGCTAACGTCAACCAGACGACGGGTCAGGTAACCGGCGTCAGCCGTTTTCATAGCGGTATCGGCAAGACCTTTACGGGCACCGTGGGTAGAGATGAAGTACTCCAACACAGACATACCCTCCTTAAAGTTAGAAAGAATCGGGTTCTCAATCGTACCACGTCCTTCTGCACCAGCCTTCTGAGGCTTAGCCATCAGACCACGCATACCAGCCAACTGTGCAATCTGGTCCTTAGAACCACGGGCACCAGAGTCGAGCATCATATAGACGGCATTGAATCCCTGGTCGGCCTCGGTCATCTCCTTCATCAGCACGTCGCGCAAACGGTTGTTTACATGCGTCCAAGCATCGATAACCTGATTGTAACGCTCGTTGTCGGTGATGAAACCCATATTATAGTTGTCGGTAATCTGCTGTACTTCATTGTTACCTTTCTCCACAAGTTCTGCCTTCTCCTCAGGGATAATGATATCGTCGAGGTTGAACGAGAGACCTGCGAGATAGGCCATGCGATAACCAAGGTTCTTGATACCATCAAGGAACTCACAAGCCTCAGCAAAGCCAACCTTGTTAATAACATCGGCAATGATGTCGCGGAGTGACTTCTTGGAAATGATCTTGTTGACAAAACCTACGGCTTTGGGCACGATGTCATTAACGATAACACGACCCACAGAGGTTTCTACCATATGCTTGATCTTGTGGCCATTCTCATCCACATCGTCAACGACTACCTTTACCTGAGCATGGAGGTCGCACTTACCCTCATTGTGGGCAATGATTGCCTCTTCAGGTCCATAGAAAGTGAGGCCCTCACCCTTGGCACCCGGACGAATCTTGGTGATATAGTAAAGACCAAGTACCATATCCTGAGACGGCACGGTGATAGGAGCACCGTTAGCAGGATTCAGGATGTTATGGCTCTGGAGCATCAGGATCTGTGCTTCCAGGATGGCCTCATTTGACAGGGGAAGGTGAACAGCCATCTGGTCACCATCAAAGTCAGCGTTGAAAGCGGTACAAGCCAGCGGGTGAAGCTGGATAGCCTTACCCTCGATGAGCTTAGGCTGGAATGCCTGGATACCAAGACGGTGAAGTGTCGGTGCACGGTTCAGGAGCACGGGATGACCTTTCATCACATTCTCCAGAATATCCCAGATTACCGGTTCACGGCGATCCACAATCTTCTTGGCGCTCTTCACGGTCTTCACGATACCGCGCTCAATGAGCTTGCGGATGATGAATGGTTTGTAAAGTTCGGCTGCCATCAGTTTCGGCAAACCACACTCACCCATCTTCAGTTCAGGACCTACAACGATAACCGAACGGGCAGAATAGTCAACACGCTTACCGAGAAGGTTCTGACGGAAACGACCCTGCTTACCTTTCAGCGAGTCGGACAGTGACTTCAACGGACGGTTAGAGTCGCTCTTCACGGCAGAAGACTTGCGGCTATTATCGAAAAGTGAGTCAACGGCTTCCTGCAGCATACGCTTCTCATTACGGAGAATCACCTCAGGTGCCTTGATTTCAACCAGTCTCTTCAGACGGTTATTACGGATAATCACACGACGATAGAGGTCGTTGAGGTCGGAAGTGGCGAAACGGCCACCATCCAGGGGTACCAACGGACGCAACTCTGGAGGAGTGACGGGGATAATCTTGAGAATCATCCACTCCGGCTTGTTGATCTCCTTGCTGGCACGGAATGCCTCCACAACCTGCAGACGCTTCAGTGCCTCTGTCTTACGCTGCTGTGAACCATCCGTATTGGCACGGTCACGAAGCTCATAAGAGATAGAGTCCAGGTCAAGACCTACGAGCAGGTCATAGATGGCCTCTGCACCCATCTTGGCTATGAACTTATTGGGATCACTGTCTTCCAGATACTCATTGTCCTGAGGCAGAGAATCCACGATATCGATATACTCATCCTCAGAGAGGAGGTCGTACTTATGCGAGCCATTGAGTTCTTCTCCGTCAGCATTCTTGCGACCAGCTACAATACCGGGATTGGTCACGATATACTTCTCATAATAGATGACGGCGTCGAGTTTCTTGGTAGGAATACCAAGCAGATAGCCAATCTTGTTGGGGAGAGAACGGAAGTACCAGATGTGGGCAACGGGAACGACGAGCTCAATATGTCCCGTACGCTCGCGGCGCACCTTCTTCTCAGTAACTTCCACGCCACAACGGTCGCAGACAATGCCCTTATAGCGGATGCGCTTGTACTTACCGCAAGCACACTCGTAATCCTTGGTGGGACCGAAGATGCGCTCACAGAAAAGTCCGTCACGCTCAGGCTTGTAGGTGCGGTAGTTGATGGTCTCTGGCTTGGTAACCTCGCCGAAACTGCTCTCGAGGATTTCCTCCGGTGAAGCAAGACCGATGGTAATCTTCGTGAAATTATTCTTTATCTTTGAATCTTTCTTGAATGCCATATTTCAATTCTTAATTCTTAATTGCTAATTCCTGAATGAATATTAGTCGAGGGTTACGCTAAGTCCGAGACCACGGAGTTCGTGGAGAAGCACATTGAGTGACTCCGGAATACCTGGAGTTGGCATGGGTTCACCCTTCACAATGGCTTCGTAAGCCTTGGAACGGCCTACCACATCGTCCGACTTGATGGTGAGGATTTCCTGAAGCACATGCGAAGCACCAAAGGCTTCGAGTGCCCAAACCTCCATCTCTCCGAAACGCTGACCACCAAACTGGGCCTTACCGCCAAGAGGCTGCTGCGTGATGAGAGAGTACGGACCGATGGAACGAGCATGCATCTTATCCTCAACCATGTGGCCGAGTTTCAGGAAGTAGGTGATACCTACCGTAGCTGGCTGGTCAAACTTCTCTCCCGTCTCACCGTCATAGAGGTGAGTAGAGCAGAGACGCGGCAGACCGGCCTTGTCAGTCCATTCCTGAAGGTCTTCAAGATGAGCTCCATCGAAGATAGGCGTAGCAAACTTCACACCCAGACGCTTACCGGCAGCACCGAGGATAGCCTCGAATATCTGACCGAGGTTCATTCGTGAAGGCACACCCAGCGGGTTCAATACCAAGTCAACGGGACGTCCATCCTCCAGGAACGGCATATCTTCCTGACGTACCACCTTCGAAACGATACCCTTGTTACCATGACGACCAGCGAGTTTGTCACCCACACCGATCTTACGTTTCTTGGCAACATAGACCTTTGCCATCTGCAGAATACCAGAAGGCAGTTCGTCACCGATAGTGATAGCAAACTTCCGGCGCTTATTCTCAGCATCAAGCAGCTTATACTTCTTGATGAAATTGATAATCAGCTTCTGAATAAGTTCATTCGTATGCTCATCCTTGGTCCAGCCGCTCGACTGGATTCCGTCGTACTCGAGGTTCTTCAAGGCAGCAACAGTGAACTTGGCGCCCTTGGCAATGATCTCTGCACCGGTATAATCCTTCACACCTTCAGAGGTCTTGCCCTTGGTCAGGGTCATCAGTTTGTCAACAAGGATATCCTTCAGGTCGTCCACCTTTGCCTCGTATTCCTCATCGATCTTGCCGAGGATAATCTTATCCTGCTTCTTTGACTCACGGGTCTTCACGGCACGAGAGAAGAGTTTCTTGTCAATCACGACACCAGTCAGTGACGGATTAGCTTTCAGAGAAGAGTCTTTCACATCACCGGCCTTGTCACCAAAGATGGCACGAAGCAGCTTCTCTTCAGGAGAAGGATCACTCTCACCCTTAGGTGAAATCTTACCGATAAGGATATCTCCGGGAACCACCGTAGCACCGACGCGAATGATACCATTGTCATCAAGATCCTTGGTAGCTTCCTCACTGACATTAGGAATATCAGCAGTAAACTCTTCCATACCACGCTTGGTCTCACGAACATCGAGAGAATACTCATCAACATGTACAGAAGTCAAGATATCTTCGCGTACGACACGCTCGTTAAGCACGATAGCATCCTCATAGTTGTAACCCTTCCAAGGCATATAGGCCACGAGAAGGTTACGACCCAGAGCCAGTTCACCATTCTCGGTAGCATAACCCTCGGTAAGGATGTCACCGGCCTTCACGCGCTGCCCCTTCTCGCAGATAGGACGAAGGTCAACAACCATGTTCTGGTTGGTGCGGCGGAACTTAGGAATACGATATTCTTTCAAAGCCGGTTCGAAACTGACAAATTCCTCATCCTCCGTGCGATCGTAAAGGATACGGATCGTCGTAGCATCTACATATTCAATCACACCTTCACCTTCTGCGGTAATCATGGTGCGTGAATCCTCACAAACCTGCTTTTCAATACCGGTACCTACGATAGGTGCCTCATTGTGAAGCAGAGGAACTGCCTGACGCATCATGTTTGATCCCATCAGTGCACGGTGAGCATCATCGTGCTCCAAGAAAGGAATCAGACCTGCTGCAATAGAGGCAATCTGCTGGGGAGCCACGTCCATAAGATCAACATCAGAGGGAGGCACCACGGGGAAGTCGGCATCCTGACGGCATTTTACGACCTTGCGGATGAAGGTGCCGTCATCATTCAATGGCGCATTACCCTGGCCGATGATATGATCCTGCTCTTCCTCTGCGGTGAGATAGACCACATCCTCGTTCTTCAGGTCAACGACACCGTTCTCGACCTTACGGTAAGGTGTCTCAATGAATCCCAGTTCATTGATCTTTGCATAGACACAAAGAGATGAAATCAGACCGATATTAGGTCCTTCAGGACTTTCAATCGGGCACAGACGTCCATAGTGGGTATAGTGTACGTCACGAACCTCAAAGCCGGCACGCTCACGAGACAGACCGCCAGGACCAAGAGCGGAGAGACGACGCTTATGCGTAACCTCTGCCAGCGGGTTGGTCTGATCCATGAACTGGCTCAACGGGTTTGTACCAAAGAATGAGTTGATGACGCTTGAAATGGTCTTTGCATTGATCAGGTCGGTTGCATAGAAAGTCTCACTGTCGCGAACATTCATACGCTCACGAATCGTGCGGCTCATACGGGCCAGACCAATAGAGAACTGATTGCTCAACTGTTCACCAACGGTACGCACACGACGGTTCGACAGGTGGTCGATATCGTCAACAGTAGCGTTGCTGTTCACCAGGTCAATCAGATATTTAATAATCGAAATAATGTCTTCCTTGGTCAGGATGCGGACATCCATATCAGTTTCAAGACCGAGTTTCTTGTTGATACGGTAACGGCCCACATCACCAAGGTCATAACGCTTGTCAGAGAAGAACAAGTTCTGGATGACTTCACGTGCACTGGCATCATCGGCAGGATCAGCATTACGCAACTGACGATAGATGTAGAGCACAGCTTCTTTCTCAGAGTTAGAGGGGTCTTTGGCAAGCGTGTTGAAGATGATGGCATACTTGGAAGCAGCCTCTGCATCCTTATGCACAAGGATGGTAGAAGCACCACTCTCAAGAATCTCATCAACATTGTCTTTGGTAATTTCCGTCTCACGCTCCATGATCACCTCATTTCGCTCAATGGAAACCACCTCACCGGTATCTTCATCGACAAAGTCCTCGTTCCAGCTCTTCAGCACACGGGCAGCCAGATTGCGGCCAATCATCTCCTTCATGTTCTTCTTGTTCACCTTCACTTCCTCAGCAAGGTCAAAAATCTGAAGGATGTCCTTATCAGCCTCGAAGCCGATGGCACGCAACAGTGTGGTAACGGGCAACTTCTTCTTTCGGTCGATGTAAGCATACATCACATTGTTGATGTCGGTAGCAAACTCAATCCAAGAACCCTTGAAAGGAATGATACGGGCACTGTAAAGCACTGTACCATTGGCATGCACGCCCTGACCGAAGAACACACCGGGTGAACGGTGTAGCTGGGAAACGACCACACGCTCGGCACCATTAATAATAAATGTACCGTTATCAGTCATATAGGGAATGGTGCCAAGGAACACATCCTGAATGGAAGTGGGGAACTCCTCATGTTCAGGGTCCGTGCAGTAGAGTTTCATCTTGGCCTTCAAGGGTACACTATAGGTCAGTCCACGCTCCAGACACTCATCAATGGTGTAACGGGGCGGGTCGATAAAGTAATCCAAGAACTCAAGAACGAAATTATTACGTGTATCGGTGATAGGGAAGTTCTCTGAGAACACCTTATACAAACCGTCATTCTTGCGTTCCTCAGGCGGAGTGTCCAACTGCAAGAAGTCGCGGAACGACTTTAACTGCACATCGAGGAAATCCGGATAGGGCATCGGATTCTTAACGCTGGCAAAGTTTACTCTGTTATCAACAATTTTTGAAGCCATCTATTATAAATAATGTTGGGTTTTGAAAAAATCCGGGGGATACCGGAGATTCCGGATTTTCCGGAATTTCTGTCTTTAAGACAAGAAAAGGTTAAGACCCCCCTACCTAGGAGATCTTAACCCATATTTTCTGAAAAGTAAGCTCGAATTACTTCAGCTCAACCTTAGCACCGGCCTCTTCGATAGCCTTCTTCAGGTTCTCAGCCTCGTCCTTAGAGAGACCTTCCTTCAGAGTAGAAGGAGCACCGTCAACGAGATCCTTAGCTTCCTTCAGGCCGAGACCACAAGCCTCCTTAACTGCCTTTACAACCTGCAGCTTAGCAGCACCGATTTCAGCGAGGACAACATCGAAAGATGTCTTTTCCTCAGCGGCCTCGGCTGCACCACCTGCAGCGGGTCCAGCAGCTACTGCAACGGCTGCAGCAGCAGGCTCAATTCCGTACTCGTCCTTCAGGACTGTTGCCAACTCGTTTACTTCTTTCACTGTGAGGTTAACCAACTCCTCAGCAATAGCTTTAATATCTGCCATTTTATTTAAAAATTTAATTGTTTTTAATGTTAAATGTAATTATTTTGAGCGTTTTATTACTCAGGACGCTCGCCTAAGGTCTTCAGCACGCCATGGATAGTCTGGCCACCTGACTGCAGAGCAGAGATAACGTTCTTGGCAGGCGACTGCAGCAAAGCCACGATGTCGGCGATAACCTCGTTCTTGCTCTTGATAGAAGAAAGCTCCTCCAACTTGTCGGCACCTACATAGATACCTTCCTCGGCGTAAGCAGCCTTGAGAGCGGGGATGCCTTCTTTCTTGTATTCCTTCAGCATCTTGGCGGGAACGTTTGCTGCCTGTGTAAACATAACAGCAGTGCTACCCTTCAGTGTGCTGTAGAGAGGTTCAAAATCAATCTCCGAAGCCTCGAAAGCCTTGTGAAGAAGCTTATTCTTCACAACAACCATCTTGATTTCGTTCTTGAAGCACTTACGGCGCAAATCACTGGTCTGCTTCGCATTCAGTCCGGTAACATCTACCAGATAGAAGTGAGGAAACTCCTTCAGTTTCTCGCCCAAGTCAACAATAATAGTATCTTTTACTTCCTTTTTCATTGCTTTCTGTGAATTTTAGAGTTACTCAACTGTCTTAGGATCAATCTTGATACCCTTACTCATAGTGCTAGAAAGATAGATACTCTTGATATATGTACCCTTAGCAGCAGCAGGCTTCAACTTAATGACGGTGTTAATGAATTCCTTCGCATTTCCGTAGATCTGCTCAGAAGTCATTGTCACCTTACCGATTGAGGTGTGGATAATACCAGCCTTGTCAACCTTGAAGTCGATCTTACCCTGCTTTACTTCCTTGACTGCCTTAGCAACGTCCATAGTTACAGTGCCACTCTTAGGGTTAGGCATCAGGCCACGAGGACCAAGGATACGGCCCAAAGGACCGAGCTTACCCATGCAAGAAGGCATTGTGATAATCACATCAACATCTGTCCAACCACTCTTGATCTTGTCGATATATTCATCGAGACCAACATAGTCAGCACCTGCTTCTGTAGCAGCAGCTTCCTGATCAGGGGTACAGAGAGCCAACACACGTGTCACCTTACCAGTTCCGTTCGGCAGCGATACAACGCCACGAACCATCTGGTTGGCCTTACGTGGGTCAACGCCCAAGCGTACATCGATATCAACGGATGCTTCAAACTTGGTGGTGGTAATCTCCTTCACCAACTGAGCAGCCTCCGTCAAAGAGTATGCTTTCCCTGCTTCAATCTTCTCAGCAACTGCCTTCTGATTCTTTGTCAGTTTCATTTTTCTTAAAAATTGAAGTTATAAATTATTTACCAGGGAAGTCCCCTTTTACAGTGATACCCATACTACGAGCCGTACCGGCAACGAGCTTCATGGCACTCTCCACGGTGAAGCAGTTCAGGTCAGCCATCTTATCCTCTGCGATAGCGCGTACCTGATCCCAGGTTACGCTGGCCACCTTCTTACGGTTAGGCTCAGAACTGCCGCCCTTTGCCTTGGCTGCCTCCAGCAACTGCACAGCAGCGGGAGAAGTCTTGATCTCGAAGCTATATGACTTGTCAGTGTAGTAAGTGATAACGACGGGCAAAACCTTACCTGCCTTATCCTGGGTTCTGGCGTTGAACTCTTTGCAGAATCCCATAATATTAATACCCTTAGAACCCAATGCAGGACCTACGGGAGGTGAAGGATTCGCAGCGCCACCTTTAATCTGTAATTTGATTAATCCAGCAACTTCTTTAGCCATTTCTTCTGTTAATAATTAAATATTTGAAAATATAAAAGAACGAACTCACATCCGTAACAATGCGGTCATTCTTTTGCAACCTGCATAAAACCTAACTCCAAAGGAGTCTTTCTTCCGAAAATCTTGACCATCACCTTCAACTTGTGTTTCTCGGCATTCACCTCTTCGATGACTCCACTGAAACCGCTGAAAGGACCATCCGTTACCTTCACCGTCTCGTCAACCATGTATGGGATGTTTACATCCTCTACCAATTCGGTCTCCTCAACAGTACCCAGCAAACGGTTCACGTCAGCCTGACGCACAGGCGTCGGATTATCCAAACCGCCAAGAAATCCCAAAACATTCGGCATAAAGCGCAATGTGTGTGCCACATCACCCACAAGCTGCGCCTCAACAAGTACATAGCCAGGGAGAGAAATCTTCTCTTTGACCACACGCTTGCCATTACGCAAAGAGGCATGCTTCTCCATCGGTATCAACACCTGAGAAACATACTGCTGAAGGAGAGGGTTATGCTTAATCTCAGCCTCGATGTATTCTTTCACCTTGGCTTCCTTACCGCTAACCGCACGCAGCACATACCATTTTTTACCTGTTTCAGTCATTTCTTCCTAACGATCAACTTGGATAAACTAATTGCATAACGTTCTGGAACACGAAATCCATAATGAACACTACAAGCGCAATGATAAGGGAAGCAGATAATACAACCATTGCACTGTGAGTAAGTTCGGCACGTGTGGGCCAAGTAGTCTTATGCGCAAGTTCGTTATAACAAGCCTTGCAATAATTTACAAACTTTTTGAACATATTATCTTTTATATTAGCACGGGAAGGAGGACTCGAACCCACGACCCTCGGTTTTGGAGACCGATGCTCTACCAACTGAGCTATTCCCGTATAGAAGCCCCCGCCCAAAGAACGGGGGCTTATTTTATCTAGTATTACTAGATGTCCTAGAATGTCTAGAGAAGTCTGGAGGATTAGTCCTCGTAAACCTCTGTGATCTGACCAGAACCAACGGTGCGGCCACCTTCACGGATAGCGAAACGCAGACCGGGGTTCAGAGCAACAGCGTAGATCAGTTCAACCTGAATCTCAACGTTATCACCAGGCATTACCATTTCAACTCCCTCAGGAAGTGTGATTTCACCGGTGCAGTCCATAGTGCGGAGATAGAACTGAGGACGATACTTGTTGCCGAACGGAGTGTGACGGCCACCCTCTTCCTTCTTCAACACATAGATAGAAGCCTTGAAGCGCTTGAAGGGCTTGATCTGTCCGGGATGGCAGAGCACCATACCACGCTTGATCTCGTTCTTGTCGATACCGCGGAGCAGCAGACCTACGTTATCACCAGCCTGACCCTCGTCAAGAATCTTACGGAACATCTCAACGCCAGTAACAACTGACTTCTTGTCCTCACCAAGACCGAGCAGTTCAACCTCATCACCTACGTGGATGACACCAGTCTCGATACGACCAGTAGCAACAGTACCACGACCAGTAATTGAGAACACGTCCTCAACAGGCATCAAGAAGGGCTTGTCGGTAGCACGAGGAGGCTCCTGAATCCACTCGTCGCAAGTGTTCATCAGCTCCATCACCTTCTCTTCCCACTTAGCAACACCGTTCAGGGCACCGAGGGCAGAACCACGGATAATAGGAGTATCCTCTTCAAACCCATACTGCTCCAGAATCTCGCGGACCTCCATCTCAACGAGCTCCAGCATCTCCTCATCGTCAACCATATCACACTTGTTCAGGAACACAACCAGACGGGGAACGTTTACCTGACGAGCGAGCAGGACGTGCTCACGGGTCTGAGGCATAGGACCGTCAGTAGCAGCAACAACGAGAATAGCACCGTCCATCTGAGCAGCACCAGTTACCATGTTCTTCACATAGTCGGCGTGTCCCGGGCAGTCCACGTGAGCATAGTGACGCTTAGCGGTCTCGTACTCAACGTGAGCGGTGTTAATAGTGATACCACGCTCCTTCTCCTCAGGAGCGTTGTCAATCTGGTCGAAAGACTTAACCTCAGAAAGACCCTGCTTAGCCAGTACGGTAGTGATGGCAGCGGTCAGAGTAGTCTTACCATGGTCAACGTGACCGATAGTACCAATGTTTACGTGCGGTTTGGTGCGCACAAATTGCTCTTTAGCCATAGCTTAAATGTTTATTTAAATAAATTAATAATCGTGTTATTTCTGCTTCACACATTATACAATTATATTCAGCAGAAGAGCTGTTACTGAGATTTGAACTCAGGACCTCTTCCTTACCAAGGAAGTGCTCTACCACTGAGCTATAACAGCAGCGTTGTTTTTAGAGCGGAAAACGGGGCTCAAACCCGCGACCCCCAGCTTGGAAGGCTAGTGCTCTATCAACTGAGCTATTTCCGCAAGTTTGTTAGTCCGACCAACGCGAACAGTCCGCAACTAAACTTCTACTGAAGTGGGTGGAGATGGATTCGAACCACCGAAGGTAAAAACCAGCAGATTTACAGTCTGCCCCATTTGGCCACTCTGGTATCCACCCGTGTTTTTCAAACTGTCCTTCCCGTTCGTTGGAGAGCCTCTTGTCGGATTCGAACCAACGACCCCGAGATTACAAATCACGTGCTCTGGCCAACTGAGCTAAAGAGGCAAATCTTTGCAGCCGCTGAGGCGCTTGATTCAGGACGTTCTCTAAAACGGCTGCAAAGATACGACGTTTTTTTGAATCTCCAAAATTTTTCGGAGTTTTTTTTATCTATTACTGCGTTTTTCCTTGAATTTCTTCAATTGGACCTTCAAAGAATCCACACATTGGTCAATACTTTCCTCAAAAGTGTCACAGGTCTTCTCCACATAGAATGACTGTCCAGGAACGGTCAAGGAAACGCTGGCCTCTTTATTGAGAGCAGTGGCGGGCTTTACTACTTTAAGCTGCACTTCTGCTTTCTGAATCTCCTCTAAAGACTTTTCCAACTTGGCGACTTTCTTTTCGATAAACGCCTTCAACTGATCGGTAGCGTCGAAATGAATCGACTGAATCTTAATGTCCATAGTTACCTCCAATTTTAAATAAGGTTACGCCCGGCGCTCGGTTGTGTCTCAACTGCGCGGATGGGCTTTATTATACACTTTCTTTAATTGTTCAAACGTCGTGTGGGTATAAATTTCTGTAGTAGCCAGGCTTTCATGCCCCAAAAGTTTTCTGACACTCTCCAAACCGGCCTCATGATTGAGCATGGCCGTTGCGAAACTGTGTCTCAGCACGTGGGGCGAGCGTTTTTTCTGGGTTGTCACGCGTCCCAGCTGCGTTTCCACCACTCTCCTCACCTGGCCGACATTCATTCTGCGACCTTTCCCAGTCAAGAAAAGGCCGTTCTCCTGACGGTCCACCTGTTCATCCCTGACAGCGATATAATCACGCAGGGCCTGTTCCAGTTCTTCACCGAAAGGAATAATGCGCTGCTTATTGCGTTTTCCTGTCACTTTCAACTGGCGATTCACGAAATCCACCATTTCGTCTTCAAGCGACACCAATTCCGAAACACGCATCCCCGTCTCATAGAATGTTACTAATAAGGTACGCGCGAGGGAATCCTTATAACCATCCGTCCACATCTCATCGCTGAGCAGACGGTCCATATCTTTCTCGCGGATGAACTTTGGCAGTTGTTTTTCCTTCTTGGGACCAGTCACGCTATGGGCAGGATCGCGCTCAATAAGGTTCTTCCGCAGCGCATAACGGTAGAAAGACCTCACGGCACTCAGTTTCCCGTTCACCGTAGCGGCCCTCTCGCCTTTATCCATCAGCTGCTCCATCCAATCCCTTATGACGTCACTGTCTATCGTGTCCCACGTCAGGCCACCGCCTAAACCAACGAAGAACTCCTCAAACTGTCTCAGACAAGTCTCATATTTGAGCACCGTCAACGCAGAATAGTTGCGTTCCAGCCGGAGATAGTCAAGAAATTCTTCAGTCCTCATACAAGCATTGGTTTTGTTTCAGCAGCGAATTTACACAAATAATTCGTAACCGCCAAATTTTCGAGTGTTTTTTTTCGATTATTCACAAACAACAAAAGGAGCTTGCACAAGGCAGGCCCCTATATCTCATTACAGTAGGTAATGCTACTGTGAATTATTCCTCTGTCTGACGAAGTTTCTGAACGTAGATGGCATGCTCCATCTTCAAGCGCTTCAGAACAGAAGGTTTGTCGAACTGCTGACGACGACGGAGTTCCTTCACTACGCCGGTCTTCTCAAACTTTCTCTTGAACTTCTTCAGTGCTCTTTCGATGTTCTCACCATCTTTAACTGGTACAATAATCATGCTTTTGATTTCAATTTTATATGTTAAACTTCTTGTTATTTTAGCTGCAGATTTCAATTTGCGGGTGCAAAATTACTGCTTATTTTCCAAATCACCAAGTTTTTATCACAATTTTTTTGAAATTAAGCCAAAATTCGACCTTCTGGCAATCATTTAAATGCTCGATGTCTGGCTTTCAAGCCATTTCCGTTCTTCTTCATCCAGATAAGGTGACAGTTTCTCATAAACCATCCTGTGATAGTCATTAAGCCATAGCCGCTCTTCTTCGGTCAACAGCTTTACGACAATAGGCGACTTATCGATAGGGCATAGGGTAAGCGGCTCAAAGGCAAGAAACTGTCCGAACTCCGTCTCGCTATGTTTCACTACCAGCAACGTATTCTCTATTCGTACGCCGAAACGTCCTTCCAGATATACTCCTGGCTCATCCGTAACCGTCATACCGGGCTTCAACGGTGCGGGAACCCATTGCATTCTGATCTGATGGGGACCTTCATGCACATTCAGATAAGAGCCCACGCCATGTCCGGTTCCATGCAGATAGTTAAGTCCCTCGCGCCACACTTCTCTCCGGGCCACGGCATCCAGCTGAGTACCAGAAGCACCGGCAGGGAAAATCAAATTCTGCAATTGGAGATGCGCCTTCAGAACAAATGTATAGACGCGCCTTTGCTCTTCCGTCAAAGGCCCCAGTGCAATGGTTCGTGTAATGTCGGTGGTGCCGTCTTGATACTGCGCTCCACTATCAAGCAGGAGCAAACCTTCAGGACGCAAGGCAGCATCCGTCTCAGGCGTTGCCTCATAATGCACGATGGCTCCATGCTCTTGATAGCCTGCAATCGTGTCGAACGACACATCCCGGAAACGTTCTTGTCCGGCTCTCAGTGACGTCAGTTTACGGTCAACCGACATTTCCGTCTCTTTCCCAGTCTCAACGGCAGGCTTCAGCCAACGTAGGAACTTGACCATCGCCACACCATCGCGGATCATTGCGCGGTGAAAACCTTCGATTTCAGCGTCGGTCTTCACCGCTTTTAAGAAAGGGATGGGCGACGTCTCGTTTACGATGGGACGTTCCACCTTTCTATATAGTGAATAGTTCACTTCGTCAGCATCCACCAGGATGTTGTATTCGAAATAGTCTTTCAGTCCCTGCCCTACCCTTTCGTAATCGTCCACGCCGACTCCTTCCTGCTGAAGATAAGTGATCACGGCAGGCGTTAGCTTCTTCCGGTTTACGAAAAGTGTGGCCTTTTTAGTGTCGATGAGCAGATAGCTTACAAAAACGGGATTGCAATGCACATCACTACCCCGCAGATTGAGCGTCCAGGCAATATCGTCAAGCGAAGCCACCAGCATGCCGTCGGCATGCTTCTTGCGTAGTTCTGAACGGATTTCCGCCAGTTTCTCCCGGCAACTCTTCCCTGCCATTTCCAGCGGATGAATCTCAATGGGATTCTCCGGAATAGGCGGACGTCCATACCAGATCTGCTTCAACGGATCCAGATTCGTGCGAAGTGTCAGGCCGCCTTCCCGACGAAGTTCTGCAATGAGGCGTTCCACCTCCGAAGCACTACACACCGTTCCGTCGATACCCACCTCGGTACTCTCAGCCCGCTGTGTATTGTTGGTCGTAGTTTCCAACTGCTCACCCAGCCATTGGGCAATTGTAGGCGTACCTTCTACATTAAGTTTCATCAACTGGAATTCGGTTCCGGCCAATTGCTCTTCAGCTGCAATGAAATAGCGGCTGTCAGTCCAAAGGGCTGCGCTGTTCATCGTCACCACAGCCGTCCCTGCCGATCCGTTGAATCCGCTTATCCACTCACGTCCCTTCCAATGGTCGGGCACATATTCTCCATGATGAGGGTCAGTGCTTGGAAAAATGAAGGCGCCGAGATGTTCCCGCCGCATCACCTCCCGCAAGTCGCTGAGCCGCTGGCCGATGTTGTTTGTCTGACTCATTTCATTCAAAAGTATGTTCTGACTGCAAATATAGGAAAAATTTGACACGCCTACTTTGCAAACCGCCGTATTTTTAATTTTAATAACATATAATTTATCTGAAAACCGTCAGAATGCCAAGGATTTTTCGTAACTTTGCCGCCATAGTAAAGTTTTAACAGATTAATTATTCAACATTATGGCATTTTTAACTAACGACAAGTTGACCATCGTCGGCGCAGCCGGTATGATTGGTTCTAACATGGTTCAGACAGCCCTGATGATGGGCCTGACAAGCGACATCTGTCTCTATGACGTATTCTCACCCGAAGGCGTGGCCGAGGAAATGCGCCAGAGCGGTTTCGGTGACGTGAAGATCACCGCTACCACCGACGCCAAGGAGGCTTTCACCGATGCAAAGTATATCATCTCTTCCGGTGGCGCACCCCGTAAGGCTGGTATGACTCGTGAGGATCTGCTCGCCGGCAACTGTAAGATTGCCGAAGAACTGGGCCAGAACATCAAGCAGTACTGCCCCGATGTGAAGCATGTCGTGATTATCTTCAACCCCGCTGACCTTACTGGTCTCGTAACATTACTCTATTCTGGACTGAAACCCGGACAGGTTACAACTCTCGCCGGTCTTGACACGACCCGTCTGCAGAGCGCACTGGCCAAGAAGTTCAATGTGATGCAGAATGAAATCACCGGTTGTGCCACCTATGGCGGTCATGGTGAGCAGATGGCTGTATTCGGAAGCCATGTAGAGATTGCCGGCCGTAAGCTGACCGACATTATCGGTACTGCAGAATTCCCCGAGGCAGAATGGGAACAGATGAAGACCGACGTGACCAAGGGCGGTGCCAAGATTATCGAGCTCCGCGGACGTTCTTCTTTCCAAAGCCCCTCTTACCTCTCTGTTGAGATGATCCGCGCTGCCATGGGCGGTGAGCCTTTCCGTTTCCCCGTTGGAACATACGTAAAGACCGACAAGTACGATCACATCATGATGGCCATGAAGACCACCATGACTGCTGAAGGAGCCAAGTATGAAGTTCCCCAGGGCACTCCCGAAGAGAATGCCAAGCTCGACCAGAGCTATGAGCACCTCTGCAAGATGCGCGATGAGCTGGTTACGCTCAACATCGTTCCTCCCATCTCTGAGTGGAACAAGATCAACCCGAACCTCTAAGGTCTTGACAAAATTGAAAAAATGAAATAATGAGAAAATGAGAAATTGGCTGCGCAAAAGCTTTCATTTCTCATTTTCTCATTTTCTTATTTTTCTCATTTTCTTAATCTCTCAATTTCAGAAAACATGGCTCTAATAAAAGAAGTAAACGGACTGGCCCCGAAGTGGGGCAAGAACTGCTATTTCAGCGAGAATGCCACCATCGTGGGCGAAGTCACGATGGGCGACGAATGTTCCGTATGGTTCAACGCCGTGGTCCGCGGCGATGTGGCATATATTAAAATCGGTGACCGCACGAACGTACAAGACGGAGCCTGCCTGCACACCACCTACAAGATTGGCCCGCTCAACATCGGCTCCGACGTGACCATCGGCCACAACGCCACCGTGCATGCCTGCACCATTCACGACCACTGCCTCATCGGCATGGGCTCAACGTTGCTCGACAACTGCGAGATTGGCGAAGGTTCCATCGTGGCTGCCGGAGCCTTGGTTCTTCAGGGCACAAAGATTGGCCCAGGCGAAATATGGGGCGGCGTACCTGCCAAGTTCTTGAAGAAAGTGCGCCCTGGACAGACCGACAATGCCGCCCACTACGTGGCCTACATGGATTGGTATCGCGAGCGCGAAGAATAGGAATTCCCCACAACACGAACACGCCTTTTTCACCTCATGAAAGATTATCCTCACCCGCTCATATCCGCCATTCCCGTCATTGTACTGATTTGTCTGCTCATCACGGTGATATCACTTTTCGGCAGCGATTCACTCACTGGCGGCAGTCAGGTGGCACTCCTTTTAGGAACGGCTGTTTGCGTGACCATCTCCATGACGGTCTATCACATCAGCTGGCACACCTTCGAAAAGCAGATTACGAAGACCATCGGCAACGTGTCTGTCACGCTTGTCATTCTGCTGGCCGTGGGCATGGTGTCGGGATCATGGATGATCAGCGGCGTGGTTCCCACCTTAATATATTATGGGGTGCAGATCATCTCGCCCCAGTTCTTCCTCGTTAGCGCCTGCATCATCTGCGCTTTGGTCTCGGTACTCTCTGGCAGTTCCTGGACAACCATTGCCACCATTGGCGTGGCCCTGCTTGGCATCAGCCATGCCCTCGGCATCTCCGAGGCATGGGCGGCAGGCGCCATCATCTCCGGCGCCTACTTCGGCGACAAGATGTCACCGCTGAGCGACACCACCATCCTCGCCTCATCCTCTACAGGTGTAGAACTCTTCACGCACATCCGCTATATGATCTACACCACCGTTCCTTCGTTCACCATCACGCTCATCATCTTTTTCTTCTCAGGATTAAGCAACGACGGCTTGTCTATCGTAGAGGTAAACCAGTACACGGAAGGTCTTTCACGCACTTTCAACATCTCTCTCTGGACGTTGCTCGTGCCCCTACTGACCGCTTTTCTCATATCCCGCCGTATGTCTTCGCTTATCGTGCTCTTCCTCTCGGCCATGATGGCAGGCACGATGGCCTTGATATTGCAGCCTCATATCCTTAGTCAGATAGCAGGAACAGGTAATGAGAATATTGCCTCAATCATTCGCGGACTCGCCCTGACTTTCTACGGAGCCACCAACATCAATACGGGCGATGCCTCACTCAACGAGCTCATTTCAACCGGAGGAATGGCAGGAATGCTCAACACCATCTGGCTTATCATCTGCGCCATGTGTTTCGGAGCAGTCATGCTGGCCAGCGGAATGATCCAGAGCATCACACGCGTTATCATCAGTTTTGTCCACAACCGCCTGAGCCTGGTGACAAGCACTGTCTTTACGGGACTTTTCTTCAACATTTCCACCGGCGACCAGTTTATTTCCATCGTTCTCACTGGCGACATGTACCGCGAAACCTATCAGCAAAAGGGTTACGAACTGCGGTTGCTGAGCCGCACCTGTGAGGATGCCGCCACCGTTACCTCCGTACTCATTCCCTGGAACACCTGCGGTATGACACAGGCCACCATTCTCGGAGTAGCCACCCTCACCTATCTTCCCTACTGTTTCTTCAATATCATCAGTCCCCTGATGGCCATCCTCATTGCTGCCACCGGTTGGAAGATCCGAAAAGTTTCCAATAATAACGAATCAAAATAATTTTTCAAAAACCCTTCATACAACATACAACGCATTATTTATCAACACCTTACGGTGAAGGGTTTCAGACTCGACTGTCCTACCGAATGGGGGAAAGCGGTTACTAATAGTTTGGCTTGCTTTCACCCATTGGAAAGAAAGTTTCCACTTGGTGGAAATAAAAACATCATCCGCAGCCTTTCAAAACATCATAGAATGGATTGCAATCTATCATAGAATGAACTCCAAAACATCATAGAACGGAGTGTAAAACATCATAGATTGAGAAGCAAAACATTATAGATTGGAAAGCAAAACATCATAGATTGGAAAGCAAAACATCATAGATTGGGAAGCAAAACATCATAGAATGGGAAGCAAAACATCATAGATTGAAAATGAACCTTTAGATTCACCTAAAACCTGAACGTATCATAGCGCCCAGAAACCCTTCACCGAAAACACCTGATACTAAGAACGTTATAGTGTTTTATGAAGCGTTTTTATATTTGCTGAAACACATTGATAATACCACTTTAACTATTTATAAGTAGAATATAACAAGAAAGGAAAAAATTAATTCAAGAAAAGAAATTTGGAAGTATCATAAATAAATTGTATCTTCGCAGCGGATAATAAGCAAACAAAGATGGAAAAGCAGAAAGATATACGGTGGATTCAGCGGTATGCCAACTTTCACAAGGCATGCTGCAGGCTTATCGAGGTGACCGAGGCAGACAGATACTTAGATGATTTGTCGGAGTTGGAAATCGAGGGGCTCGTGCAACGCTTTGAGTATACTTTCGAATTGGCTTGGAAGGTATTGCAAGACCTGCTGATTTACAAGGGTTACGAATTTATGTTGGGGCCCAATGGCACACTGAAAATGGCTTTCGACGACGGACTGATTACCAATCATGATGCGTGGAGAAAAATGGCTAAGTCGCGCAATACGTTGAGCCATATATATGACGAGGAAGAGGTACTTCCTATTGTCAGACTCATATACAGCGACTATGCACCGCTCTTGAAAAAATTAGATGAAGATTTGAACCTTCTGTCTCAGAATACAGACTACCAGCAAGTATGAAATTTGGGCTTAGCGATACTGTTGTCAAGGAACTGCAAGATGTTTTTCGCCGACATGCGAACATCAAGAAAGTTCTAATTTTCGGCTCACGGTCGAAAGGCAATTATCGTGAGGGATCGGATATAGACCTGGCCGTAATTGGTGATAATATTGACTACAACCAATTACTGACCATTTCATGCGAGATCGATGATTTGGAACTGCTATATTCTATTGATTTGCTCGATTACAACAAAAAGGTGGGCACGCCCATTGGCGACCATATCAACAGGGTCGGACAGGTATTCTACGAAGTTGCGTGAGAATACCTTCCTACCAAGCTCAAAATCATGATTACAACGCGACGGAGGCAAGAACTTTGTCGGTGGCACCGGCCTGGTCTTTCACGAAGTGGCCGGCTTGGCTGCCGCTTTCTTTGAGGAAAGCCTCATCGGATGCGAAACGATCCATCAGACTGGCAAACTCTTCGTAGTTCTTGATCTCGAAACCGCCACCACAGGCTTTTAGGGCCTGTGCCTCATCAAACTTCCTGTTGTTTGGACCGAAGATGACAGGCATGTCCCAGACGGCTGCCTCCAGCGTGTTGTGGATGCCTACTCCGAAACCGCCTCCGATATATGCCACATCGCCATAATTGTAGATGCTGCTCAGAAGACCGAAACAGTCGATAATCAACGTGTCGGCCTTGGCGGCTTCCTCGCGCGTGGTCTGAGTGAAACGGACGATTTTACGGGTGTTGGGTGTTGGATGTTGGGTGTTGGTGGATTCCAACTTAGAGATAATCTGCTGCAGATGGTCTTCGCCAATGACGTGCGGGGCGATGATCAGTTTCCACTCTGGATGCTCATTGAAGTATTTGATAAATATATCTTCATCGGGAGGCCAGGAAGAGCCGGCGACAAAAACCCCCTCACAACCTCCCCGAGGGGAGGCTTTCTGTTCGGCAGGCTCTCCCCCTCGGGGGAGTTGGTGGGGGGTCGTAAACGCTTCAACCAAAGGAATTTGCTTAGTCAGCGACTTGATGGTCATGACACGGTCGAAACGGGTGTCGCCCACAATCTCGGTCTCGGTGATACCAATCTTAGCCAAGAGCTGGCGGCTCTCCTCGTTCTGCACGAAAAACTTGGTGAAACATTTCAGTACACGCGAATAGGCACGTCCGTACCAACGGAAGAAAATCTGATCGGGACGGAAAATGCTGCTCACACTATAGGTGGGCACGCCGCGGTGCTTCAGGATGTGGAGATAGTTGTACCAGAATTCGTACTTGATGAAGAAAGCCATCACGGGGCGCACCGTGCGCAGGAAACGGCGGGCATTGGTCACCGTATCGATGGGCAGATAGGTGATAATGTCGGCTCCCTGATAGTTCTTGCGCACCTGATAGCCTGAAGGCGAGAAGAAGGTGAGCAGAATCTTGTATTCAGGATGTTCGAGCCGGATGCGTTCGATGATGGGGCGTCCCTGTTCGAACTCACCCAGTGAGGCTGCGTGTACCCATACATATTTGGCATTGGGATCTACTTTCTGCTTCAAAGTCTTGAAGGCAGCACGCTCTCCGCGCCACATCAAACGCACCTTATGGTCGAAGATGGCGGCAATGGCTACGCCCAACTGGACGAGATACATGGCTATGTTGTATATCATGCTCCTCGCTTATTTTAAAACATCAATGGCGCGACGGGTGCGGCGGATGGTCTCTTCCTTACCGAGGAAGGCAGAAATGTCGAACATGCCGGGGCCCTTGCCGATACCCACCAAGGCCAAACGCCAGGCATTCATAATGTCGCCAAGCTTGTAGCCCTGCTTTTCTATCCAGTCTTTCACGACAGTCTCCTGACCTTCTACGCTGAAGTCGTCAATGCCCTGAAGCACCTCGCAAAGTTCGCCGAGTGCCTTGGCGGAGTCTTCCTTCCAGCGCTTCTTGGCTGTCTTCTCGTCGTATTCCATAGGCGGAATGAAGAAGAACGAGCAAAGGGGCCAGAGTTCCTTGACGAAGTTGACGCGGTCTTTCATCATGTGGACTACCTCGGTGACGCGCTCCAACGATTCCTCCACTCCATTGTTGGCCACGATGGGGGCAAAGAGCTGGGCAATCTCGTCGTCGCTCTTCTGCAGGATATATTCGTGATTGAACCAGATACCTTTCTGATAGTCGAACTTGGCACCGGCCTTGGAACACTTGGAGATATCGAAAGCCTCGACAAGCTGCTGCAAGGTGAACATCTCTTGCTCCGTGCCGGGATTCCAGCCTAAGAGCGCCAGGAAATTGATGACGGCCTCGGGGAAATATCCCTGCTCACGGAATCCGTTGCTAACCTCGCCCGTCTTGGGATCATGCCATTCCAAGGGGAACACGGGGAAACCGAGACGGTCACCGTCGCGCTTGGAAAGTTTTCCCTTGCCATCGGGTTTGAGCAACAGCGGCAGATGGGCAAACTGCGGCATCGTGTCTTCCCATCCGAAGGCACGATAGAGCAAAACGTGAAGGGGAGCACTGGGCAACCACTCTTCACCACGGATGACGTGGGAGATTTCCATCAGGTGGTCGTCCACGATGTTGGCCAGATGATAAGTGGGCAATTCGTCGGCACTCTTGTAAAGCACTTTGTCGTCGAGGATTTCACTCTTCACAACGACTTCGCCACGGATAAGGTCGTGAACATGGACTTCCTCGCCGGGTTCAATCTTGAAGCGAACCACATACTGCTGCCCTTCGGCAATCATGGCATCGACCTGCTCCTTCGGCAACGTCAGGGAATTGCGCATCATGCCACGCGTGGAGGCGTCATACTGGAAATTCTTGATTTCAGCACGTTTGGCCTCCAGTTCCTGTGGGGTGTCGAAAGCGATGTAAGCCTTACCGGCAGCCAGGAGCTGCTCCACATATTTCTTATAGATATCGCGGCGCTCACTCTGGCGATAAGGGCCATACTCACCACCGAAGCTGACACCCTCGTCGAACTTGATGCCGAGCCAACGGAACGACTCGATGATATAATCCTCCGCTCCGGGCACGAAACGGCTGGAGTCGGTATCCTCAATACGGAACACGAGGTCGCCTCCGTGCTGACGGGCAAACAAATAATTATACAACGCAGTACGCACTCCTCCAATGTGCAAAGCACCCGTGGGACTGGGTGCAAAACGCACTCTAACTCTTCTTTCTGACATAAAATGAATAAATTTTTTGCAAAAGTACGACTTTTTTGCCAATTATGCGAGAATTTTTAGTATTTTCGCAGAGTAAAACAATACAGGATTCATTTTATGGCAAGAAATAACTCCACACAGAGCCATTATTGGCGCAACTTCTTTTCAAGGCTGGCACTCATTGCGGCAAGCGTCATCATCATCGTCTGGTTCCTGCCACGCAACAGCGGACCGCAGTTCCGCTACGACGTGGGCAAGCCCTGGATGTATTCTTCGCTGATAGCCAACTTCGACTTCCCTATCTATAAGACCGACGAGGCCATCCAGAACGAGCGCGACAGTATCCTGGAAGCCTTCGAACCTTATTATAATTACAACAGCGAAACGGAAGACGAGCAGATAGCCAGTTTTAGGAACGCGTTCAAGAACGGCATCCCCGGACTGGGACCTGAATACATCGAAATTATTGCCGACAGGCTCCACCGGCTCTACGAGGCCGGCGTGATGAGCACACCGGAGTATTCGCGGATAGGCAAGGACACTACGGCCACCGTGCGCGTGGTGAGCGGAAAGACGGCTTCCAGCTTACAGATCAACTGCATCTACTCCACGATTGCCGCCTACGAACAGCTGTTCCTCGATGAGAAACTTGCACCGCAGAGACAGGTGCTGCAACGCTGCAACCTGAATGAATACATCCGCCCGAACCTGATCTACGACAAAGAACGGTCGGAAACAGAACGAAACGACCTGCTCAGCACGATTCCCAGGGCAAGCGGCATGGTGCTGGCCGGACAGAAAATCATAGACCGCGGAGAAATCGTGGACGAGCAGACCTTCCGCGAACTCAGCAGTTTCGAGCATGAAATGCGGCGGCGCTCAGCCTCATCGAGCACCATCAGCAGCACGATAGCCGGACAAGCTATCTTCGTCACCATCCTGATGTCGCTGTTCACCATCTATCTGGCCCTGTTCCGCAAGGACTATTTCGAGAAGCCGCGCTCCATCACGATGCTCTATTCGCTCATCACGATCTTCCCCATCCTGGTGTCGCTGATGATGGAGCATAACATCTTCAGCGTCTATGCACTGCCCTTTGCCATGACGCCCATCTTCGCGCGTGTGTTCATGGATTCGCGCACAGCCTTCATCTCGCACGTGGTGATGATCCTGCTCTGCGCCGCAGCCGTGAAATACCAGTATGAATTCATCATCATCCAACTGGTGGCCGGACTGGTGGCCATCTATTCCCTGAGGGAACTCGACAACCGTTCGCAGCTGTTTAAGACGGCTATCATCGTCACCGTCTGCAGCAGCATCACCTATCTGGCCCTGCAACTGATGCAGGACAACAGCATCTGGCAGATGGATCACGACATGTACAAATACTTCATCGTGAACGGCGTGCTGCTGCTCTTCGCCTATCCGCTGATGCTCATCGTGGAGAAAACCTTCGGATTCACTTCCAACGTGACGCTGATTGAACTGTCGAACACGTCGAAAGACCTGCTCCGCCAGCTCTCGGAAGTAGCTCCCGGAACTTTCCAGCACAGCATCACCGTGGGAAACCTGGCCGCAGAGATAGCCAACAAGATTGGTGCCAAGGCCCAGCTGGTGCGTACGGGTGCACTCTATCATGACATCGGAAAGATGTATAACCCCGCATTCTTCACCGAGAATCAGGCTGGCGTGAACCCCTTGGAGAAGATGGACCGCAGCGAAGCCGCCCAAATTGTGATCTCGCATATCGGCGAAGGACTGAAACTGGCTGAGAAATACGACCTGCCAAGCATCATCAAAGACTTCATCACCACCCACCACGGCTCAGGCAAGACCAAGTATTTCTATATATCCTATAAAAACGAACACCCCAAAGAGGAAATCGATGAGACCCTCTTCACCTATCCGGGACCCAATCCGTTCACACGCGAACAGGCTATCCTGATGATGGCCGACACCGTGGAAGCAGCCTCGCGCTCGCTGCCCGAATATACCGAAGAGAGTATCTCGAACCTGGTGAACCGCCTCATCGACGGACAAGTCAGCGACGGCTACTTCGAAGACTGCCCCATCACGTTCCACGATATCAACGTGGCCAAGCAAGTGCTGATAGACCGCCTGAAGAGTATCTACCACACTCGCATCCAGTATCCGGAGCTGAAAAAGGGCTCCTAAATATGTCATAAAACATATTTTGATAGGCGAAACTATGCACAAAAAGCCTCTTTTGTGCACAGTTTTGCCTACTTTGTGCATAAAATATGTTAATTATGTGCGCGTTAACAGTGAAATACCGAACAATATAATTACCTTTGCAGCCAATATTTTTAAAGGTAATTAAGATGTATAAGGTTAAATTTATCAGCGTAGCAGTGATGCTCGCTACCGCAACCACCGCCATGGCTGGTGGTATTCTTACGAACACGAACCAAAGCGTTGAGTTCCTGAAGAACCCTGCCCGCGATGCAGCCATCGGACTGGATGGTGTCTATTCCAACCCTGCCGGTGTGGTATTCATGCCCGAAGGCTTCCATCTGGCCATCAACTGGCAGTACGCCCACCAGACGCGTACCGTCCGTTCCACCAACCCCCTCTTTGCATTAGGAAAGAAAAACGACGGCAAGACAAGCAAGACCTTTGAAGGTATTGCCGATGCACCCTTTATCCCCTCTGTCCAGGCAGCCTACAACACAGGTAACTGGAGCATTCAGTTCAACTTCTCCATCCCCGGCGGAGGTGGCGTATGCGAGTTTGAGAAAGGTCTGGGATCTTTCGAAAGTGCCGTAGGCATGATTGCCAAGCAACTGGAACCGCTCGGCGCCCAGGGCTACGACGTGGATGCCTACATGCGCGGACGCCAGTATTACTTCGGCTTCCAGCTGGGTGCCGCCTATAAGATCAACGAGCACCTGTCTGTATATGGAGGTCTGCGCGCACTCTACGGCAACGCTTCCTACAAGGCACGTCTGAGCAACATACAGGTAAACACCCAGGGTGGCTATGTCAACTTCGACACCTTCCTGAACAATGCCGTCAGCAATATCAACAAACAGCTGGGACAGGCCGAACTTGCCACTCAGATGGGAGTTTACACCCAAGAGCAGTATGCTGCTGCGAAGGCAAAGGCTGATGCAGCACTCGAACAGCTGGCTCCGCTGCAGAAATATTCGCTCGGCGTAAACCTGATGAGCAACCAGACAGGCATTGGTATCGCCCCCGTGATAGGCGTGGATTACAAGGTCGGAGCCTTCAACTTTGCTGCCAAATATGAATTCAACACGCAGATGAAGATGAAAAACAACTCCACGCTTGAGAAGGCCATGGAGGTGGAAGCCGTGAACAAGTTCCAGGACGGAACAAAGGTTGACGAAGATGCTCCCGCCCTGCTCACCGTGGGCGCCCAGTGGAGCGTCATCCCAAGCGTACGCGTGAATGCAGGCTATCATCACTACTTCGACACCAAGGCCAACTGGTATAACCATTCGGAAAAGCTGCTCGACGGCGACACCAACGAATACCTGGCAGGTGCTGAATGGGACATCAACGAGAAGTTCAACATCTCTGCCGGCGGTCAGATCACCCGCTATCAGCTTACGGACGACTACATGAACGATATGTCGTTCGTAGTGAACAGCTACAGCTTCGGATTCGGCGTAAGCTACAAGCCCACCAAGAACATCAAGGTGACGGCTGCCTACTTCCAGACCAATTATGAGGACTACGACAAGGTGACCATGGCTGATCCCTCAACAAAAGCCACCATCGTAGGTGATTCGTTCACCCGCACCAACCGCGTGCTGGGCCTGGGCGCTGAATTCACTTTCTAAACGTTTTACATATAAACGAAAGCGAGTGTACCATCACAGGCACACCCGCTTTCGTTTGATAATCCACTACCCTCTAACGGACAGGGCGGTAACAAACTAAATTAGTTTGTACTTCAAGCAATCATCAGAAGCAAGGCTTCCAAAGGCTGGAAGCGGAACAAACTAAATTAGTTTGTAGTACATACACACAAATAACTCATTTACAGATAGTTAGGCATTTTTGGAAACCTCTCAACAGAGAGTTTAAGAACCAAGTTTAACA
>OMWC01000025.1 GCA_900314655.1 uncultured Prevotellaceae bacterium | reverse complement strand
ACAAGTAATGTCAAGCGTTTCTAAGCCCAGAGTCAGACAGAATCGTCACAAGCAAGGGCTAAATCAGACACTCGAAAAAATATCTGCGGATTTTAGGTTCAAATATTTACAAACGTTATTACATTGTTCTTCACTCAAATTCCTTCCTCCTCCAATAACTAAATATGACTCTGTGCAAATAGTTTTCGGTTTTACGACAAATGCATTTAGATTATCGTCAGGTAGTTCGGTTCCGATATTGTTTGCTCTTGCCATAATAACCTTAAATTCATCAATCCACTCTTTGTGGACTGTGATAAGTGCACGTTCGACAAAACCGATTTGCCTTCCTTTTCCAACGCATCTTATGGGTGCTATTAAAGAGTCGGCAGATGAGTGGAAATTCTCATCGTTAACGAAATAACCTCTAAACCCAAAAGGTCTTAGCGGAGAGATATAACTCTCCATATAATCCTTCGTTTGCGTTCTTATTTTATTTAAAATACCGATGGCTTTATCATCTCTTATAAAGGTATCTACACCTTCAAGTTTGAATGTCCTCATTGTATCGCTAACGATTCCTGTTTTATCGTGAGTTACAATTCTTACATTATCTTTCAAATTATCATATGATGTATCTCGTAAAAAATAACAAAGGCCTCCTCTTATATTTGTATTAGGAAAAACTATTTCTGGGTTAATAAAGTCATCAAAGCGCTTTATTCTTTTATCATTAAGCATTTCTTCCCTAAAATCATCTAACCCCCTTCCTCCTGCATACCACCGGGCAGGCATTATCATTGATACATATTGAGCATTCGCTTTTTTTGCTAGTTGCACAAATAAATTGTATATGGGCTGAGCACTTGCTTGTGCCCCTCCATCCATCACCTGATACGGCGGATTACCTACTATAGCGTCTAACTTCATATTACTATCTTGATTTATTTTCCAGAAACGTTTGCCATCGCGGAAGGTGTTGACAACGGCCTCTGGGCGTTCTGAAATATTTTGGATTAAGTCGGGATAATATTGGGCATTCACACGGGTATTGCGGAAACCAGCAAGCGTGCGCTTGGTGATGCTTTTTGCCATCGGGGTCTTGCATACCACGAGGATATTTTCTTCGATGGTGGCATCCCACAGGTTCATGGCAAAGCCGTGAGAAACCTCTCCGTATTTCTGCTTGGCAGCCTCAACTCTTGCACGATAGATATTGTAGGCTACGTAGAGCGGATAGAGACCGCTTTTGGAATTGATTTCCAAGATGTGGGCATCAGTTCGGAAAACATCTTTGGTCACCTTGCCTTGTTCTACATATCGCGGAACGGAAAGCGGCTCTTTGAAATCCTTGTCATAGAAACACCAACCTCCCAAACAGTCGCTCATGTGCATGTTGACCACTCGCCAGGGAGTCAGTACCGTTTCCTTGTCGGGATTGCGGAAGGTGTTGAAGATGGCGGCTATGCGCTCAATGCGTTCCTCGATAGTGAACTTATCGGCGGCTCGGGCCATTTCGCGGATGCGTTTGCCAGCCTCTCGGAAGATGTCAGGGTCGTAGTATTTCTTGAACTTCTCAAAGCGTTCCTTATCAACACCTTTGGGCATGAATTCCTCCCACGACTGGTTATCTATCAGCGAAGCAAAGTTGTTGATGGTTATCTCTTGGGATTCGTCATTCAGCTCTGCTCCATATATCAATAGTGGCATACGGATGGAGATGCCACGAAGGATGCTGATGGCATTACGGCGCTGATTGCTCATGGCTTTCAGTTCTTCCAGCCGGGCCTTTTCCTCTGGAGTCAGGTCTTTCTTTTTCTTCTTCTCCAGTTTCTCTTTCTCTGCATATTGCTCGTTGGTGAAACCTTGGTTGTTCACGTCAATGTCACCCGACTTTGCCATTGCCTTTGTAGAGCCGATGGTTTTCTTCAGTTCGTCAAAATCGTGCAATTCCACGTCTGTCAATTTCAGCAGTTCATCGTTATAGAGGGCACCGTCCTCGAAGCCACATTGCACCACCTTTTCTATTTGTGCTTTCTTCAGCTGGCCCATCATCTTGTTCACGTCGTAAGGCTTCATCTTCGAACCGTCTATCGAGATGATGGGGCAGAAGTTCAGGAAGTCGCCAAGTATGCGGCGGTCTTCTTCGGTCTGCTTTCCTGCCTTTGCACTCACCTTGGCCGTCTCTGCCAATACCCTCAGCGTGCGGTCGGGTGCGAAGTCGAAGGCATAGCATTGTTCCTTCATGCGTCCGTGATTGGTAAACGGTGTCTGCACGCGGAAGATAGTTTGCATATATTGGGCTGCGGAAGTGCTGAACGAGCCAGCCATCATGAATACTGCCGTCCATGGCTTGATGCTTACTCCCGTGGTCAGCCGTCCGCAACTGAGCGTGATGGTATAGGTCTCGTCGGGATCTTCGCCAATGGCCTTGTTCACCATCTGCAAGGCCTCAGCATTCTCTTCGTCCTCGTCGCCATTGCCTGCTACGTTGACAATCTGGAACATACCGAACACGGGATGACTTTTCAGTTTTGTACTTAATGCACGAGCCGACTTCACCCCAGGCACTAACCATAGCGTATGGCGGAAGATGCGGCGGAACTGATCGTTTGAGTATGGATAGAGGCTGTCCTTGTCGTCCTTGCAGAGCAAGTCGAGGAAACGGTCAACATCCTTGTCGTGGATAAAAGAGATTTCGCTCCCCTCTCCCTTCGGAGAGGGGTCGGGGGTGAGGCTTTTTGTTCGGAAAAACTCGCGGAAGTTGAATGCTTTTTCATCTTCCACATATTCAGACATCAGCGTGCCAAGGTCGTAGGTGTAGATATTAATGGCAGGAAGCGAAGCGTATGGATTCGGCTCATAGGGATTATCCGTGGCCCAAGCCTGCTTTGCCTTTTGCTCCATCACGTAGTCCCAAGTGAAAATCTCTTCTTCTGAATAATCGTCAAAGAGGTTGAAGGGAGTACCCGAGAGCTGCAGCACTTTGGTATCTGGCTTAATCAGTTCCTTCAATACGTTCTGTCCTAATTCCGTCTTCGTCCCTTCGTGTGCCTCGTCAACGATGACGAAGTCCCATGCGGCAGAAAATAATTCATTGTTCTTGTCGAACTTTCCACCTACTTGCTCGGAGCCACGGAGGTCTTGCATGGAGGCAAAATAGACGAAGCCCCCCCCTTCCCCTCCCGAGAGGAGGGGTGCTTGGCTACCATAGACTCCAGCATTTCGAATGTCTCGCCATTAGTGCGTGACCCATAATGAAAGTTGGGGCGGTCGTAGAATATTTTGCCGAAATCCTCAAACCAACCTTTATCCACCACGGGGCGGTGGGTTAATATTAAGGTACGCGTGAATTCTTCTTCCTTTACCACCTGTAGGGCGGAAAGCGTCTTCCCGAAGCGCATCTTGGCATTCCAGAGCATCTGATTGCCTTTGCGGAAACGCTTGCGTGTCTTATTGATGGCTTCCTGCTGCTCTGGGCGGAAGATAATGGGTGACTGTCCTTGGGTAATCTCTGACGGATGCAGGCTCGTTTCTCCTTTCTTGACGGCAGCAATGGCTTTCTTCACCGTCTCCAAGTCACAGCAGTACCATTCGTCGGCTCCCCTGACTCCCTCAAATTCCTTGCGTTTGATGCCGCTGCGCTCCAGTACCTTGTGTACCTGCTTGTCGTTGAAAGTCATAATCATGCCGCTACGCACGAAGATGCTTATTTCTGTATAAAGCAGTTGGTATGCAATGCCTGCGGTCTTGGTGTACTGACGGATGCGCTTGTGTGCAGCTAACTGCAAGGCCTCTGTATTATTAAATAAGTTACTGCCGTCGTCTTCGTCAATGGTTGTCTCACCAATCTTCAGACAGTCACGATGCCTTTCGTCGTTGATGGCGAACACATAGATGAGTTTTGACTTTAGTGAGGATTCAAATGTTGCCATAGGTCATTATTTCATAAGGTCGATAAATCGGATTTTGCGGTTATTCTCACCCGTTCGCGGGTCTTTGTTTCCCCAGTCGCGGATAAGGCAGTAGGTGCCGTTATGCCGACGGATGTCTTCCTGCTGACAGCCGGGACAATGAACCATTTGTTTTTCTTCGCCGAAAAGTGTCTGTACCTTCTCCGTCACACCATGACGGCACGAGTCTGGCACAACGCCCTTCAGCCCGTCCATCTGCCAGAGATTCCAGGAAATGATATAAGCGATGTAGTTGATGGATTTCAGTAATGGAGCTTTCTGGAACTTCGCTTGGTAATACTCTATGAAGGTCCAGAGCAAGGCTTCGCGTGCCAAGAGCAGATTGTCGCCTTGCCATTCGAAACCGTAGATGTTTTTATAGGCCGTCTGTGCCCATTCCAACCATTCGCCGCTCACGTCCACGTTCTCGCTGATGATGCGCAGTTTCCTGTCGAGCAGGCCTATTCGTCGTTCTATCGGAATAGGTTCTCCTGTCGTAGCATCATAGCGGCTCACCAGATAGGGAGCCTCGCCGCAGGCCATCTCCATTCGGGTTGCACGGACATAGTCTTTCCAAGTCTTGTCATTGGGAAATTCGATCGCCTGTGGGTTTGGCATCCAAGTATGATTCTCGTTGTCTTCAACATTGAAGACATTTTTTCGGCCAAACCAAGCCTCATCCACAAGATTGTTCTGGGCATTGCACACCCACGAAGGGGTAAATACTTCTGCCATGTCCTTAGCCCTGTCCGTCTGCTGTTCTTTCGATTTGAGCACACGCGGACGGATGACCATTCCGTGTTCGCCCGTTATCAAGTGGGGCAGAATCTCAGAATGGTAATCATAGTCTGAGCTGAGTGCCTCATAGTCGTGCGTAGCCCAGAAGATATTGCGGCCTGTGGTGTGGTCGCGCAGTAGGGTGTCAAGCACCTCTGCCGACAACGCCAACAGGTCATCCTCCCTGATGTCAATCAGCGAAGGACTCTTGTCTTTGTTTGGCATTCTTGCGCTTATAGCCTTAGGACAATAAGCACCTATCGGAACTTTTGGGGCTTACTATGCAGAAGCCTCTATATACGATAAAAGCGTGTCCGCTCTTATCGAACATAGAGGCCCTGAGAATTGCCCACCAAACTGATAAGTGACGTCCACGCTAAAGCGCGGACATTCACAATTATCGGTTGTTTGATACATTTAGAAATTTCTCAGGTTTCTATGTTCTCCTAATAACTGCTCATGTCGTTATTTAATTTTCCACGAAAGGCTTACCGCCACCCTGCACTCAGGGAATCAACCTTGGCTTGCCGTTTACGGCATGTCGGCGGTAGTTGGTGCAAAATTACAAAAAGTAATGCGTAAAACAAAAGATTTCGTTCTTTTTTTTGTTGAGACGGGGTCTTGAACGAAAGGATCCGCTCACTCCGCTATGACAGATATGACAGAGAAAATAGCAACTTTCTCTATAGGAAAATATTTACCCCCGACCTAAATGTTTTTCTTTATACGAAAGTTATATATCTATCTATCATATCTTTCATAGCGCATAGAAACGGCACCAATCGGAGAAAAAGCTTCCACCCATTGGAAAGGGTGTTTCCAATGGGCGGAAAGGATGCTTCCAGACTTTGGAAGCAATGCTTCCGATGGGTGGAAGCTATGGGGGGATTATTCAGCCATGAGGGCATCGGCAAGCGTCTGGAGCTTCTCGATGGTGTCGGCCTTGACGGTTGACTCCACGGTGACTATGGGCTCCACGATGGTGATCTGCTTCATGGCCTCCATGGCCTCGCGCATCTTTTTGCCGGCAACGGGTGCCCATGAACCGTTCTCGATGATGGCCACGCGACGCTTCTGGTAGTTCTTGATGGAGAGGTGGTGGATGAAGTCTTCCATGATGGGCATCACGCCGGCATCATACGTGGGGGCGGCAAGCACCAAGCGGTCGTAGCGGAAGGCGTCTTCCACGCACTCGTGGAGGTCGTCGCGGCGCAGGTCGGCAATGCTTACCTTCACGTTGCCTTTCTGGCGGAGTATCTCGGCGAGTTTCTGGGCTGCCTCTTCGGTGTTGCCGTGAAGCGAGCAGTAGGCAATGAAGATGCCTTTATCCTCGGGTTCGTAGGAACTCCAGGTGTTGTAGGTGTTGAGGTAGTATTCCAGATTCTCATCGAGTACGGGACCGTGGAGGGGGCAGATCTTCTTGATTTCCAGGCCGCTGAGCTTCTTGAGCAGGGCCTGCACCTGTGCACCGTATTTGCCCACGATGTTGAAATAGTAGCGGCGAGCCTCGCAGGCCCATCCTTCGGGATCGTCGAAGCTGAGGGCTCCGAACTTGCCGAAGGCATCGGCAGAGAACAGAATCTTCTCTTTCTGCTCGTATTCCACGATGACTTCGGGCCAGTGGACCATTCCTGCGGTGAAGAACTGCAGGGTGTGTTCGCCGAGCGAAAGGGTGGAGTTGTCTTTCACGGTGATGATGCGCTCGGGGGCTACGGCTTCGCCGAAGAAACGGGCCATCATCTTCACGGCCTGGGCCGAGCATACCACCTGCATTTCGGGATAGCTATCGATCATCTCTTTGACGAGCGAGGAGTGGTCGGGCTCCATGTGGCTCACGATGAGATAGTCGGGTTTGCGCTGGCCGAGCACTTCGGCGAGATTGGCTTTCCATTCGTCGGCCTTGCGTGCATCGATGGTGTCGATGACGGCAATCTTCTGGTCCACGATGACGTGTGAGTTATAGGAAATGCCTTCCGGCGTTTCGTACTGTCCTTCGAAGAGGTCGAGTTCGCGGTCGTCGGCACCGATGTAGTAGATGTTTTCTGTTATTCTGTTCATGTTATTAAAAATTTAGAAAATGAGAAAATGAGAGAATGAGAAATTGTTATTCCTCGTTTTTCTTCAAGTTCTCTTTTGTTGTTTTTATTATCTTAATTAATGTTCCAATGATGATGTTCAAATCGTTCTTAATAGAATCATATTCATGTATTGAGATAGTTTGAGATTTCAAGAGAAGTTTGAGCCAATAATCACTTTCACCAGCCTCTTTCAAAGCAATGCTTAGCTTGCTAATGAAGTCTGCTTTACTTTGAGCGTTTTTGCTTTCTGCAACATTAGCTCCGATGCTTGTTCCAGAACGATACAATTGCATAGACATAATGTACTCTTTCTTTTCTTTGCGTAGATACTTGTACAAATTGACTATTCGCAATCCGAAATCTTCAGTAAAGTCAGCTATAAAGTTATCGTGCAACATAATTTATAGATTAATCTCTCATTTTCTCCATTTCTCATTTTCTTCATTTCCCAACAAGTCCGGGCGCAGCTCGCGGGTGCGGCGCAGGGCCTCGTCCATTTCCCATTGCTTGATTTTGGCCTCGTGGCCGGAGAGCAGGATGTCGGGCACCTTCCAGCCTTTGTATTCGGCTGGACGGGTGTAGATGGGGGCTGCCAGGAGATCGTCCTGAAAACAGTCGGAGAGTGCGCTCTGCTCGTCGCCGATGACTCCGGGAACCACGCGGACCACGGCATCGGCAATGATGGCTGCAGGGAGCTCGCCGCCCGTCAACACATAGTCGCCCACGGAGATTTCGCGGGTGATGAGATGGTCGCGCACGCGCTGGTCCACACCTTTATAATGGCCACAAAGGATGATGAGGTTCTGCTTGAGCGAGAGGTCGTTGGCTATGTGCTGGTTGAACTGCTCGCCGTCGGGAGAGGTGAAGATAACTTCGTCGTAGTCGCGTTCGGCCTTGAGCGCTGAGATGCAGCGGTCGATGGGTTCTATCTGCATGACCATTCCGGCAAAACCACCATAGGGATAGTCGTCCACGCGGCGCCATTTATCGAGCGTGTAGTCGCGCAGGTTATGCAGATGAATCTCTGCGAGTCCTTTCTTTTGTGCTCTTGCCAGGATGCTTTCCCTCACGAATCCTTCGATCATCTCTGGCAGCACGGTGATGATGTCTATTCTCATAATAATCGCTTCGTGGCTGCAAAGATACGATTTAGCGAGCACAAAGCCAAAAGAAAGCTCGCTTTTTTTTTGTTTTGTCGAGCGTTAGTATCTTATTTAAAGATACGAAAAAAAGTGAAGAGTGAAGAGTGAAGAGTGAAGAATTTTTTTATATGAACTTCGTTCATGAATTTCGGCTGCACTCAGCATAGCTCAAGCAAGCTTGGCTCTGCCTTCGTTTGCACGAAATTTCTCATTTTCTCATTTTCTCCATTTCTCATTTACTCAATCTCAGCTCCACGTGGCTGAGGCGATGGAGCGTGAAGATGGCAACGGCCTCGATAAGGTAGGCTATGAGATAGCTGTACCAGAGCATGGAGGGCTGCCAGCGGGCCATGAGCCAAAGCACAGGAATGACCGTTAGCGAAAGGGCAAAGGAGATGAAGAGCGCCATGCGATGCTGTCCGTAGAGTTTGTAGACAATCATGATGACGTAGATGTAGCAGAAGGGGATGAAGCTCAGGGCAAAAATGCGGAGCGCATGAGTGCACTCTGCGAGCATCGTTGCTTCTTCGGCACCGAACAGCCTGGCGATGGACTCTGGGAATACCCATACGAGGATGCAGGTGACGGCCATGGCTGCGGTAATAAAGCGGAAGGCACGGCGCAAGATGGTGTGGAGGCCCTCTTCGTTTTTCTTTCCCACCTGGATGGCGCCCAGCGACTGGAGCGTCTGACACGTTCCCGACAAGAACAGATTATAGACTTGCAGGAGGTTCATGCAGACGGCGAAGGCGAAGATGCCCGTGCGTCCGAGGGTGGAGAGGACGATGGTGTTAGCCGAGAGCATCAGCAGGGTGAGTGAGATGGAGGCGATGGCCAGTGGGGCGCCCTGTGAGAGGATGCGCCGCCACGAATACAGCAGACCGTCGAAACTAAACACGGGTGTGAGCCTCCTGTTGGCGGGATTCCACCAATGGCTGAGGAGAATGGCTATTCCGACGATGTGGCCCACGACGGTGGCTGCCGAGGAACCCGTGATGCCCCATCCGAAGCATTGGATGAAAACGATGTCGAGCAGGAGGTTCACCGCATTGTCGATGATGACCGCTGCCGACACCAGCTTGGGCTTTCCGTCGACGCCCACCATCGTGGAGAGTCCCCACATGAGGATGAAGGCGGGATTGCCCAGTAGGAGCACCTGCATATAATCGCGGGCCAGCGGGAGAATCTGCTCATTGCTACAGAGCATCCTGGCCGTCTCGTCGGGAAAGAGGATGCCGCCGAATATTGACAGCAGCAGACTGACGCCGATGCTGAGAATGAGTCCACGGGTAAAGAACCGACGTGCCTGGGCAATGTCTTTCTGCCCGAGGGCGTAGGCCACGAGCATGCCTGCACCGGCATTGATGAGCAGTTGGAGGGTATAGATGAACTGGTTGATGGGCTTCGAAAGGTTGATGGCGCTGACGCCGTCTTCGCTGATGAGATTGCCTACGATGATGCCATCCACCACATTACCCAAACAGCCCGAGAGCGCTACCAGGATGTAGGCACCGAGGTAGCTGTAAAAAAGAGAGGAAATAGAAGACTCTCCCCCTTGCCCCTCCCTGTGAGGGAGGGGAGTAGATACTTTTGATGGTTGTTTTTCGCTTTCTTTTATTTCGTCTTTCATCTTCTTATTTTATTATTAGTAATTACTCCCCTCCCTTACAGGGAGGGGCAGGGGGAGAGTCTTCTTTCTTCTTTTTATTCAAAGAATCCGAATCCGCCGATGGCCGTGAGCATGCGCTCTACGTAGTCCCACGATGTGGGCGACCAGGAGAAACCGAGGCGATAGAGCACCTGCGTGGTATAGTCGTTGTCGCGCTGAACGTCGGCGGTCTTCTGACCATGCGCCATGTCCTTGTAGGCCAGCAGGGCAGCCATCTGCTTGGCTTTCTGCGGGTCTTGTCCGGCTTCGTCCATAGCCTTTTGGAAATCTTCCTGCTCTACAAACTGGATGCCTTGTCCCACAGAGGTCAGTCCGGTAAGTACGTCGCCAAGGAACTGGCCGTGGATGTTGTAGGGATGGAACACAGTGCACTCCTTCGGTGTGGTTGCCAGCAGGCAGATGGCCTGGGCGACCTCGTTGATGGGTGAGAATTCCACGCGCTTGTTGCGCAGGGCATAGGGACAGCACCCCAGCATGTTGTATATGCGGATGCGACCCATGAACGAGTTGGTGGAGAAGTTTGCCTGGAACTCACCGTCGGTAGAACGGGCAGCAAGGTTACCCACGCGCATGATCTTCGCATTGAGTCCATGAAGGGCAACAGCATCGAGGATGAGGCGCTCGGCAATGAACTTTGAATAGATATACTGGTTGCCGAGATACTGGCCCATGTAGAAGCGCTGCTCGGTGAACACGTCATCCTTAATCTCGCCTGCCCAGATGCCACGGGTGCTGGCAGTGGAGATGTGGATGAGTTTGGCGCCCGTCTTGATGCAGAAGTCAACACAATGTTGGGCACCGCCGATGTTCACGTCCTCGATTTCTGTGCCTTCAGAGAAGTGCTTCACCACGGCAGCGCAGTTGAAGACGGTGTCCACCTTCAGACTTTCGTCGATATCTTGGGTGACGTCGCCGAGAACGATGTGGAGACGCTTTCCGAAGAGTTCCTTGAAGGACTCGGAGAAGTAGTAGTAGAGCAGGGTGCGGAGGCGGCTCTCAGCGGCTTCCTGGCTCTTGCCACGTACCATACAGTAGATGTTTGGGGCATCGCTGTCGATCAGTTCGCGAAGGATGTGGATTCCCAGATAGCCCGTGGAACCGGTGATTAAGACGTCGCCAAGAGGATGACGCTCGCCTGCGCGGAAGAAGCCCAGTGTGTTGCGTTGCAACAGGTTGTTGATGGCGGTGTAGTCGAAGGCGGCCACAGGATCGTCGGCCTGTCCGGTATTCTCGGATTCTCCTGTAATGAGGCAGGCGAGTTTGCGTGGAGTCGGGTTGGCGAACACCTCGCCATACGATACGTGGAGTCCGGCCTTGTCGGCTTCGATGATGACGCGGGTGACAACGAGTGAGGTGCCACCAAGTTCGAAGAAGTTGTCGGTTGCGCCAACGCGGTCCATTTGCAAAATCTTGGCGAAGATGTCGCAGAGGGTACGCTCGGTGTCGTTGGCAGGTGCCTCGTACTCGCCGCTGATGGCCAACTGGGGCTCAGGAAGAGCCTTGAGGTCGGTTTTGCCATTGGGCGTCATGGGCATCTTCTTGAGTTGCAGGTAAGCCGTGGGCACCATGTACTGGGTGAGGCTCTTGCTGATCTCGGCCTTCATCTCGGTGATGTCGATGGGACGGTCGGCGGTGAAGTAGGCGCAGAGATGCTCCTTGCCAGAAAGTTGGCGGATCATAATGACTACGTTCTTCACACCTTCAACGCGGGCAATGACGTTCTCTACCTCGCCGAGCTCGATGCGGAGACCGCGGAGCTTGATCTGGTGGTCCTTACGGCCGAGGATGAACACGTCGCCGTCGGGTGCCCATTTGGCATAGTCGCCTGACTTATAGATGCGGGTGCCGTGGTAGTCGATGAAGCGTTCGCGCGTCATGTCGTCCAGGTTGTTGTAGCCGCGGGCAACACCACGACCGCCTATGTATAGTTCACCAACGACACCTACAGGCAGTTCGTTGCCGTCGCTGTCGACGACGAATTCCTTGACGTTGAGTTGCGGACGGCCTACCGTCACGCGGTCGGCATGGGTAAGTTCCTGGATGTTTGACGACACGGTGGTCTCGGTGGGACCGTAGGTGTTCAGGATGCGAGACGGAGTAAGTTGCTGCATCTGGTGCAGGAGGCTCTCGGGCAGTTTCTCGCCACCGAAGCGGATGATGGGAACGGTGCGGATGGCCTCGACGAACTCCGTGCTATATATCCATGTCTGCCACTGAGAAGGTGTTGCCGACACGTAGCCGATATGGTGCTCGTGGATGAGAGCGGCCATGTCGAGTGGGTTCTTGGTCTGCTCCTCGTTGGCCAACACTAAGGTGAGGCCGTTGAACAACGAGATGGCAATCTCATGGAGCGAGGCGTCGAACGAGATGGTGGTGACAGCCAGTATGCTCTCGGCAGCGTTGGCTACGGCATAGGCCTCTACGTTGGCGGGGAGTGCCGTGGCGTAGTTACACATTCCCTCGTGGCGCAGCATCACACCCTTGGGACGGCCCGTTGAGCCGCTGGTATAGATGAGGTAGACCAGGTCGTCGGGGGTGAGCGATGTCTGTGGCAGTGTGGTATCTTCCGTCTGGAGCAGTTCCTCGGCCACCTCAGGGGTGATGATCAGTTTGGCACCACTATCCTCGAGAATGAGTTTCACACGATCGGCGGGATATTCAGGGTCGCAAGGGATATAGGCGGCACCTGCCTTCTGCACACCGAACATGGAGAGGATGAGGCGGCTCGTACGCGGCAACAGGAGGGCCACACGGTCACCCTCGCGAACACCACGCTGGCGGAGGGCATTGGCAATACGATTGGTGGCCTGGTCGAACTCATGATAGGTGAACCGGGCGTCGCTGGCGATGAGGGCCATGCGCTCAGGCTGTGTCTGTGCATGGTGTATGATGCTCTCGTAGAACAGCTTGAAAGGTGCCTCGCCAGTTCCTGTCTGACGGATTAGAGCCAACTGCTCTTCCTGGGTAGGGCTGACGATGGACAACTGGCGCACCTTGCCATTGGGCTGGGCCATGATATGCTCGACGGTGGCGGCAATGCTATCGGCAAGACCTTGTGCCAATTCTGCAGAATAGACGGCATCATCGTATTGCACCAGAATACCACGTGGCTCAATCTTGATGTTGATTTTGAACTTCGGCACATTCAGTTCGAGCAGTTCTTGCTGGATGGGCTTTCCGTTGACCTTGTATTCTGAGAGCACACCTACCTGATAAGCGTAGGCGATGGCGGGATGGAATCCGTAGTCGGTGGCGATGCGTGCGAAGGGATAGTCCTCGTGGCGTAATGTCTCGTCGAAGGTGTCGCTCACCTGGTGGAGATATTCGGCCACCGTCACATCGTCTATCTTAAGGCCGAGTGCAAGAGTGTTGACAAACATACCCACGGTATCGGCAATTTTCAGGTTGGAGCGGCCGCTGCTGATAGTGCTCAGATAGACCTTGCGGTTGTTGGTGTAGCGCGATACCACATAACTTGTGGCAGCGAGGAACAGATGGGCAGGTGTGATTTCCTGCTGGCGGCAGAAGGCTGCGGCCTTTTCGTAGTCGGTAGGGCAGATGGCCTCGCCGATGAATCCCTGGTTGTCGGTGTTGGGCAGGTCGGCAGGAATCTCGCTGGCACCCTCACAAGTCTGCAACTTTTCGGCAAAGAACTGCTGGGCAGCCTTGAAGGCCTCGCTCTCCTCAGCCTTCTGCTGGTCGCATACGAAGTCGAGATAGGTGTAGGTCTCTTTCTCAACGGGCTTTCCTTCGAGAGCAGTGCCTATCTGACGGATCAGCAAGTCGGCAGAGCCGCCGTCGAATACCAGATGATGAATGTCCATCAGCAGGTGGACGGTGTCGTCGGTCTTCACGATTTCGAAGCGGTAGAGCGGAGCCTTCTGCAAATTGAAAGGTCTTACGAACTCGTTCTTGTATTCATCCAGTTCTTCCTTCTTCATCACGCTGAAGGGTACCTCCACGGGAACGCTGCCCTCGGTGGTCTGCACGATGGTGTCGCCCTCGGTGGTGAAGTGAACGCTGAGCTCGGGATGCTGGCCGACCACCTGCTTTACGCACTCGGCCAGTCTGTCGGCATCGGTACCGGCGGGGTAGGTGAGCAGATAGGGGATATTGTAGATGGTCGAAGTGGGATTCTTCAGGCACTCGAAGTAAACACCCGTCTGGGCATACGACAGGGGCACGGTTTTAAGTGAAGAGTGAAGAGTGGAGAGTGAAGAATCTTTTTCAGCCTTTTGTTGCGCCACGGATTGTCCATTCAGCATGGCGGCTAAGATCTCGTTTTCGATGCTCTGGAGCGTACCGCTCTTCACCAGCGACTTGGAATCGAGCGCCACTCCATAGCGCTTGTTCACCTGCACGGCCAGTTTGATGGCCGAGATAGAAGTCAGTCCGGCATAGCCCAATACGGTAGTGATGCCGAAGTCGGTGGTGTTGACGATGCCGGCAATCATCTCGTGGAGTTCCTCTTCCAGGACATTCATGGGCACATTCGACTCTTCCACGACGGCCGCCTTCTTCTCAGGCTTTGGCAGCGCGCGCTTATTGACTTTCTGGTTCTGGTTGAGCGGAATGGCATCAATCTGCATCGTCACGGCGGGCACCATGTAGGGCGGTTTCTCGTCGAGGATGAACTGATTGAGGGCCTCGATGTCAACGGGCTGGTCGCTCACCACGTAGGCTGCAATGAACTTGCCACCGCCATCTTCGTCGAAAGCCTGCACCGTGGCGTCCTTGATGCCGGGGAATTCGCGGATGATGCTTTCCACCTCTTTCAGTTCGATGCGGAAACCGCGAATCTTCACCTGTCCGTCGCGACGTCCCACGAACTGGATGTTGCCATCGGGCAAGAAGCGCACGATGTCGCCCGTGCGGTAGGTGTGTTGGTATTTTTCATCGGAGGTGAAGGGGTTGGTGATGTAAACCTCTGCCGTCTTTTCGGGACGGTTCAGATAGCCCCTGCTCACTTGCGGTCCAGATACCCACAGCTCGCCAGCAGCACCGATAGGCAGCCGGTGCCCCTGGGCGTCAGCCACATAGAGCCGCATGTTGTCGAGCGACTTTCCGATGGGGATTTCCTTCATCTTGCGCTCCACGCAATAGATGGTCGTGAAAATCGTACACTCCGTCGGGCCATATACATTATAGAACTTATAGCCTATGGGCGGTGTGAGTGAAGCCAGTTTCTCGCCACCCGTGGAAAGATAAAGCAGCGAGTGGTTCTCGATGCTCGTGGCAAACTGATAGCCCACCTGCGTGGTCATGAACGAGTGGGTGATATGGTTCTGCTCGAAATAATCGTTCAAGGCGATGAGGTCGAGTCGGATTTCTTCGGGAATGATATGCACTGATGCACCGCAGGTCAGCGCGGGATACATGTCCATCATGCAGGCGTCGAAACCATAGCTGGCGTAGGCGGCCACCTTGTGCTCGGGTTTCAGGCTGTAGAAACGCTGATACCAGTTGCAGAAGGCCACCAGATTGGCATGGGTGAGCTGGCAACCCTTGGGGACACCCGTGGAGCCCGAGGTGTAGAGCATGATGAAGAGGTTGCTGGGTGTTGGGTGATGGGGGTTGGATTGTCTGCTAACTGCGGGATGTCTTTCGTCAGCATGACCTCGCCCTGATATTCATCCACGATGGGGCGCAGCTGTTCGTCGGCAATCAGCAGTTTTGCACCGGCGTCTTGCATCATGAAGTTCAGTCGCTCCTTGGGATAGGTGGGGTCTAACGGCTGATAGGCACAACCAGCTTTCAGAACGCCGAGCGAAACGATGGCCATCCATTCGCAACGGGGGATGAGCACCGAAACGACGTCTTCCTGTTTCAAACCTTTTGACAAGACGAATGCAGCGATGCGGCTGCTGATGGCATCCACCTCGGCATAGGTGTATTGACGGTCCTTATAGACTACGGCAATGTTCAGTGGGGTCAGTTGTGCCTGACGCTCAAAGAGTGATACGATGGTCTGCGTGTCGTCGTATTCGGCATCTGTCTCGTTGAAGGTGTCGAGCATTGCCACCTGAGCGGGGGTAGAGATGCAGACTTCGCTCAGCAACGATGCCGAAAGGAATCCCTCGACCACGGCTTCGTAGCTCTCCAGGAACTGCGCTATGATTTCCTCGGAATACTCGTTGGCATGGTATTCCGCTTTGATCTGATATTTGCCGTCGAGGATGAAGGCCTTTAGGTAGAGTGAAGCATCGAGCGTGCTGTTGCCGATACGGCGTGCCTTCATGGGCTTGCCGCCCATCTCGTCGTCGGAGAAGAGCATGCCGTGCCAGGCAAACATCGAGTTGCTCTGCAGTTTCAGGTCTTCCATGATGTCGCTAAACGAATACACATCGTGCTCGCGGCATCCGCTCGTCTGCTCCTGTCCTGCCTTCAGATAGTCGAGCACCGTCGTATCGGCAGCGAACTTCGCATAGACGGGAAGCGTCTTGACAAACATACCCACGGTGTGAGCCAGCTGCTTGGTCTTGCGCCCGTTGTAAACGGTGTTGAAGAGTGCCTCTTGGTCGTTGTTGAACTTGGCCAGCAGGTAAGCGTAGGCCATGGTGAACAGCGTGCTCTTGAAGATGCCGTTGTCGCGGCAGAACTGCTCCACGCGGTCCATGTCGACGGAAAGGGTGCGAAGCAGGCTGGCTTCCTTCAGTTCGGTTTCTTCGAGGTCGGGCAGCAACTGGGTGAAAGTGTCGCTGCAGTCAAAATTCTTGGCATACCACTGCTTGGCCTCTTCGAATGCCGGCGACAGGCGCAAGGCTTCTTCCTCGGCGCACACATCGGCCAGCGTCATGCTCTCTCCGCTGACGGCCTTTCCGTTGTAGGCATCGTTGATGTCGTGGAGCAGGAGGCTCATGGAAGTTCCATCGACGATGAGGTGATGATAGTCGATGAAGAGGTAGAGGTGGCTGTCGTCTCGCAAGAGGTGGATGCGGAACAGCCGGTCGTTGTAGATGTCGAACGGCCGTACCAGTTCGGCAGCTTTCTTCTCGATGTCTGTGGTGTATTCTATTTCCAGTTCGAAATGCTCGTTGTCCATGTCGATGGTCTGCATGGGTTCACCGTCGTCGGTGAGTTCGATGCGTGTGAACAGGGTGGGGTGGGCCTCCACGGTGTCGATGACGGCTGTGCGCAGCCGCTCTTCGTCGAGCGACTTGTCGAGCGCATATACATAAGGAAGGTTATAGCATATTTTACCAATACGGCTGGCGGATTCCACGTAGATGCCGTACTGAACCTTTGATAATGGTGCATGTTTTTTCATATTGCTAAGATTTGGTTGTATTGTAATGAGTAAATAGTTATGTTTATTACCATTTAGTGGCGAATATTCTGGGAGATATACTGAGCGAAAACCAAGCCCATCTCAGGCTTCCGTTGTCGCTGGCTCGCTTCAGTTTCTCCATGGTATCGGTGCCCGTCATGAAGGAGTAGCCTGCCGACAGTCGGATGTCTTTCGTGAACACGTATCGTGCTTCTACTCCGATTTGATGGCCGAGCGTCATATCCATATTAGCCAGTTTCGTGGCTGTGGCCATATAGTGGTAGTCGGCTTTTACCGTCAGATTCTTTATGGGCTGGAAATGGAAACCCGCAAAGGCGTTCTGAAGTCCAGGTGTGAATCCGAACACGTAGGTGCTCACGTAGAAGAAGTCCATGGCGCCGTAGAATTTGTGGTGGGAACCATAGATGGGGTTGAATCCCCTCAACTTGTCGTGACGGGTCATGCCAATCGCGCCCGAGGGGGGAACGGCAAACTGCTTGTCGCCGCTCAGATAGTCGAAGCCGGCCTCGAAGCCATACTTCTCTGTCGGCGACCAGCCTGCTTTGATGCTTGCCATCCAAGCGTCGATCGTCATGGTATCCTCGTTCTTTCCTAACTGATGATAGTAAGAACCTTCCACCCGCCAGTGGTTTGGCCTGTACGACAGATATGCACCAATCAACTGCTGGTATTCTGTGTGAGGATTGTTGTCTTTCTCGCCGCCCTGCATACCGATGTTCATGAACAATACCGAGGCGCCCAACGGGAACTGTGGGAAGTCGTAGTGATACCATGTGGTGACCATCGACTTGTAGGGCTGGGCTCCGTTGGCATAGAAGTTGCCGCCTTCGGTCAGGCATTCGCTATTCTGATTGTAGGACAGTATAAGATGAGCTTTATGACCCTTGCCCTCGTAGCCTGCACGGATGACGTCGTGAGAGAGCGAAGCCATGGCCCAGTCGTTGGTGCCGATGATACGTTCGTCGTCGTAGGCCAGTGCCACGCGTCCCACTTGTGCGAAGAGTCCGTTTTTGGCTTTCATTTTTGCCCAGGCTTCGAAGACGTTGAACGAGCCCTTGCCCGACTGTCCCCAGATTCCGCTGTGCTGGATGTTCAGCTTTGTTTCAAGGCCAGGCCTTTCAAAGCCTATTACGAGTCGCTCACGGTTCATCAGGAACTGCGATTTGTTGTCATCTGCCGTCGGTGCCATTCCGCCGTTGCGTATTTCGCCGTGGGTGAGTATCTGGAGATCTACCTTCAGCGTGTTCTCCTTCGTGGCCGACAGCCCAAGAGAATCATTCTCCTGGGCGCATAGGCTGGCGGGAAGCATCAAGGCAAGACCCCACATGCAGGCGTGAAGAGCAAGGCGGTTCATACGAATTCGAAAAGATTAATAAAGCCTGTCAGCTTGAACACGTTCTTGATGTCGTCGTTGAGGTTTTTCAGAATCACCTTGCTGCCGTTGGTCTTGGCTCTTTTGAGAATGCTGATGAGGATACGGAGTCCGCTTGAGGCGATATACTCCAGTTCGGTGCAGTCGATGATCACATCGCGCCCGTCGCTTTTGTACAGGGGTTTCAATATTTCTTCTACTTCCACGGCTGCGGCGGTGTTGAGTTCGCCTTTCAGGGTTGCCACGTACTTGTCTTCTAATTCTTGGATTGTTGCTACCATAATAAATGTTTGTTATTGTTATTGTTGAATTATTCCTTTGCTTCGTAATGGGTGATGAGCGTCAGCGTGTTCTTGTTGTCGATGCGCTCATAGTTGATAGAGTCCATCAACTCCCTGACCAATAGGATTCCGAGTCCGCCTATCGGTCGGTCTTCGGCTGAGAGTGTGGTGTCGGCCAGTTCGGATTTGGTGGGGTTGAATGCAACGCCCGAGTCTGTGATGACGAACTTCAGTTTCCGCTTGTTGTACATGGCCTGCACGCTGATGTCGCCCTTGGTGCCTTGGGGATAGGCGTATTCTATCACGTTGACCACAGCTTCCTCGACGGCCAGTTTGATATTGGCTGCTTTCGACTTGTCGAAGTTCAGATGAGTGGTGATGGTATCCACGAATTTGTTCAGGTCGTCCACATACTTGATGTCGTTGGTCAGCATGAACTCTTCCTCGTGATCGTATTCGTTGCGCTTCGGCATGTATCTGATGGAGAGCATGGTGAGGTCGTCGCTCTGCTCCTCTTGCTCCATGAATGCATGTACCTGTTGGTTCATCCGCTCAATCATCTGTTCGGGCGAATCATCGCTGTGACCGGTCAACGTCTTCTCTATGCGTTCGATGCCAAACTGCTTGTGGGCGGGATTCTTGGCCTCGGTCAGTCCGTCGGTGTAGAGGAAGATGGTGGTGTCTTTCTCGATGATGGTCTGCTGCATCTTGAATTCAAATTCGGGGAACAGACCTATAGGGATATTCGAAATGACGGGCAGGGACACTGGCTCAGACGCGGTGTTGGCGATGAGGTAGGGAACGTCATGACCGGCGTTGCAGTAGCGGAACCTTCCGGTGGGCAAATCGAGCACGCCGATGAAGAAGGTGATGAAGATGTTCTTCTCGTTGCCATCGCATGAGGCGATGTTCAGCGTCTGCATGATGTGAGCGGGGTTGGTCTCGTGGACTGTAGCCATGCGGAACTGCGAATGGATCTCGGCCATGATGATGGCAGAGGGGACACCCTTTCCGCTGACGTCGCCGATGCAGAAGAACAACTTTTCGTCGCGCAGGAAGAAGTCATAGATATCACCGCCAACCTCTCTTGCGGGCACCAGCGAGCCGGATATCTGCAGGTCGTTGCGGTCGGGGTAGGGCAGGAATTCCTTGGGTAGCATGCCCATTTGTATCTCCTGAGCGATGCGCAGTTCGCTGCCCAGCCGTTCCTGTATGATTTGGGCTTTGTTCAGTTTCCGTTCGTTGCGTGCAAAGCGGTGGATGATGAATCCGAGCACGCCGAAGCCTAACAGCATCAGGAAGAATATCTTGATGCGCATCCATAACAGGTCTTCATAGACCTCGTCGTCATAGCACACCACGGCCACCTGCCAGCGGGCACTTCTCCTCATATTGGCATAGTAGATGCACCCATGGGCATTGTCGGCCTCGCTTACGAAATTAATGCATTTCGAGTGGCCGCTGCGGCTGAACGTACGTTCCACGGTGCTGTCGTTGATCATGCGGATCACTTGCTGCACGTCGTGTGTCTTGGGATGACCTTTCGAAGGACCGGAAATGATTTTGCCCCCTGATGTCAGCAGCAGGTTGAATGATGACGGATAGATATGGCGCGCATTGAGCGTGTCGCCAATCTGTTCGAGCGACAGGTCAAGACCGCAGATGGCTATGAAGCGGTTGTCATTGTCCGTCAGGGGATAGGAGTAGGTGGTCAGCGAGAGCGTGGTTGAATCTGTCTCGTACTGGTAAGGGTCACTCCAGAAGGGTTTCATGCTGCGGCGCACCTCCTGATAGGCCGGATGGGTGGTATAGTCGTGAACTCCTTCCTGACTGATTTGTTTCACTTTCACGTTGTTGCCCTCCTTGTAGGCGTAGGGTTCGAAGAGTCTGCCTTTCTGGGGATAGAAGTTGGGCGCAAACACCAGACAGCTGCCTATAGCCTCGGGCGTGTTCTCGATGATTCTTGCCGTGGCATCGAACATGGAGTCGGGATAGGCAATGTTGCGCTTGATGTCCCAGATATGCTCGCTCACGGTTTTTTCCATTGTTTTGAGGATTCCCCTGATCATGAGCGCTTTCACCCTCAGCTCGTTTTCGGCGCGGTGATCCAGCTCTTCTTCCAGCAGGTTATGGGCATAGTAATACTGGGCAGCTGAAAAGAGTTCTATCAGTAAGCCCGCTGCAATGATGATAACTACGTTCTTATGGTTCTTGAGGGTTTGGGGGATATTGCCCATAGTTTTCAAAGAGTTAATACGTTGCAAAAATAATCATTTTCTGGTTAGAGATGCTACGTTGTGTATTTAAAATTTGTTAATGTACTGATGCTTGTCGGCTGATGAGGCAAAGCCTTTTCGTCAGACGTTGCAAAGGTAATTTAAGCAGAATAGGTGTGCAATCAATTTTGTCTTTTTTTTTGGTAAGTATTTGCGACAACATGGGCTTACCACGACAAATCAGGGTGGGGGCTTGCGATTTTGTCGCATGAATGTCAAAAAAAATGGGCGGCAGCTGGTTGGCTGTCACCCATATCGTTATGTTTCGGTCTGATTACTTCACGGTGAAGTCGAGCCGCTGCAGGTCCTTGTCGAGTGACGAGGTGCCGCAGAGCAGCTGGTAGCGTCCGGCACGTGTGCTGAGCTCGTCGATGGCTTCGTCGTAGAATTCGAAGGCTTCGCCGTCGAGGGTGATGGTGGCCGTCTTGGTCTCGCCGGGCTTCAGCTGCAGTTTCTGGAAGCCTTTCAGCGACTTGATGGGTGCGCCTGGGTCGTCGAGCGCCTTCACATACACCTGGATGGTCTCGGTGCCTTCGCGCTTGCCGGTGTTGGTCACGGGCACGCTGACGGTCACCCGTCCGTTCTTCTTCATGCGCTTGGCCGAAAGACGGGCCTTGCCCACGCTGAACGTGGTGTAGCTCAGTCCGTAGCCGAAGGCATATTGCGGCTGTCCGGTGAAGTAGCGGTAGGTGCGGTTCTTCATCGAGTAGTCGAGGAAGTCGGGCAGGTCGTTGTTCGAGCGGTAGAACGTGACGGGCAGCTTGCCGCCCGGGCAGTAGTCGCCGAAGAGCACGTCGGCCAGTGCGCGTGCGCCTCCCTGTCCCGGATACCAGGCTTGCAGCAGTGCGTCGTACTGTCCCTCCACGCTGCCGAAGGCGATGGCCGAGCCGGAGCAGTTGACCACGACGACGGGGCGCCCCGTCTGGTGCATGGCCTGGATCAGGCGCTGCTGCACGTGGGGCAGTTCGATGTCCTGCTTGTCGCCTCCTTCGCCTTCCATCTGTGCCGAGATGCCGCCGATGACGATGATGGCGTCGGCCGATTTCACTTCGGCTGCCAGATCGTTGAACTCGGCCAGCTTGCGCTCGCAGATGTCACCGCGGAGCATGGCAAAGTTGCCGTTGCCGCGGCGGTATTCTATCACGATGTCGTAGGTCTGTCCCTCGGTGACGGGGAACGACTTGTAGTCCACCTGTCGGCGACCGAATCCGAAACCTCGGCGTCCGCCCGGCTTGGCTTCCTCCACCACTTGTCCGTTCACGCTCAGCGTGTAGCCGTTGTCGGTCATCAGCGTGTACTTCATGTCGCCGGTGAAGGTGGCCTTGTATCGTCCGCTGACGCGCACCGAGAGCGAGTCGTTGTTGATGCCCTCGGCAAATCCCCAGGCTCCGAAGGTGGAGAAGTTCAGCTCGTTGTAGTAGCCGCTCTTGGCGGGCTCGCCCTTCAGTTCCTTGTTGTTCCAGAACTCCACGAGGGCGCCTTTGCCGTCGTTGAAGTCTTGCAGGTGGTGGATGGTCTGGTAGTCGTCGTTCAGCTCACAGGCTTTGCGGTAGATGATTCTGACGCCGGGCAGCGCGGCCTTGATGCCGTCGAGCAGCGAGTGCTGGTGCTCCTTGGTGGGGGTGCCGCCGTAGTTGCCGTTCAGCAGTTCCACGTCGTCGGCATTGGGTCCCACCACGGCCAGCGTCCTGATGTTTTTCGAGAGGGGCAGCACGCCTCGGTTCTCGAGCAGCACCATCGACTCGCGTGCGGCCTGGGTGGCCAGCGCGTCGTGAGCTTCGCTGCTGATGACATTCTCCCCGAGCGTTGCCCACGGCAGCCGTTCGGCGGGGTCGAACATTCCGAGCTCGAAGCGCCCCATGAGCGTCTTGCGCAGATGCTGGTCGAGCACGCTCTCCTCGATGAGTCCTTTCTGCAGTCCTTCAGTGAGGCTCATGAACACCTTTCCGCATTCCAGGTCGGTGCCGTTGAGCACGGCATCGACCGATGCCGAGAGCGGGTCTTTGTGGGTCTCGTGTTGTCCGCGGTTATAGAAATTGTTGATGGCGTCGCAGTCGGTCACCACTAGTCCGTCGTAGCCCCATTTGTTGCGCAGGATGTCGATGAGCAGGCGGTCGCTGGTGCAGCAGGGCTTGCCCTCGAAGCGCTGGTAGGCGCACATCACCTCGCGCACGTTGGCCTTCTTCACCAGGGCCTTGAATGCGGGCAGATAGGTCTCCCAGAGGTCGCGGTTCGATGGGTCCACGTTCATCGAGTGGCGCAGGGGCTCCGGACCGCTGTGCACGGCGTAGTGCTTGGCGCAGGCGTGGGTCTTCACGTAGTTGGGGTCGTTGCCCTGCATGCCGAGCACGGTCTGCACGCCGAGCACGGCATTCATGTAGGGGTCTTCGCCGCAGGTCTCCTGGCCGCGTCCCCATCGCGGGTCGCGGAAGATGTTCACGTTGGGGCACCAGAAGGTCAGCTCGGGATTGCCGGGATAGTAGGTCTCGCCCATGCCGACGTGCTTCACGCTGTGGTCGGAGCGGTTCCAGTTGGCGCGGGCCTCGTCGCTCACCTGCGAGAACACGTCGAACACCAGCTGCTCGCTGAAGGCTGCCGCCATGCCGATGGGCTGTGGATAGACGGTGTAGCCGCCTTGGCGCACCCCGTGGCAGGCCTCGCTCCACCAGTTGTACGACGGTATGCCCAGCCGTTCGATGGAGATGCTCTTGTTCATCATCAGTCCCACTTTCTCTTCGGGTGTGAGCATGCCTATCAGGCTTTCCACGCGTTCTGCCCGGGGCAGCTGTGGGTTCTGCCAGGCAAATCTCTCTTGCGCCGAAGCGCTCAGTGCTACGATGGCGGCAATCGCCATACAAAGAATTTTCTTCATAAAAGCTTTAAAAATCGAGTAATGAATAAGTTGTTAATAAGTTCGATACAAAGGTACGGATTATCTCCGACATCTGCAAGCATTTGGCCGAAAAACGCGAAAAAAAGTCTGCCGGTTTTTGCTCCAGACTTCGCGCACATCGCGTGCAGACTTTGGGTGCTCGGCGTGCAGGCTTTAGACCAATGTTACAATCTTACAATGTTACAATCTTACAATGTTACAATGTTACATGTTACATTAAGGGTCTTTGCAGTGGATGCGTAAACGCCATAGAAAAGTTATATATTTATATATATTATAATATATATAAATATATAAAATATAGTCTCTTGAAAAAAGGCTTAATGTAACATGTAACATTGTAACATTGTAACATTTATCGTCATGGCGGCAATGTAATAATTGTGTATATGGCAGAAATGCAAATAGGATGAAAAAGGTGGGTACTTTTCAGCTTTCTCTGCGTCTATAAATAAATATAATAAAAGAAGAATACGCATATAAAACATGGAAACAAAAGATTTGATTAAGCAGTCGGAAGTCAACCGCCGCAGGTTGATGGAGATTATCTACAAGGCTGGTGCCGGTCACACGGGGGGAGACCTCTCGGTGATGAACCTGATGACGGCACTCTATTTCGACATCATGAACGTGAATCCCGACGATCCCAAGATGCCTGAGCGCGACCGCTTCGTGCTCTCCAAGGGCCATTGCGTGGAGGCACTCTACACGGTGCTCGAGGCCCGCGGGTTCATCAAGCCTGGTGTGCTCGACACCCTCGGACAGTTCGGCTCGGTGCTCTCGGGCCATCCCACCATCGAGGTGCCAGGCATCGAAGTGAACACCGGCGCGCTGGGCCACGGACTACCCATCGGCGTGGGCATGGCCATTGCGGCCAAGATGGACGGCAAGGCCTACAAGACCTTTGTGGTGATGGGCGACGGCGAGCAGGGCGAAGGCTCCATCTATGAGGCTGCCATGGCCGGAAACATGTATCATCTGGACAATCTCGTGGCTGTCATCGACCGCAACTACCTGCAAATCAGCGGCAACACCGAGGACGTGATGGCGCTCGACAGCGTGCGCGACCGCTGGACGGCCTTCGGATGGGATGTCATCGAGATGAACGGCGACGATATGCAGTCGATTCTCGACACGTTCCACGCCATCGACTACAGCAACGGGAAACCCCATCTCGTCGTTTCGCGCACCACCAAGGGCAAGGGCGTAAGCTTCATGGAGAACGTGGCCAAATGGCACCACGGCGTGCCCACTCAGGAGCAGTATGAGCAGGCGCTCAGCGAGATTGATGAGCGGATCAAGGCGCTCGGGTGAGTTGTTAATCGTTATGCCGTCATAACGTCATAACGTTATTCCGTCAAACCGAAAAATTTTTTAAATATGGAAGCTTGTAGAAAAGCATTTACGGAGACTTTGCTGCAACTGGCAAAGCAAGACAAAGATATCATCGCCGTGACCACCGACGCACGTGGCTCGGTGACGCTTGGCGACTATGCCAAGGAACTGCCTGAGCAGTTTGTGGAGTGCGGAATTGCCGAACAGGATGCCGTGGGTATCTCTGCCGGACTGGCACATAGCGGAAAGAAAGTGTTCTGCTGCGGCCCGGCCTGTTTCTATGTGGCCCGCTCGCTGGAGCAGGTGAAGGTGGACCTGGCCTATTCGGAGAATCCCGTCACCATACTGGGTGTCTCGGGCGGTGTGGCCTATGGAGCGCTCGGTGCCACCCACCACAGCCTGCACGACATTGCCGTGCTGCGCACCTTCCCCGGCATGCAGGTGGTGCTGCCCGCCGATGCCCGGCAGACGCGCCGGCTGGTGAAGATGCTTGCCGACTATCCCCATCCCGTCTATGTGCGCGTGGGCCGCGGAGCGGTCAACGATGTATATACCGACGAGGATTTCACCTTCGAGCCCGGCAAGGCCTATCAGCTGCAGGACGGCAGCGACCTCACCATTATTGCCGCCGGCGAAACGGTGTGGCATGCGCTGGAGGCTGGCAAGCAGCTGGCTGCCGAGGGCATCAGCACCCGCGTGCTCGACATGTCGTGGTTGAAACCCTGCGACGAAGAGGCCGTGCGCAAGGCTGCTGCCGAGACGGGCCGGATCATCACCGTCGAGGAGCATTCCAAGTTTGGCGGCCTGGGCGCCATGGTCACCGAGATTATCTCCGAGAATCCCGTTCCCGTGAGAATACTCGGCATCCCCGACGAGAATGTGGTGCACGGCAACTCAAAGGAAATTTTCCATTACTACGGCCTTGATGCCGAGGGCATCGTGAAGGCTGCCAAAACATTCGTGAAATGATTATCGCAATAGATCAGAGTACTTCGGCCACCAAAGCCATGCTTTGGAACGAAGATTGCCATCTGGTGTATCGTGCCAACGTGCCGCATCAGCAGTATTATCCGCAGGCCGGATGGGTGGAGCACGATGCAGAGGAAATCTATAATAATGTGGTGAAGGCCATCGGTCAGTTGCCGCTTAAGAGCACAGACCGCGAGGCGCTCTCGCTTGCCATCACCAATCAGCGCGAGACGGTGGTGGTGTGGAACCGCCTGACGGGTAAGCCCATCCATCATGCCGTGGTGTGGCAATGTATGCGTGGAGCGGAGTTCTGTAACGAGCTGAAGGCTAAAGGCTACGGTGAAATGGTTCAAGAAAAGAGCGGACTGCTCATCGACCCCTATTTTGCGGCCAGCGGAGCCAAGTGGCTGCTGGATAATGTGGCCGGCGCACGTGAGGCTGCCGAGAGGGGAGAACTGCTGATGGGCACCATCGACTCGTGGCTGGTGTGGAAACTCACGGGCGGAAAGGTGCATGCCACCGACCTGACCAACGCCTCGCGCACGCTGCTGATGAACATCCACACGCTCCAGTGGGACGACGACCTGCTGCGGCTCTTCACCATTCCGCGGCAGATGATGCCCGAGATACGCCCCTGCGATGCTGCGTATGGCGAGACCACGGTGGAAGGACTTTTCGAAAAGCCCATCCCCATCGTAGGTGTGCTCGGCGACAGCCATGGCGCGCTCACCGGGCAGATGTGCTTCGAAGAGGGACTCGGCAAGGCCACCTATGGCACAGGATCGTCCGTGATGGTGAACATCGGCGAGCAGTTTGCCAAGGCTCCTTCGGGGCTGGTCACCAGCATCGGTTTTGCCGCCAAGGGCAAGACGATGTATGCCTTCGAGGGCAACATCCATTGCACGGGCGCCACGCTGAAATGGCTCGAAGAACAGTTGCAGATGATTCAGTCGCCTGCCGATGTGGAACCTGCTGCAGTGATCGTTCCCGATAACGGCGGCGTGTATTTCGTGCCTGCCTTTGCCGGTCTTGGTGCTCCCTGGTGGAACGACCAGGTGAAAGCCGCCGTCTTCGGTATGTCGCTGGCCACCACCCGCAGTCATTTCCTCCGTGCTGCTCTGGAGTCGATTGCCTATCAGGTGAACGACCTCGTGCAGGCGATGGTCCGCCAGGCAGGCATCACGCTGAAGGAGCTCCGCGTGGACGGTGGTCCTACGAAGAACAATTTCCTCATGCAGTTCCAGGCCGACTGTCTCAGGGTGCCCATCAACTGCTCCGATGTGGAAGAGGCTTCGGCTATGGGTGCCGTTATCATGAACGGTCTGGGCCGCGGCGTCTGGAAGGATTTCGACGAGGTGGCCAAGCTCCGTCGTAGCCGCTGGACGCGCCTGCCGCAGGACAATGAGCCCCAGATGCAGCAATGGATTGCCGGATGGCAGCAGGCCGTGAAACAGCTTTTAGCCTAGGAAAACCTAGGAAAACCTAGGAAAACCTAGGAAAACCTAGCCCCCCCCCCGAATCAATAACTAAAAAACCCAAAGAATATTATGAACAAGAACAAGAAACAATGCTTCGGTGTCATTATCGGCACCCGCGCCTATTTCAATTCAGAACTTGCACGCGATGTGCGCAAGCAGTTGCTCAAGACGCTCGAGGATGAGGGCTACGACTATGTCATCCTGCCCGAGGATGCCACGCCCACAGGCTCCAGCTCTATCGAGACTCGCGAGGACGGACTGAAGTGCGCAGAGCTCTTCCGTCAGCACCGCGACGAGATTGACGGCATCATCGTGTCGCTCCCCAATTTCGGTTTCGAGATTGGTATCATCAATGCCATTTCGGTGGCCGACCTGCGCGTACCGGTCTTGGTGCAGGCTTGCGACGACCAGAACGACAAGGTGACGCTCGACGAGCGACGCGATGCCTTCTGCGGAAAGATTTCCGTATGCAACAACCTCTATCAGTATGGCATCCCCTTCACCGATACCACCCTCCACACCTACAGCATCTATGACCCGCTGCTGGCAAAGGACATCAACAAGTTTGCGGCCGTCTGCCGCGTGGTGAACGGACTGAAGCATGCCCGCATCGGACAGATCGGTACGCGTCCGCTTGGTTTCAATACCTGCCGCGCTTCGGAGAAACTGCTTCAGGCTTCTGGCATCACCGTGGTGCCCGCCGACATGTCGGAAATCATCTTTGCCGCCGAGAAGATTCAGGACGATGATCCTGCGCTGAAGGAGCACATGGAGCGCGTGGACGGCTATGCCAAGATTCCCGAGGCTTACCACGACAAGGTGATGAAGCAAGCCAAGTTTGGTGTGGCCGTGGAGCAATGGGTGGAGGCCAACCAGGTGGATGCCGTGGCTCTGCAATGCTGGGATTCGCTGGAGCTGAACTATGGTTGCGCTCCCTGCGTGACGATGAGTATGCTCTCCGACAAGAATATCCCCGCTGCCTGTGAGACCGATATCGCCGGTGCCGTTTCCATGCTCGCCCTCACACTGGCAAGCCAGGAGCCTTCTGCGCTGGCCGACTGGAACAATAACTTCGCCGAAGACCGCAACAAGTGCGTATGCACCCACTGCGGCAACTTCCCCAAGAAGTTCGTGGGCAACGACGACCTCAAGCTCGGACCGCTCGGCGTGCTGGGACGTACACTTGGGAAGGTGAAGACCTTCGGTGCCGTCTATGCCAAGGTCAGCGAGGGACCGTTCACCTATTTCCGCATCTCTACCGACGACCCGAAGGGCTGCATCAAGGCCTATCTCGGCGAAGGCAAGATGACCAACGATCCGTATGGAATGGACGGCTGCATCGTGGTGACGGAGGTGCCTGAGTTGCAGAAACTGATGAAGTATGTATGCAAGAATGGCTTCGAGCACCATGTGGCTCTCTGCCGTGGCGACCTGGCCGACATCCTTCAGGAGTCCATCGAGACCTATCTCGGCTGGAATCTCTACGTTCACGAATAGATTCCAAAGCATTGGAAAAAAATAAGAGGTGACTGCCCCCTCACGGGATGGTTACCTCTTTCCATTCTTATCGCAGCTGTTCTCAATCGTCGATTTCAATCAACTGGTCCCGGGAGTTGAACTTTAGTTCTAGTCCGTTGGACAGCTTGATCTCTTTTAGTCCTCTTTCCACATCGATGCAGGTGATGATAGCCCCTGGACAGTTGGCCTTCACGTAGTTCTGGATGCTTGCCGGAATGAAGAATTCCGGAACGGCCTGGGTGTTCATGTCAACCTCTTTCCATTGGCCTTTACCGTCGAACTCAATCTTTGTGGCATCATTGAACACTACGTCGAAAGTCTTCAAGAGAATACCGTCCTGATTGACGTAAACTACTTGCTTGTTCTTGAATTGCAAAAGAAGGCCGATGGGGTTTCCAACGGCCTTCACATTATATTCTAATGTTGTATTCAGTTGATGAGATAGATTTTCTTTTGTCCTCTGTAGGTGAAGGTGACTGTGGCACGGCCATCGGCTATCTTGCCTACGTTGATATCCACATCAGGTGATACTGTGGCACTGATTACCGATGAGTCGGTCATGCGTGCGTAGGTCTGATAGCGGTTCTCCTCGGTGTAGCCGTTGGCCTCTGTAGAGCGAATGGGAGTTTCTGGTAATTGCAGTTTCTGCCCGTCCACTGTGATGGTCACCTCTGGCACCAGAGGAACGGGACAATTGTCGGTTTTAGTGAAGCCGATACCGTGGAGGTCGAAGAGTCCTTGCGGGCGCTGCGGCTGCTGCGGCCGGCGACCCCATTGCGGGCGCTGCGGCGTTTGTATATCAGGTCCTTCAACCACCAGATAGATGGCATGCTTGCCAGAGAGTCCTTCAACGGCAGGAACCGGGCAGGAAACCGTAGATGACTTGCCGACGGGGAATTCGTCGCGGATGCCGATGACGCCAATCTCCTCACCCTTCCAAGGATTGTCGAGCTTGATGTGAATCTTAAATGCACCCTTGCCGCTGGAGGTCAGGTTCAGGTAAAGGCGGGCATTGTCGCCTTTCTTTGTTCCCTCAAAGGCTTTTACGCCTTTCGTGTCCTTTGTCAAGCCGCCAAAGCCGAAGTACTTGAAGCCTACGATGCCACCATTCTGAATACCAGCGAGGTCCATCGAGTTGTTCCACACGTCGTGGTTATCCTGCATCCAGTCGTTGGAACCAGGGCCATAGACGAAGCAGGCATATCCAGCGCTATAGTACTGATAGGGGGGCAGGCCGAATATCTGGAAGCCTTCGCTGGTCACCTCGGCTCCTGTGTATTCGTGGCCATTACTTGCTTTTGCTGTCCATACATTATTCTTAGTATAGGGATCATAGCCAGTGATAGTCACCCGTCCACCCTTGGCCACAGGCTTCTTGTCGCAGGTGATCTTCACGGGAGCCACCATAGACTGGCGGGCATTGCCGAAACCGCGTGGCGGACGATGGTAGAAGACATACCACTGACCGTTAATTTCCTGCAAGGAACCGTGAGTGTTGTGGCCGAAGTTAGTCGTGATGAGTTTCGTGCCATCCTCGTTGAGCACGACGCCGCGTGAGTCAACCAGTACTCCTCCTGAACGCCAAGGTCCCAGGGGCGAGTCGCCGTATGCATAGCGCAGGGCTGAATTGGTATTGCCCAAGCCGTATTCCTTGCCGCTGTAGCCCGAGAACACCATCACGTATTTGTTGCCCACCTGACGGATGCTACTGGCTTCGAAGAAATTAAAGTCCAGCGGGTTCTGTCCTTCATAGAGTGCCTTATACTCGCTGCCGGGCTTGTCGAGCAAACGGCCGTCGGCACTGCTGGCAGGGATGAAGGGATCGATAGGCTCTGTGCCTTCACGCTTTGAGTACATGGTGTTTTGGTCAAGCTCGACAGCTGTGGAATGCTGGAATCCGTAGAAGACGTAGGCGCGGAAACCTTTGTCATAGTCTTTGTCTTTCTTGTCGGTGATGTTCTCCACGAACACCGATGGGTCGAAATCGATGAATGAGCCAGGCACACACTTTGTACCGTCTTCAGTAAGATTAACAGGAGTGAAAGGACCGTCAGGACGGTCGCCGCGGCACACCATCGGCACGCGCTGCCATCCGCGGGAGTGAGGGTAGAGCCAGTAGGTCTTCTTGCCCGTTATGCGGTTTTTCACTTCCACCAGGTCTGGGGCAAACATCGTGTCCCATTGGCCGTTGACATAATGGGTGAAGATGGGGCCTTCGTCGCGCCATTGACTCAGGTCCTCCACAGGCGCCGACCACATACGGATGTCAGGGCCGCAATAACGAGTGTAGGCTACGTCGTGGGAGCCGATGATGTAGGCTCGAAATTTTCCTGGATTGTCAGGATCTTCAAATACTCGGGGTTCTCCGTCGGGCACGTGTTCCCAAAGAGGGAGGTAGGGATTCTGTGCTGAAACAGCCAGACCGGCGAGGAGTCCGGCGAGGAGCAGGTTGATTCTCTTCATTTTTCGCTTGGTTAATAATAATTCTGGTTTTGAGTGCAAAATTAAGCAATAACCGAGGAAAAACGATTATATTACGTTTCACAGACTTTTCGCTATGTTTCCTGCTGCGCGCATTTGTTTCTTTTTCTTTTTCTCACGACATATTTTTTTATTGGGAACGTCAGTAAACCTTTATTTCCTGTTGCCCCGTCATGGCGCGGTAGGCATTATGGGCCAGTGCCGTCAGTTCGTCCTCGCCTGGGTAAATGAATATCGGGGCTATCCACGAGAGGCGGGTCTTCAGTCCGTCGCAGACATACTGGCTGTGCGAGATGGCTCCCGTGAGGATGATGGCATCCACATGGCCGTTGGTGGCGGGAGTGAGCGAAGCCAACCTGCGGGCCGTCTGGTAGATCATGGCGTCGAGGATGAGTTTGGCATGTTCGTCGCCATCTTTGATACGGCGTTCCACCTCGCGTACGTCATTGGTGCCCAGATGGGCCGTCAGTCCGCTGTGGCCGTTGATTTTGCGGAGCATTTCCTTCTCGTTGTATTTTCCCGAGAAACACATCTTCACCACATCCACGGGCGAGAGCATGCCCGCGCGTGAGGGAGAGAAGGGGCCGTCGCCGCTCAGGGCATCGCTGCATTCGATAGCCCGTCCGTGATGGTGCATGGCGAAAGAGATGCCGCTGCCCAGATGGCAGACAATCAAGTCTTGTTCTTCATACTTGAGACCGTGTTCATTGCAATAGCGCTTGGCTATCTCGCGCTGATTCAGGGCATGCCAGATGGTCTGGTGAGGCATTTCGGGGATGCCCGTGATGCGTGCCACGGGGTCGAGCTCGTCCACCACGCCGGGGTCAACGGTGAACGCGCGGCAGGGTTCCTTGCCGTGAGCCTTGCGCACGTCCTCTAATTCGCGGGCAAAACTCAGGGCGATGAGTGACCCCAGGTTGCAGGCATGGTGGATTCGTGGGTTGCGGGTGTCTTCAATCACCTTGTCGTTCAGTTCATAGACGCCGCTCTCGATAGGTTTCACCAGTCCGCCTCGTCCCACGATGACGTCATAGCTGTCGTCGAGTGGGAATCCCTGCTGCTCAAGTTCCTTCACAATCGACTCTTTGCGGTAATCGAACTCGTCCATGATGAAGGGGTATCGGCAGAGTTCGTCGAAAGGGTGGTTGATACAGGCGTGCATCACAATTTCTTCATCGATGAATACGCCTATCTTTGTGGAAATCATTCCAGGATTGATGGCCAGTATTTTCATAAAATAAGATTTTTAGTTTTGTTATAGTTTTTGAATCTTGTTTCTAGGAAACCCTAGAATTACTAGGGAGTCCTAGTTTGACTAGGAGCCCTAGAATCCAGAGTCCTCCGCCTACCTTGCAGCCTGCGCGCAGGCCATGGCCAGCGAGTTGTACTTGGTCACCTCGCTGTCGCTGCGCGAGGTAATGCTGATGGGGCAGGCTGCTCCTTGCAGTCCTACGGCCACCTCGGCATCGGTGATGGTGGTGACGGTCTTGTAGAACACGTTGCCAGCCTGTATGTCGGGCATCATCAGCACGTCGCTGTCACCGGCCACCGGTGTGTCGAGTTTCTTGATGATGGCAGCCTCTTTATCGATGGCGCATTTCAGGTCGATGGGGCCGCCCAGGATGGCGGGGCCGAACATGCCGTTGCGGCAGTCTTCAATGAGCTGTGCATAGTCCTCGGTGACGGGGAACTTCGGCGAAATTTTCTCCGTGCAATGGATGAGCGCCACCTTGGGTTGCTCAATGCCATACACCTTGCAGAGGTTGACGGCATACTGTATCATTGCTCTGCGCTGCTCAAGCGTGGGATAGGGGATGACGGCCACGTCGGTGATGAACAGCAGCTTGTGGTAGCTGGGCAGTTTCATGGCAGAGATATGCGAGATGACGGCTCCCTTGGGCAGCAGTCCTTCTTCCTTGTTGAGCACGGCCTTCAGCAGCACGTCGGTGTTCACGATTCCCTTCATGATGGCCTGTGCCTCGCCCTGCCTGACCATGCGTACGGCCTTGGCGGCCGATTCCTCCACGGTGTCGCAATGCACGTTGACGACCTTTGCCCATCCTTCCTCTTCGGCCCGTCGGATGGCCCATTGTGAATGTTCGTCGTTGGCTTCCACGGCCACCACTTTTATCGGTTCTTTTCCTTTCAGACTTTCCCTAAGTATTCCGAAATTGCTGATTGCTTCCATATTGTTTTCAACGTGATTTGAACATGATTGAATTCTTTTGCAAATATACAAAACAATTTTGAATCCGCCAACTGTCTGTTCCGATTTTTTGCCACGAGGCTATTCCACCACCACGGTCTTAGTGGTAAAGTTGGAAAAAACGATGATCTGTACGCCTTTTTCTGTCTCTTTTACGGGTATCCCCTGCAGGTTGTATCTGGCCACCTCATAAGGATTCTCGTTTCCAACCTCTATGCTTTGGATTTTCGATAGACTTGCCGGTTCGCTTTTCGACATGATGACGATTTCATGATCGTCAGTACCGGTTCCGAATGCTTTCTCCAAGACAAATCCCTCTTTACTCAACAAATTCATCAGCTTTCCCATCGTCATGTCGTCAGAAGAATACCCGGTGTAGTAATAGTCCTTAATGCCGGTTGGAATATCGCCTGTGAGATATAGCGTGGAGCCGAAGTTGTTTGATTCGCTTATCTTAAGACCGTCGCCGAGAACGATCTGTACGTAACTCTTTTGTGCAAGCCCTGCCAGTGGCATGGCCAGGAACATAAACAATAGAATCTTTTTCATAATATAAAACGCTTTAAGTTGATTACCAGCCGCAAAAATACAATCTTTTTTGTAGATAAGCAAATGATGAAGGGGCTTTTTTCAATCCTTCAACGAGAAGAGGAAGCGTTCTTCTTGGTAAGTCCAGGTGGCAATGCCGAAGCGGATGAAGCGGGCCAGCAGACGAATCACTTTGTGGCGGGGCAGTCGCGCATGCCTTACCGTCTGATTGAGCGTCGCCGCAGGGTGTTCGCGGAGCGCGGCCAGTAGTTGGGCCTCGTCGTTGCTGTAGTGCATCAGTGCCCCTTGTCGCGACGATTCCTGTCGCCAGATGTCGAGATGTACGGGCGATGCCAGGATGTTCTCGTCGTGGATGCGTATATAGGCGCGGCGCTTGCCGTCGGCAGTCAGGGCGAAGACGGGTTTCTGGGGCGATGGCGGCACGGTGGCTATCACCACGTTGCGGCCCTCGGCATGCAGTGTGTCGAAGTGGATGGAGGGCTGGGGCTCGCAATACTTGTAGGCGGCAGAGTGCATCATGTAGATTTCCTCCTCGGAGCGGATGCCCGAGATGTGGCCGTCGTCGCGCACGCCGATGAGCAGCCGTCCGCCGTCGGTATTGGCAAAGGCCGAGACGGAGCGGGCCAGTTTCTCGGCGTCCATCACCTTGTATTTGAAGTCCTGCTGCTGGTGTTCGCCCTGTGCTATGAGCTGCTGCAGGTATTGCCGGTCGCTTGAAAATTTCATCTTATTTCGCTTTCGCCTGCAAAATTACAAAAATAGTTTGTATTTTTGCCATGATTTTCGTCTTGCTCAAAGAAAAAATCACTAACTTTGTACCCACAACGAAAAATAAAGTCATGAACGAAACCGAACGCATATTACAGCTCCGCCGCGAGCTACACGAGCATAACCATCGCTATTACGTTGAGAACCAGCCTACGATCACGGATCAGGAATTCGACCTCCTGATGCACGAACTGCAGGACCTTGAGGCCCGCCATCCCGAGATGGCCGACGCCAACAGTCCCACGCAGCGCGTGGGCAGCGACCTGAACCAGGAGTTCCGGCAGGTGGCCCACAAATACCCCATGCTCTCGCTCTCGAACACCTACAGCGAGCAAGATGTGGCCGCCTGGTATGAGAGTGTGCAGAAGGGACTGGAGGGCGAGCCTTTCGAAATATGCTGCGAAATGAAGTACGACGGACTGAGCATCTCGCTGACCTACGTGGACGGACGCCTGACGCAGGCCGTCACCCGTGGCGACGGAGTGTATGGCGACGACGTGACGGCCAACGTGAAGACCATACGGAGCATTCCGCTGATAGTGACTCCCCACCAACTCCCCCGAGGGGGAGAGCTGGAAGCCTCCCCTCAGGGAGGTTTGGAGAGGGTTCCCTCTTTCTTTGAAATCCGCGGCGAGATTCTGATGCCCTGGAAGTCGTTCGAGCGGCTGAATGCCGAGCGCGAGGCTGCCGAGGAACCGCTGTTTGCCAATCCCCGCAATGCGGCCAGCGGCACGCTGAAGTCGCAGAAGTCGGAGGTGGTGGCCGGGCGCGGACTGGATGCCTACCTCTATTATTTATTAGGCGACGACATCCCCTGCGACGGACACTACGAGAACCTGATGGCGGCAAAATCGTGGGGCTTCAAGATATCGGAGGGGATGAGGAAGGTGAACACCCTTCAGGAGATTTACGACTTCATCAACTACTGGGACCGGGAGCGCAAGAACCTGCCCGTGGCCACCGACGGCATCGTGCTGAAGGTGAACTCCCAGCGCCAGCAGCGGCATCTGGGATTCACGGCCAAGTCGCCCCGATGGGCCATCGCCTATAAGTTCAAGGCCGAAAGGGCCTGCACGCGGCTCAACGAGGTGACCTATCAGGTGGGACGAACGGGAGCCGTGACGCCGGTGGCCAACATGGAACCCGTGCAACTGGCAGGCACCACGGTGAAGCGTGCCACGCTGAACAACGAGGACTTCATCAAGAGCTTCGACCTGCATATCGGCGACTATGTGTATGTGGAGAAGGGCGGCGAGATCATCCCGAAGATTGTGGGCGTGGACATCGACCAGCGCCCCATCATCGCGCAGCCCGTGCAGTTCATCACGCGCTGTCCCGAATGCGGCACGCCGCTGGTGCGCTACGAGGGCGAGGCCGTGCACTATTGCCCGAACGACAGCGGTTGTCCGCCGCAGATCAAGGGACGCATCGAGCATTTCATCTCGCGCCGCGCCATGAACATCATGTCGCTGGGGCCCGAGACGGTGGACGAATACTGGAGCCGCGGACTCGTGCACAACGTGGCCGATCTCTACGACCTCACCGTTGCCCAGATCACGGGCGGCAACAAGAACCGCCGCCTCTCGGCTGAGAACGTCGTGAAAGGCATCGAAGCCTCCAAGCAGGTTCCCTTCGAGCGCGTGGTCTTTGCCCTCGGCATCCGTTTCGTGGGCGAGACTTCCGGCAAGCTGCTGGCCCGCCATTTCAAGAACATCGATGCGCTGATGAATGCCTCGCTGGAAGACCTGATGGAGGTGGAGGGCATCGGTGAGGTGATGGCCAAGAGCATTGTCACCTATTTCCATAACGCCGAAAACCTGAGCATCGTGGAGCGCCTGCGCGGCTACGGCCTGCAGATGAGCCTCTCGGAAGAGCAGATGCAGGGCACGACGGACAAGCTCTCAGGAAAGAGCATCGTCATTAGCGGAGTGTTTCAGCATCACAGCCGCGACGAATACAAGGCGCTCATCGAGCAGCATGGCGGCAAGAACGTGGGCAGCATCTCGGGCAAGACCTCCTTCATACTGGCCGGTGAGAACATGGGTCCCTCGAAGCTGCAGAAGGCCGAAAAGCTGGGCGTTCCCATCGTCAGCGAAGATGAGTTTCTGCAGATGATAGAATAAATCATGTCGTTATACCGTAATATCGTTATTTCGATGAAACTTGAAACCTGAAACCCTAATGAACATCATCGTTTCCAATGAAATAGAGTCAGTGTGTCCGCAGTTTGCGGGCGCAGCTGTTGAAGCCCTGGTGGTGAACACCCCGCGGAGTGAAGGCCTTTGGGCTGAGATTGATGCCCTTTGTGAGAATTATAAACAGCTGTTTGATACGACCTCGATTAAGCAGTTGCCAGGCGTAGAGGCCACGCGTCGCGTCTATCGTGCCTGTGGCAAGGACCCGTCGCGCTACCGTCCTTCATCAGAGGCTCTCATACGTCGTGTGGTACAGGGCAAGAACCTGTATCAGATAGACACGCTGGTAGATTTGATTAATCTGGCCAGTATGAAGTTCGGCTACAGCATCGGTGGTTTCGATGCCGATAAGTTTGAGGGCGACACCCTGACGCTGGGCGTCGGTAAGAAAGACGAACCCTACGAGGGTATCGGCCGCGGCATCCTCAACATCGAGGGAATGCCCGTCTATCGCGACAGCAAGGGTGGGGTAGGAACGCCTACCAGCGATAATGAGCGCACGAAGATAGAACTCTCCACCACGCATCTCTTCGTCATCGTCAATGGCTATGACGGCAATCGCGAAACCGTCAATGCCAATGCACGCTACATCAAGGACCTGCTCGAACGTTTTGCAGAAGGAAAAGACATACAAATCATAGAATTCTAAATGGGCGACATCAAACTGACCTTCCATAAGGCATCCACTGAGACCAAGCTGTCCATCCCTTTGGCGCAGAGCAGTGTGAAAGCGGGATTCCCAAGTCCGGCGCAGGACTATCTGAACGAAGAGATCGACCTGAACAAACTGTTGATACCTCATCCCGAAGCAACCTTCTTCGTGAAGATCTCGGGCGACTCGATGATGGATGCCGGTATCCTGGACGGAGATTTGGCTGTGGTGGACAAGTCGCAGGAGGCTTCCGACGGTGATTTTGTGATAGCCTATGTGGACGGCGATTTCACCATCAAGCAGTTCCGTATGGATGCTGCGGGCGGTCGCGGTTGGCTGGTCCCTTGGAACAAACACTATCCCCGGATAGAAGTGCAGTCGGGTGAAGACTTCCGGATATGGGGCGTGGTCACCTATGTCATTCATGCAATTCACGGACTAAAAACCAAATATCATGTACAAAACAATCCTTAGAAAGACGAAGATGCTCTTGGGCGTGTTGTTAACGGGAATGTGCCTGAGTGTCAGTGCCCAGCGTCAGGTTCCCTTAGTGTTTGACAAGGAAAATACGGGCCGTTATGCGAAGCGCGTGACTCCCTATGAGCAGTTGGTTCCCCAGCAGTTGTTGCGCAATCCGCTGATGTGGAGCAACGGCAAGGGCCTTGTGAAAAACCTGAAGCAATGGGAGAAGCGACGCAATGAAATCAGCGCCAGTATTCAGACCTATGAGATCGGACGGAAACCCACGGTTGAGAAGAGTCAGGTGAAAGCCCGTATGAGCGGGGATACCCTCCTGGTGGATGTCACCGTGAACGGGCAGACGCTCACTCTCTCTTCTACCATCCGCTATCCCAAGACGGGCAAGGCTCCCTATCCGCTGATGATTGGCACGAGCGGTATCTCGCTGCCCAAGGACTTGCTGGAAAAGCGCGGCATTGCCACGATGGTGTTTCATGAAAACCAGGTGAACGACTATTCACAATGGCGGAAGAAGCATGACCGCGGCTCATACGAGTTCGACCGCTTGTATCCGGAACTGAAGGAGAACGGTGCCTACAGTGAATGGGCATGGGGATTCAGCCGCCTGCTCGACGGATTGCAACAGGTAGGCGAGACCGTAAGCCGCATCGATATGAAACATATTGGCGTGACAGGTTGTTCTTATGCCGGCAAGATGGCACTCTTCTGTGGTGCCTTCGATGAGCGCGTGGCATTGACGATTGCCCAGGAGCCTGGTGGAGGCGGTGCTGCCGCCTGGCGTCTCTCTCATCCTCTTGACAGCGTGGAGAATCTTGACCGCACCGACTATCATTGGTTCCTGGAGAGTATGCGCACCCGTTTCGGGGGCGACAAGGTATATCTGCTTCCCCACGACCGCCACGAACTCTGCGCGATGGTATGTCCGCGGGCCCTGCTGGTGTTGGGTAATACGGATTACAAGTGGCTGGCCGATGAATCAGCCTATGGCTCCATGAATGCGGCCATTCCCGTTTGGGAGCATTTCGGCATTGCCGACCGTGTGGGATATTCCATCATTGGCGGTCATCCTCATTGCATGTTGCCCGAAAACCAGTATCCTGAGGTGGAAGCCTATCTGGACCGTTTCCTGCTGGGAAAGGAGGGAGGAAATACCACGGTGCGCTTTGCGCCGATGTTTAAGGGAAAATAAGTAACCGTTATGCAATTCTTTGGCCTTGCAGATTGCAACAATTTCTATTGTTCGTGCGAACGGGTGTTTCATCCGGAGCTGAACAATCGTCCCGTGGTGGTGCTGAGCAACAACGACGGGTGTGTCATTGCGCGCAGCAACGAGAGCAAGGCTTTGGGATTGAAGATGGGTGATCCGTTTTATCAGGTGCGACAGTTGCTGGACGACAACCATGTGGCGGTGTTCTCCAGCAACTATACGCTCTATGGCTCCCTCTCTCGCAGGGTGATGAGTCTGCTGAGCCAATATACCCCTCATCTGGATATCTACAGCATTGACGAAGCTTTCCTCGACTTCACCGACATGGACCAGACCTACGACCTGAAAGCCTATGGCGAACGGCTGGTGAAGCGTGTGAGCAAGTCAACGGGCATCCCCATTTCATTGGGCATTGCACCTACGCGCACGCTGGCTAAGATGGCGAGCAAGTTTGCCAAGAAATACAAGGGCTATCACGGTTGCTGCCTGATGGATACCGAAGAGAAACGGCAGAAAGCCTTGGCGCTCTTTCCAGTTGAGGATGTATGGGGTATCGGGCGCAGGATCAGCAAGCAGCTGGAGTATTACGGCATTCGCACGGCTGCCGACTTTGCCGCCAAGAGTGAAAGTTGGGTGCGGCAGCACTTCAACGTGACCACGGCGAGAACCTGGAAGGAACTGAACGGCGTGAGTTGCATCAACGTGGATGAATTGCCCCAGAAGCAGAGCATCTGCACCAGCCGTTCCTTTTCCGATCAGGGTATCAGCGACCGGCAGGTGTTGGAGGAGGCCGTGGCCAATTATGCTTCGCGTTGTGCCGAGAAACTGCGTCGTCAAGGTTCCTGTTGCAAAAGCATCATGGTGTTTGCCTATACTAGTAGGTTTAACGAACGGGTGCCTGCCCACATGATTCATCAGACGATCACGCTCTCCGTAGCCACTCAGTCGTCGGCAGAGATTATCCAGGCGGCACTGAAGATTTTGCGCCGCGCTTATGTTCCCGGCACCTATTATTATAAAAAGGCAGGCGTGATACTGATGGATATTGTTCCTGAAAGACCCCGGCAGCAGGATTTGTTTGACACGGTGGACCGTAAGAAACAACAGCTTCTTATCCGTACGATTGACCGTATCAATCAGCTGAACGGCCAAGGCAAGGTGCGGTTGGCCATTCAGGGCACGGATATCCGTTTCGGATTGAAGCATGAATATCTTTCACGCCGCTATACGACCAACATTCAAGACCTCTTGGTAGTGAAAGTTTAGTCCCAGGGCTGAAATTCCAGTTCCAGTTGTATCCACTGCTGGGATTCATGTCGGGCAGGATTGGAAACAGAGAGCCCCATCAATCTGATATAATGACTGTCAAGGGTGGCACCTGCCAGCAGTTGCTTGGCCAAGGGCAGAATGTCGTCTTTCGTACGGAGAATCCTGTTGCTGGTGAGGCTGTGCGTGTGTTGTTCGAAGTTCTCGTATTTCAGTTTCAGGGTGAGGGTCGTTCCTTTGAAGTCAGATTTTGCCAAACGCCTTTCCAGTTCAACGACCGTATGATAGAGTTCAATGGTGAGAGCCGACTTCGAGCTGATATCTTTTTCAAACGTCCGCTCGCAGCCTACCGATTTTCGCTCGTAATTCACGGTGATGGGCCGCTCATCGATGCCCCGGGCAAACTGATAGAACAGCTTTCCCATCTTGCCGAATGCTTGCGTCAGCCGTTCTTGCGACATCTTGCGCAGGTCAGCTCCCGTGAAGATTCCCATGCGGTGCATGGAATCGGCCGTCTTGGGCCCCACGCCCCATATCTTCTCTACGCGTAGTTGCCCGATAAACTCCAGCGCACGGTCGGGGTGTATCGTCGTCAGTCCGTTTGGCTTACGCCAGTCGGAGGCAATCTTTGCCAGCAGTTTGTTATAGGAAACACCTGCAGAGGCAGTCAGCTGGAGCCGCTCGTGTATTTTCTGCTTGATTTCGCGGGCAATGTCAACGGCCAGTTCTATGCCAGGCTTGTTTTCGGTGACATCCAGGAAAGCCTCGTCGAGCGAAATGGGCTCCACAAGGTCGGTGTATTCATGGAAAATCTCGTGCATCTGCCTTGACACCTCTTTATATATATGGTAGTTTCCATGGACTACTATCAGGTCCTTGCAGAGTGCTTTGGCTTTGGTCATCGCCATGGCGGAATGCACACCGAACTTGCGGGCCTCGTAAGACGCCGTAGCCACCACGCCCCGCTCTGAGTCTCCGCCCACGGCAATGGGCTTTCCCCGGAGTTCAGGATGGTCTCTCTGCTCCACGCTGGCAAAGAAGCTATCCATGTCGATATGGATGATTTTCCGTTGCATTTACGGCTGCAAATATACAAAGAATCACTTATAAACCCAAAAATAGAGGAAAGGTAGAGGGCAAAAAACGTTTCAACGCTTGTGGAGGAAAAGGTGGGCCGAGTACAAACTAATTTACTTTGTACTTCATCCGATGATGTTTTGGAGTGCTTCCAATGGGTTTTTGATGTACAAACTAATTTACTTTGTAGTCTGAGTGATGATAGGATGAAAAGCACTGCATGAAAAATCGGCTGGGATCTGCAGAATAAATGAGGGCATGCCATTGAGAAAGGCATGCCCTCGTGGTGTATGGGGTGTAAAGTGATAATCAGTTTGCTGCCTCGAATTCACGAAGGAAGCGGGTGTCGTTCTCAGAGAACATGCGGAGGTCAGAGACCTGATACTTCAGGTTTGTGATGCGCTCCACGCCTAAGCCGAAGGCATAACCGCTATAGATCTTGCTGTCGATGCCGCACAGTTCGAGCACGTTGGGATCTACCATGCCGCAACCGAGAATCTCTACCCAACCCGTGTGCTTGCAGAATCCACAACCTACACCGCCGCAGATATGGCAGGAGATGTCCATCTCGGCTGATGGTTCGGTGAACGGGAAGTAACTGGGGCGCAGACGGATTTTCGTGTCGGGACCGAAGAGCTCGCGGGCGAAAGTCAGCAACACTTGTTTCAAGTCGGTGAAGCTCACGTTCTTATCAATATAGAGACCCTCAATCTGATGGAAGAAGCAGTGGGCGCGGGCCGTGATGGCTTCGTTGCGGTACACACGTCCAGGGCAAATCACGCGGATGGGGGCTGTCAGTTTGCCGTCCTCGGTGTGCATGTTCTCCATCACGCGGGCCTGCACACTTGAAGTGTGGGAACGCAGGAGGATGTTCTTCGTCACGTCGTTCAGTTCTGACTGCTCCACGAAGAATGTGTCTTGCATGTCGCGGGCGGGATGGTCGGCAGCGAAGTTCATTTTCGTGAACACGTGCAGGTCATCCTCCACCTCAGGGCCGTCGGCCAACACGAAGCCCATGCGTGAGAAGATATCGATAATCTCGTTCTTCACGATGGTCAGCGGATGGCGCGTACCTAACTGGATGGGGTAGGGTGTGCGCGTCAGGTCAATGTCGTCGCTCTCAGTCTCGGCGGTAGCTAACTGTTCGCGCAGCGTATTGATCTTGTCGAAAGCTGTCTGCTTGAGTTCATTGATTTTGATGCCCACTTCCTTTTTCTGATCTGCGGCCACATTGCGGAAATCGGCCATCAATGCATTGATTTCACCTTTCTTACTAAGGTATTTCAGACGGAGTTGTTCTATATCTTCAGCGTTGGAGGCTGTCAACTCGCTAACTTCTTTTAGAAGTTCTTCTATTTTCTCTAATAACATGATGCTAATTAATAATTTGGCTGCAAAATTACTACAAACTGATGGAAAAACCAAATTTATTTGGCTTTTTCTGATTGCCGTGTAATTATTTAAAAATTAATTCCTTAAATCTGCATTTATGTTAATATTAATTTGTAATTTTGCACCGTAGTTTTGAGAGAAAGAATGTTTTACTAAGATGAGAAAGAGTGCAATAATCGTATTGATAGCCTGTTTGTCGATGATGTTATGGACAACGGGCTGCACTGACAAGAAGAAAGCAGTGGCTGCAGATTCCACCAGCGTCACTGACACCATTGCCGATACCACGGCTGTGGATTCGCTTGAAGATTTGATTGACGACGTGCCTGTCTCGAAGGCTGTTGATGAACTCTTCGACGACTTCTTCTTTAATTTCGCCGGCAACCGCAAGTTGCAGATGAAGCGCATACAGTTTCCGCTGACGGTGGTCAACGACGGCCATGCCGTTAAGATTTCGAAGTCGCAGTGGAAGATGGAGCGTTTCTTCATGCCTCAGGGTTTCTATACGCTGATTCTTGACAATCGCAAGCAGCTCAATCTCTCAAAAGATACGAGTATCAACCATGTGGTGGTGGAGCAGATCAATCTTGAAGAGCAGCGCGTGAAGAAATACAACTTTGACCGTAAGAACGGCGAGTGGATGCTGACTTCGGTCAACAATAGCGCGATGGTGCAGAACAACAATTCCTCGTTCTTGAAGTTCTACCAGCGTTTTGCCACGGATTCCGCTTTCCAGATGAAGAGCCTGAGCAATCCCATTGCATTCACGGGGCCTGATCCCGATGATGATTTCGAGACTATTTCGGGCGACCTGCTTCCTGAGCAGTGGCCCGACGTAGGACCTACGGATCTTCCAGGCGACCTTATTTATAATATTATCTACGGTCAGGAATACAAGGAAAGCACGCAGAAGATATTCCTGCTTCGCGGTATTGCCAACGGTCAGGAACTGCAAATGACTTTCAAGGCTATCGGCGGTGAGTGGAAACTGACCGGACTCGTGGAGTAGAGACTGATGGCATAGTGTTTAAGGTATTACTTTTTTAGGATTTGAAAGACGTAAGAGATTATAGTTTAAAGGCGCACAACACATTTGGCATCGATGCTAAATGCAGTCGCTTCCTGGAATTTTCGACGGTGGATGAGGCCCAGTCCTTATTGCCTACGCTTCATGATGAGGATAGCCCGCTGATGATCTTGGGCGGTGGCAGCAACCTGCTGCTGACCAAGGATTTCCAAGGCACCGTGCTCCATTCGGCCATTATGGGGGCGGAAGCCCATGAAACGGGCGACGGTCATGTGCTGTTGCGTTGCGGTAGTGGTGAGACTTGGGATGACATTGTGGATCTCTGTGTAAGCCGTGGGTGGTATGGCGCAGAAAATCTGAGCCTGATACCTGGTGACGTTGGAGCTTCGGCAGTCCAGAATATCGGTGCTTACGGCGTTGAGGCCAAGGACTTGATTACCCTCGTGGAAGCCGTGGAGATAGCCACGGGCCGTCTCGTTCAGTTCACCAATGAGGAATGCCAGTACAGTTATCGGCAGAGCCGTTTCAAGCAGGATTGGCGTGGTCGTTTTTTCATAACGCATGTCACTTATAGGCTGTCGCTCACTTTTGAGCCCCATCTCGACTATGGCAATATCCGTACGGAGTTGGAGGCAAAAGGATATGACCGCGATGTCACGGCTGCCCAGTTGCGCCAGGTCATTATCGATATCCGCAATGCCAAACTGCCAGATCCGAAGTTCGAGGGCAATGCAGGCAGTTTCTTCATGAATCCTGTGGTGAAACGTCAGAAATATGAAAGGCTGGCAGCCCTGTATCCCAACATGCCCCATTATACCGTTGATGCAGAGCATGAGAAGATTCCTGCCGGCTGGATGATTGACCAATGTGGCTGGAAGGGTAAGACGTTGGGGCGCGCCGGTGTACATGACCGTCAGGCACTGGTGCTGGTCAATAAGGGCGGTGCCACTGGCGACGAGATTGTGCATCTTTGTGAACAGATCAAGATGGATGTGCTCAATCGTTTCGGCATTGAGATTCATCCGGAAGTGAATATCGTGTAAGGCATTATAATCTGAAACCTGAAACTTGAAGCTTGAAACCTGAAACCCATCTCATGAAGTTGACTTTTCTGGGAACTGGAACATCGGTAGGCGTGCCGGCCATAGGCTGCACCTGCCGCACTTGTCAGAGCAAAGATTCTCATGACAAGCGGCTGCGTTGTTCCGCGTTGATAGAAACCGAGAACACGCGAATACTGATTGATACGGGTCCCGACTTCCGCCAGCAGATGCTCACCCAGCCCTTCCGTAAGATTGATGCCGTGCTGCTTACTCATATTCATTACGACCACGTAGGCGGCATCGACGACCTGCGGCCTTTCTGTCAGTTTGGTGAGGTGAATGTCTATGCCGACGAACTGACAAGCCGCGGACTGATGCAGACCGTGCCTTATTGTTTCGCTGAGAATCGCTATCCTGGTGCCCCCGCCATTGTTCTCCATACCATCCAGCCCCACCATCCGATGCTGGTGAATAGCGAACTGGAAGTACTTCCTATCCGTGTGATGCATGGCAAGCTCCCCATTCTCGGCTATCGCATCGGCCCATTAGCCTATATCACCGATATGAAGCAGATAGACCATGAGGATGAGGCGTTGCTTGAAGGCGTAAAGGTGCTGGTGGTGAATGCCCTCCGCTACAAGCCTGATCATCATGCGCATCAGAATGTTGAAGATGCGGTGGCCTTTGCCCGCAGGGTAGGGGCAGGGCAGACGTGGCTGATACATTCCTGTCACGATATCGGACTTCACGCTGAAGTCAATGCGCAGTTGCCTCCTGATATCCAGTTGGCTTACGATGGACAAGTGGTAGAGATAGAAGGCTAAATCTGCCCAAAAAGGAACGGAAATCCCTCTATTTTAGTTAATTTTAATTAATAATTGGGGCTTAAATGCTTGATTATTAGGCATAAGCAAAATAAATCCGTAACTTTGCAGCGTGTTTTTCATAGTATTAGATTTAAGGTTAACAAGGTTGGAGTACGGCGGTACTCCTTTTTTTGTGTCCTTAAAGTCCTTATGATTCTGAATAGACCTAAAAGTTGCAGTTCTACTTTTTCTTGAATTTCCGGTAGAGCTTCCAGGCAAGCAGCAGACCGTCGAGCACTGATGCCCCGTTGCTCACTAACTTGCTGGGCATGAAGCCGCTTTTCTTCGTGGGCAACTTTGGCTTCTCAAAGAGTTGCTGGCGCAATTTGTTCATCTGCAGGCTGTCCTTGCGGATCTCCTTCAGCAGTTGCGCCTTGCGCTCTTCGATGGAACGCAGGGTCGTGTAGGTAGGACCGTTTGTCAGTTCGTTTTCAGTCATATTCTCTTTTCTCTAAGTCCTTTCGTTTCGGTTTCACTTCTCCATCAGCAGACTGGCAAGAAATCTTACCAACGGCTTTTCAACCCATGATTTGCGGAATGCCATAAACAGCAGGAAGATGATGATGTAGAAACCTGCCACAATGCAGAAGGCTGCCGGATGTCCCACACTGGGTGCCATGGCATAGGCAGCGGCAAAAGAAAGGTAAATCAGAATGATAATGAGGATGAGGAACACCACGGCTGCCATGACCAGGGCCGTGATGAGCCTCACCACCTTTTCTATGACATCCAGTCGCAGATATTCGTTCTGCAACCCGATGTAATGACGGACCAACTCCACGAGTTGACCGATGGTCTCTATGTTTTGGTCGTTGGAAAACAATTTGTTTCTCTAAACTTTAACCTTTCAACTTTAACCTACCAACTAAATACTTACTCTGCGATGTCGGCAGCAGCTTCCTTGATATCGTCGGCCAGGTCGCCGATTTCTTTCTTCGTGAGGTTGATGTTGTGCTTCTTGCAGAAGTCGTCGATAGCGTCAGTAATCTTCTCGCGAGTGTCTTGTCCTTTCTCTGGAGCCATGAGGATGCCCAGGGCAGCGCCGGCGATAGCACCGCCGAGGAATGCGCCAATGTAGCCTAATGTTTTCATAATCTAAAATATTTAATAGTTAATATGATTTACAATAATCATAAGCAAAGATACACATTTTTTCCCTAATCCCAAACATTTCTTCCGTTAAAAACTATGTATTTGCGCCATTTAACAAACTTTATGCACTAAATTGGCTTGTTTTCGCTCGAATTTATGTAATTTCGCACAAGATTTCTAAAATAATTCATCAAATTATATAGCAAATATGAAGAAGTATATGGTTTTATGCGCAGGTTTGGCTGTCGCACTCGCATTCACAAGTTGCAAATCTTCAGAGAGCGCTTATCGCAAGGCTTATGAGAAAGCCAAGGCTCAGGAGACTAACACCGTTGTCGAGCAGCCCTCGAACGCAGGTTCTGAAACGACCGTTGTGGCTCCCGTGGTGACTCGTCCTTCTACCGAGACTACCGTTGTTGACAATGTTGACAATGCCGTGGTTCGTCAGGAGAGCGTTCAGCTCATCAACGGTTCCGGCCTCCGCAATTTCAGCGTCGTGGTTGGTTCGTTCTCTGTAAAGGCTAATGCCGAAGGTCTCCAGCAGACTCTGAGAAATGGAGGCTATGATGCACAGATTGTTTACAACAGTGCCCGCAACATGTATCGCGTGGTGGCTACTACCTACGACGATAAGGCCAGTGCCGTGCGCAGCCGCAACGACTTCAAGGCCGGTAAGTATCCCGATGCTTGGCTGCTCTATAATCAGCAGTAAGCCAAGGTGCCGAGAATCCTTTCTATAGATTACGGTAAACGACGTACAGGAATAGCAGTCACCGATCCTCTGCAGATTATAGCCGGAGGGTTGGCGACTGTTTCTACATCCACGCTCTACGATTATCTGGTGGCCTATATGGCTAAGGAGTCGGTAGAGCGCATCGTCATTGGTAAGCCTATGCAGCCCAACGGGCAGCCAAGTGAGAATCTGGCCCGCGTGGAGCAGTTTGTCAACCGTTGGCGAAAGGCGCAGCCATCCGTTCCCATAGAATATGTGGATGAGCGTTTCACCTCCGTGCTCGCCCATCGGGCCATGATCGACGGCGGCCTGAAGAAGAAAGACCGTCAGGACAAGGCCCTCGTCGATGAAATCTCTGCCACTATCATTCTCCAGAGCTACCTGGAGAGTCGCAGACGATTTTGACGTCAGGCGTTCTGCTGTCCCACTGCAAAAATCACCCATCACCTAACACCCATCACCCATCACCCGATAATGATATTACCTATTTATATATATGGACAACCCTGCCTGAGAAAAGTAAGCGAGGATATCACTCTCGATTATCCCGAACTCACGCAGCTGGTAGATAACATGTGGGAGACGCTGGCCTCCAGCGAAGGCATCGGACTGGCCGCTCCACAAATCGGAAAGAATATCCGCCTGGTCGTCATCGACCTTGATTTGATTTCCGAGGATTTCCCTGAATACAAAGACTTCAAGAAGGTCTTTATCAATCCCCATATCCTTGAATACGACGAAGAATCGCCCAAGGACAACCTCGAGGAAGGCTGCCTCTCGCTGCCTGGTATCCACGAGAAGGTGCAGCGCCCCACCCGTATTCATGCCAAATGGATGGAGCTCGACGGCACGGAGCACGACGAATGGATCGGCGGCTATCTGGCCCGTGTGATGCAGCACGAGTTCGACCATCTCGATGCCAAGATGTTCATCGACCGCATCACCCCCCTGCGCCGCCAGCTGATCAAGAATAAGCTGAAGGCTATGACGCTCGGCAAATACCGTTGCGCCTATCGCACCAAACCCGTCAGACGATAAAAAAAGACCCGCCCCCGTCCTCTCCCTATAGGGCGGGGCGTGGTTACATGATGATATAGATTCATATTGAGGACATGAGGATAAAGAATCTTGCGGTAAGACTGATTACTCCCCTCCATATAGGGAGGGGCAGGAGGGTGGGTCTTCTCCTTCTTCTTTTCTTCAGTCCCCTTCTCACATTCGCCCAGTACAACATCGACCGCGTATTGACAGCCGGGCGTGCAGCCCTCTATTATGAGGATTACGTGCTGTCCATACAGTATTTCAATCAGGTCATTACCGCCAAGCCCTATCTCTACGAGCCCTGGTTCTTCAGGGGAGTGGCCAAATTCTATCTCGACGACTGGATGGGAGCCGAGAACGACTGTTCCGAGGCCATCCGTCTCAATCCTTACATTTCCGGTCAGTACGAGTTGCGCGGTCTTTGCCGTATCCGTCAGAAGAAGTACAAGGAAGCCATTGCCGACTACGATTGCAGCATCCAGTATGATCCCACCAGTCAGGGTCTTTGGTACAACCGTGTGCTCTGTCGCATTGAGGACAAGGATTACGATCAGGCCAATGCCGACCTCGACTCTATGACCAACCGCTGGAAAAACTACGCCAAGGCATGGCAACTGAAGGCCGAAGTGGCTCTCCGTCAGAAAGATACCGTCAGGGCGGCAGGTCATCTGGATAAAGCCCTCGAACTGGACGAGTACGATGGTGAGGCATGGATGGTGCGCGGCATGATTTCCATGAGCCGGAAGCAATGGAAGGATGCCGACACACAGCTCTCCAAAGCCATCCACCTCAAACCCTCCGTGGCTGGCTATTACATCAACCGCGCCCTTTCGCGCTATAATATCAACAATCTTCGCGGAGCCATGGCCGACTATGACAAGGCCATCGAACTGGAACCCAACAACTTCCTGGCACACTACAACCGCGGACAACTGCGCGTACAGGTAGGCGACGACAACCGCGCCATCGATGATTTCGACTTCATTATCCAGAATGAGCCTACCAATATCATGGCCATCTTCAACCGCGCCCTGCTGCTCGATCGTACGGGCAATCTCCGCGGAGCTATCCGCGACTATTCCACGGTCATCGACCGCTTCCCCAATTTCTGGACCGGTCTCAGCTATCGCGCCTCCTGCTATCGTCGCCTGGGCATGATTGCCAAGGCTGAGATGGACGAGTTCCGCATCTTCAAGGCCCAGCAAGACAAACACCTGGGCTATCAGCCCCGCTGGAGCAAGCAGCAGCGGAAGGCAGTGCGCAAGCTCTCGGATATTGATATGGACAAGTATAACCAGCTGGTCGAGGAAGATGAACAGGAAGTGAAACATGAGTATGCCTCGGCCTACCGCGGACGAGTGCAGAACCGCAAGGTGGAAAACGATTTCCTGCCCCTCTTCTGCCTGTCATATCAACACCACACCAATGGCCTCAAGGAAGTGATGACCTTCGATCAGGACGTCGAACGCTTCAATACCAAGCCGCGTCCCCTCCATCGCGTCTATGTGAGCGGTTCCGCCAAATCGCTCGACGAGCGGGAGTCGAAGGCCTATTTCGCCCTGATTGACACGCTCACCAGCCAGATCCAGGACATCCGCGACCTGCGCGAGAGCAAGGGGCTCCTCCTCGAACGCGCCATCGCCTACACCTCCACGCAGAATCAGGAAGCCGCCATCAACGACCTCACCGCCTATATACAGCTCGACAGCCTCTCGCCCTTGGGCTATTGGCAGCGGGCCGTCTGTCAGGTCATGATGAACGAATTCACAGCTTCCCAAGGCGTTGACACCCAGCTGAAGAACGCCCGTGCCATGGACGATTTCAACGAGGCCATCAAGCGCAGTCCCCGCAATGCCTACCTGCTCTACGACCGTGCCACCTTCTACGCCCTCCGTCAGGACTATAACCATGCCATCGACGACTTCACCAAAGCCATCCAGCATGACCCTAACCTGGCCGAAGCCTATTATAACCGCGGACTCTGTCGCATCTATGCCGGCAATGTCGCCGAGGGCAACAAAGACCTCAGCAAGGCAGGCGAACTGGGCCTCTACAACGCCTATAGCATCCTGAAGAAACAGCAGAAGACAAAGAAATAGGTTAAAAAACGTAAAAGGTGCAATTTCTCATTTTCTCATTTCCTCAATTTCTCATTTTCTTACTACCTTTGCAGCCGATAAATAAAAACATATATTGTAGATATGATCAAAATCACTTTCCCAGACGGCTCTGTACGCGAATATGAGCAGGGCGTCACTGGTTTGCAGATTGCCGAGAGCATCTCACCGGCTCTGGCACGCAACGTTGTGAGTTGCGGCGTGAATGGTGAGACCACAGAGTTGAACCGACCCATCAATGAAGATGCCACCATCGCCCTCTATAAGTTTGAGGACGAAGAGGGTAAGCACACCTTCTGGCACACCTCCGCCCACCTTTTGGCAGAGGCCCTGCAGGAGCTCTATCCCGGCATTCAGTTTGGTTTCGGACCTGCCGTTGAGAATGGCTTCTTCTACGACGTCATGCCACCCGAAGGCACAGCCATCTCCGAGAACGACTTCCCCAAGATCGAGGCCAAGATGAAGGAACTCGCCAAGAAGGACGAGGCCGTCGTTCGCCGCGAAGTCTCCAAGGCCGATGCCCTGAAGGAATTCAAGGCCGATGGTCAGGAGTACAAGTGCGAGCATATTGACCAGGACCTCGAGGACGGCACGATTTCCACCTATACGCAGGGTGCCTTCACCGACCTCTGCCGCGGTCCTCACCTCATGTCAACAGGTATCATCAAGGCCATCAAGATAACCAGCGTTGCCGGTGCCTTCTGGCGTGGCGATGCCAAGCGCGAGCAGATGACGCGTATCTATGGTATCACCTTCCCCAAACAGAAGATGCTCGACGAGTATCTCGTCATGCTCGAAGAAGCCAAGAAGCGCGACCACCGCAAGATTGGTAAGGAGATGGAGCTCTTCATGTTCTCCGACCGCGTAGGTAAGGGTCTGCCCATCTGGCTCCCCAAGGGCACCGATCTCCGTCTGCGCCTGCAGGACATGCTGCGTAAGATTCAGAAGAACTACGGCTATCAGGAAGTTATCACCCCGCATATCGGTTCCAAGAACCTCTATGTCACCTCCGGCCACTATGCCCACTACGGCAAGGACTCCTTCCAGCCCATCCATACCCCTGAGGATGACGAGGAATACATGCTGAAGCCGATGAACTGCCCTCACCACTGTGAGATCTTCGCCAACAAGCCCCGTTCCTACAAGGACCTGCCCCTGCGCATTGCAGAGTTCGGCACCGTCTATCGTTATGAGAAGAGCGGCGAGCTCCACGGCCTCACCCGAGTGCGTTCATTCACGCAGGACGATGCCCACATCTTCTGCCGTCCCGATCAGATCAAGACCGAGTTCATACGTGTCATGGACATCATCAAGACTGTCTTCTCCACCTTCAATTTTGACAACTTCGAAGCCCAGATTTCCCTCCGCGATCCTAACGACCACGAGAAGTACATCGGTAGCGACGAAGTATGGGCAGAAGCAGAGCAGGCCATTATCGACGCCTGCAAGGAGAAAGGCCTCGATGCCAAGGTAGAATATGGCGAGGCAGCCTTCTACGGTCCCAAGCTCGACTTCATGGTCAAGGATGCCATCGGACGCCGCTGGCAGTTGGGCACCATCCAGGTGGACTACAACCTCCCTGTGCGCTTCAAACTCGAATACACCGCCGAAGACAACTCTAAGCAGACCCCGGTGATGATCCACCGTGCGCCTTTCGGCTCCATGGAGCGTTTCACTGCCGTGCTTATCGAGCACACCGCCGGACACTTCCCCCTCTGGCTCACCCCCGATCAGGTTGTTATCCTGCCTATCTCTGAGAAGTTCAACGACTACGCCAAGGACGTCCAGAACTACCTCGGACAGCAGGGCATCCGTGCCAGTGTTGACAGCCGCAATGAGAAGATTGGCCGTAAGATCCGCGACAACGAGTTGCGCCGTATCCCCTACATGCTTGTTGTAGGCGAGAAAGAGCAGTCAGAAGGTTTGGTCAGTGTCCGCAAGCAAGGCGGCGGCGACCAGGGTCAGATGAAGAAAGAAGACTTCGCCTCGAAGATCAACGCCGAAGTAGCTGAGATGCTCAAGGCCACCGACATCCGTCCCGAAGACTGATTTGAAGTGTATAGATAAGAGTGAAGAGTGAAGAATGTCCCCCATTTTTCACTCTTCATTCTTTTATTATAAAACAAAAACAAAGAAAACCCCGTAAAGGCTGAATGCTTTTCCAAAGCATCTGCCGTGATGCTGATGGCTTTTCCTTGTAAGTCCTTCGGCCTTACAGATAAAAACCCTCATCGACCCGACAGCCCCTTTCAGGGCTTCATCCTTTACGCGAAAACAATAAAAACCTTTGTGGTCTCGTTATCATAGCAAATCGTGAACACTAGCTGAATAGAATTATGAAAAGTGGAAATCCTATAGACTTGACTTTTGGGGATCAATTGAAGCAGTATGTCTATGACATCCTTGGGTGCTGCCAGCGAGTACATCAAGGGATGGGACCATTTCTCAATGAGTATATGTATCAGGATGCATTGGAGATAGAGCTATCTGAACAAAAATACCTTTTGTGAAGGAATTCACATTTTGTGTTCATTATCATGGCAAGCCCATCAAACATACGCATCGGGTTGATTTCAAAGTAAAGGAATACGCGTTTTTGGAATGCAAAGCTGTAGAGAAACTCGGGAATGAAGAAAGGCAACAGTTATGGAGCTATATGCGTCTTTCTAAAACGAGGATAGGCATTCTCTATAATTTTGCACCCATCAAAGATCAGTGTGAAAAATACTATTTGGATATTGACAGTCAACGTATTATCGCTTTCTGATACAAGTGACTAAGGGCTTGTTACTATTCCTGATACTTGCAACGTAGGTTTTTATTGTTTTCTCAGTGAAGACCGAAGCCCCGCAAGGGGTGCTGGGGTGGTGGAGCTTTTTTATCTGTAAGGCCGAAGGACTTACAAAGGAAAAAACTCCTTCGCCACAGCAGATGCTTTCAAAGAAGCATCCGGTCTTCACTGATGTTTTTCATGTTTTTGTTCCCCTTCCGCTGCGTTATTTGTTAAAAAAGCGTAAAACCCTTCATTTCTCATTTTCTCATTGTCTCATTTTCTCAATTTCTTACTACCTTTGCAGCCGATTTCGAAATAATCACTCGAGTAAGAACTTTTAAAACAGTTAATGAAGCAAGACAAAAAAGGTAATCAATACCGGATCAACGAGCAGATACGTGTTCGTGAAGTAAGAATCGTGGGCGATAACGGCTCCACCGTGATGCCTACCCGGCAGGCACTTGACATGGCCCGCGACCAGGGCGTCGATCTCGTAGAGATCTCACCCAATGCCAATCCACCCGTTTGCCGACTCATTGACTACAGTAAGTTCCTCTACCAGCAGAAGAAGCGTGCCAAGGAAATGAAGCAAAAGCAGGTGAAGCAGGAAGTGAAGGAAATCCGCTTCGGACCTCAGACCGACGAGCACGACTACAACTTCAAACTGAAGCATGCCAAGGAATTCCTCGAGGAAGGCAATAAGGTACGTGCCTACGTCTTCTTCCGCGGCCGAAGCATCCTCTTCAAGGAGCAGGGCGAAGTATTGCTGCTGCGTTTTGCCAACGATCTCGAGGAATACGGCAAGGTTGACCAGATGCCCTCATTGGAAGGCAAGAAGATGTTCCTCTACATGAGCCCCAAGAAGGCCGGCGTAGCCAAGAAGAGCCAGCAGAAGCGCGACCGCGAGCAAGCCGAAGCCGATGCTAAGGAGGCCGCTCGCCAGCAGAAAGAATCCGCTCCCGAAGCACCCGCCAACGGAGGCATGTTCGCCAACATGAAGAACGGCGAAGACATCCTGGCCAAGCTCAAGTCAGAAAGTGAAGATTAACCTCCTAAGGTTATCGTTATCGTTAACGTTATCGTTAGAAAACCCCGAGTGCGCGTAACGTCTTGGTAATACGTTGCCGCCTCACTGAATATAATTAACAATTTAAATTAAAGACAAAATGCCAAAAGTAAAGACAAACTCCGGAGCCAAGAAGCGCTTCCGCTTCACCGGAACAGGCAAGATCAAGCGTCATCACGCTTATCACAGCCACATCTTGACCAAGAAGACCAAGAAACAGAAGAGAAACCTGGTGCACCAGGCAATTGTAGACAACAGCAACTTGAAGCAGGTACGCGATCTGCTCTGCCTCCGTTAATTTAATTAATTAGAAAGGAAAAGAATTATGCCAAGATCAGTAAATCATGTTGCTTCAAGAGCAAAGAGAAAGAGAATTCTGAAACTTACACGCGGCTACTTTGGTGCACGTAAGAACGTTTGGACCGTTGCCAAGAATACCTACGAGAAAGGTCTCACCTATGCATATCGTGACCGCAAGAACAAGAAGCGCAACTTCCGCGCCCTCTGGATTCAGCGTATCAATGCAGCTGCCCGTATCGAAGGTCTCAGCTACTCTCAGCTGATGGGTGCTCTCCACAAGGCAGGTATCGAGATCAACCGCAAGGTGCTCGCCGACCTCGCCATGAACAATCCTCAGGCTTTCAAGGCCATCGTGGAGAAGGTGAAGTAAGAAACATCCCTTTTAGAGAACAATCATCCGCCCAGCAGATCCTGCCGGGCGGATTTTTTATGAGTCGCAAATCCCAAATCATAGGAACAGCCTTCATAGAAATGTTTCATCACGCAGAAGAAAAGTTTTCCTGTTTTTGCTGTCACTGCTATCACTAAAATCAGTAACCAGTTGGATATCTGTGAGTTGCAACGCTGAATTTAGTGATAGCAAGGTGATAGCAGTGATAGCAAAAATGCCTTGCCGCTGAAAAAATCGCCCCAAAACACTCAGTTTTTCGCATACGCGCTTTTATCTCTCGCAAAACACACTGTTGTTTCTCGCAAAAGTGCGAACCAGTTGCAATACTCCTGCAACCCATTGGCAGTAGTACTGCGCATCATCCGCAGTACTACTGCGGAGGCTCCGCAGTAATTTAACGCATCATCAGCCACCACACAATTCCAAAGAAAACTCACGCCGAGACATAAGAGTTCACAGAGGTTATATTCACTCTGCAGACTCCATGCACGCTGCGAGAATAATCTCAAAAAACAGGCTTTTTATCATAAAAAATCAGGATTAACTATCAACTTTTTTCAGGATTTCGTGTCTTGTCCTGCTATAGGTTGATATAAAAATCGATCTATTCAATGAAGCAAGCAAGTAAAAAAAGTTTACCCCAGCCGGGTCGTCCCCGTCCGTTGG
>OMWC01000020.1 GCA_900314655.1 uncultured Prevotellaceae bacterium | reverse complement strand
GCATACGCGCTTTTATCTCTCGCAAAACACGCTGTTGTTTCTCGCAAAAGTGCGAACCAGTTGCAATACTCCTGCAACCCATCCGCAGTACTCCTGCGCATCATCCGCAGTACTACTGCGGAGCCTTCGCAGTAATTTAGCACACCATCAGCCACCACACAATTCCTAAGAAAACTCACGCCGAGTCATAAGAGTTCACAGAGGTTATATTCACTCTGTAAACTCCATGCACGATGCGAGAATAATCTCAAAAAACGGGCTTTTTATCATAAAAAATCAGGATTAACCATCAACCTTATTCAGGACGAGTCATTCGGCGTTTTGCTATCACTGCTATCACCTGTGCTATCACTAAAATTTTCTCAGCAACTTATTACAAGCCAATCATTTACTGATTTTAGTGATAGCAGTGATAGCAAAAACAGGAAAACTTTTTCTTATGTGAATAATATAGGCTAGAGATTTTTTTATGAGTAGAAATGAGTCTCTCCCCTTATTGTGCATAGAGATAGTTGTAGAGCTTCACGGCAGTCGCATTGTTGGTTAGCGGATTTGTTGCGATTCCACCTTTCGGCCTAACTGGTTACTGAGTATGAACTAAGAGCGCCCGTCTAGAAAACGGGCGCTCTTTATTAGCATATAGCTTTGTTACAAAAACACTTCTATCAAGGAAGCAGCTCGACTTTAACGATGGTGAATCCTACTCCTTGGAAGCGAAGACCTTTCTGGTTTAACTCATCAAGGGCATCGGAAGGTATTGGAGCCTCAAAGTAGCCGTCTCCATCAACCTTGCCTGATTGGAATTCGCTCCAATCCGACCAGTCGTCAACATGTTTGAAGATAGGATTATAATCATCACCCTTATCTTTAATGGTAACACGTACCATGTTACCAGCCTTGGCTGTAGCAAACTTCTCGGCTGGAATTACAATGGTAGCACTCCAACTGTCGAAAACAGTTTCTTCTTCCCAGATAGCACCAGAACCTGAATCACCGCCACCGCCGCCAGCGCCTTTCAGAATAAGGTCAACCTTAGTGACCGTGAATCCTAAGCCTTGGAAGCGGAGTCCCTTCTCTTTAAGCTCACTAACAGCTGCTGCCGGAACTGTAGCCTCGAAGTAACCGTCTTCTTCGGCCTTTACAGACTGTAATTCGCTCCAATCAGCCCAGTTGTCAACATGCTTGAAAATCGGGTTGTAATCGCTACCTTTGTCTTTATAATAAACACGGATGATATCGCCTTCCTTGACATCAGCAAATTTGTCGGCAGGAATTGCTATCGTAGCACTCCAATCACCGAAGACAGTTTCTTCACCCCAGATAGTGGTTTCAAGATCGGATCCGCCACCGCCTTCGGGTTCATGCCATACTTCCTGAAGGACAACGACTTTTGTCAGCTTGACTTTACCTTGAACGACGAAGATACCGCCCCACCAGCCTTGTATAAGTGCTGCGTCGATAATTTCCTGAGTAAGCTCGAGTTCAACATAGCCCTGCTCACCTACTTTGAGATCAGGATTGGTTTCGCCTGAATATTTAGCATACTTGGGTCCCCAATGTCCTTCGAATACCTCAAAATACCAATCTTCTTCAGTAGGTTCAATGTAGAAGCGGATCATCTCTCCAGGCTGCACATTATACTTAATAAACTCAGCACCAGCATCTGTTCCGATGAAAGGCTGTTTGCCATCACTAAGATCCTCATTACCTTCCCAGATGACATTTTCTACCTTCTCCCAGTAGCCGCCACCCTTGTTTGGAGCATAAGCCAGTTCGGGCATAGCAATCTTCTGGCCATCGTAGGTATGGAGATAGCCCACGAATGTACCCTCAAAGATATTCTTCAAAGGAACACGGAACATGAGCTGGCTGGTGCCTTTGCGATAGAAATCCTTGTGGTCAACAAACTGAGTTTCACCGTCGGCATCGAGCAGTTCAATCTTGTTGATAAACTCCAGGTCAGAGCCATACACCTCGATTAAATCACCACCGTTGGCTTCATCGCCTGGCTGCTTGGAGAATCCCGTCACAGAGGTGTGTCCGATGGTCAGCGACTGGCTGGATTCAGCCTCACCGTCGGAGGTCTCAACCTTGATCTTTCCACCTTCGGCAGAGATACCTGCCGGTGCATTGACACGAATCATTTCGTTGCTGACAATCTCGAAGTTAGTCACCTCGATATCGCCAGGGAATTCTATCTTGGTAACGTCAGCGAAACCAGAACCATTGATGGTCATCGGCTGGTTGGTGACAACCTTCGTGGGGAAGAACGTCTTGATGCCCAGTCCCACGTTGGCCGAATCCTTGTCGTCTTCAGAGCAGGCTGTAAAAGTGGCACCGATGAGAACCACGGCCAACAGCGCGCCCAGATAATTAATGATATGTTTCATAATTCTTAATTCTTAACTCTTAATTCTTAATTAAAGATCACCATCCCTCGTTCTGAGTGAGATTGCTGTTCTTGATCAGTTCAGACTGCGGAATGGGATAGAAGTTCATCTTCTCTTCCCATGTGCGGGTCAACGTAGAGCGAGTGAGTTGCAGGCTGGGGCTGATAGTAGCTACCTGGATGTTCTTGAAATACTGAGCACCCTTCTTCCAGCGGCGTACATCCCAGAAACGATGATTCTCGAAAGCCAGCTCCACCAGACGCTCGCGCTCGTAGCGCTTCACCCAAGCATCACCATCCTCTGTGAACTCCGGCATCTGGATGTCTGGACGGTTGCGTAGCACGTTGATGGCTTCGTTGGCCGTCATGCCGTAGGTGTCGTCATTGGCACTGCCCGTGGCGTTGAACACAGCCTCTGCATAGTCGAGATAGAACTCCGCCAAGCGGAATATAATCCATGTGTGGCGGCGAGAGGTCTGGTTGTCGGCCGTAGTGACACACGTTCCGTCAACCAACTTCTTCAGATAGTAACTCGTGGGAGTAGCTCCATACTTGGGCGCACCGTTGAATCCGCCAGTGAAGGTTTCCATCACCTTCTTCTGCGCACCGTTGCTGGGCCATTCGTCACCGTTCTTCACCACAGTGAGGGCAAAGCGTGGGTCGAGTCCCTCATAGGGATTGACGGTATTGAGGTCGATGTTACCGGGATAGCGCTCGCCAAAAGTCTGGCCGTTATCTTGATACTCATACTGGTCAACAAGGCTCTGAGTGGGACAGTTGCCTGAAGAACCGTTCTCAACGCCTACAGGATAGTTGGCCATCTCGAAGGAGTTGCTTTCACCGCGGCCAAGCCCAAAGATAACTTCTGTATTATAGAATGCATCGTGACCCCACAAAGTGCCGTATGAGCTGAGCGTCAGACCCCATACATCAGCGTTGTCGAGGATATACTTGCATGCTTCGGCTGCCTTCTTCCATTTTTCCTTGTCACCGTTTGGATTGTGAAGCGGAGAGGCAGCATAGAGCAACGTGCGGGCCTTGAGGGCTGCCACAGCGATACGCGTGGCGCGTCCAATCTCTGAATTCATTTCCGTTACGTAGGAAACGGGCAGATAGGGAGCAATGGCATCACACTCATCTACGATGAACTTAACAACCTGGTCGGCTGGAGTACGAGCCATACTATTGGCCTGACCATTGGTGAGCGTAGTCGTCACCAGAGGTACATCGCCATAGGCCCTGAACAGTTCGAAATAGAAGTAAGCTCTCAGGAAGCGTACCTCATAGGGGAACAGCTCCAACTGAGCTACCCATTTGCTATAGTCAGGATTGTACTTCCAGTCCGAAATGTCAGCCTCGTCAAACTTTTCCAAGAACATATTAGCATCGGCAATAGCAGTATATGATTTTGTCCAAATCCTGTCGTAAGGATTAGCCGGACTCCAACCGCCATTGGTGTAGCTGTTGATGGTACCACTTGTGAGTGCATACTGAGCCTCGTCGGTAGCACCGGCCAGGAAATAGGCACTGTTGGCGTCAAACTCGTTATTATAGACCTGTGCATAGACATCGAACACCAGGTTCTTGATGCCGTTCTCGAAATATTCGAAGGTCCAAGCTTCATCGCGTGTTGTTTCCTCTGTGTATTCAAGATCAGCACAACTCGTTAAGAGTAAAAAGGTAAGAAGGTAAAAAGGTATAACCTTTACCAGACCTTTGCTTTTAAATAATATATTTGTTCTCATAACTTTTACTTCATTTAAGTATTCTACCTCTTAGAACGTCACGTTGAGACCTATATTTACACTCTTCATCACAGGATAGCCCGTGCCAAGGTTCTCAGCATCCATAGCGTCAATATTGTCGAAGGAAAGAAGGTTCTGTCCCTGAACGAATACCTTGACACCGGAAATCTTCAGAGGATTAACAACTGATGCTGGCAACTTGTAGTAAACCTCGCAGTCGCGCAGCTTCAGCCAACTGATGTTGCGATACCAAATCGTGGAGTTCTGTGCATTGTTAGCCACGTTTTCGGTTGACAGACGTGGATAGAGTGCATTGGCTCCTGCGATGTCGTAGCAGTTATTGTAGTATTCCTGAGAGAGGTTACGATTGTCGGAGAGTGCTCCCCATACACCGTCAACCCAACGCAGGTTCTTCACCTGCTGGCCAGCTCCCTGGAAATAGGCGTTGATACCAAAGCCCTTATATTCCAGACCAAGATTAAAGGCATAGTTCAAAGCGGGGAAGGCATTTCCGTAATCCTGAGCCACGAAGTCGTTTTCGTTGATGACATTGTCGTCGTTGACATCCTTATACTTAATGTCACCTACCTTCACCTGACCGAACTGCTGAACAGGGCTGTTGTCAATCTCTTCCTGGCTCTGGAAGAAGCCCAGGGCAATAAGACCGCGGTCGTAGTCGGCAGGACCGTCAACCAGCGAGAGGTTGGGATAAGCAGGTGTCTCAATCCATTCCAGAATCTTATTCTTCACCAAGGAAAGAGAAGCACCGGCATTCAGGTTCAACCCATTAGCGAAAGTCTTGGCATAGCGAAGACCAAGTTCGGCACCATAACTGGCCACACGTCCCTTATCGTCGTATGAAGACTGGATACCTACGACGGCAGAGTTGAGCGAGTTAGCGCTAACCAGAATGTTGCGACGCTGCTGATAGAAGACATCGAGCGTTACGTCGAGTGCATTGAACAGTCTCAAGTCGGTACCGAGATTGGCTTTATAGGCAGCTTCCTGTGCGAAATCATCGGTCGGGAACTGCGTCAGGAAGGCTCCCCATGAACTTGCGAAACTGGTGCCATACCAGAACTGTCCGTGAGAGTTATTCCATCTGGCAAGCCAAAGACCTGCAGCTGGTACGTAATCAGTGTGCTGGATACCGCCAGAGAGACGAACCTTACCGTAGTTGAGAATACCTTCGGGATTATTGGCATAGATATAACCCAAGCCCAATGTCGGTGAGAAGGCCCACTTGGCAGGATAACTGCGGTTGGAGCCATTGGCTGCCAACACGACATCAGCCACGAAGCGATTAGCGTGGTCGTAGTGCAGAGCCAACTGCCAATTGGCGCGATACCAAGTGTTGTTCTGTCCGTCGCGCATCTCACTCTTCATGTTGTAGTTGGCATTGGCGGCGAAATTGTCACCATTGTTAAACTGCAGACCATATTTGAATCCAGCCTTGAAGGTGGCAATACGCCATTGTGTATCAACCCAATAGTTGAAAGCAAGCTTGTCTTCCACCGTACCCATGACCGTTTCCTGCATGGCACCATTGGCATCATAGTAGTTCCAACCATACTGATAGCCCTTTGTACGGTTTTCTATCGTGTTGGAGGCATTGTCGTAAGAGGCACCCACATAGAACTTCAGGCCCTTGGTGATAACATCCAGATCTTGTTCCAAAGTAATGTTGGCCCAAATCTGACGCTGATGGGTCTTCGTGAAACCAGCTCCCTGTGACTTAGCCAGAAGGTTGAAGTTGCCGTATGTCTGGCTACCACCCCATACACCACCGGCGGTACGGATGGGGAAGGCCAAGGCAGGCACCTTGTAGAGATGCCACCATGCGTCGTTGGAGTTCACATTGGGCACGCCGTTGGTTTCCATCAGGATACCCAGGATATTGGCATTAACTCTTGTGGTGGGGCTCACCTCGAAGTCAACATTGGCACGGATATTGGCCTTTGAATACTTCAACTGTGAATTCCAGTCACCCTGATCAGGATTCTTATAGAGTCCGCGGGCATCGGTATAATCCAACTGAGTATAATACTGCACCTTGTCTGTGCCGCCATAGAAAGACAGGTAGGCGTTAGACTCATGAGCCGTGTTCTTGAACACCTCGTCCTTCCAGTTCACGTTAGGATAAACCAGTGGGTCGCTGCCATCCAGAAACTTCTGAAGTTCAGCATCAGTATAAGCGGCTGATGCGCCGTCGTTTAGACGAGCCTTGTTCAGCGCATTGGCATAGTCGTAGGCACTGACCATATCAGCCATCTTCGGGTCGAACTGGAACTTGTGGGAGACACCTACTTTAAAATTGTATTTACCGGTCTTTGTGCCGTGTTTGGTCTTTACCAGGAGAACGCCATTGATTCCCTCATGCCCGTAAAGAGCTACGGCAGCAGCATCTTTCAATACGGTAACGCTCTCTACTTCCTCGACGGTGAGACGGTCGATAGGACGCTCCACTCCGTCAACAAGAATCAGAATGTCACGCTCACCAGTAGTCTGCACGCCACGGATGTTAAACGATGCACCTCGGCCTTCCTCACCCTTGAAACCAGTGTTCTGGTATGCATTCAGACCAGGAAGTTTTCCATAGAGGGCATCTGCCAGGCTGATAGCCGATGTACGGCGGAGTTCTTCAGCCGTAATGGTCGTTGTGGCAGCTGTAGTGAGAAATTCAGACTGCTCAACGCCAAAGCCTAAATCAACCTTCTGCGACTCCTTGTCATTAAGCGTCACCTGTGCACTGACAGCCATAGGGGCGACACAGAGTCCCAGCAAGGTATATCTAAATATATTATTTATCTTCATAATCTTCATTTTTCGTTATCGTTAACGTTATCGTTACTTACCATCCAGGATTCTGAGTCAGGCCATATCCTTTCTGGATCTCAATACGCGATACTGGATCAAGATACCACTTGTTGGTCCAATAGCCAGGATCCCACCATACACGGTGACCGACGACGATTTCCGGTTTCTCGTATTCGAACTTCGGCCAGGGCTCACCAGCCTTGTACTGGGTATCCCCATCCATGCGGTTGCCGGCATCGTCGAGGCGGTAGATACGAATCTCATGCAGCGGCTTTGTGAAGAGATCCTGACGCTTGCGGCGCACCATGTCGTAAAGGCGGTCGCCACACTCTGCACCAATCTCACAGTTACGCTCACGAAGAATCTCATTAATGAGGTTTTCCTTGTTTGATGTAAGATTCAAGCTGGGATTCATGGTCTCCAGACGGCCCAGTCCAACACGGCTACGCACTACATGCAAGTCATCAAGTGCGCCTCTCAGGTCTCCAGTTTCGGCCTTAGCCTCAGCACGAATGAGATACATCTCTGCCAAACGGATATAAGATACGCCAATGTACTCGTCGTCATAACGGCTACCACCTTTATAATCGAGGAACCATTTAAATTTACAGTAACCTGATGCCACATCGTCGGCATTGCTGTTGAAGTTACTGTTGTTCTGCAGGCAGCCACCCACCCAGGGGTCGTTGTAGTTCTGACCGGCATAGTCGAAACCTGCAGGTAGATCGTGGCGAGGCACAACCATTGTCTCATAGAGACGAGGATCACGGTCGGCAAACATATCAATGCCATTTGGATTCTTGCCCGCACCATAAAGATTCTCGTACGGGAAGTTGCGACCGTCTTGCATACCAAAGCATTCCATCAGCTCGTTGGTAGGCACCTGACCACCTTGGCGTACACAGTCGATGGTCCAGCCGTTCCATCCCCAGCCCCATCCATTGCTGACGGAACCGTCCTGTACTGAGCTGGAGAACAGCTGCGTGGGATGAGCATCGAAGATCTTCTCGTGGTGGGTAGCATCGTTACGATAGCGGTAAGCCCGACGATAAGCCGTACGATAGCCAGCCTCGTCTTGTGATGTCGGCTGAACCAACTGGTAATAGTTGCCATTGGCCGCATTATCATTGAAGAAGTCATTACAGGCCTGCAGACAGCGGTTCCACAGCGAAGGATCTTCCTTTCCGAACCACACATGCAGCTCATTCTCAAGTCCTGTGGGCTTCTTGGTATATGTCATGTAGGGCTCACTATTGTTGAACAACGGTGAAGCGGCAAACATCCATACCTTGGCACGAAGGGCACGAGCAGAAGCCCTTGTCAGACGACCTGACCACTGGCCGATATCTGCATCGGGCACATTCCAGCGATATCCAGGCTCATCGACGGCACACTGGATGAGTGAGTCGATGAACTCAACGGTCTGCCAGGCTGTACTACGACCATCAGTGAAATTCTCACCCACAGGGAAAGCTTTCTTCACAAGACAGAGACCACCGAAATTACGGAAAGCATCAAAATAGCGGCTGGCCATAATCGTATAGGCCTCGCCCTTCAGACAGCTCTTCTCCGTGTCAGTCATGTCGGGCACACGGTCGATGTTCTCGATAATCTGCCAGCACTTACGGACGGTCTCATAAATCGACACACGGCCACCAGCCACGTCGCCCAGACCCTTCGTTGAGTAAGAGAACTTACCCATAAAGTTACCATTATCCGTATCCTGGGCATCTTCAGTCAGACCACCGGGATAATAGCTCTGAATAGGTCCGCCCCACCCCACATAACAGTGGTAGGAGTCGGAAAGCACGTCGATGGGTGCACCGTTCATCATGTTTCCTGAAGTGTAGGTACAATAGAGCTGTCCGTAGGCACTCCATAGGAAATTGCGGACGTATTCGGCTTTGTTAAACACTGTGTCGATGTTGACATCCACGCCAGGGGCTTTCTCTAAGAAAGCATTACCCACATTGATGTCATCGACACATGCCGTGAAGATGCCTGACAGCATCCCTAAAGCCAATATGTAATTAAATATCTTCTTCATATTATTATTCCTTATTATTATATTAACCTTAGAAATTCACTTGCAGACCAAAGTTGTACACGCGTGTCATAGGATAACGCACACCAAAGTCGAGACCTGATCCGGGAGCTTCCGGGTCATTACCCTTGAAGTCGGCAAAAGTCAAAAGGTTCTGTCCAGAAGCATAGACTCTTACATAGTTGAGCAGCGAGAGCCACTTGGGTTTGTTAATGGTATATCCGATCTCCAAATTCTTCAGACGCACGTATTTAGAGTTGATTATCCAAGCCTGCGAGTCGCGGTTATTGTGAACACGGTTAGTGAACGAAATACGCGGAAGGATAGCATTAGGATTGTCCTCTGTCCAGGAATTGTCGGCCACCCACTGTGCCAAGGCTGAGGTGTTCGTTGAACCGAACTGATCGCGGAAGTATCCGTTCAGTGCACGGCTAGTGTTATCGGCACCTACCCAAAGCATCGAGAAGTCGAGCCCCTTCCAGTTCAAGCTGGCATTGACAGACCAAGTGATTTCTGGGTTATCGGTATAGCCAAGAGGTTTCTGGTCGTTCTGGTCAACAATGCCGTCACCATTCAAGTCCACATAGACGGCATCACCATATTTCAGTGTGATGTTCTGGTCGGGCATGTCCGCGCCGTAGGCTGCCTTGTAACGCTCCTCGGTACCTGGCTGGTAGAACTCAAAGAGGTCATAGCCAAAGCGTTGTCCTACTGGCAGTCCAGTACGACTCAGGTAGTCGTACAATGGCGGTACCTCGAGCATCTCAATCACCTTGTTGCGAGCGAAGGCTATGCTGGGGCTGATGCTATAGCGCAGATCGCCCACCTTATCAGCCCATTTCAAAGTAAGTTCATAACCATGATTCTTTACTCGACCTTGATTGACATAGCTCGACGGGAGACTCGTCACTGCCGGTAGCAGCGAGGCGTTCGACACGAGGATGTCCTTACGGTCTTCCCAGAACAAGTCAAGATTCACAGACAGACGATCACCGATAAAGGCGGCATCCAGACCGACGTTGATCTTCGTTGCAGTCTCCCAGGTAACGTCGGGGTTACCTGCGGTCAGCTCTCTCACGGCCTGCAGCCAGTTGCCGCTGGTACCGAAGTTGGCACCGCGCACCTGTGGGTTCGTGGTCATCGAGCCCTGATAGAACTGCCAAGCTCCGGGAAGATAAAGGAAACGAGCTCCGTTTGTGTTGTCGTTACCTACCTTACCCCACGATCCGCGCAACTTCAAATAGCCTATATATTTCTTGATAGGCTCCCAGAACTTTTCGTTGGATGGAACCCAACCCAAAGAGAAGGAGGGGAAGAAGCCGTAGCGTTTGCCTTCTGCAAAGTTTTCAGAACCGTTGTAGCCAATATTGAAATCAACCAAATAACGCGTGTCATAGTCGTATGTCACACGTCCGACAAGTCCTACATAGCCTTTTGGAATCGACTGATACAGGCTGCCATCAGAGTCCCAAGGATAATAGGTCTTGCTCTGGTTGTAAAGCAATAGGGCACCCACATTATGTAAACCGAACTTGCGGGCATAGTTGAAACTGGCCTCAGCATACCAGTTGCGGCTGCCCCATTTGCCCTCGCCATAGGGAAGGGGCCAAGTGACACCCGTCTTACGCAACACCTCTTCACCGCCGTCGAGTGTAGCCACATAAGTTACACCTGTGCCAAATCCGTTCTGACGGTTCTTCTGAGCTGTATATTCAGTGTTGTAAGAACCTTTGATTTTGAAATCGAGACCAGGAGTCAGGAAACTCATATCGAGTTTATACTGAAGGTCGAGGTTCAGCACGTTGGTGCTCTCGGTAACATAACCCAAGTCATAATAGTTGGAAAGAGCGTCACGGTCGTAAGGACCTACGAGAGCCTCATCGGAAACAATATGACGTCCCTGACTATCAACTCCGATACCAGCGTATGGAGTGGCACCTTGGAGATAACGGAAAAGGAAACCTTCACCGCCACCCATCGTAGTACGGTTCTGAACGCGTCCGCCTAAGGTCAGCGACAGCTGACTATACTTAGACACATCGATATCCAAGTTGGCACGATAGTTAAACCTTTTATATTTAAAGGTCTCATCATCGTTATTTGAGAATGTCTTAAAGAGTGAATTCTGATTCAGGAAACCAGCAGAGACGAAATATCTCATCTTCTCCGTACCGCCGTTCACATTCACATTGACCTGTTCCTGCCATGCGGCGTCGTTCATAATGTAATTGATCCAGTCTGTATTAGGAAATGTGGTTGGCATATCACCTTTACGGAAATGCTCCATAACATCCTGACTGAAGCGGATACCCGTATCGGCGTATGGCGTATAGTCAGCAATCGTGGCACTGCCTGGCCACTGGCTCATAGGCAGGGCGTCGGTGATAGCTGAATAGTTCCACATTTTTCCATAAGTATAGGAGTCTGCGAAATCAATGAATTTAGCAATCTGCTGAACGGCGGCACTTGCAGAAACAGTCACCGAGGCCTTGCCAGGGGTACCACGCTTGGTCGTAACCAAAATAACACCGTTAGCACCACGCACACCGAACACGGCTGTTGCCGAGGCATCCTTCAGAATGGAGATGTCTGCGATTTCATTGGGGTCGAGCTGTCCGAAAGAGCGCTCTACACCATCAACGAGTACCAGCGGTTCGGCACTATTCAAAGAACCTGTACCACGCACACGGATAACTGGCTCATCGGCACCAGGCATACCAGAAGGCTGAACCACCGACATACCGGGCAGCTTACCTTGCAAGGCATTGGCCACGCTGGCCACAGGAGCCTTCAGGAGTTCATCACCACCAACCTGCGAGACAGCACCAGTAATAGTTACCTTCTTCTGCTGACCGTAGGCAATGACCACCACTTCTTCAAGATTCTGAGCGTCTGGACGCATCGTAACATTCACACGACGGCCGCTGACTTTCACTTCCTGCTTCAGGTAGCCGACATAACTGAATTCCAGTGTCGCTCCCTGAGGAACGGAAGGAAGAACGTAATTTCCGTCGAAGTCAGTCACTGTACCGGTGCCTTGCCCCTTGATCAGAACAGACACACCGATCATAGCTTCTCCAGACTCATCTTGCACTGTACCTTCTACCCTGATATTCTGGGCAGAAGACACACTTGGCAACCAACACAGTAGTGTCAGTAGCGCAAAGAGAATAAAACTACATTTACTTTTCATTGATATTATAGGTTATAGAATAATGAATTAATGCTTAGGTTATTAAAATAAATTTGCACAAAAGTAAACAAAAAAAAACAAATGAAAAAGAATGAATAAATCAAATAAAAGAAAAAATGTATCCAAAATACATTTACTCCTAAATATGATACAATAATTCGGTTTAAAAGTTAAAAAAATACATTTAAAGACATAAATTAGGCGGTAGAGTGGGATAAATGAACATTTTACACTAATTTTGCAAAGAAAATCAAACGCTATATGAAGAGAACTTTTCTGATATTCCTAATCTGTTGCGGCCTATTAACTTCTGCTTGGAGCCAGCAAAATCTATATTTCAAAACACTTGACGTAAAAAGTGGATTAGCAGACAACTATGTTCGCGATATTATGCGCGACTCCTATGGTTTCATGTGGATTTCAACCATAAACGGCCTTAGCCGCTATGATGGTTATATCTATAAGAATTTCTTGCTCAACGAAGCTGGAATTCACTATAGCGACATCAACCGAGTGATGGAAACGGCAGATGGGACACTGTGGATTGTTTCCGGCGATAACATACTTACCTACAACCGCCAGAAAGATGCTTTAGAGAATAACGGAAAAGACATCTTGAAAAAACTGGGCATCAAGAACGCGACAAACAAGGTTTATATCGATGAGAACCATCATCTCTGGGTTGCATCCGAGAAATCACTTTACCACTACAACTACACCAAGAAAAGCCTAACGGAGATTCCGCTCAACCAAAAACCAGACGTCATAGAAATAGAATCGCGAGGAGATATGACTGCGATATTGACAAATGACGGCCGATTCTATCGTGTAGATATCAATAGGAAGAAACTTATTTACGAAGGTGAAACAAAACTTTCAAATATATCCCGATATAACCGCTTGTATTTAGACAGCCGGATGCGGCTATGGATCTACACGGCACACACACCTGTGGAACGCCCGCTCTGCTATTCTCTGAAAGAAAACAAATGGGTAACGAATCCGTTGACTGAACAACTCCAGCACATAAACATCACAGCTGTCTATGACGACAACGACGGACACCTGTGGATTGCTACCGAGAACAGGGGCGTTTTCGTATGCAACGCGGACGAGAATAAGGCACTCGCTCCCTATGGCATCAGTCCATTTCTCTCCTATAACAGCCATATCAACTGTTTCTACAAGTCTGGAAGTCAGATGTGGATGGGATCTGCCAAACAAGGTGTGGCCTATACGAATCTGAACAACACGCTTTTCTCCCTGGTGAGCACCGGCAACCGCGAAGATATCAACTATATCACCGAGGACAAACAAGGAAATATCTGGATGGGCTTTGACGGTGATGGTGTGGCACGACAGTCGCCCGATGGCAACTTTATATATTATAATGTAGAGAACGGAGGTGCCCCTTCGAATATCATAACCTCAATGGCCATCACCTCGGAAGGAGCCGTATGGCTGGGAACCTACGGCGAAGGCGTGGCTCGGCTCGAAGGGAATCAGTTCAGAAGGATTCATTTAGATAAAATAAAGCCTGACAACGCAGAGGCATTGGTGAAATGTATGATTGCCGACTACGATGGAAACATCTGGATCGGCACGGTTGACAACGGCGTCATCTGTATTGGCAAAGACGGTCGCCAGAGCATTCTGAACAATAAAAACTCTCCGATGGCATCAAAGAGCATCATGAGTCTGGCTATTGATGAAAACGGATGTCTGTACATCGGAAACAGTCATGGCTTGTTTATGTACGACACGCGCAAACACACTTTCATCACTCCTAAAAAGGTTACCGAAACCCTGCAAAACGAATATTTTACCTCCATCTTCGTCGATTCACGCGGCCTGATATGGGCCGGAAGCCGTAACGGCGTGTGGGTATATCAGCGGAATAACGGAGAGCTTTATCACCTACAGACTGCCGACGGTCTCTCCAACAACTACATACGTGCCATCGTGGAAGACGAATTCCACTATATGTGGCTGAGTTCCGACAATGGCATCACCAGAATACAGGTAAAGGAAGGAGACGACGCTGCCCGATTCGTCTGCCAGCCCTATTTCGATGAAGACGGGCTGCAACAAGCTAATTTCTACAACAATGCCTCTTGCGCAACAAAAGACGGCAGATGCCTGATAGGCAGTTTCAAAGGTTACCTGCAAATTCAGCCCAGCCAGTCATCCATCAGTTATCCTGAGATGAAGGTTTTGTTCACAGAACTGTATATCGATGGCAAAGCCGTAACGGTAGGCGATGACACCCATGCCCTGAAAGAGAGCATGCACCTTACCAAGAAGGTTATCATCCGTCACGGCGTCAACAACTTCGCCATCGCGGTTTCCTGCATGAACCAGGACATGAAGCAGCGAGTAAGCTATATGTACCGAATGAAAGGTCACGGTGAAAACTGGACTAAAGTGAACGGAAACTATATTTATTTCAACGAACTATCTTCCGGAAGCTACACGCTTGAGGTGAAAGCCGTGGCACCAGGAGGATGGAGCAGTGAGATATCCACGGTTCAAATTGTAGTAAAGCCGCCGTTCTGGTTGTCTGTTCCGGCTTGGATACTCTACGGACTGTTGGCTTTGGGTGTCCTTTGGTTCTACATCCGTAAGCTCAAGAAGAAGCAGAAGGAGACGATGGCCGTACAAAAAGTGGAAATGGAACTGGCTCAACAATATGAAATGGAAGAGAAGAAAATCAAATTCTTCACCAATATCAGCCATGACCTAAAGACTCCCCTATCCCTCATCATCGCGCCGCTGGAGAAAGTGCTCTCCGGAAACATAGAAAAGCCCGTAAGAACAGAACTGAACGTGGCATGGAAGAACGCAAAACTGCTGCTCGACGAGATTACCCAACTGCTTGACTTCCGCAGGCTCGACGTGGGTTCCGAGAAACTTTACAAGTCGCATGGTGATATGGTTTCACTGGTGCAGCAACTGATACAAGGATTCAACTATTATTCCGAGAACCGCAACATCCATACCAACCTGCGCATCAACGTGCAGTCGTTGGAAATGGATTTCGATGAGAACAAGATGCGGCGTATCATCAATAACCTGCTCTCAAATGCCTATAAATATAATAAGGAGAACGGAACGGTGAACGTGACGCTTGGCGTGCGACATCAGAACGGACGAAAAATGATGGAGCTGCAGGTAGCTGATACCGGCAAGGGTATCAGCGATGAAAACAAGGAGCACATTTTCAAGCGTTTCTATCAGGAGAGCAACGACGGAGAATATATAGGCAGCGGCATCGGCCTCCATATCGTGAAGGAATATGTAAACATGCACGGAGGAGAAGTGACGGTCAAGGACAACCATCCCGAAGGCTCTGTTTTCGTGGTCACCATACCTATCGAGGAAGGGGTTCAAGCAAAAGAAGAAGCGCTGGCCATCCAAGACAATGGTATGGAACGACAGCAGATAAACAACGGTGAGGATACAGAAGAAACCAGACAGGAATCCGACCAGACTACTGTCCTCGTAGTAGAAGACAATTTCGACTCCCGCCACTTCCTGGAGCGCAGCCTCAGCGACGAATACGAAGTGCTCACCGCTACCAACGGAAAAGAAGCCCTCGACGTGCTGAAAAAACACGACGTGGACCTCGTGATCAGCGACGTGATGATGCCCGTGATGAACGGCCTGGAACTCTGCAACCGCATCAAGACCGACATAAAGTATTCGCACATTCCAGTCATCCTGCTGACCGCCAAATCAACCGAAGACAACATCATGGCAGGACTCCGCGACGGTGCCGACGACTATATCACCAAACCCTACAACCTGGATATTCTGAAGCTACGCATCAAGAAAGTGCTTCAATGGACTGACGATGTACATCAACGCATTGCCAACGGAATAGAAATAGAACCAAGCAAGATTACCGTCAGTTCCGTGGATGAGGAACTCATCAGCAAGGCTATCCAACTGGTGGAAAAGAACATGCAGGACGGAAACTTCTCGGTAAGTGAACTGAGTAGTGCCATCGGTATGACCCGCGGACATCTATACAAGAAGATGATGGCCATCACAGGCAAATCGCCCGTAGAATTCATCCGCATCCTCAAGATCAAACGCGGACGCAGCCTGCTGGAACAGGGTAAGACGAACATCTCTGAAGTGGCTTATGCCGTGGGATATTCCAGCAAACAGTTCTCCAAGTATTTCAAAGACGAATACGGTTGCTTGCCCTCTGAATTCATTAAGCAAAACAGGCAGACTACAAAGTAAATTACTTTGTACTTCATCCGATGATGTTTTGCATGGCTTCCGATGATACTTTGAAGTACAAAGTAAATTACTTTGTACCCGAGCCAATGATAGTATGGGAAACTTGCATTAATCAAATGCGGGCGTGTCCATGATGACACGCCCGCATGCTCTTATTGCGTAACCTCTTGAATCTTGCTGTCGCCAGGCTTGAAGAGCAATCCTCGGCAAGTCTGGGCATCAGCTTTGAAGGCCTTCCACTCTACCTTGTTCCAATCGATATCCCCCGTATACTGAGCTACGGGAACATGGGGAATGAGTGAACCATCGCGCACCAGGATAATGGCAGGTATCTTTCCGGCCTGAATCTCCTGATAGCCGCCCTCATAGACCTTCCCACTCTGGTAGTCAATCCATTTGCCCTTCGGCAGATAGCACGTGCGGCTGTTGCCACTTTCCAACAAGGGTGCCACCAACAACTGGGAACCAAAGAGATATTCATCCTCCACCAGCCATGAACCAGGATCACTGGGGAACTCCACGAAGAGCGCACGAACCATCGGAAGTCCACGCTCACTACAGTCCTTGGCCTGCGCATAGACGTAAGGCATGAGTTTATATTTCAATTCGGCGCAATCGCGGAAAGCCTCCGTGAACGACTCTGAAATCAGCCAGGGTTCCGTAGGAGGTGCACCATGGGCACGCGTATGACTGCTCAGGAAGCCGAATGGCAACCAGCGGCGATAGATATCTTCCGGGGAAGCGGTGACGAATCCGCCCATGTCGTGACTCCAGAAAGAGAAACCGCTGAGCCCAAAGGAAAGACCACCGCGAAGGTCACCAAGCATACCGATATTCGTCGTGGCTGCATCACCGCCCCAATGAAGGGGATAGCGCTGAGAGCCAGCCCATGCGGAACGCGCCCAGATAACCGGTTCCGAACCATTCTTGGCAATACCCTCAAAGAGCGCCTTGTTGTAACGCAGGGGATAGAGATTGTGCTCATAGAAACCGCCCTTTCCGCTGGCATACACGCCATTGAAGGGAGCTGCCTCACCAAAATCGCACTTGATGACATCCACGCCCTGACGAATAAGACCACCTATCTTAGACTGATACCATTCCACGGTCTGCGGGTTGCTGAGGTCAAGAACGGCATCCTCGTAGGGCATACCGCCATTGGCATTCTTCACATGCATGCCCTTCTCCACGATTTCCTTGAAATAACGGTTCTTGGGAGTGAAATAGGGCAACTGCCAAAGACACGTATGGAAACCCATACGATCCATCTTTTTCAGCATCGCAACGGGGTCCTTGAAACGGTTCTTGGAGAACTCATAGTCACACTGCCAGTCCACGTCGAACCATCCGGTGTCAAAGTGAATCACATCCGACGGGATGCGGTGCTGACGGAGTTTGTTGGCGATATCCAAGCCTTCCTCTTGCGAGAAATAGGTGATGCGACTCATCCACGTGCCGAAAGTCCAAAGCGGCAGCATGGGCGACTTGCCCGTGATATTGGTATATTCATCAAGAATCTCCTTGGGTTCGCCGAAGAAAAGGAATAAATCTATCTTCTCGTCGCCCATAAACAGGCGGGAAGCTCCGATATATGAAGCCCCGAAATCACAGGTGACGGGGGCTGAGGTGTGCATAAACATGCCATAGCCCCTGTTAGAGAAGAAGAAGGGAACAGGCTTATACATACCGTCGCTCTCGGGTCCCTGAGGGTCGGTGACATAAAGATGAACCTTCTGCCCCACTTTATCAAGTTTGGTGAATGATTCTCCACAACCAACGATGTGCTCGCCAGGTGCCAAAGTAAAGACAGGATTCACAGAACGCGAATTATCGCTGCCGCGCTTGATAAACGAGAACGGCAAGAGCTTGATTTGCGAAGAGTCGTTATCGATGATATGGCGCGTCTGTGTCAGAATCTTTCCATGCTTGTCGCGAAGCAAGATTCGGAATGGATAGCGCTGGATTTCAAGTGAGCCGTATTCGCTTTTATAAGCAATGATCTGGCCGTCACTCACCGAACGCCAAGCCTTCGAGAGTGAGCCATTGGCTGCTTCCGCCAGTTTACTCAGGAATTCGGGGGCAAACATCGGGTCTGTTGCATCTTCATTCTGAGGCTCTACCGGAGTGGTGAGCATTGTCAGACGGATGCAACGGGGAGAGATGAAGCGGAGTTGCAGTTTCAGTTGCGGATCGTTATCATATTCCGTGGAGGGGAAATCGAGCATCTCCATCCTCACCGGCCAGTAGCCGTTGAGATTGAAAGCCTGTCTCGGAGACAAGCGGTAGCGATTCCACTTTACGGTTCCCGTAGCCTTGGCTGCATCGAAGGATGCCACACTATCAGCCAGGAAATAGGTGTTGGACAAGTCAGAGAAATCGGTTGACATGTCTTTCTGGATGTTCATCAAGTACTGAACACCCGCATTCGTCTGGATCTGTGCTTGAGTCGTCAGCACACAACAGACTGCGCATATCACGCAAATGGATATCTTTTTCATCATCAATGAGTTTTAAAAGCTTTCTGTCAAGGGTTTACGGGCAAACCGAGTAGTTGCCGCATGTGAGTCTCCAGGATATGGAAAGCAGGTTCCACCATGCCTCCATGTCCATGACCGTCGAGTTCATAAAGCCAGGTCTTTTCGTGTCCAGCCAGTTTCATCATACGCGCCAGATACTGGTTCTCGTCATAGCGACCAAAGAGTTCCAGCTCGCGGTCGCCGCATATCAGCAGGAACGGAGGACAATCCTTGCGCACCCAATAGAGCGGCGCGTATTCATCGATAGTGGGCTGCAAGGGACTGAGACCCTGCATCTTACGAACATTATAATGCGTGATAGCCTGTCCGCTGAAAGGAGCATAGAGCATCACGGAGTCGGCATCGACGCCATAGTTGCCAAGCCACGCCTTATTCAGACAGAGCAGCATACTCAGATAGCCACCAGCCGAATGGCCTGTCACCACGATCTTCTTCGTGTCACCCCCATACTTCCCGATATTGCGGAACACCCAAGCCACGGCTTCTGCCGCATCGTCGAGCGTTTCCTTGACGGTCACTTTGGGCAGCAAACGATAGTTGGCACCTACCACGACATAACCCTTGTTCTTCAGTTTCTGGGGGATTTCCTTATTGCCTGCTTCCAGGCCACCACCATGAAACCAGACCACGACAGGACAGCCCTTCAAGTTCTCGGGATAATAGACGTCCAGTTTCAGGCGTTCCTGTGCATAGCCGTCTTTCTTAGCCGTATAGCTGATGTCGTTCACTTGCTGATAAGTCTGTGCATGAAGCGCAAACCCTGTCAGCATGAATGCGATCAAGACGATGAATAGTCTTTTCATTTCAGGTTATGATTTAGTCCATAGGATATCTGACGCCCCACTCCATCCGCAAGTCGTCCATCATCTTCATGACCGTCAAAGTCTCATCGAGCGGCATCATGGGAGATTCGGTCAGATTGTTTTCCAAAGCCTCTTTACAAGCCAGGAACTCGTATTCATAGCCCGTAATCTGAGCTGGCACGCGGAACTCTTCTTCCAGCACATGATTGCGGCCATAGATACTGATTACCTGCGGATTATTGATGTCATCAACGGCCAGACAGGCCTTGGTTCCGCTTATGATGCCCTGATTATCGCTTACGCAGAGCGCCGACGACTGGATGTTGGCCATCACGCCGTTCTCAAGAACATACGATGCTGCATTCTGCAAATCCACGCCGAGGTCGGATTTCATGCAACTGGAGAATACTCGCTCCACCTTCGCATCACAGAACATACGGAAGAAATTGATGGCATAGACACCCACGTCAAGCAAAGCACCTCCGCAGAGTTCTGGTTTCAGCAGGCGCTCCTTATGAAGCATCGGATAACCGATGGTAGCAGATATCAACTGGGGAGTTCCGATGCGGTCGTCGGCTATCAACTTGCGAATCATCTGAACGGCAGGCTGATAGCGAGTCCAGATAGCTTCAGCAACAAACACCTTGTGATTACGAGCCAAGTCCACGATTTCCTTACTCTCTCGATAGTTAGCCATAAAGGCTTTCTCCACCAAGCAAGGCTTGCCTTTGAGGATGGCTTCGCGCGTCACATCGTAATGATGGCTGTGGGGCGTAGCGATGTAAACCAAATCCACATCGCCATCATCAAGCAACTCATCATAAGAACCGTAAGCCCGTTCAAAGCCCCATTCACGGGCAAAAGCCTGCGCTTTTTCCTTCGAACGGGAGGCCACGGCAAAGTTGACCACTCCGTCAAGTTCCTTCAAGGTGGAAGCGATTTTCCCTGCTATTGTGCCGGCACCGATGATGCCGACACGCATTTCATTATTTTCTGTCATAAAGGTTTGTGCTATTTGATGATATGGGTAGTCTCTTTCATCCCGAAAGTGCGGGCCTTCAGCTCACCCTTTCCATTGACGGCCACCATGCACTTGCCCTTGAAGGCTTTGCGCTTGGTATCCTTGAAACGCTCCATCGAGAACTGGCTACCGTTATCCACGCCGACAATCTCCAGTCCGCCGGAAGTTTCAAAGAACACCTGATCTTCCGCCCAAGGACACAGATTGCCGTCCTTATCTACTACCTCCACATTGACAAAGGTCGTGGTCTTTCCCTGATAGTCGGTAGTCAGACGCAGATGGTCGGGCTGTCCTGCAGTCTTGATGGTTTGCGTAGCCACAATCTCCGGATAACCGTTTTTCACGGCTGCCTTACGGGCAATCACCTTAACTTCTCCCGGCTCATACTTCACCCGCCAGGAAACATGGTACACATGACCGTCGGCCTTACGGCGAACGCCCTGAGACTTACCGTTCACGTACAACTCCACCTCGTCGGCATTGTTGTAGTAGCACCACATATCTATCTCCTGGCCTGGCATCCAATTCCAGTGGGGGAACAGATGAAGCACAGGCTTCTGCGTCCATTCGCTCTGGTACATATAATAGATGTCTTTCGGGAAACCTGCAAGGTCGATAATACCGAAATAGGAACTACGTGCAGGGAAACCGTATGGCGTAGGCTCACCGATATAGTCGAAACCAGTCCAGATGAACTGTCCGCTGACATAGGGAGTATGCTTCACCACGTCCCAGGTCTGCTCATGGGTACTGCTCCATGAAGCGTGCATATTATCATAAGCCGAACACATAAACGAGGGATCGGTATAAGGCATCCACCATTCCTTTGGTGCCACGATGATACTGTCGGAAGGCATGATGTAGTAGCCGCGAGTCTGCAAGGCCGATACACTTTCAGTCATCAGGAACGGCTTGTTGGGGAAGTTCTTAGGCACATCTTTTATCCACTGATGGTGGTAGTTGAAGCCGATAATGTCGATAGCTCCGCTCTTGAAGAGATGATTCTTGGGATCAGGCTCATTACAGCCGGCAGTAATCGGGCGCGTCTTATCATAACGCTTTACGATATTGGCCAGATGCTGAGTAAGCAAGGCATTAGGCGTCATCTCTTCGCCGTGAGCCAGCGTAGAGGCATCATGCCCTGCGTTCAGAATCAGGTTAGCCTGCTCCAACGTCAGTTCATCGGCATCTGCCGACGACCACTGTTCAAGCACTTCATTACCAATCGACCACATCACGATACAGGGATGATTACGGTCGCGCTTCACCAAATCGGAAAGGTCGCGCTCATGCCATTCGTCGAAGAAGCGGGCATAATCGTTCTTCGTCTTCTTGCGCCGCCACATGTCAAACGACTCGTCCATCACGATGAGTCCCATCGTATCGCACATATTCAGCAGTTCAGGGGCTGGAGGATTGTGAGAAGAGCGGATGGCATTCACGCCCATTGCCTTCAGTTTCACCAGTTTACGGTGAAGGGCATCTTCATTGAGAGCTGCACCAAGGCAACCGAAGTCGTGATGCTCGCATACGCCGTTAATCTTCACTGGTACAGAATTGAGTGAGAAGCCCGCCTTGGGATCAAAGCGGAAGCTCCTCACTCCCGTGTTAGTTTCATATACATCAACAATTTTTTCACCAACACGTATTTCGGTGCGTACCTTATAAATATAAGGATCGTCAAGTGTCCACAAACGAGGATTTTTCACCTTCAGCGCAGAACCGTTGGTTCTAGCCACTTCTTTTCCACCAGCATCCAGGAGGATATTGGTGATCCGGGTGTCTTTCGTCTTGTTCGCTACTTCTACCATAACGTTGAAAGTAGCCGTTTTATTATTTTTTGACAAGGTAGATGTGACATAAGTTCCCCAATGGGCCACATGCGTATGGTCTGTCTGCGTCAGCCACACATGGCGATAGATACCACATCCGCTATACCAGCGGGAGTTGGGCTGGTCGCTGTTATCCACCCGGACGGCAATGACATTCTCTCCTTTCTTCAGATATTTGGTGATATCATACTCGAAAGAACTGTAACCATAGGGACGGAATCCCACCTGCTGCCCATTCACATAGACGGTGGAGTTCATATACACGCCATCAAACTCCACGAAGTAGGAAGTGCCACTATCTATAGAAGGCGTCTGGGGAATACTAAACTCTTTTCTGTACCATCCCACGCCTCCAGGTAGCGCTCCCCCACCCGCTCCCGAGGGATTGCCGGCATAGAAGTCACCTTCTATAGCCCAGTCGTGGGGCAAGGAAAGTTTCCGCCAATGGGAATCATTATAGTCGGCATTTGCCATCTGAGTGGAATCTGCCAGTATGAAACGCCAATCAGCATCAAAGCATTGACGTTCACGTGCTTGACTTGTATGAAGTGCTGCCATCGCAAGCAGCAGTACAAAGTATCTTTTCATAAGTATTTACTTTTCTATTATATTTATCTACCTCAGAGCTTCACGCTGACGGCCTTGCCGCTATAGGTAACACTCTTGCCCTTGGCGTTGAAGTCGAGCGGCTGGACATTGTCCTTCGAAACGAGTACGATGTTGAACGAACGTTTCTTCAGCATGCCGTTGAAACTGCCCTGACGCTTGCCGAAGGTGACGGTCTTCGAGGCATCATCGTAGCGGATGTCGATGGTGGCGAACTTGCCTTTCTCGTAGTTGTAGTTGGTGCCCTCGTCCTCGTAGAGCTGGAACTCGCCGTTGCGGCCAGCATAGATATAGAGCGTAATCTCGGAGGCAGGCTTCTCGTCGGAATACTGAATCTCGGGACCGAAGGGAACGATGGAACCTTCGCGCACGAAGACGGGAATACGCTCGAAGGGAGCATCCACAATCAGGCTCTGTCCACCTTCGATGAACTCACCGTCGTAGAGATTATACCAGCCGCTGGCTTTCGGGAAATACACCTTGCGATTGCGGGCCTTATACTGACCTACGGGGCAGGCCATGAATGCCGGGCCAAACATCCACTGGTCCTTGATGTCGTACACCTTCTCGTCGCCCTGGAAATCCATCACGAGGGCACGCATCAGCGTGTAGTCTTTCAGATGTGCCCAGCCGGCCATCGAGTAGAGATATGGCATCATGCGGTAGCGCAGTTTGTCGTAATAGACGATGGTCTGATAGCAGGGATGATTCTCGGGGGCAATGTTCCACACTTCGCGCAGAGGCCACTGGCCGTGGGCACGATAGAGAGGAATGAAGCAGCCAAACTGGTTCCAACGGGCCTGCAACTCGCGCCACTCCGTCAGGTCGCTATTCTCCACGCCGGTCTTGTCGAACTCCTGCTGGGCAGCCACATAGCGGTCTTCCACGCAGAAACCGCCCTGGTCCATTCCCCAGAAGGGAACGCCCGACATCGAATAGTTCAGTCCGGCGGTCATCTGGGCGCGCATATCCTCCCAGCGGGTTGCGATGTCTCCGCTCCAGGTAGCCGTGGAGTAACGCTGTTCTCCGGCAAAACCGCTACGGGTGAGCAGGAACACGCGGGGTTCATTGGCCTTTCCCTTGAAGAGCGAACGTTGTCCGTTGTAGATGGCATCGGCATTCACCGTGCTGTAGGCGTTGAAGTATTCTGTAGAAGAACCCATCGCCGTGGGGCCGCTCAGGGCTTTGCGATACCACATGGGCGTGCAGTCGCGCACGTTGGGTTCCGAGGCATCCATCCACCAGGCATCGATGCCGTGATTATATTTCGTATAGAGATTCTCGTCCATCTGGCGCCAGAACATCTTGCGCGCACCTTCGGCGTAGGCATCGTAGAACGAACCGCGGAAGCCCAGCCAGTCATGAATGTCGTCGGTGATGGCCTGATGATACATCCAGCCCTTGGCATCGAGCTCCTTGTAGTTGGCTACGGTGTCGTAGAACTTAGGCCATACGCTGATCATGAAGCGACCGCCCATCTTGTGAACGTTGTCGAGCATCTGCTGCGGATTGGGATAGCGCGAAGCCTCGAAGGTGTGGTCGCCCCATGAGTCGAGCTTCCAGTAGTTCCAGTCCTGCACGATATTGTCAACGGGAATCTGGCGCTTGCGGAACTCGGCCAGTGTCTCTTCGATTTCGGCCTGTGTCTTATAGCGCTCGCGGCTCTGCCAGAAACCGAGCACCCACTTGGGATAGACGGGAGCCTTGCCCGTCAGCGTGCGATAGCCTGAGATAATCTTGTCGAAGTTTTCACCGGCAATGAAATAGTAGTCCATGTCGCGACTCATCTCGCTCCAGATGCAGAGCTGATCGCGCTCCTCGCGGCTGCGTGGCTCCGATACGCGAAGTCCGCAATACGACACGTCGCCATCGGGCAGCCATTCGATGCGCAGCTGGGTCTTCACGCCCTTCTTCAGCGGAGCCGTGAACTTCCAGGTGTTGGGATTCCAGGCTGTGCGCCAGCGCTCGGGAACCACCTCTTCGCCACCCACATACACCTTCATGTAGCCGGCATAGTAGAGAATGAACTGATAGAGTTCGGTCTCCTGAGCCTCCATGAAGCCCTCATAGACCACCTTGGCACCTTTCATCTTGAAACCCTTCGGCAGATTCTTGATGCCGCCGGGCTCCGTCTGGTTGGCAATGGCAGAGGCAGCAGGCGTATCGAATTCATAGTAGATGGAATCTTCGCCGCGCACAATCTTCTGGCCATCCTTGTCGGTATAGGTTCCGGTCAGATGGCCTGGCTTGCCGTTCTTGTCGTAGAGCTTGAACGCACGGTTCAGCTGCAGATAATCGTTGGGGTTGCCGAAGCGGCAATAGCTATAGGAATCCCACAGGATGCCATAGCCCTTGGTGGAGAGCACAAAGGGGATGCTTACCTTGGTGTTGTATTGGAAAAGATCTTCGTTCTTGCCTTTCATGTTGAGTTCTTCGGCCTGGTGCTGTCCGAGTCCGTAGAGTGCTTCGGGCTGGTTCTCGAACTTCAGCGTCCACGAAAGGCCGTTGCGCTGCTGCTCAGGAATAGTGCCCACGCCAATCTCACGCTCGGGAACGCGGAATTTGCTGAAAGTCTTTCCGTCCTGGGTCTCGGCTGCCAGCTGTTTGCCGTTGGCATCGAAGAAAGTGACGCGGCCGTTGCGCTTGTCGATGCGTGCGGTGACATTCTTTGCCTTCACCACAAAGTCGTTTCCTTCCTCTGAAGTAGAGAACTGTGGCTTGGCCGTCTGGGGCACAATCATCAGGCTCTGCTGCTTCTGGGGCAGCTGGGCCTCAGAAGTGGCCTGCACGCGGATAATGTTGTCGTTAATCACTTGTAAAGAAACAATCTTGGCACCGTTAGCCACAGGATTGTCCAACTGAACCGTCACGCGGTTACCGTCTTTCGTCACTGCTGCCTGTGCCAGACTCACACACGTAAGCAGCACGGCAGAAACAAATAATCTAGCAATTTTCATTTCGGCTTATTTTGTCTTATAGATTTAATTTGCTTGCAAAGATAGCACTAAAAAACCGTTTATTAAAATGTTAGCGTTAAGAATTTACGCCCAATCTGTTAAATTATCTTTTTTTAGCCTCTTTGTATTGCGAAGGCATCATGCCGTACAAGTTCTTGAAATACTTGGAGAAATAGCGCGGATTATTGAAGCCAACCATATAGGACACCTCTGCCACGCTCAACTGACTCTGGCGGAGCAACTGCTCTGCGCGGCGCAGACGAATCAGGCGGATAAACTCCGAAGGCGTACTGCCTGTCAGCTGTAGCAACTTCTTATAAAGATGCACGCGCGACATATTCATGGCCTCGCTCAGCGTCTCCACCGAAAGGTCAGGATTATTGATATTGTCTTCCACATAGGCAGTGGCGTCCTGCACCAGCTTTTCATCGAGCGACGTAATCTCTATCTGCTTCACCTGAGGATCGAGCTTTGTCTGCTCCGACGACTTACGCCATTTGATCAGGTTGGAGACACGCAGATTGAACAGGTCGAAGTTAAACGGCGTAGTGATATAGTCGTCAGCACCGCTCTCCATGCCTTCAATCTTCTGCTCAGGCGACACTCGGGTCGTAAGCAGCACGAACGGAATCTTTGCCGTTTCGATATTGCTTTTCAGGGCCCGGCAGAGTTCCAGACCGTTCATCTCGGGCATCTCCACATCGCTGACGATGACGTCAGGCTTGCTTTCTTCTATCAGTTTCAGCGCTTCCTTGCCGTTGTAGGCCACGCGCAAACGATAGAAATCGCTCATCGTAGCAATCAAGAAGTTGATAAACTCACGGTTGCTATCCACCAGCAGCACTTCATATTTTCCGTTACCGATGGGCTCACCGGCAGCAGCGGCCTGACCTTCTGTCTGATCTTCCTGCATAGCAGTTTCGCTTTCAGGAGCGCCGGCATCCACGGCTGTTGCAGCTTCGTCGGTCTTCAGTTGCGACAGACTGAAATCGTGGCGCACGGGTATCCTGATGGTAAACACCGTGCCCTGTCCGGCATTGTCGTTCACAAAGACTTCTCCATCATGAAGCTCCACAAAGTCTTTCACCATCGAAAGACCGAGTCCGCTGCCACCATACGAAGGCATATCCTGTCCCTCCACCTGGTAGAAACGATCGAAGGCATGCTTCTTGTCTTCATCCGAAATGCCCACGCCCGTATCCGACACTTTGATCTGCAAGAGGTCCTCGGCCTGTGAGGGTTCATCCGCCTTGGGCATCAGCTGAATGGAAACATCCACTCGACCTTCGTCTTTCGTAAACTTATAGGCATTGGAAAGGAGTATATTCATCACCTTTTCAATCTTGTCATCATCAAACGACATCACCAGCGACTCCATGGGCGAGTAGAACGTGAGATGGATGTTTCGGTCCTGCAACAGCCTGAACGAGCGGCAGATACTGCGCAGATAGTTCACGATGTCGCCCGTCACGGGATTGAGTTTCACCTGACTGTCTTCCAGTTTGCGGAAATCGAGCAGCTGGTCAACAAGTCCAAGTAGTTTGGTAGCGTTACGGTTTACGATTTCGAGGGTGTTCTTCTTCTTGGGATTCTCTTCTTTCTTCAGCAGTTGGTTCAGGGGCTGGAGAACCAGCATCAGCGGAGCCCTGAGATCATGGCTCACGTTGGTGAAGAATTTCATCTTCTTCTCGTCGAGTTCCTTTTCCCTGATGCGCTCACGCTCCAGTTGTTCCACACGGAAGCGCTCTTCCTGACGACGCACCGACAACCTATAGGCATAAATCAGGCCTGTGGCTATGAGCAGGGTATAGATCAGGAATGCCCAAGCCGACAAGTAGAAAGGAGGATTCACCTTGATCTTCAACGTGCTGACCTCCTTGGAGATACGCCCGTCACGGCCTACGATGCTCACTTCGAGCGTATAGGTTCCGGGCGAGAGATTGGTAAACGTCACCTCGTTGCGGTTAGGCGGTGTCATCATCCATTTGTCCGACAGCCCTTTCAGCCTATAGTAGAAGCGCTTGCGCGAAGGCACCACAATCGTCGTGGCAGCCAGCTGTATGGTAAAAGAATTATCATCCGAGCTGAGTTCTATCTCGCGGGTGATATTGAGGGCTTTTTCCAGTACCACATGTCCGTCATACTCCTCTCCCACCGCCAGCGGATGGTCAAAGAGAATCAGGCCGCTGAAGATGACTTCCGACTTTGTCTGAACCGGTTCCTTGCGGCCTTCGGGGAATATGTTCACACCATCCTGTCCGCCAAAGAGCACGTCGCCCTTGCGGTTCGTGAAGATGGAACGGAAGTTGAACTGCCTTCCCTGCAATCCGTCGAGATGGTTGTAGTTCACGATGGAGAAATCACAACGCTTGCCTTGGCGCGAGACTGTCACTTGTGCCACGCCTTTATCCGTGGTAATCCAGATGTTTCCATGATGGTCTTCAGTAACGCCACAGGCCACCTTTCCGCCCAGTCCGTTGTCTATGGTCAGTTCGTACAGGTCATCATTCAGCTTGTCAAGAATATTAAGACCTGAATTGGTGGCAATCCAGACCAGTCCGCGAGAGTCCTCGTACATCTGGTTAATCTGCGGATTCAGGAACAGCTTGCCCGACCTCGTCTTCGTGAAGTTCTCCAGTTTGTCTGTCGTGGGATCCAGCAAGGAGAACCCTTGCGAATGGGCAATCATGACGCGACCTTGCTTTGATAGCGACACACACGACACAAAGTCAGACTCCAGCTTTGAATTGTTTCTGTTGAAAGTGCGGAATTCGCCCGTTTGCGGATTCAGAATCTGCACGCCCGAGCCCAACGTACCGATAACCAGATGGCCCGAAGGAAGTTCGGCCAGCGACCATACACTCTCACCGGCCAGTCCGTCCTGCTTGTGGTAAGCCTTCCAAACGCCGTTCTTATAGCACGCCAGTCCACCATTGAAACTGCCAAACCACAACGCCCCGTCCTTCGCTCGTTTCACCGAGACGATGACATCTGTGGTGAGGTGGGTCTGATCGCGCCTGAAATGCTTGCGCTCTCCCGTCAGTGGATTGTAGCAGATCACGCCCTGATAGTTGGTTCCCAGCCACCAGTTGCCGTCAGCATCCTCCGTGATGCCATTTATATCGCCTATTTCCCTAAATTCAAAGATGGAAAGATAGTCCCACGAATAGGCCGCACCATTCTTGTAGGTACCCACCCAGAGCGCGCCATTGGGATCCAGCATCAGGGCATTCAGCGCGTTTTCGGGCAACGACGTAGGATTGTTCTTATCGTTCTTGAACGATAGGCATTCCTTCGTATTCCAGTTGAACATCATCAGGCCGTCGTGGTCGGTGGCTATCCACAGGCGACCGTGATTATCTTCCCGAATATCCCGCACGAGGATATGCTCCAGCGAGGTTTCTGCCCCGTTGGCCTTCAGCCATTGCGGCACGGTGTCAAACCACTTCTTCAGGCTCGGCGAGTAGATCTTCGTCATTCCCGCTACCGTCACCCAGTAGTTGCCCCGTGTGTCAATAAGCAATTTATAATCGTAACCCTTGGGCGAATGATGATCGGGGAAGTAAGTGCTGATCCAGAGAGGTTTCCGCTTATGGGCATCCAGGCGCACCATCGTACCGTCGTTGTAGATCAGCACCACCGTGCCTTCTATCTCCGTGATGTCAGTCACCGTTCCGTTGGGAATAGCGTCTTTCTTGCGGCCCATCTTGAAAAGAAACGGTTTGTCTGTCTTGGCGTCAAAGTAATAACATCCCTTGCCATCCACCACCGACCAGATATTCTTTCGCGAATCTATGAAGAGGCGATTGGGCCGGCCATACATCCCCACGCCTTTCATCCACTCTTCGGGCGTGCGGTCGAACTTTTCAGTTTCAGGATTATAGACGCAATAGCCCGACGATGTGTGTACCCAGAGCAGTCCGTACTGGTCTTCATGTATCTCGTCAACGCCATCGTCAAGAAGCGACTCGGGATCGGAGGATCGCGAATGGAATGTCTTGAAGTGATAGCCGTCGAAACGTTCCAGTCCTGAAGTCGTTCCGAACCAGATAAATCCCTGACGGTCGCGGAGCATGCAATGTACGCTCGCATTCGACACCTCACCGTTCGACAGCACTTTTCTGAACTCACGTTCCACCTGTGCATGGGTGTCCATGCCGAGTAGAACAACAAGTCCCAGAACAAGCCATTTCAGTAAAAGAATTTGCTTCATACCCATAACAGCGATGATGACGCTGCAAATATAATAAGTATAGATGAAAAAAGCAATTTTTTAATACATTTTTACCTTTTATTGCTAAAAAAAATCCCCCAACGTGTTGGAGGATTTTCAATATGTCGCTATTATGAAACTAATGTTTTTCGCTCGATTCCCTGATCTTCAGAATCATGGGCACCACCTCCTTCGAGATTTTCTTCTCTCCCGCAATATGCTTCAGCAGCAGTTCGCAGGCCTTCGTGCCCTGAGCATGCGCCTGGTCCATGATGACCGAAAGCTTCGGAGTCACGTGGGCAGAAGTGTCACCATCCGTAAAACCGATGATGGCCACATCCTCCGGAATCCGGAGCCCGCTGGCCTTAATGGCATCAAAGGCAGCGTAGGTAATGATATCGTTGAACGCCAGAATAGCATCTGGGCGGTCTTCGCGCCTGAGCAGCCCCATAGTCTGTTCGCGAGCCACGTCGTAGTCAATCTTGTCGCAGACCACCAGCGTGCGGTCTATCTCAATCCTGTTCTCCCGCAAAGCCTCCAGATAGCCATGCTTTCGGCGGCGCACCATGTCAAGATGATTCGGTCCTCCGATGAAGGCAATGCGCCGCGAACCCGTCTCTATCAAGTGCTGCGTAGCCTCTTGTGCAGCCACATCGCCGTTACCCACCACCGACGAAAACAACTCCGGCAGACAAGTGCGTGCGAAGAACACCAGCGGAATGCCCATTTCGTGAATCTCCTTGAAATGACTGTAGTCCACGGTGTCCTGAGCCAGACAGGCAATAATGCCCTCCACATGCAGATTGATAAAGTTGTCGATGGCCCTCGCCTCGCGTTCATGGTTTTCGTGAGAGTTCGCGCTAATCACCGAATAGCCGTTCTTCACCGCAAAATCCTCCACCCCGTCGAGCACAGCCGCATAATAATGAGTGACCAGATTAGGCACCACCACACCAATAATCCGCGGAGCCTCCTTGCGCAGACTTTGAGCAAAAGGATTCGGACGATAGTTCATCTCCTTCGCCAGCGCCTGCACCTTTTCCTTCATCTCGTCACCCACCTCATGGGAATTGCGCAGGGCACGCGAAACCGTAGCAATACTGACACCCAGACGGGCAGCCAAGTCTTTCAGCGAAGTTCTTCTCTTGTTCATAATGAGTAGCCGATAATAAGTAGATGCCGACATGTCAGCATTTTCTATTCTAATATGCAAAATTACAACTTTATTTCCATTTCTGCAAACGTTTACGTGAGAAATTTGCAAGAAAATGATACATCTTTGCATAATTCATCGTAATTTTGCACCCGCAAATGAGTAATGAATAGTTGATAATAAGTTAGTTAGAAAACAAAAACCAAGATTGTTGTGAAACAATCTTGGTTTTTTTATACCCTTAAAGACCATACTAAATATAATACTCCGCCGAATCCACCAGTCCCGCCCTCAGCGCATACTTCGTGGCCTCGTGCACGTTGTTCACGCCCAGTTTGCGGAAGATATTCTTGCGGTGCGTATTCACCGTATGGAAACTCGAGAAACGCTTCTCCGAAATCTCCTTCGTCGTCATGCCCAGCGCAATATCCTTCAGGATTTCCGTTTCCGTCTTCGTCAGCTTCACATCGTCATCATTCGCAGCAGCCTGCGGCGACAACAGCATCTCCGCCATGCGCTGGCAGATATAGCGCTGTCCGCGAAGCGCATACCGGAGCGCCTCGCGAATCTCGCTCATCGGACTCTCCTTCAGCACCACCGAGAACTGTCCGCTCGAAGCGATGATCTGCTTCACGAACTCCAGGCTCAAGTCTTCGCTGAATAGAATCCACCTCACTTCTGGATAACGGAGATTGAAGATCAGCAGCTCGTCGGCATCATTAAAGTCAAAAGTCGTGTAGTCAAGCACCACCACCGCATCCTCACAATCCCTCAGCGCCAACATCAGTTCGGCCTTATCTTCCGTATATTTCGTGTCAACGCCATCCATTGCCTGGCACACGAACTGCATGCCGGCGCGCGTGATATCCTGTCTGTCTGCCAAAATGATTTTCCGCATACGCTCTTACACCTATTATTATATCAATCTCGGCTGCAAAAGTAAGAATAAATTACCACACGCGCAAAATATTTCCGCAAAAATCGCAAAATAGCGACTTTCGTATATAGGAAAACATTTAGGTTGGGGGTAAATAATTTCCTATGGAGAAAGTTGCGTTTTCTTCTTTCATATCTTTCATAGTGGAGTGAGCCGGATCACTTTGTTATAGAACCCTTTTCTACAAAAAAAAGGACGAAATCTTTTGTTTTACAATTTACTTTTTGTAATTTTGCACCAACTACCGCCGAAACGCCGTAAACGGCAAGCTAAGGCAGATTCCCTGAGCGAAGGGTGGCGGTATAACTTTCGTGGAAAATTAATCATAGCGTTAGTGCTATATTCGGTGATGTCCCTGAACCTTGCAACTTCAAATGACACCTACGAAACGAATAAGTACCAGCGCCTACGCGATAGCGTGGGCTGGACTTATCTTCGTAGTGGGTTTTGCAAGGACCTTGGGACATCGATAAGGGCGGTTCACGCTTTTATCATGTCCTAAGGTTCCTTTGTATAACCCATTATCATCCGAGATAGTCCTTTCGCTCCTAATACAATCGTGCAGACTATGAATCAGAGTCAATATAACCAACTATTCTCGTTCATCTGGAACATAGCGACAGATGTACTGGTTTATGCCTTCGAGAAAGGCGAATATAAGAAGATCATCATGCCCATGATGGTGCTCCGCCGTATCGACGTGTTGCTGGAGCCTACCAAGGAAGCGTTGCTCACAATGAAACAGAAACTTGACGAGAGCAACATCCAGAATCAGGACCCCATCCTGCATAGCGTAACAGGCTATCCATTCTACAACACTTCGAAGTTCACCATGAAGACGTTGAAGAGCGAGACCGACCCGCTGCGCCTGAAGATGAACTTCACCGACTATCTGAATGGATTCAGCCGAGACGTGCAGGACATTATCGACAAGTTCCACCTGCGCCAGATGGTGGACAACCTGACGGAAGCAGAACGCCTGGGCAGCATTATCGAGAAGTTTACCGACGATAAGATCAACCTCTCTAACAAGCCAGTGAAGGATGACAACGGCAATGTGCTGCTGCCAGGACTCGACAATCACACCATGGGAACCATCTTCGAGGAACTGCTCCGAAAGTTTAATGAGGAAAACAACGTCACCGAAGCCGGTGAGCACTTCACGCCTCGCGACTATGTGAAACTGCTGGCCGACCTGGCCGTACTGCCCATCGCTGACAAGATTACAGACAACACCTATCATATATACGACGGAGCCTGCGGTACGGGTGGCATTCTGACCATTGCCCAAGACCGCATTCTGGAAATAGCCCGTGAGCGCGGCAAGCAAGTGCAAGTGAACATCTTCGGACAAGAATTGCAGCCCGATACATACGCCACCTGCAAGGCCGACCTTATGATAAGTGGCAACATCAAGGCCTTCAAGTATCAATATGGCGCAGAGCCTCGCGAATACATTGCCTTCGACAGCACCATCTCGCGCGACGGGCATGCTGGCGAGACCTTCGACTTCTGCATCTCGAATCCCCCCTTCGGTACGCCTTGGAAAGAAGACCTGAAGAAGCGTGGCCTGAGCGAAAAAGACAAGAAGAAGTTTACCGACAGCCGGTTTACCGTTTTAGACCGCGAGGGCAAAGAACTCTCGTTTATTCCCGACATTGGCGATGCTCAGATGATGTTCCTTGCCAACAACCTGAGTCGTATGCGTGAGGACACCGCTCTTGGAACCCGCATCGTTGAGGTGCACAACGGCAGCAGCCTCTTCACTGGCGATGCCGGTAAGGGTGCCAGCAACCTGCGTCAGTTTATCATAGAGAACGACCTGCTGGAAGCCATTGTGGCGATGCCGGAGAAAGACTTCTACAACACAGGTATCGGTACCTTTATCTGGGTAATTACCAATCGCAAGGAGGAGCGACGCAGGGGATATGTGCAACTCATCGATGCCACGGAAATCAAGACTCCACTTCGCAAGAACCTCGGCGAGAAGAACTGTGAGACGACAGAGGAAGACCGGGCAAAGATTCTGCAACTCCTGATGGACTTCAAGGAAACCCCTCAAAGCAAGATTTTCCCGAACAACGAGTTTGGCTATTGGAGCGTGAACGTGTATCAGCCGCAGCGCGACGAGCAGGGCAACATTGTCCGCGACAAGAAGGGAAAGCCCGTCGTCAACAAGAAATCGAAGGACACCGAGATCATCCCCTTCCGCTATGAAGGCGGCATCGAGGGCTTCTTCCAAAACGAGATATTGCCTTATTCGCCTGATGCCATCCTCGACGAGAAAAGTATCGAGACGGGCTACGAACTCTCGTTCACAAAGTATTTCTATAAGCCGAAGCAACTGCGCACCATCGAAGAAATCAGCGGAGATATCCGTGCCATCGAAGAGCGCACCGACGGATTGTTGGACGAAATCTTAGGAAGGTAGTATGGAGAGGTATAGTGAATATAAGGATAGTGGTGTCCAATGGATTGGAGAGATTCCCAGCCATTGGGATACAAGACGAGTCCGTTATACGGGTAAAAGTAGAAACGGATTAACTTATTCACCTTATGATGTTAATGAAGATGGGGAGGGGACATTAGTACTTCGTTCTTCTAATATAAAAGAAGGAAAACTCACTTTAGATGATAATGTTTTCGTAAAAAAAGAAATTCCCTCTGATTTGATGGTTAAATATGGAGACATCTTAATCTGCTCAAGAAATGGAAGTAGAGATTTAGTTGGAAAATTAACACTAATAGATAAAGATATAAAGGCTTCATTTGGTGCTTTTATGATGGTTTATCGAACAAATATGTGGGCACCTTTTATGGAAAACGTGTTAAGTGTTGCTATTCAAAGTTATAAAACATTGTTTTCTACATCTACCATAAATCAGCTAACCAATGACAAATTCAAGAATTTCGTCATCCCACTTCCCCCTCTTGCCGAACAAGAGAAGATCGTAAGTTATTTGAAAGGTAAGACCTCGAAGATAGATGCGTACGTGGCAGAGAAGGAAAAAGAGATACTGCTCCTTCAAGAACTAAAGCAAAAAACAATCGCTGATGCCGTCACCAAGGGCTTGAACCCCATTGTGAAAATGAAAGACAGCGGCATCTCATGGATTGGCATGATTCCTGAACATTGGGAGACAAAACGTATTGCAAGTTTATTCACAGGAAAAGTGAACGCCAACTCAGACTTTAGATATAAACATGCTTTTAAATTCAATTATGGTACGCTTGTGCCTAAAAATGAAGTTGGCGATGCTGAAGAGTACAGAGATGTTTATGTCAAATACTCTGTTTTACAAGAGGGTGACATTCTGATTAATGGATTAAACCTCAATTACGACTTTATTTCTCAAAGAGTGGCAATTGCTCCTTCGGATGGCATCATTACATCTGCCTATGTTGTTGCAAGGCCAAGAGCGGGAACCAATGCTCATTACTACACATATCTATTTAAAACAATGGATAGCATGAAACTCTTTCATGGAATGGGAACAGGCATCAGACTGACTCTTTCTTTTGATGAGTTGAAGAAGCAATTAGTCATTGTTCCACCTCAAGATGAGCAATGCGCCATCGTAGCCTACATCGATGAGAAGTGCAAGAAGATAGACAGGCTGATGACGGAACTCCAGGCAGAGATAGACTATATGAAAGAATACAAGCAGCGGCTCATTGCCGACTGCGTGACAGGACAAGTAAACGTTCAGAACGAAACAATATAATTATAATAGAGTGCGGCTAAATACCGCTTGGAAACAGCGCTCCTTGACATAGTGGCACAAGAAAACTGAAAAAATCTTTGGAAGTCTCGAAAATTTGACATAACTTTGCAGAAAATACTTGCGAAGATGAAAGAGAATAAACCATATCCACTGATTGATGAAGAGGACACCAACAACCTGATGGCACAGGAGCCTTCTGCAAATTTGGCTTATGCATGCGATGCACCCGACATGCCTGAAGATATGGATTATGCCCATATCGTAGATGGTGTACTACAGGTAACACCAGATATTGAGGACGAAATTGCAGAGGTGGATCGAGGTGAGGTCGTATCATTAGGTGAATTCAAAAACATGTTCGCAAAATGGCTCTAACGATTGAGTTCAGCCGTCGTAGCACCATCCAGTTACAGAAGATTCTAACTTTTTATGATGAGCGCAATGGCAGCGACTTATATAGTCGCCGTTTGGTGCGTTGTCTGTTAGAGGACTTGCAACGTTTGGCCCAGATTCCCACAGCCAGCAGCCCATCGACAAGAAATGATGTGCGTTTCTTCTATATGATGGGGTTTACCATCATTTTTCGGTATAACACCCGCAAACTGACTGTTCTTAGCATCCGTTCATCAGCACGCAAACCTTTGAAGATTTACCAAAAGAAATAGTTTTTTCCTTGTGTCGCTATTGTCTTGAACAGCGTAAAGAAGAAAATATAAACAAGATAAAGACAATGCCGACAAATGTGAGTGAAATGAACCTCGAAGACATGATTCTTGCATATCTTAGGGACAAGCAGGGGTATGAAGAGGGAGCGAGCAACGACTATGTGAAAGACTACGCTTTGGACACAGAGCGAGTGAAGCGTTTCTTGCTCTCCACCCAAAAGCAAAAGGTGGAGAACACGGCTTGCTTCGCCAATGAGTATTCGGAAAGAAAGTTCTTCACGGAATTGGCGAAACAGTTGGCCAATCGCGGTGTGACAGACGTGCTGCGCAAGGGATTCCGCTTTATCTCGGAACTCTTCGACATGTATTATCCCTTGCCATCGGAACTGAATCCCACAGCACAGGAAATGTATGGGAAGAACCTATTCTGCATCACGAAGGAGTTGGCATATAGCAAGGAGAACGACAACCGCATTGACCTGATGGTGTCACTCAACGGTCTGCCCCTGATAACGATGGAACTGAAGAACCACTATACGGGGCAGACCGTGGAGAATGCCGTGAAGCAATATCAGACCGACCGCGACCCGAAAGACCCACTGCTGGCTCCAAAGCGATGTGCCGTACATTTCGCCGTGGACGACGACGATATCAAGATGTGCACATGGCTCTGTGGAAAAAGTTCGTGGTTCTTGCCTTTTAATAAAGGTGTGAATGGCGGGGCCGGTAATCCTGTCAACCCCAATGGGGTGCGCACGGCCTATCTATGGGAAGACATTCTGAAGAAGGAATCGCTGAGCGACATCATTGAGAACTATGCACAAGTGGTGAAACGGCGTGACCCTAAAACGAATGCGGAAAAGCAGAGCGTTGTCTGGCCCCGATATCATCAGTTGGACTGTGTTCGTAAGTTACTGGCAGAGACAAAGGCAAAAGGTGTCGGACAAAGGTTCTTGATACAGCACTCTGCCGGTTCCGGAAAATCAAACTCCATCACTTGGTTGGCCTATCAGTTGGTGGGCTTGCTGGATGGCACGCAGGCATTGCTGGATAGTGTGATTGTTGTTACCGACCGTGTGAATCTGGACACTCAGATCAGAAACAATATCGTGGCATTCAAACGGCTGCAAAACTTGGTGGCTTGGGCCGACAGCGCTGAGTCGCTGAGGAATCATCTGGCAAGTGGCAAGAAGATCATTATCACCATCGTGCATAAGTTCCCCTTTATTCTGGAAGCCATCGGCACGGAACTGAAGCATAAACGTTTTGGCATTATCATCGACGAGGCACACTCGAGCCAGAACGGTTCGCTGAGTGCAAAGATGAACATCGCGCTGAGCGGTAATGCCGGTAGTGATGAGGAGGACCTGGAAGACCGGCTGACCAAAATCATCGAGGGCAGAGAGATGGTGAAGAATGCCAACTACTACGCTTTTACGGCAACACCCAAGAACAAGACGCTGCAGATGTTTGGCACGCCCTATCAGAAACCTGACGGGGAGACAGAACATCGGCCTTTCCACGAATATACCATGAAACAAGCCATCGAAGAGGGATTTATCATGGACGTTTTGGCCCACTATACCACCTATAACAGTTTCTACAAGATTATCAAGGCTGTGGAGGATGATCCCGAGTTCGACAAAAAGCAGGCATCGAAGAAACTCCGTGCCTTTGTGGAGTCGCAGCCTGAAACCATACAGCAGAAGGCCAGCATCATTGTGGAGCACTTCCATACGCAAGTGATAGACAAAGGGAAAGTGGGCGGTCAGGCCAGGGCAATGGTAGTGACCAGCAGCATCTTGAGAGCCATTGAGTTCTATTATGAGATAGCCCGTCTGCTGGAAGAACGCAAGAGTCCCTACAAGGCCATCGTGGCTTTCTCTGGTTCAAAAGAGTATGGTGGCAAGACCGTGACCGAGGCAGACATCAACGGATTCCCCTCAAAAAATATTGAGGAGAATATGGAACATGACCCTTATCGCATTCTGGTAGTGGCCGATAAGTTCCAGACGGGCTATGACCAGCCACTCTTGCACACAATGTATGTGGACAAGGTGCTGACGGATGTGAAAGCCGTACAGACACTCTCACGCCTGAACCGTTGCCATCCGAAGAAAAGGGATACCTTTGTACTGGATTTCTGTAACGATGCAGAGATGATACAGCAAAGTTTCCAGCGATTCTATAAGACGACAATCCTTTCTAAAGAGACGGATCCCAACAAACTGAATGACCTCATCGCAGAGATAGAAGAGGCCAACATCTACACAGAAGAGGAAGTCACAGAGATAAACGAGAAATACTGGAAAGGTGCACCCAGAGAAGAAATAGACCCTGTGGTGAATGTGGCGGTCGAGAGATTCAAGGCGCTTGACGACAATGCCAAAATCAGATGCAAAAGCAGTATGAAAAGCTTCTGCAGAACATATCCATTTATCGCAGCCGTTATGCCATTCAAAAGTATTGAATGGGAAAAACTGAATACCTTCTATGCGCTCTTGATAACCAAACTGCCGAAACTGAAGACAGAAAATTTTACAGAGGGACTTATCGATGCTATTGATTTCGACCAGTATCGCATCATCAAGAATGAGGAGCAGAAAATAGAGCTGGAGAATAAAAACGCTGAGATTGACCCCATCCCCGTGGGAGGTCCTAAGGCACCGCAAGAGCCTGACTTGGCCAAACTGAGTGACATATTGGATGAGTTCAATAGCATTAACTGGCAGAATATTGAGTTGGCGAAAAAACAACTCGACGAACTGCCGGAGCGGCTGGCCACAGACGACACCTTCGTGAATGCTGCAAAAAACAGCAACAAGGAAACTGCCATGCAGCAATGCGCATCATCGCTTATGATGATTGTTGCGCAGATGCTTAGCGAGAATACGGAATTCTGCAGGAACTATCTGGATAATCCGGACTTTATGAACTTCATCAATCAGCGGGTGTTTGAGACTGTCTATAAAGGATTGACGGCTAAACTCAAGGATATAGAAGAAGACAAAGAGGTGCGCAACTTCATATTTGACATGCTTCACATGGATGCTGGCATTAGTGACTTGCAGATTCAAAGAGAGGTCGTCAGCAAGTTTGGCGAAAAATACGGTGGAATGAAACCAAATGACTGGCGCCATATTATTGAGGCATACACCCCAATGGTAAGAGACGCCGCCAAGCGGAAGATAATGGAGGTCACTATGAATCAGTATAGTATGGCGGCGGATAGAAATAGCAGATCAAAGTGAAGAATCAGCAGGATTGCTCCTTGACTTCAAGAAGTGAAACTGTTGCTACGGTAACAGGAGCGCATATATAAGTATTTTCAAAGTGCTTCAGAAAAATAAAACACTTCACGAAAATATGTAACTTGCATTATAGTAAGGGGTTGCGGTGAAGGGTTTGAAAATGGCCCTTGTGAGCAGGGTGGCAGATGCCGGTTCCTGGACATCGCAATTCTCTGTTTATAACCACAAAAAACATACATCATACATAAAAACCTCCAAATCGCCTGTGTTTATGGGCAGTTTGGCGTATGTATGTTTGTTTGAAACATACATGAACATACATTCATGCAACCGGCAGTTTCCGTAGTTTTAAAGTCAGAAACTAACAGTTTTTCCCATAGAAACTAATAGTTTTTCCCATAAAAACCGTTAGTTTCGCCCATTAAACTGAACGCGAAAAATAATCAGGAGTGAGCCGCCTGCCATCAGCATAAACCTACATTCATGAATGTATGTAGGTTTATGTATGTTTTTGACAAACATACATTGCTAGTAATCCCTTTGTAAAAAGGGCTTCCCTGGAATTTTATGTAGGATGCATGTTTTAGTCTAAGCACAAAAGATACTTGAATAATTTAGCATTAATTACTCAGTTTTTTTCTAGAAAATTCTTTTCATTCGATGATACTTTGAAGGGCAACGGATGATGTTTTGAAGTCCTTCCGATGATGTTTTGATTCCCCGATGTGGAAGCCTGTAGAAAAAAAGTGAAAGCAAACCAAACTTTTAGAATCCGCTCCCACTCTCAGGGGGATGGAAGGGCGCGTCTCTGAACCCTTCACCGTAAAACGTTGAGGGGTAAACCGTTGTGAGATATTGTGAATGGTTCAAAAAGTTTTCAACAGAGTAATAATATAATTTGAATAAAAAGTGCACATTATCAGCGAGGAGAGGTGCCCATGAAGACATGAAGGCACCTCTGATTTTCTTATTGAGAGACAGTCGCCAGATGCAGGACGGCGGGCTTCATGTCGGCGGAAGAGCACTCCAGCGTGAGGGGGCCTGCTGTCTTGTTGCTCTGAATGAGCACCTGGGCGTAGCCATTGAAAGCTTCCACCTGAAACTCATGACAGTCGGCATCAGCAGGATGATCGCTGCCTAACCATGAGGGATTGCCATTGCCTACACCGAGGATATGGCCCTCGCCCTGCAAGCGGAGTTTCAGCACCGGACAGGCATCGGGCACTACCCTACCCTTGGAATCAAGGATACTGACGGTGACCACACTCACGTCGCGCCCATCGGCTGCAATCTGCTGACGGTCGGCCGCGAGCTGCATGCGGGCAGCCTTACCGGTGGTATGGATCGTTTGGGTAAGGATTTTCTTTCCGTTCTTATAGCCTACAGCCTTCAGGCTTCCAGGCTGATAGACAGCCTCCCACTTCAGATGACCGTTACGGGGCATGGGCTTGCGGCCCAAAGAACGGCCATTGACCGAAAGTTCCACTTCGTCGCAGTTGCTATAAGCCCATATTTCAACGGGCTCGCCCTCATGTCCCTGCAGATTCCAGTGGGGGAAGATGTGGAGCACAGGCTCTTCGGTCCACCACGACTTGAGATACCAGGCTTCGTCTTTGGGGAATCCGCAATAGTCGAGGATGCCGAACTCTGAGATGACGGCGGGATACGACAGGGGATTAGGCTCGCCACGATAGTCGAAACCCGTCCAATAGAAAATGCCTGAAGCCCAGTCGTGATCGGCATAGAACTGCCAGCCACGCTCAATGACATTCTCGTAAGGATGTTTCGTGTCGGCTGGCTGCCGATAGTTCATGGAGGGCATGCGGCCAGGTTGCTGCGGGTCGTTGAAATAGATGCCGCGCGTGCCGCAACCGGTGGTTTCCTCCGTGCCCACGATTTTCCATTCGGGATGCTCGCGACGGCGGTTTTCCACGTTGTTCTGCATGATATAGTTGTAGCCCACCACGTCGAGCGACTTCAGGAGCTGGGTACCTCCGGCATTAGCTACCGTGGATGGACGTGTGGGGTCCAGCCTACGGGTAAAGGCGCGCATGGAAGCAGCCACGCGGATGCCTTGCTCGTTGTTCTCAATTCCCCACTCTTCGTTGCCATCACTCCAGAGGATGACACTGGGATGATTGCGGTCGCGCTTGATCATGCGTTCCAGAAGTCGCAGATGCTCGTCGTTGATGCCCATCAGGCGATTTTCGTCGATTACGAGTATTCCCTCGCGGTCGCAGATATCCAAGAGGGCGGGCGTCATGGGATTGTGAGACGAACGGTAGGCGTTGCATCCCAACTGCTTCAGCTGGCGGATTCGCCATGAAAGCAAGGCATCGGGGATGGCAGCACCCACGCCGGCATGGTCCTGATGCATATTCACGCCCTTCAGTTTCAGGGGCTTACCATTCAGCAGGAAGCCGCGATCTGCATCAAAGGCAATGGAGCGGATGCCAGTGTTGGTGGTGTATTGGTCAATGACTTTTCCGCGGACGCTCACCGTGGTCACCACCTTATATATATAAGGATGCTCCGGACTCCAAAGATGGGGGTTCTGGAGCGTCATCACCTGATGGTTACTGCCCGTCTGCTTAGCCTCCAGCGAAAGGGTCTCGGCGGAGGTGTGAGCCACTTCGTGGCCTTCAGCATCGAGCAACTGATGACGGATTTCACACCCAGCAGTGGTCAGCGCGCTGTTGGCGACTTCCGTCTCTACGTGGATAGAGGCTGACTGATAGGGCGACTGCAGCTCGGCATAGACGAACGTGCCGAAGGGAGCCACGTGCTGCATGGCCATTTTCTCAAGCCACACATCACGATAGATGCCAGCACCCTCGTAGAACCATCCTTCTTCGAGGGAAGCGTCCGCACGGACGCAGATCAGATTGTCGCCGCCATAGTTCACATAGTCGGTCACGTCGTACACCTGCGAAGCATAGCCGCTGGGCTCCGTGCCCATGTAGAAACCATTGAACCACACCGTGGCGTTGCGGAAGATACCATCGAAACGGAGCATGATATGGCGGCCGAGGTCTTCCTTGGGAATGTTGAACTGCTTGCGATACCATCCCACGCTATGCTCGGGATAACGGTAGCCCACGGTCTTATAGCCATGGGAATGGCTGGCCTTACGGTCGAATCCAAGGAGTGTCACAAAGTCGTGAGGCAACTGCACGGACTGCCACTGGCTATCGTCAAACTTCTTGCAGTAAGGGCCTTCGTTGTGGATGGAATTGGCCTTGGTGAGATAGTTGAAATACTCCGTTCCGCAACCAAAGTCCTTGGTGGCATCGGCAGCATGGCCGAAAGCGAACTTCCAGTCATCATTGAAACGGATGGTCTCACGCTGTGACTGTGCCGAAAGGACAACGGGGAAAAGCAGCGACACAAAAGCCACTACGCACTTCAGGTTAATGGTCTTCATGATTTACGATTTAAAATATGTAAAGGTTTTTATCAAATAGTTGCTACAAAACTAATAATTATTTTACAAAAATCCAATTTTGGCGGACAGAAGTTTTAGAAAAAAGCATAAAAGTATCATCTTTAAGCAATATTTAGTATGCCAATTGAGCGGAAAATCGTAATTTTGCAACGAAATAACGTATAATTAATATGGCTATCAGTTCTTGTGCACAACTCATTGCCCACGTTAAGAAGATAGGATTCCTGCCCCTGTTGGACAGCGGGATATGGGGATACTCGGCAGAAAGCATCGTGGACAGCGACTGCCGCTACGTGGTGTTTCCCGATGGCGGATGGGATTGGCCCATGTGGAAATGGAAAGGTCCGGCCGTCACAGACGGAGGACTGGTGTATGGCAAGTTCTTCAACAAGAAAGCGGGATTCATCAGCCGCGAATGGTGGCCTGACTTCTGCAACTACCGCCGAAGCCGCCATCCCATTCCCGAAGAAGGCAGCATCGAGGACAGCATCCTCAACATCCTCCGCGAGAACGGCAGTCTCATCACCCGCGAACTGCGGGCTGCCTGCGGTTTCACGGGGCCGAAGATGCGCAGTAAGTTCGACGGCTATGTCACCCGTCTGCAGATGGGCTGCCATATCGTGACGGAAGATTTCGTGTATCCCCGCGATCGCCATAACCGCGAATACGGTTGGGGTTGGTCATTGCTGACCACGCCCGAGCAACTCTATGGCAAGGAGGCCTGCCAGTGTGAGCGCAGTGCTGAGGAATCGCTTGAACGCCTCTGGGCACAGTTCCGCAAGATAGTGCCCGAAGCAACGGATGCCCAAATCAAACGGCTGATTGAGTGATAAAAGTGAAGAGTGAAGAGTGAAGAGTGAAGAATATCGGAGATATCGCGAGCGAAGCGAGAACGAAGTGGCAATTTCTTGCTTTGCAAGCGTCCATAGGACGATTAGCTACCGCGCAGGCTTGTTCTGAAACTTGAAACCTATAAAACTTAAACATATATGAAGAAAATCCTGACTTTAGCGCTGTGCTTCGCATTGGCAATGCCAGCCGCAGCACAGACTCTGATTCAACATCCCTGGCAGGGGAAGCGAGTGGCCTATCTGGGCGATTCCATCACCGACCCACGAAACAAAGCCGCACAGAAGAAATACTGGGCATGGCTGCAAGAATGGCTCGGCATCACGCCCTATGTGTATGGCGTAAGCGGACGCCAATGGAATGACGTGATACGGCAGGCTAACCAGCTGAAAGAGGAATATGACGACAGCGTAGATGCCATCATCATCTTCATGGGAACCAACGACTGGAACAACGGCGTCCCCCTGGGACAGTGGTATCAGACGACCTGCGACAGTGTGGAATATGCCCACGGCGGTTCAACGAGGCATTGGGAAAAACGGCGTCACCGCACGCTGAACTTCGATGAAGGAACCTTCCGCGGACGCATCAATACGGCCCTGGACTCCGTGAAGCGAATGTATCCCGAGAAGCAGATTGTGCTGCTCACGCCCATCCATCGTGCACGTTTCTATGCCAACGAGAAGAACTGGCAACCCACGGAAGACTTTGCCAACGACAAAGGCAACTTCATCGGCGACTTCGTCAATTGCGTGAAAGAAGCCGGCAACATCTGGGCCGTGCCAGTCATTGACTGGAATGCCACAAGCGGACTCTACCCCATGCATGAGGGGCAGGAATACTTCGGACACGATTACGACCGGTTGCATCCCAACGACAAAGGGCAGCAGCGCATGGCTCGCACGCTGTATTACCAGTTGCTGGCGCTGCCCTGCACGTTCTAACGTCAACGTCAACCTTAACCCTAACCTTAACCTTTTTACATTATTCAAATAAAGGTTTGGGTTAGGGTTATCGCTATGGTTATTGTTAGGGTTAAGGTTAGGGTTATCGTTAGGGTTAGGGTTAAGGTTAGGGTTATCGTTAGGGTTAGGGTTACTCAACGGTAGCCTTCAAAATGCGGATGTCACCCACGGGGCGGGCATTCGCATCTGTTTCTACGCGCTGGATTTTGTCAACCACTTCCTTTCCCTCGATTACCTCTCCGAAGACGGTGTATTGTCCGTCAAGATGGGGCGTGCCTCCGTATTTCTTGTAGATCTCACGCGTTTCGGGCGACATCTGGATGCGACCCTTCGTGTATTCATCCAGCCGCTCCTGCTGCTCGTCGAGCATATCGTCGTTGAAGCGACGGCCATAGACGATATAGAACTGACACATCGATGACTCCATCTGCGGATTCTTCTCATCGCCCTCACGCGCGGCAGCCACGGCCCAACGGCGGTGAATCAGCTGCGGATAGCGTATCTCGGCAGGAATCTTATACTTTTCGTAGAATCCGTCGCCATAGACTTTGCCTGGCTCTGCATGGCGCGAAAGGCTGTCGCCCGTCTGAATCATAAAGCTGAAAATGACACGGTGGAATAGTACGCCGTCGTAGAATCCTTCACGCACCAGTTTCAGGAAGTTATCACGATGGAGCGGTGTCTCATTGTAGAGTGCAATCTTGATGGTGCCGCTGTCTGTCTGCAAAGCCACCACGGGGCGCTGTTCCTGGGCCTGCATCCTGAGCACACCCAGCAACAGCATTGTCATCAATAATAGTCTTTTCATTTTCCGAAAATACAAATATCTTAATCTTCAATACACCTCACCCTCGCTGATTTCTTCCTTGGTGATCTTCTTCTTGTCGAGCGAATACCAGCAATAGGCAATATAGGCCAAAACAAACGGGATGAGCAGCGACACATAGAACATCGTGCGCAACGTGAACTCAGAGGAGCAACTGTTCTGAATGGTCAGCGAACTCTGCAAGTCTGCATTCGAGGGATAGTAAGCGGTATTGTTCCACCCCGCAAGAAGCAGCAGCACGAGTACCGTGAGTACCGTTCCGATACCTGCGGGCCATATTCCTTTGACGTAGGTCTTGCTCCAGATGGTACGGCCAATGCCATAGAGCACTCCGCCCACACCCACAAGCAACAAGATGAGCAGGGGCCACATCTCCACCAGATTGGTGAGATACTTCATCGGCTGCATCATGATTTCTCCATCCTGCGGATTATAGGCATAGCCGTCTTTCAGCAGGGTGCGGATGAGAAATGCCAGGAAGAAGATAAGAAATGCCACCGAATTGCCGACGAGGCGCACCGATCCCCGACAGCGCACATCCTCATCGTTCACATTGTTCATCACATAGAGAATGCCAAGTACGCGAGCCAGGAAAAGCACGGCAAAGCCAAGTATCAGGTTCCAGGGGTCGAGCACGGCATCCAATCCGTTGGAGGCATTGGCCCAACGGCTGATGATGGGCTGCAGCTGGTCTGTCAATGAAGCCTTCTCAATAAGGAAATTGGAGCCATTGAAGAAAGTGGCCACGGCCGTTCCGATGAGGAAAGGACCAAGCACTCCGTTGAGCACGAGGAAGAAGCGGAACGTCTTGGGGCCAAGGATGTTGCCCAGTTTGTTCTGGAATTCATAGCTCACGGCTTGCAGCACAAACGTGAGCAAGATCAGCATCCACACCCAATAGGCACCGCCGAAACTGGTGCTGTAGAACAGCGGGAAGGAGGCGAAGAAAGCGCCGCCAAAAGTAACCAGCGTGGTGAAGGTGATCTCCCATTTGCGCCCCGTGGAATTGAGCACCATCCGCATTCCCTCTGGCGTACGACCAAGAGAAGAAATGAGCGAATTAGCTCCCTGAACGAACATCAGAAAGACGAGCAGCGCACCGAGCAGAGAAACCAGGAACCACCAATAATGTTGCAGAAATTCGTATGTCATAATGCTTAATTCTAAATTCTCAAAAACTATAAACTCTCAACTATAAACCCTCAACTATAAACTCTATTCCTCCGGTCCACGCTTAATCTGCTTAAAGAGAATATTGATTTCCACGATAAGCATCGTCGTGAAGAGGGCCAGGAAGATGAAGAACGTGAGGGCTACGCTACCGGAAGGAATGTCACTGACCGAAGCAGATACAGGCAGCATATCCTGAATGGTCCATGGCTGACGGCCAAACTCAGCGACGAGCCATCCGCTCTCTGATGCCACATAAGCCAGCGGCACGAGGATGATGGCCACCACATAATGCCACTTGGGCAGATTGGCAAGGTCTTTCTTTCGCCAGTCCATGAAGAGGATGACGGCAAAGAAGAGGATGAACACGCAGCCCAATCCCACCATCAGACGGAAAGCCCAGAAATTGACCGGGATATAGGGTACCAGCTCCGCCTTGTCCTTGATGTAGCCATAACCGAAATACTTGAAGTTGTCCTTGATGACTTGCCCTTGCGCAGCTGCAGTGGCCTCATCACCCTTGGCCTTAGCCTGACGATAGGCAGCAAGCGCCATGATGGCTTTCTTTCCCATGGCTATCTTCTCGTCGGCAGATGGTTCACGGGTACCGTCAGGACGTGTATAGCCATTCAGCAGTTCGTTTACGCCCGGCACGTAGCCATGAGGATCGCGTGTAGCCATAATGGAGAGGGCGTAAGGCATGGCGATGCGCAATGGCGGTTCTTCTTCAACGGTATAATCGGGCTGTCGGAAAGGATTCACCCAGGCTACAGCCGTCAGGCTCTGGTCCGTGCCTCCATTGTAGAGTGCTTCCATCGCAGCTAGTTTCATCGGTTGCTTTTCTGCCACCTGCTCACCTGAAATATGTCCGGTGAAAGCAGCCAGCAGGGATGCCACGAGTCCCACGATGGCCCCGATGCGAAGACTCTCCAGTGCCAGTCTGGTCTCGCGTTTCTTCATCAGATACCAGCAACTCACGGCCACCACGAAGATGGCACCGATGATCCATGCCGAGATCACCGTGTGGCAGAACTTCACGACGGCAAAAGGCGAAAGGGCCACATCCAGGAACGACACCATCTCATTCCTGACCGTATCGGCATTAAACTCGCATCCTACGGGACACTGCATCCAGGCATTGGCCACCAGAATCCACCATGCCGAAATGGTGGCACCGATACCCGTCAGCCAGGTGGAAGCCAAATGGAATCCCTTTGACACCTTATTCCATCCGAAATACATCACGGCCACGAAGGTGCTCTCCATGAAGAAAGCCACGATGCCCTCGATGGCCAGAGGCGCACCGAAGATGTCGCCCACAAACCAAGAATAGTTACTCCAGTTCGTACCGAACTCGAACTCCAGGATAATGCCCGTGGCTACGCCCATGGCGAAATTGATGCCGAAGAGCTTCTGCCAAAACTTGGCCGTGCGCTTCCAGAATTCATCTTTCGTGCGGTAATAACAGGTCTCCATAATACCCATACAGACAGCCAGTCCCAGCGTAAGCGGAACAAAAAGCCAGTGATAGATAGCCGTCAAGGCAAACTGTGCCCGCGACCAGTCAATCGTACTGGCATCAACTGCTAACCATAAATTGTTCATCATATCATTAGGTTTTAAATTTATAATTTATCAACTCCGTTGATGATTTTTCTCACGCTCGGCCATTGATGCAAGCATCATGCTCTCGCTTAATCGAAAATTCAAGTTTCAAGTTTCAGAAAAAGCCCGCGCGGTAGCTAATCGTCCTTGGACGCTTGCAAGGCAAGAAATTGCCACTTCGTTCTCGCTTCGCTCGCGATATCTCCGATATTCTTCACTCTTCACTCTTCATTCTTCACTTTCACTTTCCAACGCGCTCCACAAACTCCGAAGTCACGAAATCTGCCTCCCCACCCTTTTCCGTGTTCTGCTTCAGGAAATTGGGAAAGAAGAATACCTTCAGGATGGCAAACATGATAAAGAGTTTGATGCCGATAATCAGCCACAAGGTCTTGCCCAGCGTCATCTGCCGGAATCCATCATAATAGAGATGGAACGCTTCATACCAAAAACTATGTTTTCCCATAAGCTGCCGATTTAATGCGACAAATATATAAAAATATTTTTAATTTTGTCCATTTTTTCCGTAAAAATATTAAATTTTCAATTCTGAGGGGAATGCGAAAACAATTTTCTTTGCAATTTAAGAGAAAAAAGATACTTTTGCAATGGAAATTCAGAAACATCTTTTTAAAATGAAGAAAAAAATTCTCATTCCGCTGATCATCGCCTTGCTCCTGCTCGCAGGAGGAGCTACGTGGCTCGCCCTTCAACTCAATGAGCAGAAACAGGAAAATGCAGCCATGCAGGAACTTGCCGAACTCGACAAAAAGGAAATGGAAAACGAATATGAGCAGTTCACTAGGCAGTATAGTGAACTCAAGACTCAAATCAATAACGACTCCATCCTGGCACAACTCACCAAGGAGCAGCTCCGCACGCAGGAACTCCTCAAGGAACTCCAGCAGGTGAAGGCTACCGATGCCGCCGAAATCACGCGACTGAAGAAAGAACTCGCCACCTGCCGCGCCGTCATCCGCAGCTATGTGCTCGAAATAGACTCCCTCAACCGTCTCAACCAGAACCTGCAGGCCGAGAACCTCATGGTGAAGGGACAGCTGGAGGAATCTGCCAAGCAGCTCGACTCCCTCAGCGCCAACAACGAGGACCTCTCGCAGAAAGTGGCCATCGCCTCGCAGCTCGACGCCATCAACATCCAGATGCAACTCCTCGACAAGCGCGGCAAGCCCACCAAGCGCGTAAGCAAGGCCAAGAATCTGCAGGTGGATTTCTCGCTCGCCAAGAACGTGACCGCCCAGAATGGCGTGCGCCAGATCTACGTGCGCATCAAGACCCCCAGCGGAACGGTACTCACCGACGGCGGAACATTCCCCTTCGAGAACCGCGCCCTGCAGTATTCCATGCGCAAACAGGTGGAATACACCGGCAAGGAGACACCCCTCACCACCTACTGGAACGTGAAAGAGTTCCTCAGCAACGGCTCCTATCAGGTGAGTATCTTCGCCGACGGAAGCCTCATCGGATCGAAAAGTTTTTCGTTTAACTGATATATGAAAAAGGTCTTAACCATTTGTATGCTGGCAGCCTCTCTCCTACCGGCTGAGGCGCAGCAGTTGCTCACGCTCGACAGTTGCCGGTCTATGGCTCTGCGCAACAACAAGCAGATGGGCATTTCAAAATTGAAGCAGGACATTGCAGCCAACACCCGCAAGGCCTTGCGCACGAAATACCTTCCCAAGGTGAGTGCCATCGGAGGATATGAGTTCGTCAGCAAGGAGATTTCCCTGCTCAACAGCGAACAGAAATCAGCACTCAACAATCTGGGCTCCAATCTCGTGGGCAACATCAACCAGCAGGCTCCTTCCATGATCACCAACTGGGTGCAGCAGGGACTCATCACCATGGAGCAAGCCCAGCAGCTCAGCCAGATGTTCAGCCAGTATGCTCCTACCTTCGGCTCTCACGCGGCCAACGCCCTCGACGGCATCGGACAGAGCATCACCAATGCCTTCCGTACCGACAACCGCAACATGTTTGCCGTTTCCGTCATGGTCCGACAGCCCATCTATATGGGTGGTGCCATCACCGCCGCCAACAAGATGGCCGACATCGCTGAGAACATGATGGCCGTCAGCGCAGAGTCAACCCTTCAGAACACCCTCTACAACATCGACCAGGCCTACTGGCAGGTAGTTAGCGTCCGTCAGAAGGAACGCCTGGCCAACAGCTTCCTCGAAGTGGTGAAGAAGCTCGACGACGATGTTGAGAAGATGATCCGCGAGGGAGTAGCCACGCGCGCCGACGGTCTGAAGGTGAAGGTGAAGGTCAACGAGGCCGAGATGAATGTCACCCAGGCACAAGACGGACTCGTGCTCTCCAAGATGCTCCTCTGCCAGCTCTGCGGACTTCCCCTCGATTCCGACATCAAACTTGCCGACGAAGATAAGGACGACATCGCCATCGCCTCTACGGCTGACGACATGAACGTACAGACGGCCATCGAGAACCGTCCGGAACTGAAACTCCTCCAGAACACCGTCGATATCGCCCGCCAGACCACCAAGCTCGTGCGTGCAGCCTATCTCCCCCATATCGCACTCACCGGAGGCTATCTCGCCACCAACCCCAACGTCTATGACGGCTACCGCAACAAGTTCGGCGGAGTCTGGAACATAGGCGTACTCGTACACGTGCCCATCTGGAACTGGTTCGAAGGCGAATACAAGGTGCGCGCCACGAAGGCAGCCACCTCCATGGCCAATCTGGAACTCACCGAGGCTCAAGAGAAGATTGAGCTTCAGGTCACTCAATGCAAATTCAAGCTGCGCGAAGCCAACAAGAAACTGGCTATGGCCGCCAAGAATGTAGAAAAGGCAGAAGAAAACCTGCGTTGCGCCAACCTCGGCTTCCATGAGGGAGTGCTCACCGCCACCGAAGTGATGGAAGCACAGACCGCATGGGTGCAAGCCCTCAGTCAGAAGATTGACGCCCAAACCGAAGTGCAGCTCTCGCAGGTAGGACTCAAGAAAGCCCTCGGCATCCTCAACTGAAACTTGAAACTTGAAACTTTCAACCATAAACCATAAACCATAACTGATCATGTCAGCAAAACAACAACATAACAACATACTCCTGGCCATCATCGGATTCGTGGCCGTAGTAGTTATCGTAGCCCTCATCGGCTTTTTCACCCTCAGCCGCACACCCGACGATATCCAGGGTGAAGTGGAAGTAACCGAATACCGCGTTTCCAGCAAGGTTCCCGGGCGCATCCTCGAACTGCGCGTCAAGGAGGGCGACTACGTGAAGGTAGGCGATACCCTCGCCATCCTCGATGCCCCTGAGATTCAGGCCAAGGCCCAGCAGGCCCAGAGCGCAGAGGCCGCAGCCGCAGCCCTCAGTGCCAAGGCCCAGCATGGAGCCCGCCAGCAGCAGATTCAGGGCGCCTATCAGCTTTGGCAGCAGGCCAAGGCCGGCACTGAGATTGCCAAGAAGAGCTACGACCGCGTGCAGCGCCTCTTCGACGAGGGCGTCATGACCGCCCAGAAGCGCGATGAAGTCCTTGCCCAGTATAAGGCCATGGAGGCACAGGAGAAAGCCGCCAAGAGCCAGTACGACATGGCCGTCGAAGGAGCCCGTCAGGAAGACAAGGCTGCCGCCCAGGCACAAGTCAACCGCGCCCGTGGTGCCGTGGCCGAAGTCCGCTCCTATATGCACGAGACCGTTCAGACAGCCCAGATGGAAGGTGAAGTCACCAACGTCTATCCCAAGGTCGGCGAGCTCGTAGGCACCGGTTCCCCCATCATGTCCGTAGCCGTCATGAGCGACATGTGGGGCACATTCAACGTCCGCGAAGACCAGCTCCATGGCATGAAGGTCGGCGACGAGATTACCGCCTTCAGTCCCGCCTTCAACAAGAACTTCCGTCTCCGCATCTTCAACGTCAAGGACCAAGGCTCCTTCGCCGTATGGAAGGCCACGAAGACCACCGGTCAGTACGACCTCAAGACCTTCGAGGTCAAGGCCCGTCCCGTAGAGAAGTTCGAAGGCCTCCGTCCCGGCATGTCCCTGATTATCAAGGAAGTGAAGGAAGTTAAAAGTGAAGAGTGACCCTCAACCATAAACCATAAACCCTCAACCATAAACCATAAACCATAAACCATAAACCCTCAACCATAAACCATAAACCATAAACCATGAAAAAGGTCAGTGCAGTAAAAAGGATTCTCAGAGTGGCGCAGCGCGAGTGCGGCATCCTGATAAACACACCTATTTACCTGTTCTGCATGATTATCTTCCCCATCTTCACCGTCTTCTTCTTCACCTCTATGCTCCATAGCGGACAGCCCCAGGAGATGCCCGTCGGCGTGGTCGATCTCGACAACACCTCCACCACCCGCGCCCTCGTCCGCCGTCTCGATGCCTTCCAGACATCCCGCGTCGTGGCCCACTACACCAACCTCACCGAAGCCCGACAAGCCATCCAGAAGAACAAGATCTACGCCTTCCTCTATATCCCCAAGGGAACCACCGACGACCTTCTCTCCTCCCGTCAGCCCAAGGTGTCCTACTATTACAGCTCCGTCTATTTCACCGCCGGAGCCCTCCTCATGCGCGACCTCAAGACCATCACCACCCTCGGCTCCGCAGCCGTCGGACAGGCCACCATGCAAGCCCGCGGCTTCACCGACCGTCAGATCCGCACCTTCCTCCAGCCCATCACCATCGACCTCCATCCCGTGGGCAACCCTTGGATCAACTACAACGTCTATCTCTCCACCTTCCTCATCCCGGGCATCATCCTCCTCTTCGTCTTCCTCATCTCCGCCTATAGCATCGGTACCGAACTCAAGTTCCACCGTTCCCACGAACTCATGAAGCTCGCCGGAGGCGACATCTATGCCGCCATGATAGGCAAGTTCCTCCCCCAGACCCTCATCTGGCTCACCATCTTCTACGGCTACCTCTGGTACCTCTTCGGCTACCTCAATTTCCCCCACCCCGGCGGCACGTGGCTCATCATGCTCCTCGGCCTTCTCGCCGTCCTCTCCTCCCAGAGCTTCGGCATTCTCATCTTCGGCCTCATGCCCTCCCTCCGCATGTCCATGAGTATCTGCTCCCTCTGGGGCGTGCTCAGTTTCTCCACCTGCGGCGCAGCCTTCCCCCTCATGGCCATGGACAAGCCCATCATCGCCCTTGCCCAGCTCTTCCCCCTCCGCCACTATTACATGATCTACCAGCTCAACGTCTTCAATGGCTACCCCATGGAGATAGCCTGGTTCAACTATATGGCACTCGGTATTTTCATCGTCCTGCCCCTCTTTGTCATGAAGAATATCCGTAAAGCAATGCTCGAGTATGTCTACATTCCTTAACCGTATCATCGAAGGCGTGCACGATATGTGCTACATCTGGGCCAAGGAGATGAAATCCGTGTTCCAGGACGAAGGCGTATTGCTCTTCTTCATCGTCGTCCCCCTCGTCTATCCCCTCCTCTACTCCTGGATCTATAACAACGAAGTCGTGCGCGAAGTGCCCGTCGTTGTCGTCGATATGTCCAACAGCCAGCAGTCGCGCCAGTTCATCCGCCTCTACGACGCCTCCCCCGACGTCCATGTAGCCTATCGCTGCAACGATATGGAAGACGCCCGCGACCTCGTCGAGAAGCAAGTAGCCCACGGCATCCTCTATTTCCCCCCCGATTTCGAGACCCGTCTGATGCGCATGGAGCAGTCCCATGTCAGCGTCTATTGCGACATGAGCCTCATGCTCACTTATAAAGCCATCTTCTCCACCGCCACCGCCGTTTCCCAGCAGATCAATGCCCAGTTCCAGCGGCAGCTCTCCGGCAACTACACCGACCGCGAAGACCAGATCCTCGTCCAGCCCCTCGCCGTCGATGAAGTACAGATATTCAACACCACCGGCGGCTACGGCAATTTCATCCTGCCCCCCGTCCTCATGCTCATCCTCCAGCAGACCCTTCTCCTCGGCATCGGCCTCTCCGCCGGTACCGCCCGCGAGAACAACCGCTATCAGGACCTTGTCCCTATCTCCCGCCATTACAACGGCATCTTCCGCATTGTCGGCGGCAAGTCCCTTTGCTATTTCATGATCTATAGCATCTTGGCCGCCTACATCTGCCTGGTCGTACCCCGACTGTTCCATTTCACCACCCTTGCCGACATCCGCGAGCTCACCGGGCTCCTCATCCCCTATCTCCTCGCCTGCATTTTCTTCGGCATGTTCGTCAGTTGTATTGTCCGTTATCGCGAGAACGTCATCCTCCTCATTGTATTCACCTCCGTCCCCCTGCTGTTCCTCACCGGCGTCAGCTGGCCCCAGAGTGCCATCCCCGGAGCCTGGCAAGGCATCTCCTGGCTCTTCCCCAGCACCTTTGGCTGTCGCGCCTTTATCCGTCTCAACGCCATGGATGCCACCCTCTATGACATCCGTCCCGAGTATCAAGCCCTTTGGATTCAGGTCGTTGTCTATTTCTTTGCCACCTGCCTTGTTTACCGTTACCAACTCTTGCACACCCGCCGTCATGCCCTCAATCGTCTCGAAGAGATGAAGGCCCACATCAATGCTGCAAAGAAGAAAATAAGTGAAGGGTAAAAATACAAACAAAATACTACAACTATGAAAAAGAATCTATTATGGGTTTTGCCACTAGCACTGGCATTGATGCTGATTACAGCATGCGAAAAGGGCTATACAGCCGAAGAAGAAACCTTACAAGAAGAACAAAAAGGAAACGTCATCCTGCGTGTCAAAAGTATCGAGATGATTCCTTTCGAAAACACAAGCAGAGCCAGCACAACAATCGACAAACTATGCAGCCGTCTGCAGTTTGCCGTTTTCAAGGATGGCGAGAAAGTCAAGAACATCTCACAGCAACAAAGTGACGCCAATTTTGGCGAAACCACCATCACATTGGCCGAAGGCGAATATCAACTCGTAGTGATAGGACATAGTTGCACAGGAACGGCCACCATCACTGACCTTGAGAAGATTACATTCCCAAGCAACAAGGTAACCGACACCTTTTACTATTACGGGACTTTCACGGTGGGCAGCAGCTCACAAACAGTAGAGCTGGAACTAAAACGTGCTGTGGCCATGCTACGCTTCAGTCTGAACAAGCCTTTAGCCAACAACGTTAAGCAACTGAAATTCTACTATACTGGAGGTTCCAGTACCTTCAGTGCTATCACAGGTTATGGTTCTGTAAACTCTAAACAGACAGAAATACGCGACGTATCAGAGAACCAAAACACCTTCGAAATCTATACCTTCCCCCACGCCCAGACAGGTCAAATAAAAGTGACCATAACCGCTCTTGATGGCAATGGTACCGAGATCACAGAGACGGTTATGGAGAATATCCCCGTAGAAGTCAATAAGATTTCGCGCTATGAGGGTGTTCTTTTCGAAGGGGCAGAGACAAGCACATCACCTTCCATCAAAGTTAAAGCCTCCGGCGATTGGTCGGGGACAATTGCGGTAAACTAATGGGTGCCGACAATCTTGGTGGCGGGCTGCTCGCGGTTGCGACGGTTGACAACGGTGACTACGGCCTGGGCCAGATTCAAGAAGGAGAGACCGGTCATGGTGTCACTCAAGGCTGCGGGCTCGCCCTGATCACCGCTGTCGCAGATGCTCTGCACAAGGGGTATCTGAGCCAGAAGGGGAACGCCAAGCTCCTGGGCTAACTGCTTGCAGCCTTCACGGCCGAATATGTAATAACGGTTGTCGGGGAGTTCGGCGGGGGTGAACCACGCCATGTTCTCAATCAAGCCGAGAATGGGGACGTTGACCTTGTCGTTGCGGTACATATCGACGCCCTTGCGGGCATCGGCCAAGGCGACTTGCTGGGGGGTGGAGACGATGACGGCTCCGGTGATGGCAAGGGTCTGAAGGAGGGTGAGATGGATGTCGCTGGTGCCGGGAGGGGTGTCGAGGATGAAATAGTCGAGCTCGCCCCAGTGGGCATCGGCAATGAGCTGCTTCAGGGCGTTGGAGGCCATGCCGCCACGCCAGAGGGTGGCGGTGTCGGGACTGACGAAGAAGCCGATGGAGAGCATCTTCACGCCGTAGCGCTCGATGGGCTCGATGAGGTCGCGGCCGTCTTCATGGACGGCATAGGGACGGGCATCTTCCACATGGAGCATCTTGGGAACGGAAGGGCCGAAGATGTCGGCATCGAGGAGGCCTACCTTATAGCCTAAGCGCGCGAGGGCGATGGCGAGGTTGACGGAGACGGTGCTCTTGCCGACGCCGCCCTTGCCGCTGCTGACGGCGATGATGTTCTTCACGCCCGGGAGCAGCTGCCCTACCTCGGGACGGGGCTTGGACTTGAACTCGGTGATGATCTCGACCTCTACGTCGGGGGACACGTGGTAGTGGATGGCGGCCTCGGCGGCCTTGACGGTGGATTTGAGGAAGGGATCGGTATCGCGGGGGAACTCGAGTACGACTTTCACTTTCATGCCGTCGATGGCGGGTTGGTCGGCTACCATGCCGCTCTCAACGAGGTTTTTCTTGGTGCCGGCATAGGTGACGGTTGCCAGGGCATCCATAATGAGTTTGGGATAGAGTGTCATTTGTTTTTTTGTATTTTGCGTGCAAAAGTACAAAAAAAAGTGAAGAGTGAAGAGTGAAGAGTGAAGAATTTTTTGTAATTTTGTCCCGATGAAAAGAATATTCATGACTTTACTGCTGGCGGGAAGCATGATGATGACGATGCTGGCAAGGACTGGTGACGGGAGTCTGGGCTTCCCGGAACGATGGGTGGCGAAGACGGTGGTGACGGACGAGGAGGTGAAGCGCGTGGGCGTGGAGAAATGCTTCTCGGCGGAACCGCTGAGCGACGAGACGTTCCAACGGATGCAGGGGAAATCATGGAAAAAGGACTGCACGCTGAAACGAAGCGAACTGCGCTACCTGAGACTGCTGCACCGCAACGCGAAGGGACAGACGCAGCTGGGGGAGATGGTGGTGAACGCGAGCATCGCGGAGCGCGTGGTGCGGGTGTTCCGCAAACTCTACGAGGCGGGCTACCGCATCGAGAAGATGGTGCTCATAGATGACTATGACGGGGATGATGAACGCTCGATGGAGGACAACAACACGTCGGCATTCAACTTCCGAAAGGTGGCGGGGACGACGAAGCTCTCGAACCATGCACGCGGACTGGCCATAGACCTGAATACGAGGTATAACCCGTACGTGACAAAAAGGGGGGTGTCGCCCAAAAACGGCAAGCCCTATGCCTTCAACCGCAACCGACGGAAGGATATTCCCTACAAGATAGACCACCAGGACTTGGCCTACAAGCTCTTCAAGGCGGAGGGTTTCATCTGGGGAGGCGACTGGAAAAGCGTGAAGGACTATCAGCATTTTGAATACAGCCCCTCCCCGACCCTCCCCCTGGGGAGGGAGACCTTAAGATAAATTGAAATTGGATGATCACAAAATGAATATGAGTTTTAATCGCTACAATATAGAAAAAGGTATTCTTACCCCCTCCCCAAGGGGAGGGTTGGGGAGGGGCCGTGCTTTTATTCTTCTCCTCCTCACGCTGTTATGTGCCTGCTCGCAGGTGATACAGCGGCGAAGTGCCGATGAGACGAAGAAGGCAGCTGCCGACTCGCTCCTGGACAGGAGCTATGCGCTCTACGACAGTTGCCGCTTCGAACAGGCGATCCTCGCGGGACAGGAGGCGCTCAGGGCTTATCAGGCCATCGGCGACTCGGCAAGCGAGAGTGACTGCTACTCGCACATGACGGCCTGCCACCAAAGGATGGGCGACGTGGAATCGGGCATCGAGCAGACGCTGAAAGGGCTCCATCTGGACAGTCTGCGCAAGGACCGTGCCCGGATGAGCAGCGACTACAACAACCTGGCAGCGCTCTACCTGACGGCGCAGAACGCACGACAGGCGCTGCCTTTCATCCAAAAGGCCATCGAGACGGAGGAGGGGCTGGAGATACCGGAAAAGCTCTCCATCCGCTACGGCATGGCCTGCGAGATATACACGAAGCTGGACAGCACGGCAAAGGCGCTGGAATACATCAGAAAGGCCTACGCGCTGGACTCTGCGGCAAAGGACTCGGTGAAAATGGCTCGCCGACTCTCGCAGCAGGGGGATGCGCTGACGGCAGCGAAGGAGTACGTGAAGGCGGAGAAAAGCTACCAACAGGCCAACCTGCTGCTGGAAGCGAAACGCTCGCTGGCTTCGCTCTGCATCAACCACAAGCAGCTGGGTAACCTCTACCTGAAGATGAACCGCACGGCGGATGCAAGGAGGCATCTGGAAAAGAGTGCCGACATGGCGCGCCACATGGGGAACCGATACGTGCTGCAACAGACGCTGAAGACGCTCTCGACGATAGAGCCCAACGACCACCAGGCGCTCTTGCTGCTGAGGGAGAGCCACGACCTGAGCGACAGCGTGTATAGCGAGAAGACGAGCCAGATGATGGGCAGTCAGGCGGCGCGCTTCGAAACGCTGCAGAAGGAGCAGACCATCCGCGAACAGCAATACAGGCTGGAGAAGCAGACGATATGGCTGCTGCTGGGACTGCTGGCGGCCACCTTCCTGCTGATTCTCAGCATCATACTGGCCTACGTGATGCGGGCAAGGAGCAAGGCTTACCAAACTTCGGTGAACCTGTTGCGCTCGCAATACGACGAGAGCATCAGCCAACTGCTCCGCAAGAACATGGACGAGGCGAGCGGTGAGGCCGCAGAGCCGACAGTCACGGACGACCAGGAGGCGCATATCCTGCTGACACGATTGAACCAGATCATCCTGAGCAGACTGCAGGACACCGCGTTCAACTCGGAGATGCTGGCCGACGAGATGTATATGAGCAAGCGCACGCTGAACCGGCGCGTGAAGGAAATCACCAACATCGACACGGCCAGTTACATACGTGAGTTCCGCATACAGGCGGCACGCCGCATGCTCACCGAGACGCAGCTGCCCGTGGCAGAAATCTGCATGAAATGCGGATTCGACTCGCCAAGCTATTTCTCGAGGGCCTTCAAGGCGGCTACCGATATGTCGCCATCGGTGTATCGGAAGACTTTCAGAGGGGAAACCTCCTCCAAAGCCATTCCCGAGTAAGCTCGCCTACCCGTAGCCTTTCCCCAAGGGGAGGCTTCTTGACAAAGCGAATAAATATCGGGAAAATATCGGGAAAACCGTATTTTTTTCCTGAAATGAAAAGAATTTGTCCCCTGAGTGCAAGTTCTTTTCAATTTTTTTCTCTTATTTTGCAAACGAAATCAAACCTCTGACCAAATTCATGCACCACGAAGGAAACATCACCATGAGCCGCGAGGAGCTGTTGCTATTCTTCAACAGATTCCTCAACACTGTGGACATGCATGAGTGGCAGAGCCGTAACCAAGGCGACAGGAGTATATCATTAAAATAAAATATTAATTCTTATTTAAAAAAGACTATGGCTTATCAAGAGACAACAACCATCGGGTACGGAACCCGGCTGAAAAATTCGTTTGGAGGAATCGCTACGGGATTCCTGATGTTTATTGCTGGTACTTGCCTCATCTGGTGGAACGAAGGCAGGGCCGTGAAAACCGACAAAATGCTCAAGGAGGCTGAGAAAGTGGCCGTACACGTGGACAACATCGACAAACTGGACGCTTCGCTCGAAGGGCAGCTCATCCATGCCAACGGCATGGCACTGACCACCGACACGCTCCGCGACGAGGCTTTCGGCGTGAAGGCCAACGCCATCCATCTGCAGCGGCGCGTGGAGTTCTACCAGTGGGTGGAGCATGCCAAGCAGGAAAGCAAGGACAAACTGGGCGGCAAGGAGGAAATCACCACGACCTATACATACAGCAAACAGTGGGTGTCGCAGCCGGTGAACTCATCGACTTTCAAGGACCCTGCATACCAGAACGTGAAGAACGGGGCCGTGATACAGGCGGAGAATGCCGAGATGACGGCCGAGAACGTGACCTTCGGTGCCTATACGCTGCCTGACTTCATGATCAACAGCATCGGCGGCATGCAGGCGGCTGAGGTGGCTCCCACGGAGCAGCAGCTGCGCGCATGGGACCAGCAGATCAAGCGCGTGCAGAGTCAGTTCGGACGTGTCACGGTGACGGAAGAAATGACCAGCAAGATAGCCAACGAGGTTACTGCCGCCGCAAGTGACGTGACGGCAAAGGCCATCGCTGCCATCAATGGCGACACGACGCTGACCGCAGAGCAAAAGGCCATTGCCATCGACAGCGTACGCCGCGACAGTATTGCCATGGCTACGAAGACGGAGCCCGCCAAGGTGGGCGGCTACACGGCTACGTATGTACACGTGGGTAACGGAAAGCTCTACTTCGGACTCAACGAGGGCGCTCCCGAGGTGGGCGACGTGAGAATCACCTTCACGATGACTCCGCCGACGAAGATCTCGCTGATGGGTGTCGTGCAGGGCAACACCTTCGCCAACTATACAGCCAAGAACGGCAAGAAATTCTCTGCCGTGAGCAACGGCGTGAAGACAATGGACGAGATGTTTGCCAGCGAGCATCAGGCCAACAACATGTGGCTCTGGCTCTTCCGCATCATCGGACTCTTGCTGATCATCAGCGGACTGAAGGGTATCTTCGGAATCCTGGTAACGATCCTGAAGGTGGTGCCGTTCCTGAGCAGCATCCTCTCGTTCGGTATCAACATCATCTGCTCGGTGGTGGGCTTCGTATGGGCACTGCTCGTGGCTGCCGTGGCATGGCTCTTCTACCGTCCGCTGATAGGTATCGCGCTGCTGGCCATCGCCGGAGCCGTGATCTTCTTCTTCTGGAAGAAAGGCAAGGACAAGAACGGGGCTGCGCCTGCCGCTCCCGTGCCTAACCAGCCGCTGCAACCGCAAAATCCTCAGTAATGACTGAGCGCAAGATATATCTATAACTTTTTACCACAAGAAAAACTTTTGGTGGATGTCCCCCGACGGCCTCTGAGCCGCCTGGGGACCGTCCCCGACAAAAACGAACAACAGAAAAACCATGCAAAGGCTCCTCATCATAACAGCCGTCATGGCAGCCCTCCTCACCACGGGCTGCCAACGGAAGACGGCCACGGCAACACCCGCCAATGCAGACTCTACGGAAGTGGAGGCCGACACCGTCATCGACGACAGCATCCACACCGAAGCCTACATCCGCCAGCGCGTGAAGCATATCTACGACCTCGTGCTTGAAGGCTACGGCAGAAACACCGTCAGCCAAAACAGTCAGGTGAACACCGAGCAGTTCACTTCGGCCGAATACAACAACCTCCGCCGCGAAGCCCAACGGCTGGCACCAGAGGAAACACCGCTCGACGTTCCCGGTGCCGACTACGACCACTGGGTGATGGGACAGGACATCGACGACAAAGTCAGCATGGAGGTCATCTCCGTGAGCGACATACGAGCCACGACGGCCACGGCCAAAATCCGCGTTGTGAACTTCAGGCCTACGGAAGTGACGCTGCCGCTGGTGCTGGAGAACGGCGACTGGCTCATCGACAGTTTCATCACGACCTTCGAGGTGGAAGGCGAGTCAACGGTATTCGATGAAAAAAAGGAACTGAAGAGTTATATTGAGAAAATGAGAAATTGAGAAAAAATGAGAAATTTCGTGCAAACGAAGGCAGAGCCAAGCTTGCTTGAGCTATGCTGAGTGCAGCCGAAATTCATGAACGAAGTTCATAAAATGAGAAATTTTGCCTATACCATACTTATGGCAGCCATGCTGCTATGCGCCCCCCACTCCATCTGCGCACAGAGCAATGCGCAGAAAGCACGGATGCAACAGATACGGGCGCGCTACGCCAAAGCTGTGGAAAAAGCCAACCAGCAGCAGAAAGCGAAGCAAAACTATATCACGCTCGACACCAAGGAGACCACGCCCAACGGCGAGGTGCAGACGAAACACGTGGAATACATCTTCGACGTGAAGGGCAACGAATGCCAGCTGCTGATGATCCGAAAGAACGACAACAACGGCGAATTCTACCGCGAATACCTCTTCGAGGACGGTAAGATAGTCTTCACATACAACCGCACGAACTTCGACGTAGAGATCGGCGAAGACCGCTACTACCTGACCGACGGCACCCCCTTCTGGCGCATGACCAAGATGAGCAACGCCAAGACCAAGAAGACCATCAGCGAACATTCGGCTGCGAGCAACGGAATGACCGACGACATGTGGATGTTCACTCAGGCCGAAGGCGAACAGTTGGAAGGCGGATTCCACTCGCTCGTCAACGAAGACCGCCAGCTCTTCGAGCTCGACACCCGCCAGAAGCAGATGACCGACGCCCAGCAGCAGGCACGCATCGCCGAACTGCGGAAGCAATATGCCGAAGCCCAGCAGCTCTCGAAGAAAGGATTCACGGGCACGAAGCAGACCTACGGCTTTGCAGACATCCATATCAAGTATCCCAGCGTGCAGCGCCATCGCACGGCAGAATACATCATCGGCATGGAAATGGACGAAACCTTCGATGTGTATATGCCCGTGCTGAAATTTATACGCGCCAAGGAAGAGAATGGCTACAACGAATTTCTATTCGACCAAGGGAGACTCGTCTTCGCCTTTGCCACGGCCAAGAACGTCAGTGGCTACAAGAAGGGCGAATTCCGCTTCTACCTCAACGACGACGACACCAACGTGCCCTTCTGGCACATCATCCGCTACTACGGCGATGAAGCTACGAAACCTGCCAGCGAGCAAGAGAAGCCTTTCAATATGAATACGCCGCTACCGGCTGCCATCGACTGGTACAACACGGCACGCTATGGCTACAACCTCTACCATGCCTTCTACAGCATTTATTCACGGATAGATTAAACAATAATTTATAACTCAAACTATTATGAAAAAGAAGATTATTTTCGCACTCAGCGTGATGCTCCTCTGCGCCACCTCTGTATCAGCACAGGACATCTACAGCATTAGGGGTAAAATCAATCGTGCCAAATGGCGTGCAGAATCGGCTGCCAGGACAGTAGATAAAATCAACAGTTTGGCCAAGGCCAAGACCAAGACCATCAAGATTTCGAAACTTCCGAAGAACCTCAGCGAACTCCAGCAGATGCCGGAATTCGAACTCAAGGACGAGTTTGAAGTGGCTGCATTGGTGGTGGCCGTGCTCTGCAACTATGAGAGCAACCCCGAGGAAACGTTTAAGATGATTGATGCCCTTCGCGGACCTGACCCACTCACCAACGCCGGAAAGTTCTTCATTGAAGAGCGGTTGGAAAACAAGCAGTACAAGACGTTCTCCTTCTTCCAGGGAGCCACGCCCAAAAACAACTACACCCCGAAGGAGCCGCTGAAAATCAACGTGCATGCCACGCAGTATTCCTATCCCGACAAGACACATGCCACGCTTTACCTGAAATCGGGAGGTGCCGACACAGAGCGCGGTATCGAGTTGAGAAAGAAGCCAAGCACAGGGCAGTGGTTTGTGGTAGATTTCAATTTCCTCTCCGACATCCGCATCCCTGCGTCGCAAGACGATTGGAATTAAAAAAATCCTCCCCGCGGGGAGGATTGGAATTTTAAAAGCCTCCCCTCGGGGAGGTTGGGAGGGGGTTATATATGCTTCTCTGCCCCGCTGCGCTTGTCGCGACGGTAAGAGCGGTAGTCATCCAATTCAATTTCCACATCGGGTTCCGCCAGTTCTCCCTCGTGAGGCAGGCGGAACTTCTGGTATCGGATATTCAGTCCGCGGTCCATCCACATCTTTTCATAATAGGTCTTGATGGAGAGAAAACCAAGATCCGACTCTTCGTGGAGTGAGGCATCAGACTTCCCTCCCTTTGGGAGGGATTGAGGGTGGGTCCCATATAAATCCTCCGTGCGATAAAGCAACGGCAGATGGTTCATGTCCACCATATAAGAGGTATAGGTGAAGAGGAAGTTGGAATCGGTCTTCAGATGGATCACTCCCCCGTCGATGAGGAATCGGCGGTAGCGATTCATGAAATAGGTGCTGGTGAGACGTTTACGGGGATTCTTCATCTGCGGGTCACTGAAAGTGAGCCATATCTCCTGCACCTCATCCTCGCCGAAGAAGCGGTCGATGATCTCGATGTTCGTTCGCAGGAAGGCCACATTCCGGAGTCCTTCCTTCAGGGCTTCTGTGGCTCCCGTCCACATGCGTGCGCCCTTGATGTCAACGCCGATGAAATTCACGTCAGGAAACAGTCGAGCCAATCCCACGGTATATTCACCCTTGCCGCAACCCAGTTCGAGCACGATGGGGTTCTCATTCTTGAAATACATCTCCCGCCAATGCCCCTGCATCTCGAAAGGCACGTCGGAAATCACCCCATAGGGGTACTGAAACACGTTCTCATAACGCTCCATATCGGCGAACTTCGCCAGTTTTCCTTTTCCCATAGTTTCTGTTTTGACTGCAAAGGTACGAAATTAAGTGAAGAGTGAAGAGTGAAGAGTGAAGAATTTTTTCTAATTCTTCATTCTGAATCACAGCGAAGCGAGAATAAATCTTCATTCAAAATCCTTAATTCTAAATTTTTCATTACCTTTGCAGCCATGAAGAAGAAAATACTCTTTATCTGCCTCGGCAACATCTGCCGCTCTCCGGCAGCAGAGGGCGTGATGCGCCACCTGCTGGAAGTACACAACGTGGAACATCTCTTCGAAATAGACTCCGCCGGCATCGGTTCCTGGCATGAGGGGCAATTGCCCGACCGCCGCATGCGCCAATGCGGAGCCCTGCGCGGCTACAACTTCAACCATCGTGCCCGCCAAATCCGCGAATATGACTTTGAGCGTTTCGACTATATCGTAGGTATGGACAACGAAAACATGACCACACTCCAGCGCATGAAAAACAGGCAGCCGGAGTCCAGGGCACAACTCATCTGCCTGGCCAACTACCTGCGTAACCATAAGGGTCAGACCACGGTGCCCGACCCCTATTACGGCTCACAAAGGGATTTCGAGTTTGCACTCGATCTTATCGAAGACGCCTGCGAGGGCCTGCTCCAGGAGCTGGTGCCCACGCTCTAGGCTTCTTTCTTATTCCGTAATTTCTTCCTTCACTTCTGCGACCGTCTCTGCGGCTGCATCCTTCACTTCGGCAGCAGCATCACAAGCGGCATCCACTTTCTCTGCGGCGGCTTCCTTCACTTCGGCAGCTGTCTCGCATACTTCTTCCTTAACTTCGGCAGCCTTCTCCTTGGCATCGCCAAACTTCTCTGCTATAGCATCTTTGGCATCATCAAGTTTCTCACCGAGATCCTTCGCCACGTCGTTCAGCTTCTCCTTGGCGGCCTTGATGTCGTCGCCGTATTTCTCGTTGATAGCCTCCTTAGCATCGTCAATCTTGTCGCCGATAACATCGGTCACCTCGTTGAATTTCTCCTTGGCAGCCTTGATATCGTCGCCGTATTTCTCATTGATGGCGTCCTTGGCATCATCTATCTTCTCGCCGAGATCCTTTGCCACGTCGTTCACCTTGTCGAGAGCTTCGTCCTTCAACTTTTCGAGTTCCTCCTTGTTGCCACCACGGATGGCATCGATTAATTTACTGAAAAATCCCATAGTCTTAAGTATTAAAGAGTTAATAAACTGTTATATTGTCTTAATATGCCCCAAAAGTAAACAAAAATTCCGACACTTCCAAACATTTTGTCAATTATTTTAAAAACCTGTTGAAGAAAAGTTTGGAGGTTTCGTGAAAGTTTCGTATTTTTGCCCTGACAAATTACCGATGCTAATTGCCGCCTTAAAATATGGGAGACTTCAAATTCAAGAATTGGATCAAATCGTTGCAGACCAAATCGAGTCTGGCCCTGCTGGTCACGGCTGCCGTACTGATAGAACTGACGTCGGCCGTGCAATACTGGTATGCCAAGAAAGGCATCCGCGAACAGGTGGAACAGAGGGCCAAGAGCGAACTGAAGGTGAAGGGTCTTGAGATCCAGAACATCCTGACAGCCGTGGAAGTGGCCATGAAGAATCATGCCTGGGAAGCAGAGCAAATGCTGGCCTTGCCTGATTCGATGTATAGCGTGGCAAGGCGTCTGGCTGAGCAGAACGATCAGATTGTGGGCACAGGCATCTCGTTCGTGCCCAATTTCTATCCGAAGATGGGACGCTGGTTTGAACCGTATGTGAAGGCAGAAAAAGGCAAGGCTGCCGTGATGAGCCAGCTGGGAAGCGAGACGCACGACTATACGCAGATGGATTTCTACACCATGACGATGAAGAGCGGAGAGCCTTACTGGAGCGAGCCTTATCTGGACAGCGACGGGGCGCATGCCATGGTGACGACCTACGCTTATCCGCTACGCGACAAAACAGGTAAGGTGGTGGCCATCATGGGAGCCGACGTTTCGCTCGACTGGCTTGAACAGCTTATCAACGCTTCGCATATCTACCCTTCTTCCTACAACATGATGATATCGCGCACGGGGCAGTTGATGGTTTGTCCGGTGGAAAGCTTGGTGATGCGACAGAACATCCAGGAAGCCACGGCAGGCATGAAAGACACCACGATGCAAAGCATCAACCGCGAGATGCTGGCCGGACGAAGCGGACAAACGGCGGTCACCGACGACAATGGGGAGAAGAACTACGTGTTCTACTCGCCCATCAAGGGAGCCACAGGATGGTCGATGGCCGTGGTCTGCTCTGACAAAGAAATCTACTACGGATTGCGGCAAGTGGGATTCAACCTGCTCCTGCTGATGCTTTTCGGACTGGCGCTGATGGCTTACATCATCGCACGCGCCATCCGTAACTTCAAGCGCCTGCAGGCCGTGAACGCCGAGAAGGAACGCATAGGCAGCGAACTGCGCATTGCCAACGGCATACAGATGGGGATGCTGCCCAAGATATTCCCACCCTACCCCGACCGTGACGACATGGACATCTACGGCTCGCTGGTTCCGGCAAAGGAAGTGGGAGGCGATCTCTACGACTTCTATATCCGCGACGAGAAACTGTTCTTCTGCATCGGCGACGTAAGTGGCAAGGGCGTACCCGCCTCGTTGGTGATGGCCGTGACGCGAAGCCTCTTCCGAACGGTTTCTGCCCATGAAGACAATCCCAGCAATATCGTCATGAAGTTGAACGAGGCGATGACCGAGATGAACGAGTCGTGTATGTTTGTCACGCTCTTTGTGGGAGCACTCGACCTCTCCACCGGCCGTCTCCACTATTGCAACGCAGGCCATTGTCCGCCGCTGCTTATCGGTAACGAACTGACGCTCCTCCCCGTGGACACCAATATCCCCGTGGGATTCCTGGCCGAATGGCAATACACATCGCAGCAGATCATGCTCCCCCCGCAGACTTCCATCTTCCTCTATACCGACGGACTGACCGAGGCCCGGAATGCAGAAAAGGAAATGTTTGGCAAACAACGGATGAATGACGTAATCCGCAAGGCCATCGAAGAAGGAAAGACCGCACCCGAACAGACCATCAGAATGATGGCAGAAGCCAAGAATCGCTTCGTCAACGGGAACGAGCAAAGTGACGACCTGACGATGCTGGCCATCAAATACAACAAATCAACATAATTCAAGTGATATTCTCATAGGTCACGAGGAACAATCACCGATACAGAAAACCGCTGAGAGACGAAGATTTTTTATTAACTTTACAGCCCAAACAATAAAGATCATTTGAATGAAAAGTCTAAAACAATTCATCGGTATATATCCAGTCTCAAAAACATTGCGTTTTGAGTTGAGACCTGTTGGCAAAACGCTTGAATGGATAGAAAAGAACAAAGTCTTAGAAAGTGATGAACAAAAAGCAGAGGACTATCCAAAAGTAAAAACATTGATTGACGAATATCATAAAGTCTGTATTCGTGAGTCATTGAAAGGTGCTCATTTTGATTGGATGCCACTTAGGTCGGCTTTGGAAAAATACCAAAAGAGCAAGAGCGATGAAGATAAAGCCATCTTGGAGAAGGAACAGACTCTTATGCGGAAACAGGTTGCTGCAGCCATAAAGGAGTTTCGGCACTATAAGGAGCTAACAGCCCCAACACCACAGAAGCTTATTGATAATGTTTTTCCTGACATTTACGAGAGTGATGCATTAAAGTCTTTCTATAGATTCTCTATTTATTTTAGAGGCTTTCAAGAGAACCGCAATAATATCTATAGTGCAGAAGCAATCAGTACTGGTGTACCTTATAGACTTGTTCATGACAATTTCCCAAAGTTTTTGGCAGACATAGAAGTATTTGAAGGTATTAAGGCGAACTGCCCTGAAGTCATAGAACAGGCAGCAACAGAATTACAGCCATTCCTTGAAGGAGTAATGATTGAGGATATTTTTTCGATTGACTTTTACAACTCCCTTCTTACACAAGATGGAATAGATTTCTTTAATCAAGTATTGGGTGGAGTAGCAGAAGAAGGCAAGCAAAAGTATCGCGGCGTCAACGAGTTTTCCAATTTGTATCGCCAGCAACATCCTGAGCTTGCAGCAAAGAAAAAAGCCCTCACAATGATTCCGCTTTTTAAGCAGATTCTGTCAGACAGAGACACTCTTTCTTATATTCCACAGCAGATAGAATCAGAGCAACAATTGATAGAACTATTAAAACAGTTCTATTCCCACATCACGGCCTTTGACTATAATGGCAAGACTGTTGATGTTCTTAAAGAATTGACAAAATTATCAGGTAATATCAGCAATTACAATCCTGATGGCATATATCTTTCTGCCAAGTCTTTGACAGACGTTTCACAAAAGTTGTTTAGTAAATGGAACGTCATTACAGAAAGACTTTCTGAAGAGGCAATAAAAAGATTTGGGGATGTATCGATAACTAAGAATAAAAAGAAGATTAACGCTTATCTGTCGAAAGATGCTTATACGCTTTCAGAAATACCCCTCGACAATGACCATTCATTGTCTATGTTCTTTGCAGAGCTTCCAAAAACTATAGAAAATGTTGGCAGCAACTGGCTACAATTTATGGAATGGTGCAAAGGAGAGAGCAAACAACTTTTCCTCAACAATGCCGATGGCACGGAAATCGTTAAGAACTTCCTTGATTCTGTAATGGAAATCTTGCATAAATGTTCTGTGCTTATTGTTTCTGTAGAACATGATTTAGATAAGGATTTCTATAATGACTTCTTGCCTCTTTATGGCGAACTGGAGAATGTTGTCATAGTTTATAATCGTGTGCGCAATTTCCTGACGAAGAAGCCTTCTGATACAAAGAAATTCAAATTAAATTTTGGCGTATCTTCGTTAGGAGATGGCTGGGACCAAAACAAAGAGCGAGACAACAAAGCCATCATTCTTTTCAAAGATGGTAAATCTTATTTGGGCATCATGAACGCAAAGAATATGCCTATGATAAAAGAAAGTGACGAAAGTACTCCATCATCCTATAAGAAGATGATATACAAACTGCTTGCTGACCCTGCCAAGGATTTTCCTCATACCTTCTTCTCGAAAAAAGGAATAGACACATATCATCCTTCAAGGTATATTCTTGACGGACGTGTGCAAGGAAAATATAAGAAGGGGGAAACTTTCGATAAAAAGTTCATGCGGAAATATAATGTTGCTTGATTTTCAAATAGTTACGAGGTAAATGATACAAAAATATGCATGACCAAAAAGACTATGGTAAACTACTGCTAAGGCAGTTATTCCACTTCTTGTTATGAAATATTAAGAAAAAGACTCTAGTCTTTAACTTTTTATAAGTGCATTTTTTATCCGTAACTTTCCATAATTGGAAAGTTTTGCTTATCTTTGCGGTGAACAACAATAGATAGTTAGATATGGAGAACAAGAGCTTAGGAATGATTATACGCGAGGAGCGAAAGAGGAAAGGCCTTACGCAAACCCAGCTTGGTAAGCTGATAGGTTTGAAGGAGTCTCGTGTGTCAAAGATTGAGCATGGAGCACCGATAACGCCAGAGGTGGCATCTTTCATTCTTGGCAAGATGGGGTCGGCATTGCAGATTAACGTTGTTGACAAAGCTGGCTTTAACCAAGAGGAAAGCGAATTTATTGTTTCTGTTATCAACAACTTTGCCTATGAGAAGAAGATTCCTCTCACTAAGGCTTACAACTATATCGTGACTTTCAAGGGGATGGACTTCATGCGCCAATACCAAGACATTGAGAAGACCCTCAGCAATCATGAGATTGTCAATGATGTCTCACGTGTATGTGCAAATAACGGTGGTCGTCTATGATTCTCTATCACGGCAGTAACCAACTGATTACCAGAATAGACTTGTCAAAGAGCAAGGACTTCAAGGACTTTGGTCGTGGTTTCTATCTGACTAAGGATTATACACGTGCAGTCGCTATGGCTCAGCGGACCACTGCTATTATTGGAGAAGGCAGTCCGGAAGTGTCACCGTTCATATTCAATCCATCAAGATGCCCCA
>OMWC01000021.1 GCA_900314655.1 uncultured Prevotellaceae bacterium | reverse complement strand
ATTGAAACAACATGGTTATTATTATGAACGTAGAAAGAATTGCTATGCAAATCAAGAAATAGAAACAAATAAGATTGTTGATATGATGTATCTTGCTGCTGGGTACGTATGCTTAATCTTAAAGGTTCCAGAGAAAGCTGCAAGTTTCAAACAAAAGTATTTTAAGGACGAGAAGATGTATGATTTAATATATAATTCAACAGATTCTTTGTTAATTTGGCCTACGATTGCTTATGTCTTAAAAAAAACAGATAGTGCTTTGTCACTATACTTTTCAAAGGAAATTAGTTTAAGTACCTCAAAAATGCTTAAAAGAGCAAGGATGTTAACGGCATTTCTTTCTGTAAGTCGTGTTTTAGGTAGCTTCAATTTTACATCAAAAGATTTACAACAAGTGAATGCTTCGAACTATACAGAAGAGATAATTCTGGAAATGTGCCGATTTGTGAACACTCGATATGTTAGGTCAAAATTGATACAAAGAAATTACGTCTTACATTTATTAAAAGAAGCAGGGGATCGATATGGGATATCTGACTATGTAAGCATAGAAAAACGTAGAAATATTTTCATAACAGGACCAGAAAAAACACCTCCAAAGGAGATTTATATTTCTGACGAATTGCTTGATGACATTGATAAGCATTTACCACAACAACCTTGGCCAATAGCGATCCATTGCAAAGTAGCAGAAGAAATGTCTCTTACAAAAGACATCGTTAGAGCCGCTATTCGAAAATTAATCCGTATAGGTAAGAGATATTATCAACACCATGGAATTGTATATGATAAGAATCATCAAATTGTGTGTTATGACACAGAACGTGTAACGGAAGAACAATTGCAAGAAGCTAGTTCAAAAAATAATGCTCCAAACTAAAGAGTAAAGAGTTAACTTATACTTGAAATTATTTAGCATTATGACAAAATGAAATAAAGTTCCATGATTATGGATAGAAAAATGACAATCTGAATAAAACAATTAGGAATCTATTGATATCATTGAATAAATAATTTATATGAATTCAGAACAGATAACAAAGAACATATCATCTTTATTAAGTAGAATCTATCTCGAAATAGAACTGCTTAATCATTCAGGTTTGCATGACAAAAACATATTTGCAGAGAATCTGATGCTGCAATTGTTTAATGCGATGTATGGCTACCATTTTATTAATGCGAATGTAAAATCAAGAAAATCAAACTACCCAGGTATTGACCTTATTGATGCTGAGCAAAAGATAATTTGCCAAGTTAGTTCAGAGACAACCAATACGAAATTAAAGGAAACACTTGAGAATATTCAGGACAACAAGAACCTTCATGGGTATCATTTGCTTTTTATTGCGCTCAAACAAGATGCGAATTATTTACGCAAATGCAAACTTAAAGAAGAATTGTCTTTTGTTTTCAGCCAAGGTAATGACATCTATGATGGAAAAAGAATCGTTGCAGAGACATCAGCACTTGATGTTCAAAAGCAAATTGCATTATATGATATTTTATGTTTATGGTTAGGTACAAAATCGTGGGAAGAACTGGATATTTGCAAATTAACAAGGCAGCAATGTCCGAAACTGCCTTTCAACTTACCAGATTATTATATACCAAGGTCCTTTAGTTACTCCTATAATAATGAAACCGATGATTTCTTAGAACGAATCCTTCATCCATACAGATATGAATCTGGTAGCTTGGCAGATTTCGTCTGTGGTAGAATTCCTGGCGTCATTACAAATTGTTTTGTCATCTATAGCCCTGCTCAAAATGGTAAAACAACAGAATTGCGTAAACTTGCAAATGACTTAATATCCGAAGGTAATTATGGCGTAACGTATATTAAAGCAAGTGACTACAACAACTATGAAGGTGAATACTTTTTGAAAACATGTCTTTCTTGCTATGAGCAAGATGCAGTTTACTTAATTGATGCGCTTGATGAGGTAGCCGATAGCAAAAGAAGTACATTGATAGAAAAGATACATGATTTTGTAAGGTCTAATCCATTAGCTAAATTTGTTATAACCTTCAGGAAAAATTATGAAGAAAAGGAAGATTTGAATGAATTTACAAGGATTGATTTAAGAAGTCTCTCTGAAACAGACATTAGTAATTATGCAAACCATCACTTAAGAGATGGAAATGATTTTCTCCAACAAGCCAACCTGAAAGGTATCGAACATTTACTCTTTACCCCGTTTTTCTTAGTTAATCTGGTTGATTACTACAATATAAATGATGGTTTAACTTCCAAAATCGTAGATATATATGATTTTATAGTTCAAAAGAGTTATGATGTTGATAAGAAGGAGGGGGTTGTTAACATTGACAAGTACGATATTGAAAAGAAATTAGAATGCATAGCACTGATATTGCAATTTTCGGAAGAACAATCAATCAAGGGACAAGATATGACAAAATATCTTGGTTTAACTAAAAGTGATATGGCTGCCTGTCTTAGATATACAGTGCTAAAAAGAGAAGGTGATGATTACTCATTTACTCATAATGGAATAAAAGAATATTTTGTTACAAGATATTTGTTGAAATGCGATTATGATAGAATTCTCCAGCTGATATGCTATGATCAAGGTAAAATTCAAAAGGTGAGGAAAAATTGGTATAATGTTGTCATGTTTCTACTTTCTTCAATGGATATTACAGATGAGCGTTTTCAACGGCTGTTATACTTCCTGATGGAGAATGAGGTTGAAATCTTGACAGATATTGATCCCACTTCTATTTCTGATAATATAAAATGTGATGTTCTGAAAAGTGTTTTAAAGAGTTATAAGTCGAAAGGAATATATCCTTCTGACTATTATGCAACTTATGTAGGATTGGCTCATCTGTGTGACAATCCAGATGCGGCTCAATATCTGTTGTCAGAATTAGAAAACGTTAATGCTATCAATCCATATACATATTTATTGGAACAGGTTGTACAATATATTGATTTTGATGCGCTGTCTTTAATTGGATTAGATAAAAAAATTGAACATGTGGTTTTTTCCAAGATAAAACAATTAGGGAATGATGACAGTCGAGACACATATGCTATATATGAACCTTTCGAAAACAAGTATTTTAGAAAAGAACGAATCATTAACAAACTGAAAGGATTAAATGTACATTCTATAGATAAGCGGAGAATAAGGACTATCTTCAAATTAATTGTTTCAACGAATACGAGCGATAACTATATTGACTTTATTATTGACCAAGAAACGAACGTGCATGATTATAGGATAGATGGAATGTCTCATGCAGTAAGTAGAGAGGAGGTATATGACGCTATAAAAGGTATCAAAAGCTATCACGGGCTTACAAAAATATGGAAATTTTTATCTTCGTTTAGCAAGGAGGAAATATACCATGATAATGACCATATCAATGATATCGTAGAGTCTTTGCTACACAACAGTAATGAAATTGTTCAAAATCACAACAATCTGCTATGTGATATTGAACAATGCTGGTATCTGATATATGATGAAAACCGATATTCTTTTAAACGCATACAAGGACTATTTGTTCTATTTCGTAATTTCATGCAACAATATAGAGAGCAAATAGATATTGTTGCAAGAATAAAGTTGATAAGAGCTAATTATAAGGAGATTTCGCACGAGGATTTAGAACGTCTTCAGGCCACTATCGGACTATATATTGTACCTGAAGATGCAATAAAAGTCTTTCAGGAATTTGATTCGCAAAACCCAAATGACTACAACCTCGCTTTATGGCTTGTTTCCCATATTTTTGTAGAATGGGATAATACTGTTCAAGCATTCATAAAAAGCACCTTCCCGAGATTTAAGGCTTATCCCTCCTTGATCGAACAGAGAACAAAAGAATTGCGAATTCTTTTTAATCATAATAAATTCAAGAAAACGATACTGTCAATAATAGAAAAATATACACCTAATAATAGAAAGGATTTGCGACAAAAGATAAAAGAAGATGATGAATTTCAATGGTCGAATGATGTTGCAAGGTTCATGCAAATGTCATATAATTGGAAATCAGAAAAATATGATTTAAACAAGGTAAAAAGAGATGTTCTGGATAAGGATGTTTATACAGAATTTCTGTTAAGTAGCCTCCATCCAGACGATATAAACATTCTATCAAAAACACAGAAAGAATGCATTCGTATTTTGTTAAACAAACAATTAAGCAAGAATGATATTGATTCGGCAGAAATTCGCAAATATCTTCAGCTTGCTATGGATTTGGATGTTTTGTTAAGAGAATCCCTCATAAAAAGGCACATTAAATATGCTGCGTGTAAAAAAACAAAGCACTCATTCATTGGTGATGATGGTTGTTTTTTATGGTATGCAGTTCAATATATAGAAGAAAAAACACTTATAGAAATCGCGAAAAGAAACATAAAGAAATATGAAAAAGACCATGCAGAAGATATTTTTGTGTTGGCCAAATATTTAATAGATAAGCGTGAGAAGAGTTCATATAGTGATATTATGAAACTTATGCTAAAAGACGGATTCCCTTATTCTTATCAGATTTCCGAAAAATTTTCCAAATTAGGAAGACCTGGCTTTGAAAGTTTGAAATGCATATATAACATTGCCAATGCTGATTTGAAATTGGTTATTTTGGGACAATTATACAAAGAAGAATGGTATCATCATTGGGTTATGCAAATGATAGAAAAAGACAAGGATCTGCTTGAAGAAAAACATAAAGAAACTATTTTAAGATACCGTTTAGCGTTTGGTGTAGACTCTGCGCTAAATGAAACGCTAGATATTATGAAAAAGGACTGTCTGTATTTTGGTACTTTTAGTTCTGCTCCGGTACTTGGATATAAAGACGTCAAGTATCTTCCTCGGTTGGAAGAATTACTGAAGATAGCATTCGGAATGGAAGAGAAATACACAAATTGGTCTGGGGTTATTGTCAAAGCGATGAAAAATATCGCAATGAGTTCTGAGGATAATATGAATAAAGTTTGTAATCTACTCTCCCAATACACAACTACAGAAAAGTGGCTGAACCGCATCATCATAGAAATCCAGTCAGAATACTACGAACTACATTATAAGCAATTAAGTATAAAAGAGGCTGTTATATTAGCAATGAATTGTCAGTAATCATTATTTTGCCCACTGGTGACTCCAATAAATGAATCAAAAGAAATTCCATACATTAAATGAAACTCTCCTTTCGTTTGACTCAACAGAACGAAAGGGATTCTATGATTATGAAGTAGTGGAAGCAATTAATGAGTTACCAGAGGACATAAGAAATTCACGTGATGCACAATATGAAATACTTGCTTTTAGTTTTTCCGAAAATGCAGAGAAATATTGGGGAACATTTTATGGTCCTAAAATAACTTGGAAAAGAAAAGATACTGGTGAGGATATATATACACCTGACAGGTCGCAAATATCTGCAGATGCAATTTCTTATTGGGAAGACAGAGCCAATATAGTTGTTAATCCATTGCTCAAAATGCGATATACAGGTCTTGTCTTAGATTTCAAGAAGTTTGTTACTGGTAAGCAACCAGACTTTCAAAAAAATTGGAAGGGGAATATCATTTCAATATTAGAGACTGTAGAAGGAGATTATCCTGAGCATGCACTCTCCTGCTATTATTATACAAAACACGCATTAGACCTATCAGTAACAATAAACGACAAATCTCTAATTGAAAGATCTGTAGAAGCCTTTCTAACTCTCGATAAAAAATATGCCACTGATGATGATAAGCCGGGGTTATGGGCACGAACTTTTGAGGCTCTATTAAAACACAGGGATTGTTTTAGTAAATATGAAAATGATATTCTTCAAGCTCACATAGAAAGATTTGATCGTTTTGAGAAACTTGCAATGGCTGAAGGTGCACAAACTGATATACATGGACACCATATGCAAGACCAAGCAGAATTATTAGCTGAATATTACAAATTAACTGGTTATGTAGGAGATATTAAGCCATTACTTGATAGAACGATGAATGCATTTAGAAAATCATTCAAACTACGAGGTGGAATGTGGGCACAAGGAATGATAGAGATTATGCAAAGGTTATATCGGAAGTATCACCTATATAAAGAAGCGAATTATCTTTTTGCAGAAATTAGGCAATTGGGAGAGGCAGCACTTAAAGATTTAAGCCCTATCTCAATCTCTATACCCATTGACAATGCATTAATTGAACAGCATTGGAACAGGATGCTATCGGGGACACCTGAAGAACAAGGACTTAAATTCCTTTTGGAATATTTACCACGGATAGATAATGAGAGGGCAATACAAGAAAAAGAGAAAGAAGAAGCTCCTTTTTTTGATATGATGCGTACAACTACCATAAATTCGAAAGGGATTCCAATTTCTTATTTAGGAGTTGGACATAATTCAGAATATCAGAAATTAATATATGGAATATACAATAGATTGCGAATGGTTAATAGTTTCTTACATCAGCATATACAAAAATTAAAAGAATGTGGTCTGCTAACAACAGACTATGTAATGAATAGCATGTTTAAAGACTCTCTTGTAATTCTTAATGAGCAGAGAAATATTCTTGAACGTGGATTTGAAGCATTTTTCCAAGAGGATTATCTTGTTGCGTGTCATCTGTTGATTCCACAATTTGAATCCGTTATTAGAAATGTATGCGTAACAACAGGTGGTGAAATCTTACGGCCTAAGAGTAATCCCGAAGCAGGAAACGAATACAAATCACTTGAAGGATTATTAGACCAAGACTGTGTCAAAAAAGCACTTGGCGAAGACATTGTAACATATTACAAAGTCCTATTCACAGATAGCAGTGCGGGAAATTGGCGCAACTTAGTCAGTCATGGTCTATTGGGAGCGGATGCTTTTAATGCAGATATGGCAGACAGAGTATTCCATGCTTTTTTGATTCTAAGCTTGGTAAAGCCAATAGAAAAAGATGAAAAAGAAGGTTTTAACAGCGTTGAAACGTAAAAGAATAAATAGTAATAGGAAAAAATGAGTAACTTTGCAAACAAAATAGGAATATGGCACTGGCAATAAACATAGAAGACCTGTTGAACAAGCAGAAGATAGAGTCCAATAGGATTGAGTTCAAGAAGGGTTGGAATCCGGCAAGCATATACCATAGTGTATGTGCTTTCGCTAATGATTTCGATGATCTTGGCGGTGGATATATAGTGGTAGGTGTTGACACTGATGACGATACGGGTATGGCTATCCGTCCTGTGGAAGGTGTGCCCGTTGAGAAGATTGACGGTATCCTTCAGGAGATGGTTGGCTATAACAATAAGATGTCACCGTATTATTTGCCCAGAACGAGCGTTGAAGAGGTGGATGGAAAACAGGTACTTGTTATTTGGTGTCCTGCTGGCATCAATAGGCCATATTCTGTACCTGAGAATGTGACAGCGAAGAATGGTAGTAAGGAGTACTTCTATATTCGTAGCGGTACGAGTAGCATCATTGCCAAGGGTGAGGTGCTGGACGAACTGCGGGAGTTGGCAAGTCGCGTGCCGTTTGATGAAAGGGGTAATCCCGACATCAAAGTGGAAGATATATCAACGTTGCTGCTTCGCGAATACCTGGTGAAGGTTGGCAGCAAACTGGCCAATGAACTATATCAGCGGCCATTGGAAGAGATTTTGGAACAGATGGACTTGTATGTTGGGCCATCAGAGAACCGTTCGCTGAGGAATGTTGCCGCTATGATGTTCTGCGAAAACCCAAGTAAGTTCTTCAAACGTACACAAGTAGAAGTGGTCTTCTTCCCAGAAGGACGATTGGTGAATCCCAATAATCTCTACGAGGCTCCTGTTATCACAGGTTCCGTAACACAGATCATTGAGCGGACGCTGGAGTATCTGAATCGCATGGTGGTGATGCAATCCATCATTAAACCCAAGAATGACAACCATAGTATCAAGTTCTATACCTATCCTTACCAAGCATTAGAAGAAAGTATTACGAACTCGCTTTATCATCGCGATTATCGGGAGTGGGAGCCTGTTGTAATCACTGTTGAACCGAAGAGTATTACCATTCAGAACGTTGGTGGACCAGACCGCAGCATCCCTGCTGCTGATATCAGTCGCGGTGAACTGCTTATCTCTAAACGTTATCGTAACCGTCGTTTGGGCGAATATCTGAAGGAATTGGAGTTGACCGAAGGACGAAGCACTGGTATTCCCACCATCCAGAATGTGCTGAAGGCCAATGGATCGCCTCGTGCTATCGTAGTCACAGATGAAGAGCGCACCTTCTTCCGCATCACCATCCCCTGCCATGAGGCTGCTGGCAATATCATTGCTGACATAGCCAGTAAAGATAATCATGACCCAAAAGATGGCCTCAAAGACGGCCTAAAAGAACTAACTGACAGACAGAAAGTGATAGTTGAAATGATAATTGCTAATCCTTTCTTATCTGCAAAGACAATTTCGGAAAAGATGTCGGAAAAGATGTCGGAAAAGATGTCGGAAAAGGAAGGTGTCAATGAGAGAACCATCGAAAGGGATATTGCCAAACTGAAGAAATTGGGTGTTCTCACTCGTGAAGGTGGACGCAAGGAAGGCAAATGGGTCATTAATAATAAATACCAATGACAACAACTGATTCTACCAATCATAAAGGGATGAATGTGATTGGATTATTATGGCTCTTTGTGAACTCAAGCCCTATTGCATTGATGGAACAACTTAAAAATGTTCCATCAATGTTCCATCAAAATTTGGAATTGTGGGAATTGAAAATCCCTGCAAATGCTTGACTTGCAGGGATTTGCTTTGAAGGGTGCCCGGACGGACTCGAACCGTCGACATTCAGAACCACAATCTGACGCTCTAACCAACTGAACTACGGGCACCATGTTGGTTTTGCGGGTGCAAAGATACGGCAATTATTTGAGATAGCCAAATAATTGCCGTGATTTTTTTCTTGGAAAGTTGTTTTTCTTATTTTGCGGGAGCAGCAGGTGCCTTAGGAGCAGTAGGTGCTTTCTCTGCGGGAGCAGCTTCTTTGGCAGGAGCGGCTTTCTGGTCGCCACTCTGGCTGGCTCCGAAACCAGGCAGGGTGTTGGGGTTGGTCTGCTGCTGTTCGGTGGCTACGTTCTCAAGGACACTCTGTGAGGTGCTGGCTGTTGGAGCGACATGGGCGCAAACCACGCTGAGCACAACCATAGCTGCTGCAAGTCCCCATGTGGCCTTCTCGATGAAGTCGGTGGTCTTGCGGACACCCATAATCTGATTAGAAGATGAGAAGTTGGATGACAGACCGCCACCCTTAGACTCCTGGATGAGCACAATGCCAATCATCAGCAGTGCTGCAATCACGATAAGAATTACGAAAAATGTGTACATTTCTTTACTTATTTTTTATTGTTATTTATAATCAATTTCTCTAAAAACCGAATTTGGTCTGCAAAGTAAACATTTTTTTTTGGATAATTCAAATTTAAACGCTTAATAATTTCCAAAGCCTTGGAATATCTGCCTTGTTTGATGTAAATTCGTGCCAAAGTTTCGGTAAAATAGCCTTCGTCGGTGCTATTTTCTTCATTTTTGTCATTTTCGTCAAGAAGAGGTAAAAATTCAGGAACTTCTTTGAGCTCGAAATTTCCGCCTTCGTTGTTTATGAAATTATCAATCAAATTCTGGCCTTTCATCTGCGGCTGCTCGTCTTCCTTGAATGCATCTTCCTCGCCCTCGGTTTCGAGCAGGTAGGAGACGTAGTCAACTGCCGCGTCGGCTGGTGTGGGCCTTCTCTTTTTCTTGCTGTCAGAATCATCCACGGGGATGGTATCGAGGAACTGGTCGATGAGGGTAACCGTTCGTGAACCTTCTTCTTCTTTCGACTTGGCCTTTGGTTTCTGAGGCTTCTGGTTGTTATTGCGCAGACGGTAGTGGGCGGCTTCTACCAGATTGAAGATGACGCGACGGTCTCCGATATAGATGGCAGCGCGGCGGAGTTCTTCATCGAAAGTGGGGTCGTGGAGCAGATAGAGGTTCTGCAGGAGCAGGAGCCGTGCCGTCTGGAAATAGGGATACAGAGCCAGGAGGGAACGCAGGTCGTAGAGCGTTTCCTTGTCCATCTGTTCGGGATGTTGTATCAGGTTCTGTAGATCCATATTCTATTGTCGTTGTGGCGGCGGGCCGCTGTTATGCTGTTCTTTTGCCGGATGGCTTCGGGTTGTTTGTCTTCTTACCAGGTAGCGACGGTGGCATTGAATATCTGGTCAACGAGATCCTCGGTCATCTGATTGACCAATTCTTCCTGTACGGAGTTCAGACTCTGTCGGGAGTCGTAGCTTCTGGATGCCGAGAACTGGCTTTCGAAGTCTTCTTCGTGCTTCGCTTTGTTGGTGAACCGCACGTTGACGGTCATCGTCAGTTCCACCATCGATGAACTTCCTTCAGCCGAGACGGCCTTGTTGCGTTGCTGATATTGCGTGATTTCGCCTTCTATGACGAGGTCGCCGTTGCGTCTTACCTGCTGGAGCTTGGTCTGCCGGGCAAACTTGTCTTTCAGTTCGTCGTTGAAGATGCCAGCCATGGGAGCCCATACAAAGGGGGCGCGGTTGGGAAACTCGGCTATCTGTATGGTCTTCGTCTTGGTGTAGTCGATGTTGGAGCCATTGAACCGATAGCCTGCCTCAAACAATCCGAAGTTGAGGGAGCAGGCCGTGAGGGCGGTGAGCATGACTACCACCGCGGCAATAACACCAGTTTTTTTCTTAATCGAGTCCATACTGTTTGATTCTTCTATAGAGTGTGCGGTCGGAGATGCCCAGTTCCTGGGCGGCTTTCTTCCGGTTACCGCCATTACGTTCGAGTGCCTTTTCAATCATTTGCCGGCCCAGATCCTCCAGGTTCAGCGTCTCGGGCTCTTTGATTTTCTCAGCAACGGCGTCCTGAATGCCCATGGAGGCAACGGTGGAAACGCTTTCATCGCCTGTGTTGCCATAGACCGTAGGCATGGATTGCTGGGCGGAGCGGGCAATGATGCTGCTGTTGAGCTCGTTGGCGTCGTCCAGTTGCTTGCGGAGTGCTCCGATTTCACGCCGCATGTCGTTGAGGCTGTTGCGGGTGTCGTAGATTACCTTGAAGAGCATTTCTCGCTCGTTCTCATAGGAATGCTCGCCCGCCGTGTTATGAATAGTGGCCAGCATCGTGCTCTCAGGATCCTGCGGGATAAATTGGAGCAAGGCTTCGGCATCGATTTCGCGCTGTTGGGAGAGGACCGACATCTGCTCGGTGATGTTCTTCAACTGGCGCACATTGCCCGGCCATTTGTATTTCATCAAGACGCGCTTGGCATCTTCTGTTAGCGTAATCTTGGGCAGCCGGTATTTTTCTGCCATCTGCAGGGCAAAGAGCCTGAACAGCAAGATGATGTCTTCGCCGCGTTCGCGGAGTGGAGGCATCTGTACGGGGATGGTGTTCAGACGATAATAGAGATCTTCGCGGAACCGTCCCTCGCTGATAGCTTTCTGCATGTTCACGTTGGTGGCAGCCACGATACGCACGTCGGTCTTCATCACCTTGGTGCCGCCCACGCGGATATACTCACCGGTTTCGAGCACGCGCAGCAGTCGAGCCTGGGTGGCAAGCGGCAGTTCGCCTACCTCGTCGAGGAAGATGGTGCCTTTGTTGGCCACGCCGAAATAGCCTTCGCTTTCACCGATTGCACCCGTAAAGGAACCCTTCTCATGACCGAATAGCTCGCTGTCGATGGTGCCTTCGGGTATAGAACCGCAGTTGATGGCGAAATACTTCTCGCGGCGGCGGGGCGAATTGTCGTGTATGACGCGTGGTATGATTTCCTTTCCCACGCCGCTCTCGCCGACGATGAGCACACTGAGGTCGGTGGGAGCCACCTGAAGGGAGACGTCCAAGGCCCTGTTCAGTGCATCGCAGTTGCCCACGATGTTATATCGCTGTTTAATTCGTTGCAGTTCAGTCGTATTCATAATTGGGTGACAAAATTACAGTTTTTTTTTCAATTCTCTGCAATTCTGGCAGATTTTTTATTGATTTTAATGAAAACGAGGCCTATAGCCACCCATATCAGTTCGCGCAGACGAACAATGAGACCGACGAAGATACCGGCAGAAGCCGTCATCTGGAGTCCTGCGGTTGACATCAGGAAACCACCTTCGCGTCCTCCCAACTGGAGCGGAATGAAGAAAAGCAGGTTGGCAAAGAGCGACGTGAAGGCCAATATGAGGATGCAGTCGATGAAGTTCACGCTGGGCATCAACACCAGGAGGCAGAACATGATTTCCGCCGACGACAGGATGCGGCAAGCCAACTCCAGCAGCACGGCCATGAAGAACGTGCGCGGATTCTGCTTGTGAAGGGCGGCAATCTGGCGGTCGATGGTGTCGAGCTGTTCACGGTGCTCGCTGATGAAATCCTTTGCCCAGTTCCTGGCCCCCGGAATATGGCTCAGCACGTTCATCATGCGGAAGGCCAATCCCTTGCGGTAACCGACGATAAAAAACCAGATGCCGAGTGCACAGAACACAAGGACGGCACAGAGCATGATGCCTACGGGCAGGTTGATCGGGCGTGTGAGGGCATAGAGCAAAACAGATACGAGCCAGAACCAGAAATGGCTGAAGATGTGGGTCATCGCATAGAGGATGACCGACGATGAGGCGCGTGCAGCGCCTATCTTCGGCGTGAGTTCCATGATGCGGTAGGGCTCGCCGCCCATCAGTCCGCCGGGGGTGGCGTAGTTGAGGGCAAATCCCGAGACGGTGACCTTGTAGAGCCAAAAGAATTTGACGGGAGAGGGCGTGGAACTGCCATTCCCCGTGGATTCAGCAGCTTGGCGGGCGGGTGCTTTCTCTTCGCCGCTCCGGATGATGATATACCAGGCAGCCGTGTTGAACAGATAGAGGAAGGCCCAAAGGATAATGACCGCAAAGAACCAGTAGCCGGCCCGCTGCAATCCTTCCCACACCTGCTGGAAGTCGAGTTGCGTCACCATGATGATGAGCACCACGATACCGAAGATGAAGAATCCGTTCTGATACTTCTTTTTCATTCGTCTCCTTGTTGGTTATTCAGCGCTTTTCTCGCTTTTCTTCTCGTTGTGGTCCTTGGCTTTCGGAATGTTGAAACGCACCTTCTCGCTATCATCCCGCTTCTCGTGATAGAGCTTCTTGAGCGGGTTCTTCAGCGGTTCGTCGTAGTTGGCGCGGTTGCGGCAGATGTCGATGGCCAGGTAGATGGCGTGGCGCATCGAATTCTCATCGGCCATTCCCTTGCCGGCAATGTTGAAGCTGACGCCTGTCAGGGGAGCGGTCTGCACGAGTTCCTGTCCGCCTGCATAGCTCACGCCGTCGCCAAGATCGAGTGCCTTGAAGGGCGCGATGGCCTGATCGTCATAGAGTGCCAGCACGGCATCGAAGGCGTCGAACCTGCCTTCGCCGAAGAAGGCATCGGCGGCATAGGGGCCGAAGATGTTCACCTTCTTCTCCTGCAGTTGTTCGATGGCTGGCTGGATGAGTTGCTTTTCTTCATCTCCGGGCTGCGGATTAAGGGCCAGGATGGCGATGCGCGGCTTCGAGATACGGAAGTCGCGGCGGAGCGTCTGGTGGAGCAGCAGCGCTTTCTCTTCGATGAGTTCCTGCGTGATAGCCTTGGGCACATCCTTCAGGGGCAGTCCGGTGGTGGCCAGTGCCATGCGGAGCTGTTCGTTGATGAGCATCGGCAGGGGAGCGGTGGTGTCTCTTTCTACGGTGGGAGCCGTGACGAGCACGTCGAAGGCTTTCTGGCTGTAGTCCTCGCGGGCTTTGACGAGGGCCTTCAGGGCTGCTGCGTCGGATTGCTCCGTAGGCGTTCCGAGTTCCACTTTCACTTCCTCGGGGAAGGCAGCCAGCATGTTGAGCCGTCCGTCCTTGGCTTCGGTCACGTTGCCGATGTTGGTGTATGACACCTGCATCTGCAAGGCGTTGCGATGGAAGGCAGCCGCTTTCGGCGAGCCGTAGATGACGGGCGTGCATAGCTCCAGCATCTCCTGCGCTTCAAAAGTTCTAAAAATCAGTTCGTATCCGACACCGTTTGTGTCGCCGTGCGTGATGGCCACGCGAATCATTTTGTTGTCCATTGTTGGGGTTTATTTGGGGTTTTATGGGGTTTATGGGAGTCATGGGAATGATGGGACTGACGGGGCTATTCCAGCCTTAGGGTTTGCAGGGCCTCTTCGAGTCGCTGGAGAGGAAGCTCCTTGTCGCGGTCGGGGGCATAGAGGAAGGCCTCTGCCACCAGGATGCGGCCTCGCTTCTTGTCGAGACGGCTATGGCTGACGAAGGGACCGCCCATCATGTCGCCCTCCATTTCCCACCAGCCGCTGGTGCGGAGTATGCCACCGGCGCTCCATTGATAGCCGACGGGGAGACCCGCCTCGGTCTTCATGTACATCTGCGGCTCTTCGCCTGGTATGTTCTGCCGCATCACGCTGTCGCGCTTCTGGATGACGAGGGCGGTATCCAGGGTCTCGGCGGGATAGCTGTAGAGGCAGATGTTGCGCATGATGCTGGCGCCGTTGTCGGTGAACCACAGGAAGTCCTTGGCCTTGCGGCTGAGGGTCATTCCCTCGGGGATGGTCAGCGTGCAGCCCATTGGCTTTAGGGCTTGGGCAATCTCGGCGGTGGTTCCGGCGGCGGTGTCGCCAGTTGCCTGGCGTTCGGGCGAATGTTTGCCGGAAAGCGTCAGGTAAAATGCCAGCACGATGATGAGCAGGACGGCCAGCAGGATGAAACGCCCCCATCTCTTCATGACTTGCGGTTGCCGGATTTTCTACCTTTGGCGAGGGCTTTTTTCTTGTCGGTCGTGAGCAGTCCGCAGGCGGCATAGATGTCTTGTCCGCGAGAGGCGCGGATGGTGGTGGTAATGCCGTGCTGGCAGAGGTAGTCGCGGAACTGCTCCATGCGCCCTTCGTCGGCAGCGGGCAGGTCCACGTCGGGAATCTGATGGAAGCGGATGAGGTTCACTCGCAACTGAGAGTCCCACTTGCCGCCGACGGCTTTGTCCATCGGTTGCAGTAGCCGGATGATGGCCTTGGCATGCTGGATGGAGTCGTTAAGGCCGCCAAACATGATGTATTCAAACGAGATGCGGCGCTGGTGGGTGAAATCCTGAGCAGCCAGCAGCTTGATGATTTCCTCGGCGGGCATGGCTTTTTCGGCAGGCATCAGCTGGGCGCGCTGTTCGTGGAGTGGGGAGTGGAGCGAGATGGCCACATGGCATTCGCTCTCCTTGAGAAAGCGTTCCAGCTTCCGCGGAATGCCCACGGAGCTCACCGTGATGCGCTTCGGGCTCCATGCCCAGCCCCAGGGGGCGGTCAGGATTTCCGTGGCACGGAGCACGGCATCGAGGTTGTCCATCGGTTCGCCTTGTCCCATGAAGACGATGTTGGTGAGCTGTTCGGCCTCCGGCAAAGCGTAAATCTGGTTCAGAATGTCGGCGGCAGTGAGGTTTCCCTCGAATCCCTGCTTGCCGGTCTGGCAGAAGAGGCAGTTCATCTTGCAACCCACTTGCGAGGAAACGCAGAGCGTAGCCCGCTCGCCGTCGGGTATGAAGACGGTCTCCACGAAGCGGTTTGGGCTCGTTGCGACTGAGTCGCAACAAACGGGGCCGCAGCTGACGGGGAAGAGGTACTTGATGGTACCGTCCACGGAGCGCTGACAGTCGATGGGCTCCATGGCGCCCACGCAGTACGCGGCGGCCAGTCTCTCGCGGTTCGCCTTGGAGAGATTGGTCATCTCCTCAACGCTCCTGACGCGCCGCTGATAGATCCATTGAGCCATCTGCTTGCCTGTAAAGGCAGGCATTCCGAGGCTCACGGCCACGTCGCGCAGTTCGTCGGGAGTCATTCCCAAGAGTGGTTTCTTCTCGTTCATGGGTGCAAAGTTACACAATTTTATTGAGATTTCGTACCCGCCTGTGGTTCTTTTTATATATAAGGTGATGAAAAAAGCTGACAGCGCGTTTCCCCAATCCAGCCCGTGTATGAGTGGCTGAAAGGCATCGGATGATGGTTTGAGGGGCAGCGGATGATACTTTGAAGGCCAACGGATGATGTTTTGACCTTCAAAGTATCATCAGAAGACCTGCTTCTGATGGGCGGGAACCCGTCATCCAAAGGCTGGAAACGATGCTTCCAATGGGGGGAAACGGAACATTCAGGCTTTGCACGAAAGCCTTGAAAACTTAAGCGGCTGATTATTAAACAGTTGCAAAAACGACCAGAAATCGGATATTCCGCTCCGATTTCCCGATGGCTGGATTCTGCGCGAGTTTTGGAGCCTAAACAGGGATAAAATGTTTACAAACATTTCCGTGGGACCGCGCCTTGTCTTTCTTTGCGACAAGCCTTTTTGCCGAAAATCTTTCCCTCGGCGAGTCAAATATATTTGCAATCGTTGCGATGAATCAAAATTTTGTTGTATCTTTGCGAACATATTCCAGAAAAAGCTATGAGAGAAAAGATTGACTGTTTTCTGCCCTGCAAGGATCTTGCGGAGATGGAATCCACCATCCAGCAGATGCGGGGCGCGCGAATGATACATCATATATTTCTGATGGTGAGCAGCGAGATGGCTGCCCAGAACGAGGCACCGGCCAACTGCTCGTTTGTGGTCATCGACCGCGTGCAGTCGGAGGCCACCATCCGGGAGATAGAACGCCAGGTGACGGCAGACTTCGTGTTGCTCTACACCAAGGACACCCCTTTGCTGCTGGGCCTCTACACCACCGTGCGCATGGTGCGCGTGGCTTCCGACACGGATGCCGCCCTGGTCTATGGCGACCGCTATGAAGAGCACCGCGAGGAGCGTGACGGCAAGTCCGTCAGAACGCGTGTGGCGCATCCCGTCATCGACTACCAGCCAGGCTCCATCCGCGACGATTTCGACTTCGGAAGCCTGATGCTCATCCGTTCGTCGCTCCTGCATCAGTATGCGCAGGAGATGCCCCAGATGGGCTATCAGTATGCCGGCCTCTATGCCCTGCGCCTGTTCCTGAGTCGCAAGGGCAGCCTGTTCCACCTGAATGAATTCCTCTACACCGAGGAAGAGAGCGACCTCCGCGCCAGCGGCGTAAAGCAGTTCGACTACGTGAACCCCGCCAACCGCGAGGTGCAGATAGAGATGGAATCGGCAGCCACGGCCCATCTGAAGGCCATCGGTGCCCTGGTGGATACGAACAACTACCTGAAGCCCGACTTCAACGAGCAGGAATTTGCCTATGAAGCCTCGGTCATCATTCCCGTCTTCAACCGCGAGAAAACGATAGCCGACGCCGTGAAAAGCGCCCTGGAGCAGAAAACCAATTTCCCGTTCAACGTAATCGTGGTGAATAACCACTCCACCGACCGCACGGGCGAGATCCTGTCCGGTATGTCAGCGTCGAATGCCGACAAGCGGAACCCGCTGGTGGTGATTGTCCCTGAGCGCACCGACCTTGGCATTGGCGGCTGCTGGAATGTGGCCGTGCATGACGAACATTGCGGGCGCTTTGCCGTTCAGCTGGACAGCGACGACCTCTATTCCTCACCCTCTACGCTTCAGCGCATCGTGGATGCCTTCCATAAGCAGAAGGCGGCCATGATCATCGGCTCCTACCGCATGTGCGACTTTGAGCTCAACACCCTGCCTCCAGGCCTTATCAGCCACGCCGAATGGACCGACGAGAACGGCCCCAACAATGCCCTTCGCATCAACGGACTGGGAGCGCCGCGTGCTTTCTTCACCCCGCTGCTGCGCCAGATTAAGTTCCCCAACACCAGCTATGGCGAAGACTACGCCCTCGGACTGGCCTTCAGCCGCAGCTACCGCATAGGGCGCATCTTCGACGAGCTCTATCTATGCCGCAGATGGGGAGGCAACAGCGATGCTGCACTTTCCATAGAAAAGGTGAACGCCAACAATCTCTACAAGGACCGCCTGCGCACGATGGAAATCAGCGCACGCCAGCGAATAGTGAGCGGAAAGGGCGATATGATGGCTTCCGACAGTCTTTCGCGCTTCTTCGTGCGCCAGCTGGAGACCTGGGAAGACGCCCGGCTCCACTTCCGCGACCTGCATCAGGTGGAGACGCGCGACTTGCCGCTGGGCGAAACTACGCTCAGCGTGCAGTTCAATCCTGCCCGCATCCGTTCCACGGGAGCCAAGATCGACCGCAAGGCATTGGCTGCGCGTCCCTGTTTCCTGTGTCAGCAGAACCGTCCCGAATTGCAGATGAAGAAGTCGGTGGACCACAAATACGAACTGTTGGTCAATCCGTTCCCCATCCTGCCTACCCACTATACCATCCCCCGCAAGGAGCATAAGCCGCAAGCCATCCTGAGCCACTACGGCGAAATCCATAAGCTGCTGGGCACTTATCCCGACCTAATGGTCTTCTACAATGGTCCGAAGTGTGGCGCCAGCGCCCCCGACCACATGCATTTCCAGGCTGGAACGAGCGGAATGCTCCCCTTGCAGCAGCAATGGCAGCGACTGAGCCGTAACCTCCAGGAGGTGTATCTGCTCAACGAGAACGAAGGCATCTGGCACATCGCCGAATACCCGGCTCCGGCATTGCTCATCAAGAGCCGCAGCCGCGAGCACGACGAACAGCTCTTCGGCACCGTCTATCGCGCTTTGCCGCAGACCGATCCCGAGCCTATGATGAATATCGTGAGCTGGCGCGAAAAGGAAGACTACCTCTCCGTGGTGTTCCTTCGCAAGCACCATCGTCCTGCCTGCTATAGTGCCGAAGGCGAGCAGCAGATGCTTATCTCGCCGGGTGCACTCGATATGGCAGGACTGATCATCACGCCCCGCAAGAAAGACTTCGAGCGGATCACGCCCCAACAGGCCGTAGCCATCCTGAAAGAGGTGAGCCTTGATGAGCAGGAAGTGACCCAGGTGATAAAGAATATCCGTTGCCAGAACGACGGCGTCAAGAAGGAGTCGCTGCTGCTGAAGCAGGAACCCACGGTCACCGTCGGCATCGTGAGTGCCGGGAAGATAGTCTTCACCCTCAACAAATCCTATATGGCCAAGGGCGAAAGCATCACCGGACAGCAGACCGTGGAGTTCTCGGAAGGCGGAATCCTTTGGAACGGAAACCTCTATCGCGACCTGAAGTTCAAGCCCGAGAGCAAGGATTCGTCATTCTCGCTCGAGAATGTGACCATCGGCGTGAACTTCCATTGGGAGCGCAAGGAGACGCAGACCTTCCAGGGCATGCTCCGGCTGGTGGTGGAAGAGGACAAGATATGCGCCATCAACGAACTGCCCGTAGAAGCCTATCTGACGAGTGTCATATCGAGTGAGATGAGTGCCACGTCATCCCTGGAGTTCCTGAAAGCCCATGCCGTCATCAGCCGTTCATGGCTTCTGGCCCAGATGGAGAAGCGCAAGCAATTCAGCAATGGTGCCAACAACTTCTTCTCGTTTACGAAGAAAGAGAACGAGCTCATCCGCTGGTACGACCGCGAAGACCATACCATCTTCGACGTCTGTGCCGACGACCATTGCCAGCGCTATCAGGGCATCACGAAACAGACCAACCAGCATGTGGCCGAAGCCATCCGTGCCACGCGCGGACAAATCCTGATGTATGGCGATGAGATTTGCGACGCCCGCTTCTCTAAGTGTTGCGGGGGCGTCACGGAGGAGTTCCAGTTCTGTTGGGAAGACACGCCCAAGCCCTATCTGGTGAGTATCAAGGACCGAGCCGTGGGCATGGACCACGACTTCTGTGATACGAAGGACGCGGCCGTCTTGCGGCAGGTGCTCAACGACTACGATCAGGAGACGCAGGATTTCTATCGCTGGACGGTGGAATACACGCAGGAAGAGCTCCGCGCGCTGTTGGAGAACAACCTGAAGATGGACTTCGGCGAGATTGTTTCGCTGGAACCTCTGGAGCGCGGCAAGAGCGGACGTATCTGGAAACTGAAGATCGTGGGCACCAAGTGTCAGTTCACCATTGGCAAGGAACTCGAAATTCGCCGTGCACTCTCCGAGACCCATCTGCTGAGCAGCGCCTTCGACGTGAAGAGCGAGAAGTTCGTCAACGGCGTTCCCCAACGCTTCATCCTCCACGGAAAAGGCTGGGGCCATGGCGTGGGACTTTGCCAGATAGGTGCTGCCGTGATGGGAGAGCGCGGCTATGGCTACGACAAGATCCTGCTTCACTATTATCAGAATGCTGAAATCAAGACTATCTATAAATAAGGAATGAAAAAGAGAAATCCCTGGAGTTGGATTCCAACTCTCTATTTTGCCGAGGGCGTGCCCAACGTGTTGGTCACCGTTGTGGCTGTCATCATGTATATGCAACTGGGCATGACCGATACCGAACTGGCCCTCTATACCAGCTGGCTCAATCTGCCGTGGATTATCAAGCCCCTGTGGAGTCCGTTCGTGGATCTGTATAAGACCAAGCGCTGGTGGGTTATTACGATGCAGCTGCTCATCGGAGCCTCGCTTGCGGGCGTGGCTTTCACGCTGAATGCCTCGTTCTGGTTTCAGGGCACGATGTTCTTCTTCTTCCTGATGGCTTTCTCAAGTGCCACTCACGACATTGCCGCCGACGGTTTCTATATGCTGGAACTTTCGGAGCACGACCAGGCTTGGTTTGTGGGCATCCGCAATCTGTTCTATCGCGTGGCCGTCATCTTCGGCAATGTGGTACTCGTCTATATCGCAGGACAGCTGCAACTGATGTTCCGCCATCGCACCGCCTTCACATGGAGCCTGGTGTTCTATGGCGTTGCCGGCGTGTTCATCGCCCTTTGGCTCTATCACGCTTATATCATGCCGCGGCCTGCTGCCGACAAGCGACGTGAGAATACTACTCCCCGCGAGGTGTGGAACGGATTCGTGGAAATGGCCCGGACATTCATCCACAAGATGCCAGCCAAGCCGATGCTTTTCGCGCTGCTCTTCTTGCTTTTCTATCGTTTCCCCGAAGCCATGCTCGGCAAGATGAGCACCACCTTCCTGATGCGTCCAGGCAGTGCCGGCGGATTAGGACTTTCGCCGCAGGAGTTCAGCTTTGCCTACGGCACGGTGGGCGTTATCGGACTGATGCTCGGCGGTATTCTGGGCGGCATGCTTGCCAGCCGCGACGGATTGAAGAAGTGGCTGTGGCCCTTTGTCTGCGCCATTACGCTCCCCGACATCGTCTATGTCTATCTGAGCTATGTCATGCCTTCCAACCTGGTGCTCATCAGTAGCTGCATCTTCGTGGAACAGTTTGGCTACGGCCTTGGCTTCACGGCTCTCACCCTCTATATGCTCTATATCGCGCAGGGCGAGTTCAAGACTTCCCATTATGCCATCTGCACGGGTATCAGCTATTTGGGACTGATGCTCCCCGGAATGGTTTCGGGATGGCTGAAGGATGCTGTTGGCTACCGCACGTTCTTCATCATCGTGATGGGATTGTGCCTGATCACGTTTATCGTTACCTATTTCATAAAGATTGATCCTGAATTCGGAAAACGACAGGAATAAAAGCAAAGCGCTTCATCAATCGATGAAGCGCTTTGTGATTTCTGTGTATTCGTCGATGCGGCGGTCGCGTAGGAATGGCCACCAGCGGCGCACATTCTCCGAGCGCTCCAAGTCGAGTTCCACCACGAGTGATTCTTCTTCCTTTTCCGAAGCGCGGTAGAAGAGTTCGCCCTGCGGTCCGGCAATGAAGGATGAACCCCAGAATTGTATGCCCGGCGTCTGCTTGCTGGGGCCTGGCTCAAAGCCCACGCGGTTGACGGCAATAACGGGAAGTCCGTTGGCCACGGCATGTCCGCGCATCACGGTGGTCCATGCTTCGCGCTGGCGTTGTTGTTCGTCGGGCGTATCTTCGTCGGCATACCCGATGGCGGTGGGGTAGATGAGCATCTCCGCTCCCTGCAGGGCCATCAGGCGTGCAGCCTCGGGATACCATTGGTCCCAGCAGACGAGGACGCCCAGTTTTCCGACGCTCGTCTGAATAGGATGGAAACCGAGGTCGCCGGGTGTGAAGTAGAACTTCTCGTAGTAGGCGGGATCGTCGGGAATGTGCATCTTGCGGTATTTGTCGGCTATGCTGCCGTCTTTCTCAATCACCACAGCGGTATTGTGGTAGAGGCCGGGCGCGCGTTTTTCGAACAGCGAGGTCACGATGACCACTCCGAACTGCTTGGCCAGTTCTCCATAGAATCCCGTGGAAGGACCGGGGATGGGTTCGGCAAGATCGAAGTTGTTGACGTTCTCCACCTGGCAGAAGTAGAGGGAGTTGTGCAACTCTTGGAGCACGATGAGCTGTGCGCCACGTTTGGCCAGGTCCTCAATGCCCTTTGCCAGTCGCATCATGTTGTCCGTGCGGTCAGCCACGTTGTGCTGTTGCAGTATGCCAATCTTTATTGTTCTCATATTCTTTTTGTTTTTGACGGTATGACGTTATAACGTTATAACGAGATTCTTCACTCTTCACTCTTCATTCTTCATTTAAAAGCGGGAACTGCATCGTGCAGCAATGGATGCTGCCGTGCTGTTTGATGATGGAGCGGCTGTCTATGGCCACCATCTCGCGGTCGGGGAAGGCGCTTTGGATGATGCTGATGGCTTTGGCATCGTTTTCCGGCTGTTGGTAGGTGGGCACCAATACTGCTCCGTTCAGAATCAGGAAGTTGGCGTATGTGGCGGGAAGCTGTTCCCCGTCTTCGTCGTAGATGGGCGAGGGTAGGGGCAGTTCCAGCAGCCGGTAGGGCTTGCCGTCCAGCGTCCGCAATTCTTTCAGTTGCTCCTTCATCTTCTGGTCTTCATTATATAATAAGGTGTGGCTGGGAGCCGTGCGCACAATCGTGTCGATATGTCCGTCGGTATCGTCGCCGGGCATGGGTTCGGCGTCCAGCCATACAATGCGCTGGGCATGGAGGCGGCGCTTCAGTTCTGCTTCTATTTCCGTTTCATGGAGCGGCTGGTTGCGGTGAGGAGCCAGCAGGCAGCAGCGCGTGGTGAAGATGGTTCCCTCGCCATCGCTCTCTATGGAGCCGCCTTCGAGCACGAAGTCGAGATGGTTTTCGTAGGCGGGGGTGTTGCCGTGGCACGGCAACATACGGAACAGCTTTGCGTTGATGGCATTATCCAGCTGGGCTTCGAATTTCTCGCCCCAGCCGTTGAAGCAGAAATCCAGCAGGAAAAGCTTCTCTCTCTTCTCTGTCAAGCTGATAAACCCGTGGTCGCGAGCCCAGGTGTCGTTGGTCTCGCAGGCGAAGAACGTGATCCGCTTCATCTGCTGTTCGCTGAGTCTGGCGGCGAGCATCGGCTTCACCTCTTCAGGTCGTGGGTGCACAATGAGCAGCGGCTCCCGCAGCGTGATGGCATCGGCCATTTCCAGGTAAGTCTCCGTGATTTCATCCAGAATGGGCAGCCAGTCGGTATCCCGGTGGGGCCACGTCAGTTGGATGAAAGCCTGCGGCTCCCATTCAGCGGGCATTCTCAGTATGTTTCTTGTCTCTTCCATAATTTGGGCACAAAGATACGATTTAGCGAGCACAAAAGCAAGAAAATCGAAAATATTCTTTACCTTTGTCGGCTGAATGAAGAGGCACGGAGAAATACTCACGAAGTTCATATTGGCAGTCAGCATGCTGCTGGCGGTTCAAACGGCCAAGGCCCAAAAGGAACAGCCCGACACCTTGCAGGGAGAACAGCTCGACGAGGTGGTGGTCACTACGCGCTCTGCCCGTCAGCGCTTCGAACAGGTGCAGATTGGCGTTGAGCAGGTCCAGATGAGCGAGGTGCAGCGCTTGCCTGCATTCTTCGGTGAGCACGACATCATGCGATCCGTGCAGCTGTTGCCGGGCGTGAAATCCGAGAGCGAGGCCACGAGCGGCTTTCAGGTACGGGGCGGAACGTCATCGCAGAACAGCATCCTGCTCGATGATGCGCCGATTTATAACGTAGGCCATCTCATGGGACTCATTTCTGCCTTTAATGATAACGTGATCGGTTCGGCAGCCCTTTATAAAGGATTGATTCCCGCACAGTTCGGAGGGGCCACCTCGGCGGTGATGAATATCGCCACGCGCTCAGGCAGTATGGATCGCCTTCACGGCAATGCCACGGTGGGGCTGCTTTCTTCGAAACTCAGCGTCGAAGCCCCCATCGTGCCCCAGAAACTGTCGTTCATGCTTTCGGCACGCCGTTCTTACATGGACGCCATGATGAGGAGCATGGAGGATTTCAAGGATAACACGCTCTATTTCTACGACCTCAATGCGAAGTTGAGTTTCAACCTCAATCCCCGCAATCAGATATTCGTTTCGTTTCTTGCCAGTCGCGACAAGATGGGCGTGGAAGACCTGATGATGATTAAATGGAAAAACATGGTGGCTACAGGGAAGTGGGTGAGTCGTCTGGGCAACAATGCCATATCCAACACCTCCCTGATATTCTCGCATTTCGATACCGATGTGTCGCTCGATGTGATGGGGTGGGACCTGTCGTTCACGGGTTTTATCCGGCAGGGAGGCCTGCGCCAGAACTTTACTTTCAGTCTCGGACGGAGTCATCAGCTGGAAACAGGACTGCAGTCGATGCTCATCAGTCTGAAATCTGCCGAATGGAAGCTGCAGTTCAATAACCAGTGCGAGAAACGTCCGTCGTGGGAAAACAACGTGTGGGTGAGCGATCTCATCAGCATCGGCAAGAAACTGAAGGTGCTGGCAGGCCTGCGACTTAACAGTTTCACGGCCTTGGGCGGTGCCGACTACTACCAGTTGGACGACGGCGGCATGATAACCGAGCGGTTCGACCCCGGCAAATGGCACAACGTGAAGACCTGGCTCACGCTGGAACCGCGATTGAGCATGAACCTCACCGTCAACGACCAGATAGGCCTGAAGGCAGGCTACAGCCGCACGGCACAAAACATCCATGCCCTGCGCAACCAGTCGGCTTCCACGCCTTTCGACCGCTTCACGGCCAGCAGTAATCTGCTTCAGCCCCAGATTGCCAACCAGTGGAGTGCCGGACTTCATCTGATGACGAAAGACCGCCATTGGGATCTGACTCTGGAGGGCTATTATAAAAAGGTGGAGCATGTGCTCGACTATAAGGACGGCAAGAGCTTCAACTCCGAAATAGAGGTTGAACGCATCATCCTGCCGGGCAACGGAAGAGCCTATGGTGCAGAGTTCTGTCTGCATAAGAACATCGGAAAGCTGACGGGATGGCTCTCTTATACCCTTGCCTGGAGCGAGAACAAGATTCCCGGCATCAATGGCGGCCGCTGGTACACGGCCAGCAACGACCGGCGCCATGATGTCGCCATCGTGGGTATCTATGCCCTGAACGACAAATGGGACCTTTCCGCCACATGGACCTACAACACCGGAAGGGCCTTCACCGCTCCGAGTGCAAAGTATGAAATGACGGGCAACGTGTATTATTACTATGCTGAGCGCAACGGCTACAGGGAACCCGCCAACCACCGTCTGGACCTCTCGGCCCGATGGCACAAGAAACTCAAAGGCGGAAAGATTTCCCGCGAGTGGACGTTTGGCGTGTATAACGCCTACAACCACTACAACCCGTTCATCATCGTCTTCCAGGAAGACCGTCAGGAACCCACGGGAACCAGGGCCACGCAGTACAGCATGTTCGGCATTCTGCCCAGTATTTCACTCTCTTACCAATTCTGAACGTATGAAGAAAAGTTATCTACTCTTCGTCCTCCTGGCCCTCGCTTCCTGCGAGAAAGACATCCACATCGACTACCATGAGATAGAACCGATGCTGGTCGTAGAGGGAGGCATCACGGACGGCGGTTGCGACGTGCGCCTCAGTTCAACGATGGAGATGGCTTATCCCGACGGGGCATCGCCCGTGAAAGGTGCCCGCGTCGTCATCACCTCATTGGACGACGGCCACTCTTCCCCGCTCGTTTACCGGAAATACGGCCATTACCAGAGTTCCTTCAAGGGGGAGCCCGGCAAGACCTATCGGCTGGACATCTGGAACGGCGACCAGCATTTCACGGCTCAGTCCACCATGCCACATCCCCCGGTCATCAGTTCGTTCCACTTCCAATGGCAGGAAATGGTGGGCATGCGCATCGTGATGGCCGACCTCCGTTTTCTCGATACGCCTGACGAAGAGAACTATTATTACATGAATGTGTATCGCAACGACGAATCCTATCGCTGGACGGTCATCCGCGACATCCTGAATCCGGGCGGTGAAATCCAGCAGGTGCTCGGCTGTATGAGCGAGAAATCGGCCGAGGAGAACAAGCCCGAAGACCATGACAACATCCTCTATGATGGCGATAAGATAACCGTGGAACTGGCCTCTATCGACCGCGTCACCTACGATTATCTCTATGCCCTCCAGCTTTCGGGCCGCAGTTCTTCCAATCCTGTTTCCAACATCTCGGGCGGTTGCCTGGGATGTTTCTGGGCAGCAGGCGTGGCACGCTATGAATGTGTCTATCAGACGTCTGAGGTGAAGCCTTGATTCGGGGCCGGACGAATCTTTTTTGCGCGTTTTCTTGGCAATTTCAAAATAAAGCACTAATTTCGCGCCGAACTTTTAATAGTGATATCCGAATGAAAAGAATTGGTTTATATCTGGTGATGGGCATCTTTGCCTGCAGTTTGTCCAACGTGGTGTTCTCTTCCTGTAAGCAAAAGGCGGAACCCGTGCAACAGGTTGACGGCTTTATGAACACCATTGCAGACGAATCGGCCGACAGCTATGCAAAGAAGCGCAATCAATCCACGGCAAAGACGGGCATGGAAATACCCGGCAAGATGAAGAATACGCCTGAGCAGATTCTGCATCGCATGGCTTACACCGTGAGCTATAACTCCACGACGAAAATCCCCAACTGGGTGGCGTGGCATCTGACGGCTGCACACGTCAGCGGATCGTCGCAGCGCAGTCAGGAGATGTTCCAGGAAGACCATCAGGTGAAGAACGGCCCGACGAATAGCGATTACTTCAATTCCGGTTTCGACCGCGGCCACATGTGTCCTGCAGGCGACAATAAGTGGAATCGTCAGGCCATGCAGGAGACTTTCTATTTCACCAACATGTGTCCGCAGGTTCATTCGCTCAATTCCGGCGGATGGAACGATCTGGAAGTGGCCTGCCGCAAGTGGGCCAGGAAATACGGCGACGTGTATATCGTATGCGGACCAGTGCCGCAGCAGACACCAATCCGCACCATTGGCCGCAACAAGGTGTGGGTGCCGCGCGAGTTTTTCAAGGTGGTGCTTTGTCTGCGTGGCGAAGGTTCTCCCAAGGCCATCGGCTTTATCTATCCCAATGCCACGGCTTCGCGCAAGATTTTCTCCTACGCCATGTCGGTTGATGAGGTGGAGCGCCGCACCGGCATCGACTTCTTCCCGCAGCTCGACGACCGCACGGAAGACCGCATCGAGGCCGACCGCGGCTATTTCTAATGGTTTGGAAATCATTAAAAAACTATAAAATCGATTGCCTGCGGTTCAGGAAAACCTCAGCGTTCCGTTTTTTTTATTAATTTTGCACACAAATTATGCAGTAGCATGAAAATACGAGAAGTGGTGGATGCCCTTGAACGTTTCGCGCCTCTGCCCTTGCAGGAAGACTACGATAATGCCGGCTTGCAATTGGGATTGACAGATACGCAGGAAGTCTCAGGGGCATTGTTGTGTCTTGACGTGACGGAGGCTGTGGTCGATGAGGCTGTGGCCTTAGGTTGTAATCTTATCGTGAGTCATCATCCGCTCATCTTCCGTCCGCTGAAGCATCTCACTGACGAGAATCAGGTGCAGCGCACGGTTCGGAAGGCCATTGTCAACAACGTGGCCCTTATCTCCATGCACACCAATCTGGACAATGCCGTGGGAGGCGTGAACTGGAAAATGGCAGAGAAAATGGGAGCCCGACCCCTCACAAAGGGAGAGGAGCTTCAGGAAGAAGTTTCTTTGCAGGAATCAGGCGAGGCAAGCAACGTCAAGTCTCCCCTCCTTTCGGGAGGGGTCGGGGGTGGGCTTCCTCTTTTTGCGCAGTTGTCAGAACCGATGGCTGCCGCCGATTTCATCCAGATGCTGAAGCGCACGTTCGGCGTGGAATGCGTGATGGCCAACCAGTTGTTGCAGCGCCCCATCCGTAAGGTAGCTCTTTGTGGCGGTGCCGGATCGTTCTGTCTTGGTGAGGCCATTCGCAGCGGGGCCGATGCTTTCGTGACGGGCGAGATGGGTTATCACGAGTATTTCGGCCATGAGCAGGAAATCCAGATTGCCGTCATCGGACACTATCAGAGCGAACAGTTCACCTGCGAGCTGCTGAAGGAGATCCTTGAGCGAGATTGCCCGGAACTGAAGTGCCACGTCACGAAGTTGAATACCAATCCGATACATTATTTTTAATTCACAGATATATTATTTCAAACGTATAAAATATGGCAAAGAAAGATCCAACAGACTTGTCAGTTGAAGAGAAACTGAAAACCCTTTACCAGTTGCAGACCACTCTTTCAAGTATCGACGAGAAGCGAGCTCTCCGCGGAGAACTGCCCCTCGAAGTGCAGGACTTGGAAGATGAGATTGAAGGTCTGACCACACGTGTGGAGAAGATTGAAAGTGAGATTAGCGACTTTAAGGCAGCTATCACTCAGAAGAATGGTGAGATTGCCAATGCTGAAGCAAGCGTGGAGCGTTACAAGACGCAACTCAACGATGTGAAGAACAACCGTGAGTATGACACGCTTTCGAAGGAAATCGAATTCCAGGAGCTGGAAATCCAGCTCTGCCAGAAGAAGATCCGTGAGGCCAATGTCCGTATTGAGGAGCGTAAGGCTGATCTGACACAGGCTCAGGAGATTATCGCAGACCGTCGTCAGGCACTCGATGAGAAGAAGAACGAGCTGGATGAAATCATGGACGAGACCCGTGCCGAGGAAGACCGCCTGAAGGATAAGGCCCGCGAACTGGAGCAGAAGATTGAGTCACGCCTGCTCACTTCGTTCAAGCGTATCCGCAAGAACGCCCGCAACGGTCTGGGCATCGTGTATGTGCAGCGTGATGCCTGCGGTGGTTGCTTCAACAAGATTCCGCCCCAGCGCCAGCTCGACATCAAGATGCACAAGAAGATTATCGTTTGCGAATACTGCGGCCGTATCCTCATTGATCCGGAACTTGCCGGCGTGAAGATCGACAAGCCCGTCACCGACGAAAAGCCCAAGCGCAAGCGCGCTATCCGCAAGAAGAAGGACGAAGACGCTGCTGAGGATTAATTCCCCGGCAGTGCCTTCCTCGTTTTTCCTATGAAAACATATCAATGAATCTATAATTATCAACTTAATAAAATCTAAAGTATTATGAGCCAGAAACAACAAAACGGAAGTGTCATAGCCATTGTCACGATGTTCTTCCTTTATGCAATGATTTCATTCGTTACCAATCTGGGAGCACCTATCGGTGTCATCTGGAAGAACCAGCCTGAAATCGGCGGTAGCAACGTGCTCGGCATCATGGGTAACTTCATGAACTTCTTTGCTTACCTCTTCATGGGTATCCCTGCTGGTAAGATGCTGACCAAGGTGGGCTACAAGAAGACCGCCCTCATCGGTATTGCCGTGGGCTTCTTCGGTGTGCTGATCCAGTATCTTTCAGGTTTCTCAGGTGGTATCCCCGGATTCTGCGTGTATCTGCTGGGCGCATTCATTTCCGGTTTCTCCGTTTGCATCCTGAATACGGTGGTTAACCCCATGCTCAACCTGCTCGGTGGCGGCGGTAACCGCGGTAACCAACTCAATATGATCGGTGGTACGCTGAACTCTCTTTCCGGCACGCTGACCCCCATGCTCGTGGGTGCGCTCATCGGAACGGTGACTGCCAATACCCAGATGGCCGACGTGAACCTCGTGATGTATATCGCCATGACGGTGTTTGCCCTGGCCTTCATCATCCTCAACTTTATTCCTATTGAGGATCCCGAGATGGGTAAGGTGACGTCTGAGACCAAGTTCGAGCACTCTCCCTGGTCATTCCGCCACACGCTGCTCGGTGTGATTGCCATCTTCGTCTATGTAGGTGTTGAGGTGGGTATCCCCGGCGGTATGAACTTCTATCTCTCCGACACCACGGCCAATGGAGCTTGGGTGAATCCCGAAGCCATTGCCAATGCTGCCACCATCGGTGGTGCAGTGGCTGCCATGTATTGGCTGCTGATGCTGATCGGACGTATGGTGGCCGGAACGATTGCCGGTAAGGTGTCTTCCCGCCAGATGATGCTGGCTACTACAGCCGTAGGCATGATTCTTATCGTTGCAGCCATCCTCATTCCGAAGTCAGTGACCGTTACCATGCCTATCGTGGATATCATGAAGTTTGAGGTCTATTCGGTGATGGTGCCGCTGAGTGTACTGCTGCTCGTGCTTGTAGGTCTCTGCACATCGGTGATGTGGGCATCTATCTTCAACCTTGCCACCGAAGGACTCGGCAAATACACAGCTCAGGCCAGTGGTATCTTCATGATGATGGTTGTAGGTGGTGGCGTTCTGCCCGTTGTGCAGAACTTCTTCGCCGACATCATGGGTTACATGCCCAGCTATTTCGTCTATCTGCTGGCTATGGCCTACATGTTCTACTATGCGCTGATTGGTTGCAAGAACGTGAACAAGGACATCCCCGTGGATTAATCGTAGAAACGCTGATAAATACGCAAGGCCACATTCCTTTTATGGGATGCGGCTTTTCTGTTTGTCGTGTTCTCGGAATCAGAAACAATCCTGTTTCGCTTTCATCTTTCGTGTTTTCCAAATTGGATACATTACAATAAAAATCATAACTTTTATGTTGGAAAATGCGCGGTTTTTATTATCATTGTGCCCAACTTTTGTGTTATATATAAGCAATTAGTATCATGAAGTTGAGCATTTTCTTTTCGTTGGCGCTTCTGGTGATGGGTTTTGGCACAGCACAGGCTCAGAACGACACGGCGGCTATTGCGCTTGAGAATGTTGTCGTCACGGGAACCCGTGCGGCAACCGATGTGCGCCATCTCCCTATGACGGTCAATGTGATTAATCGCCAGAAACTCACCGAGAGTTTCCGTCCCAATATGTTGCCTACACTTACAGAGCAAGTGCCGGGCCTTTTCACCACGGCCCGTGGTATGATGGGCTATGGCGTCAGTGGTGGCGCTGCCGGCGGCATCAATTTCCGCGGCATCAGCGGTGGTTCCGGACAGTTGATGGTTCTCATCGACGGTCATCCGCAGTATCAGGGAGTCTATGGTCATCCCATATCCGACAGCTATCAGACGATGATGGCCGAGCGTGTGGAAATACTCCGTGGCCCTGCCTCGGTGCTTTATGGCAGCAATGCGATGGGGGGCGTCATCAATATCGTTACGCGCGGCATGCATCGTGACGGTGTTCGCACGAGTGTCAATCTCGGTGCCGGTTCCTGGGGAACGTTTCAGGCTGAAGTGTCCAATCAGGTACGCTCTGGTCGATTCTCCAGTACGGTTGCTGCCCAGTATGGCCGCAGCGACAACCATCGTCCGCGTATGGGTTTTGAGCAGTATGGCGGCTATTTGAAACTGGCTTATGATTTCAATGAGCATTGGAATGCTTTCGTCGATGGCAATCTGACGCGTTTCAATGCTTCGAATCCTGGAACGGTGGATGCTCCCATTTACGAAGGTGACCAGTGGATCACGCGCGGAGCCGTGGCGCTGGGTGTTGAAAACCATTACGACCGCATGAGCGGACGCATCAGCGTGTATGATAACTTCGGATTCCATAAGATTAACGACGGCTACGGCGAGGGACAGCAACCCCAGAAGCGCCTCTTCCGTTCGAAAGATGCCTTGGCTGGTGTGAGCCTCTATCAGAGTTTCAACCTCTTCGAAGGTAACCGACTGACCGTGGGTTTTGACTATCAGCACATCTATGGCCGAGCTTATTACACGTCGCGTGAGACAGGCGAAGTGCTGGAGACGCAGAATAAGCAGAGTGCCCATTCCCATCGCAACGAAGTGGCCGGATACGTTGATTTCCGGCAGGACATCCTTTCCTGGCTTACGGTGGATGCCGGGCTCCGCGTGGATCATCATTCCGTGACAGGTACGGAACTGATTCCGCAAGGCGGAGTCGTTATCCGTCCGATAGAAACCGGCGAAATCAAGGCTATGGTGAGCAAGGGTTTCCGCAATCCAACCATGCGCGAGATGTACCTCTATCCTCCGTCGAATGAAGATCTGAAGCCCGAGCGCCTGATGAACTACGAACTCTCTTGGAGACATAAACTGCCGGCTACTGGGTTCTCCTATGGCGTGAACCTTTTCTACCTGAAGGGCGACAATATGATACAGACCGTGCGCATCGACGGTAAACCGCGCAATGTGAACACCGGTGAAATAGAAAACTACGGCGTGGAAGTGGAGGCTTCCTATGCGTTGAATACTCACTGGAGCCTGAATGCCAACCATTCCTACGTCCACATGAAGAATCCCGTGCTTGGCTCACCTGAAAACAAGAGCTATCTGGGTGCCACCTGGCATCAGGGTAAATGGAATGCCAGCTTAGGCTTGATGAATATCCTGGCACTCTACACGGCCGTAGGCGAGAACGAGACGAAAGAATATTTCCTTCTGCTGAATGCCACGCTTGGCTATCAGCTGACTAAGAACGTAGCCTTGTGGGCGAAAGGGGAGAACCTGCTGGCTCAGCGCTATGAGATCAATGCCGGCTTCCCCATGCCGAGAGCCACCTTCATGGGCGGTGTGAACATCAGTTTCTGAATCTGCCATGGAAGAACTCAAGCATCTTTTACAACGCGAAGAAGTACGTGGCGTGGTACGCACGGCCACAGGTGAGATTCATGAATTCCACCGGCAGGGAGTCATCGATCTCTTCACACTTCTCACTGAAGCCCCCCAAATGCTCCAAGGCTCACAGATAGCCGATCGCGTAATAGGCCGCGGAGCAGCCCTGCTCATGGTGAAGGGTGGAGTACAAGAAGTCTTTGCCTACGTCATTAGTGAGTCGGCATTAAGCATTTTCAAGCAGGCAGGCATACCCGTCACCTATAACTCCCTGCAGCCGCACATCATCAATCGCACCGGCACCGACATCTGTCCCGTGGAGAAACTTACCTCATCCACCAGCGATCCCGACGAAGCCTACGAGCGAATCAAGGCTTTCCTCCAATCTAAACCCCATTAATTCCCAAGACTCATAAACCTATAAACCCAAATAACATGACAACAAAAAACATCACCCTCCATCAGCTGGGAATCAGCAATCTGAAAACTTATCTCCTGGCAGCCGCTTTCGTGGTAGGCAACATCGTCTTGCCGCAGTTGTGTCATCTTCTTCCGCAGGGAGGACTCATCCTTCTGCCCATCTATTTTTTCACCCTCGTAGCCGCCTATAAGTACGGCTTCACCGTGGGACTGCTCACCGCCGTCTTTTCACCCCTCGTGAATCATCTCCTTTTCGGTATGCCCGCATCTGCCATGCTCCCCATCATCCTGGTGAAGAGCACGCTTCTGGCATTGGCAGCCGCCTATATCGCCAAGAAGACACAGCGCGTAAGTCTGCTTACCGTGACTTTGGCCGTCGTGGCTTATCAGTCCGTAGGTATGTTAGTAGAATGGGCCATGACAGGCTCTCTGCAGACCGCCCTCCAAGACATTTGGCTCGGCTATCCTGGCATTTTCCTCCAGATTATCGGCGGATGGCTCATCCTCCGTTTTCTGTTGAAAGACTGACCCTCCCTTTGCATATAGCAATAACAAAAGATTCACAAAACAGGGCGCCCCGTTTTGTGAATCTTTTATTTGTTCTGCTTTTTGATTCCTTATTTCTTGAAGAACGAAGCGATCCAGAGGATGCAGCAGGCACCAATGATAGCTGTGGCAAGCTGACCCAGGAGTCCACCCCACGAAATGCCAAGCAGAGAGAACAGCCATCCGCCGAGCGCACCGCCGAGCAAACCAAGCACGATGTTCATAATCAGGCCGAATCCGCCACCTTTCATCAACTTGCCAGCGCAGAAGCCAGCCAAACAACCCAGAACGAGTGATAAGATAATTCCCATAATAGTAATACTTTATTAGTTAGACGATGCAAATATATGAATAATACGCTAAACCACAAAACATTTTGTTCAAAATTTTTATTACCATGTTATTACTTTATCCACAATCGCCTGTTGTTCACTTGCAGTTCTACGTAGATAGATGCGAGTTGTCTCAATGCTTTCATGTCCCATCAGATCAGCAAGCAGAGATATATCGTTGAACTTTTCGAGGAAGTTTTTGGCGTAGCGGTGCCGGAAAGAGTGCGGATAGACGACCTTTGGATTCAAGCCATACTTTATGGCAAAGTTCTTCAACTGCTGTGCTATGCCACGAGTGGTTATCCGCTCCCCAAATCTATTGAGGAACAGATAACCACTTTCTCTTTTATTGGCTGAGAGCCATTCTTGGGCTTCATTCCGTAGTCTCTTGGGAATGAAAAGACGGCGTATCTTGCCTCCTTTTGTGTAGATGTCATAGTAGCCCACATTTATATGCTCCACTTTCAGCTGCACCAATTCGCTTACTCTTGCTCCTGTGGCAGCGAGAAAGCGAACGACAAAATACCATTCCAGATTATTCTCCTTCTTCAATTTGTTCTTCAAGAAGGTGTAGTCAGCATTGCTGATGACATTCTCCAGATAGGTACGCTGCTGCACCTTTACTGATTTCAGGCGCAGACGTGGCTTCCGTAAATACTCCAGATACTTGTTCAATGCTTGGATCCGTAAGTTTACGGTTTTGGGCTTGAACGTCTCAATAAGATACGTCTTGTAGAGCAACAAGTTTTTCTTGTTCAATTCCTTGTGTTTGGAATTGAAGTCATTCACGGCATAAATATATGCCGAAACGGTGTTCTTCGCCATGTTTGAATGGGTCAGATACTCTTTAAATTTTTCAACCATGATAAATACTATTAATGTGTTATTTGGGGATGTCCCCTATAACAATATATCATGGTAGAAATAGAGGTTTAGTTCCTATTATGAGAAGATACTTGCTACAGGCGAAGTAAAATGTATAGATGATGAACTTCCATATAGTTTGCCTCTTGGATGGACTTGGTGTAGGCTTAATGAATTAGGAATATACCGAAAAGGTCCATTCGGAAGCAGTCTGACCAAATCAATGTTTGTTTCCAAAAGCGAACACTCAATCAAAGTTTATGAGCAAAAGAATGCGATACAAAAAGACTATCGCTTAGGTGATTATTATATTTCAGAAGATAAGTTCTCAGAAATGCAGTCTTTTGTAACAAAACCATCCGATATTATTGTTAGCTGTGCAGGAACTATTGGAGAAACATATCTTCTTCCAGAAGAAGCACCGATAGGAATAATCAATCAAGCACTTATGAGGGTGGAATTATACAATTTAGACATAGCAGATTATTGGCAGCTCTTCTTCGCATACATTTTGCTAATTGAAAATGAAATGAAAGGGGCTGGATCTGCTATAAAGAACATTCCTCCATTTGAATTCCTAAAAGCAATTCTTGTTCCTATTCCTCCTCTTCAAGAACAAAAACGGATAACTGAAAAATATAATGAGCTTACAAAACTTATATGCCAATATACACAACAGAAAGAGTTGTTAGACTTGCTTAACGACAACCTTTATTCAAATATTAAGAAAAGTATTCTCCAAGAAGCCATTCAAGGCAAACTTGTACCACAAGACCCTAACGATGAGTCTGCATCTGTCCTGCTTGAAAAGATCAGGGCAGAAAAGGCAATGTTGGTGAGGGAAGGCAAGTTGAAGAAAAAAGACCTCGTAGAGTCCACTATCTTTCGTGGTGACGATAACAAGTATTATGAGCAGGTCGATGGAGATCCCCTACAAATAGAGGCTGATTATACATTCCCTGAAACATGGGGAGTTGTAAGGTTGGCTCATATTTGTAGGCTTATAGATGGTGAAAAGAAGGAAGGCGACTATGTCTGTCTAGATGCAAAATATCTGCGCGGCAAGTCGTCTGGGGACATTTTACCAAAAGGCAAGTTCGTTTCAAAAGGCGACAATATTATTCTTGTAGATGGAGAAAACTCTGGAGAAGTTTTTGCTGTTCCTCACGACGGTTATATGGGTAGCACGTTTAAGCAACTATGGGTTAGTGGGAATATGCACCTACCCTATGTGCTATACTTTATTCAATTCTACAAAGATTTGCTTCGTAACTCAAAGAAAGGAGCAGCCATTCCGCACCTTAACAAAGAAATATTCTATTCCTTGGTGGTTGGCATTCCGCCATATCAAGAGCAGGAACGCATAGTAAAACGTATAGACAACATTTTCAACAGGATAAAGGGTGATTAGCCCTTTATCCTATCAAGGATTTTTTCAATCATGGAAACAATTCGTTTTTGTTCATTTATTGGTGGTAATGGATATAAATAGTTTTCTATATGTCCATTATTAATTGACGGAGAATTGTCCCCTTTCATGTACTGGTTCAAACCGTCAACCACATATGAAGATAACATCAAATAGAACAAATATGGAGAAAACAAAGCGCAAGTAGGTCTTATTACATAGAATCCAGTACTGGCAATTGCTTCGGCATATTCTTCCTTTACTAAAGCAATATTTCTTAGATAAGGACGCACCATTGAAAATAGGACATCACCAGTGTGTAGTTTTCTTGTCGCCCTACTTGGGGCTTTAGATGTCACTATTGTCTTAGCCTTATCTATAACATTTTGCATGTTATTTACAGCATCTACATCAACATATAGAAAATTCTCCCCTTTAGGCTTGGTCGATTCCATCTGATGGAAAGCCGTTTTGCCTCTAATCCATTCCCAACTTGTAGGGATTTCAAACGGTATTTCCTCGGTTATCTCTTTGGTTTCTTTGCCTACCTTCTCATAATACTTGTTATCATCACCTTTGAAGATGATGGAATCAATTACGTCTTTCTTTTTTAACTTGCCTTCTTTGACAAGGCGAAGTTTTTCTTCTTTGATGTGTTGAAGAAGAACTGATGCTGGTTCATCATTAGGGTCTTGTGGTATGAGTTTCCCCTGTATAGCTTCTTGGAGAATACTTTTACGCAGCAATGATTTTATTTTGCTGTTTAACTCATCTTGTTGGATTTGGTAAATTGAATACCTTTTGACGATTGGCAAGATTTCATTTATCTTATCAACAATTCGCTTTTGCTCTTTTGTGGGTGGTAAAGGTAGAATTGCAGAAAGAATATCATCACGCGAAATACCAGGGATTATACTTCTTGCTGCTTTTTGTAATTCCACAACATATATCTCAAGAAAGAGTTTTACGTATTGAAGATTCACATACAAAGAAGATATGCCCATAATTTGACGAGCTATGTGTATATCTCCGATGTCATTAAAGCTCATAGTACCAATTGTACCTTTACAAGTTATTAGCAAATCTCCACTATGTGATACCGTTACAGGCCCTTTAGTCCACCTGTTTACAACAAGTTTGTCATTGGTGAAATTGGATGCACCAGTCATATAGGGTATTCCAACTCCTTCATTATTGTATTGTGATGGCTCTAAGTCTCTTCCAGATAGTAGTTGGATTACTTCTTTTAACCTGCACCATTCCCACCCTGTAGGTATCTCAAATGGTATCTCATCGTCAATGCAGACCACTTTCCCGTGGGCGAACTTCTCATAATAGGAATTGTCCTCACCACGGTAAATGATTGATTCTTTCTTGTCTTTTTTTATTTTCCCTTCTTTTACGAGACGTGCTTTCTCAGCCCTGATCTTTTCGAGTAGGACAGATGCAGGCTCGTCGTTAGGGTCTTGGGGCACCAACTTTCCTTGTATGGCCCACTGCAATATGCTGTTTTTAAGTTGCTTTCCTGTCATATTCTTTACTCTTTATTGACCTGTCCTTCTTTAAACTCTGCAATCCACTCTTTTACTTTTGCTTGCAGCAGAGCCTTGTCAGGTAAATACAACTGATAGGCGGACGCATATATGTTGGCGTCTTTAGGTAAAGTCAGTTCAACAAGGGCGTCATTTTTACGCTCGCATAGTAGTATGCCGATGGTTGGCTTCTCAAAATCCTGCTTGACGAAGCGGTCGTAATAGTTGACATACATCTGCATTTGTCCCAAGTCCTGATGTGACAGTTTATCGGTCTTGAGGTCAATCAACACGTAGCATTGCAGTAACCGATTGTAAAACACCAGATCTACATAGAAGTGCTGTTCGTCGAAAGTGAAACGTTTCTGGCGTGCTTCGAATAGGAATCCTTTACCAAGTTCCAGCAAGAACTGTTGCATCTTACTAATGATGGCATTCTCCAGTTTGCTTTCCGAATAAGACACATCGGGCTTCAGGCCGAGAAACTCCAGTGTGAGCGGACTCTTTATGATGTCAGATGGTTTTTCTATAGTTTGTCCCTCAGTGGCCAAACGCATCACCTCGTTCTTGTCACGACTCAGTGCCAGCCTCTCATAAAGGCTGCTACCCACTTGTCTACTTAGTTGGCGTACACTCCATTGCTGCTGCGCACATTCTATCTCATAGAAACTACGGGCATCGGGATTGTCGATGCGCATGAGAATAAGATAATGAGACCAGGAAAGTGTGAAAGACAGCCTGTTATCAGATTTCCGAGACGGCGTTTCGGAAATCTCATGAGAATGATTGCCGGATTTCCGAGACAGTGTTTCGGATTTTGTCTGATCGTCAGACGAAATAGAGTATACCTGAAAGAACTTCCGACAATTTTCCAGGGTATCAACAGACCATCCTTTTCCGAATAGTCCTGTAAGTTTGGTGGAAAGCCTGTTCAAAACTCCTTTTCCGTAAGCGGCACGATAGTCGCCGTTTTGTTCAAATTCCACAATATACTGACCTACACCATAATAGGTATAGACCATAGCTGTGTTTACTGCCTTGGCAATGTGTCTGCGACTTTCTTCTATGAGGGAGGATATGTGTTCAAACAGTTTGTCCTCGTTACCCACTTCCTGCAGTTTCCCTTCGTCTTTCATGCCTCGTCAATTTTAATCTCTATTCCCAATATACGTTGAATTTCAGCAAGCGTCTTGTCTATCTCATGGTCGAGTGCAGCACGTTTCTTATAATAGTCGGCAAGTAACTCGGCAGGAGGGAGAATTTCTTCTTCATCTTTAGGGAACTTGCATTGGTCGAAGTTACAATCCATGTCGAGAAGCTGTCGTGCAGTAAAGCAACGTGATTTCTCATCATTGTTCTCTGCATCAATTATTTCTTGACGATTATTCCACCAGTCAATGATAGGTTGACAATGCTCGGCTCGCATAGGTTTTGTCTTAGAGAAGTGCTTGTAGCCTTCCGGCATATCAAGACGATAGAACCATGTTTCTTTTGTGCTGAACCCTTCCTCCGCACCTTCAGCCTTTTCATTGTTGAAGAAAAGTACATTGGTGGCAATGCTTGTATATGGTGAGAAGATGCTGCCTGGCAGTCGGATTATAGTGTGAAGGTTGAACTCCCGAAGCAGCTTCTCCTTGATAGCCAGTTTTGCATTGTCGGTGCCAAACAAGAAACCGTCAGGCAGAATGACCGCAGCACGACCTTTCTCTGCAAGGCGATACATAATAAGTACCATGAAGAGGTCGGCAGTCTCGCTTGAACTTAAATCAGAGGGGAAGTGCTGCTTAATGTCGTTCTTCTCACTGCCTCCGTATGGCGGATTCATCAAGACTACATCAAACTTGTCTTCATCCGTATAGTTGAGCACATCTTTTGTCAGGGAGTTATCGTGCATCACTTTGGGAGAATCGATGTCATGCAGGAGCATATTGGTGACACACAACATATAAGGGAATTGCTTTTTCTCAATTCCGTAGATTGACTTGGCATATTCTTCTTTATCTTCTGCCGTCTGCACTTTCTTGTCAAGGGCTTTTAGCCAACTCGTAATGAAACCACCTGTACCACAAGCGAAGTCTGCCATCTTCTCACCGACTTTGGGATTGATGATTCCCGCCATGAAGTCTGTCAAGGCACGTGGCGTATAGAATTCACCAGCGGAACCTGCCGACTGCATTTCCTTCAAGATGGATTCGTATATCTCACCAAAAGCGTGGCTTTCCTCATAGTCTCCAAGGTCAAGTTGGTCAATGACGTTGATAACCTGACGAAGCAGAACACCATCCTTCATGTACTGGTTCGCATCCTCAAAAGTAGTCCGAACAATGGCACTACGCATAGGTGTTGATGGATTGACCTCTAACCCTTTCAACGTGGGGAATAGTGTGTTATTAACGAAGTCTAATAAGGCATCAGCGGTTATCGCTTCACCATCCCCATTGTCTTTAGCCCAGTTGCGCCATCGGCAATTCTCTGGGATAAAGGACTTGTAATCATCCTCATTAAATTCCCAGTCGTTTTCTTTCTCATCATATACTTTCAAAAACAACATCCATGCAATCTGTTCGATACGCTGGGCATCGCCATTGATACCAGCATCATTGCGCATGATGTTTCGGATGCTCTTTACAAAATTGTTAAGTGCCATATCAGGTTATGCTATACTGCTATAAATTAAACTTTCAAGTTCTTTCACTGCCGAGAAATATTGTTGATTGCCGCCAAAGAATTTTGCTATATTGGCTGGTGAGCCCATCTGGCGGAACGGGTCAAGACGCAGAACCGTTCTGTTTTCCAACTGGGTAATACCATCATTGGCATATTTATCGAGCAATGCTTCAAGTACTTTCCGTGCTTCTGCACCATACTTGTTAAAGATGTCGCGCTTCTTTACATTCTCGGCACGTTCACGTCGTGTGAGCGGTTTCTTTCCGTATGCTATGTGACAGATGAAATCAAAGTCATCAACATCATCCATGCCCCTGTCATGTTTTAACGCTTGAAGGTCAATTCCACTTTCACGGAGCAAGTCTGTAATCTCGGCTTTCTTCTCTGCTTCATTCCATCTGCGAATAAAGTCATCGAGATTGGCATAGGTGTCGTTGATGTTCTTTCGGGTATAGTCCGTTATGCTCTCTGTGCGAAGAAGTTTGCCGTTAGCATCATATACAGACACTACTTTGTTGATAACTTCAACAGTGCAGCCTTCCTTGTCAACGATAGGTTTAGGTGGACGCTCTGGATCTGGCTCGCGGACTAATGATGGTTCTTCCTCATGTTCGGGGTAGGGCTTGCCTCTGTCTTTGATGTAATTATCATCTACCTCAATTGGACCGTCCCATTCTGGGTCTGCAAACAGGCGTGTGATGTTGCGGAAATCCATGATGGTAAAGTGCATTTTCCCCTCCTTCTCGCGAATTCTGGTACCACGACCTACAATTTGCTTAAACTCGGTCATGGAGTTTATACGTTGGTCTAGTACGATAAGCTTCACCATCTTGCAGTCCACGCCTGTTGAGAGCAATTTGCTGGTAGTTGCAATCACTGGGTATTTTGAAGCTACAGAGATAAAGTAATCAAGTTTTGACTGCCCGTATGGGTCGCTTCCAGTAATGCGAACCACATAATCGGGATTCTGTTTGCACATATCTGAATTCTCATTGACAAGTGCTGTGCGCATACGGTCTGCATGGTCTTCGTCGGCGCAGAATACTATGGTCTTAGCCATTCGATCTGTGCCCTTCAAATACTGGGTTATCTCATGAGCGACCTCTCTGATTCTATCTTCTATGATAATGTTGTAGTCATAGTCAGAATTGTTATAAATGCGGTCCTCAATAAGATTGCCGTGTATGTCTCTTTGTCCTTTTAACGGTCGCCATTCATCGCCAATATTGGTTGTAATGTTTACGACTTTGAAAGGAGCAAGGAATCCGTCTTCAATGCCTTCCTTTAGGCTATATGTGTAAATAGGCTCGCCAAAATAACTGATACTGGACTGGTATTTTGTTTCCTTGGGGGTTGCTGTCATACCCAGTTGGATTGCTCCGTCAAAATAATCCAGTATTTCACGCCAGTTGCTATCGTCTTTGGCACTTCCACGATGGCACTCGTCAACGATGACCATGTCAAAGAACTCAGGCTTAAATAGTTCCTTATAGTTCTGTTTACCTTCTTTCCCTATTAACTGCTGGTAAAGGGAGAAATACACTTCGTATGCTAAATGTCCACCATGTGTTTCAATGTCACTCTGATAATCCACCTTATGGATTGTACTTGACAGGGGCTTAAAGTCTTGCTGGATGGATTGGTCAACCAATACATTTCGGTCTGCCAGATACAAGACTTTCTTCACCAAACCTGCTTTAAGCAGACGATAAACAATTTGAAAAGCAGTGTATGTCTTACCTGTTCCTGTTGCCATAACAAGCAACAGCCGGGTCTTCCCTTGGGCAATTGCATTGACGGTGCGGTTAACTGCATTACGCTGGTAGTACCGAGGTGGAAAAATGTCTTGTCCTGTACAATAGGGCTGATTGATGATCTTCTTTTCTTCGTCAGAGAATCCCTTGCCACCATTACTTTCAGTTAGGAAGCGAGCATATAATTCATCTTTTGTTGGAAAAGCATCCATCGGGAACGAGCGTTCCTTTCCTGTCAGGAAATCATATTCTTGATAACCTTGGCCATTGGAACTGAAAGCAAAAGGAATATCCATCATTTGGGCATATTCCTTTGCCTGCTGCATCCCATATGCAACAGAATGGTTTGCGTCTTTGGCTTCAACTATTGCAATGGGGGTGGCACGGTTGTAATAAAGCATATAGTCGGCAAACTTTGCTTTGCCACGAGCCACCAAGTTACCTCTAAGGTTAATCTTGCCATCTGTTAGTTTAACCTTAGTTTCCATCGTTATGTCTTCTACCGCCCATCCCTTTTGTAGAATGGATGGAGTGATGTACCGTAGTTTTATGTCTTCTTCAGACAGTGCCAGTATACTATCCATATGCAACTTCCGATAAGAGTATATTATGGGAATATGGTACAAAAGTACTCAAATTCCTTCAAAAACGTGAAGATTTGTTTATTAAATAAGGTGAAGAAGACGATTTTTGCATCTTTCGCATCAAAATGCCGTCTTGTCTTCTCTCGCGCGTGCGCGCGAGATTTTCGATTTTAGGGTGCACGGGTGCCACATCGCCTTTATACAAAGGGCGTGCACCCTATTTTTGAGGGTGTCACGGGTGCCACAAGGGTGCCACAGGAGCGACCCCAAAAAACAAGAGACCCACCCCAGCCCTCCCTGAATAGGGAGGGAGTTTGTCATTGGCGTAAGGTTCTCGTTAGCGGTGACAAATTCTCTAGAGAATTTCCTCCAAACTATCATCGGAAGCCCCGCAAAGTATCATCGGAAGCAAAAAATCCTCTAGAGAATTTCACACCTCCTATGATTCCCTTAACCCTAAAGATAGTTTTATTCCTCACGCGGAGTGAATGGAGTATACAGAGAATAATAATAAAGCTCCCTCCCTAAACAGGGAGGGCTGGGGTGGGTCTCTTGTTGGGGTGGGTCGTTCCTGTGGCACCCTTGTGGCACCCGTGACACCCTCAAAAATAGGGTGCACGCCCTTTGTACAAAGGGGATGTGGCACCCGTGCACCCTTAAATCAGAAAAATTCTATGCAATGAATGTGACTGTTTTGCGGCAATTTCGGAGGGTATTACTTCTTTGATGATTGCTTCCGCCTGTCTATCCAGAGTTCGAGTGAGTTGATGATGTTCTGCCACAATACGTAGCAGCCGGCTCCTACGGATGCTACGGGATTGAGGTACATGTAGGAGACCCAGATGGCAAGGGCCGTGTTCTTCTGGAACATGGCCTGGCCGGAACATATCGGCTCGCCTAAGCGGTTGCCGATGGCACGGCCGATGCCAAACTGAAGGAAACACATGATGAGCGACAAGAGGGCAATCATCAGCAGCAGGGAAATGGAGGCCTCGCTGTGGACGATGTTCTTCACGGTGATGCCCGTGGTGATGGAGAGCGAGACGGCCCACGTGTAGAAACTCAGGTTGGGCTTTGAGATAATCCAGCGGTGAAGCCGGTGCATGTAGTGGCGGATGATGTAGCCCAGGATGAGGGGCAGGACGAGGATCATGGCCACTTTCTGAAGTATCACGAGGAATGCCTCCATGAAAGTGACTTCGGCGCCTTTCTCGAGCATGGGAAATACCAGCGGAATGAGCAGGGAGGAGGCCAGGGAGGACATGATGGTGAAGGTGGTGATGGTGTTGATATTGCCGCCCAGCTTATTGGTTACCACGGGGGCTGCGGAGGCGCAGGGGGCAATGACGCATGTGAGGACGCCTTCCCAGAGGATGCGCTGCTGGATGGTGGAGCAGTAGCGGAGGATGATCCATACGTTGAGGGCTATGAGCAGCAGCTGGGCTCCGAGGACGCCGAACTGCCAGCGATGGGGGAGCATCTGGTGGAAATCTACCTTGCAGAAGGTGATGAGCAGCGTGAAGAACACGCAGACGGGGAAGAACACGTCGAAGAAGGGCCCCATCGCGTTGCTCAGCGGATCAAGGGCAGGGGTGAAATAGCAAGTGAGGTAGCACACCGTGCCTACGGCAATGGCCACGGGCAGCGTCCAGTCTCTCAAAAATCGTGTAAATTTTTCCATAATTCTTCACTCTTCACTCTTCATTCTTCACTTACAACGTCTTTCAGTTCATAGAACGGGTTGGGCACGTCCTCGGGGAAATAGGCTTTGCCCTCGTCGTCCACCCATACGGCAATGCCGCATTGTACGGCGGGGTGGTCCATCGTCAGGTGAACTCGTTTCTCCACGCCTGTGATGATATTCTTCAAAATGGCTGTTTTCATCTTTCTATAATGATTTGTAATTAGGAATTTCCGGCAGGAAATGATAGGTGTTGTGAGCATAGTCCATGCGGCAGCAGATGTGTTGCAGACCGTTGGAAACGATGAGATAATCCACGCGGAGCAGCAGGTTGTAGGCTGTGATCTGATTGAAAACCTTTTGCGTGAGCGTGATGTGCGGGGCCTTGTATTCGATGATCATCTGCGGTTTCATCTCCTTATTATATAATATGGAGTCGCATCGTAGCCGCTTGTCTCCTATCTTCAGTTCCACCTCGTTGGCCATGAGTCCGGCGGGGTAGTCCTTGTGGTCGGTGAGGAAGTGGACGAAGTGTTGTCTGACCCATTCTTCGGGGGTCAGCGCCACGAATTTCCGCCTGAGGAAGTCGAAAATCATCCGTCGTCCGTCCTGTTCCGCAATTTTTATGGCGTAAGGTGGTAGGTTTAATGAATTCATTTTTGTACCTTTGAATAAGGTACTATCGTTCGACAAAGCAAAAAAAGCAAGCTTTCTTTTGCATTTGTTCTCACTTAATCGTACCTTTGTAGCCGACAAAGGTACATATTAATTTCGAAATATCGAAGAAGAATGGCAGAAAAGAAGCAGACAGCAACCTTCGAGGGCATTATGGGCGACCTCAGAGCCGCCAAATTTGCCCCTGCGTATATCCTGATGGGGGATGAGGCTTACTTCATCGACCAGATTACAGACTATATTGCGCAGCACGCACTCGCCGAAGGGGAGCGCGACTTCAATCAGACGGTTTGTTTCGGATCGGACGTCACTTCCGGACAGGTGGCTGATATGGCCCGGCGCTTCCCGATGATGGCGGAGCGGCAGGTGGTCATCGTGAAGGAGGCTCAGAACATCAAGAACTGGGACCGGCTGGAGCAATATTTCGAGAAGCCGCAACCTACGACCGTGCTGGTGCTGGCCTATAAGAACGGTACGATTGACGGGCGCAAGAAGATTCTGCAGAAGGTGCTGAATGCTGGCGGAGTGGTTTTCGAGAGTAAAAAACTCTATGACCGCGATCTGCCTGGCTTCATCATGGGGTATCTCAAGAGGTACGGGGCTGCCATCGACGGCAAGTCATGCCAGATGCTGGCCGATCATATCGGTTCTGATCTGAGCCGTCTCGCTTCCGAACTTGACAAGGTGTGTCTGTCGATGCCAGAGGGTAGCAGGAAGATTACGCCCGAAGTGGTGGAGGAGCAAGTAGGGGTGAGCAAGGATTATAATGGATTCGAGTTTCGTTCGGCCATTGCCAACCGCGATATTTTGAAAGCAAACCGTATTTTGAAATATTTTGACAGTAACCCAAAGTCGGGTGGTCCGTTCATGCTAATCCCGTTGCTCTTCAATTTCTTCGAAAATCTGATGCTCGCTCATTATGCTCCGCAAAAAACGGATTCTGGCGTAGCACAGTTTTTGGAGCTCCGCAGCCCCTGGGCGGCTAAGGAGTATATGACAGGATTGAGAAACTACTCTGGAATGAAGACGATGCAGATCGTTCAGAAGATTCGCGAAACGGATGCCAAAAGTAAGGGTTTGGATAACCCAAACACCCCCGTTGGTGACCTTCTGAAGGAGCTTGTGTTCTTCATTTTGCACTAAAAAATCACTTTTTCGGCTCTATTTTCATCGCTTTTTTCGGTTTTTCAGGAGGCCGAAAAAGGGGCTAAATGCCCATATTTTCAAGTAGTTTGCTCCTATTCTGGGTGCTCAAAACTCGCGTATTTTTAGCCGTCTCGACCGCTCGTTCAGAATATTCGAGTAATGCCGATTTTTTGAATTTTCGAGCGAAACGAATTTAATCTTAAGATTCATTATGGTTTACGATTTTAAATTCGCAATTTAAAAGTTTAAACAATAAAATATGAATTTACACTTTGTGTCTTTAAATTATGAATATTGAAATTGCACATTAATAATCCGAATCGCACATTTGAAAATTCAAACCACCACAACGGAACTTTAATATTCATATTTATACATAATTACCTTATTGTACATAATGCACTGAAACCCATATAGTTATGGTGAATTTACGAACTCAAAACCCCAAATATCACCATGGCTGGCATGTTAAAAGCGCATATTCGCAGCCGTCAGGGCTTGATTTTTGTAAATAACACATTTATACCCAGTTTTTTTGATTAAATCCCCTCAATAAAAGCAATGTAACGGTTTTATCACTTAAATTCAACTTTGCGATTTGAAATTCAAAACGCACACTTTTGTTCTTTAAAGTTTAAAAGTGTAAATTCTAAAATTCAAGTTTTATCTTTTAAAATTCTCGCTCAAAAATTTGGAGATTCGAAACTTTTGGTTTACCTTTGTAAAATCTTAGCAAACCGGGCTTCTGCCCTCAAAAATCGTACTTGTCAAGAAAATGAAGGATAGAATCAGAGAGATTATGGAGAGTCAGCACATGACTCAAAAAGTGTTCGCCAGTTTCATTGGACTCAGTGAAGGATCACTCAGCGGCATCTATTCCGGACGTACCCGTCCTACTCTCAACGTCGTTGAACTGATCAAAGAGAAGATTCCTGCCATCAGCACCGACTGGCTGATGTTTGGTAAAGGTAAGATGTACACCTCAGAAAATGACTCCTCTGATGCTGCCAATCAGGGCTCTTCTCAACAACTTCCCTTTAATGATTCCCCTACTTCCCCATCAGGAGGCCTTTTCAATCCACTTGAAAACGTCGGTGTAACTTCGACACCCAAAAATCCCGTCAAAACTGAGGTGAAATTTATTGACAAACCGCAGCGTCAGATTACAGAAATCAAGATATTTTTTGATGACCAGACCTTTGAGAGTTTCGTTCCGAAGAAATAAAATAATGGGCTGCCGCTGCAGCCCTTTTACTAACCTAATAACTAACCTATAATCTAACCAAAACGAATGAAACTAATCTAAGTATTCATCATGAGAAAATATTATCTATTACTGTTCTTTTGACGATACAAAGATACAAAGGATTAATCAATGGTGGATCATTTTTTTCTTTTTTCACTTTCTTTTGTTGCGACACGGGGGTGATTTTGCGACATTCTGGCGGAGTGGTTTTGGGATTTGTCGCATGAGGGGATTCTAGGGCTTGGGATTCTGGTTTTTTTCTAGTAGTTCTAGGTTCTCTAGTCGTTCTAGTATTTCTAGTAGTTCTAGATATTCTAGATATTCTAGATGTTCTATATATTCTAGGGGGGAGCTGGATTATCTCGTGGGCTTTGCTTATTCTGGGGGGGGCGGGGGTGGTAGCGACCGCCTAAAATTGAGCCGTGCCCGAATTGCCTTTCGGCATTCCGAGCACGGGGTTTCTTTAGTCTGATAGAGATAATGTGTGGTGGTCCTTTGGGGATTCTTTGTCTGTGGATTAGTCCCACATGCGGAAGCTCTCGCCCAAGTCATCGGCACCTTCGAGGTCCCATTGGTATTCCTCGCGTATCTGATTGTAATCGACTGTTTCCTTTTGTTTTTCCTGTTCGCTGGCTTTCACCTCTACTTTGTCCTTCTGGTCTATGGTGACCTTTCTGTTAACATTGTGGTCGGCCTTCAGCGTGATGCCATAAACGGCTAATACGAGTCCTATGGCCAAAACTTTATCAATCATTGAAATCTTCATAATCTTCATTTTTTAAAATTTTACTTTTGATATTGCAAAGGTAGGGCATAAAATCCCACGAACCATCGTTTTCAGCCATTTTCTCTGTTAGTTGTTGCGTCAAACAGGTATAAATTGCGACATATTGGGGGAGCATCCCGCAGATTTGTCGCAAAGCTGCAATATTTTTCTGAAGACTTTGTAAGATTCCAGGTTACACTCTATGTCGGCATATTGGATGACAAACAGGTATTTGTTGAGGGGATAGTCATTCAGGATGCTCAGAATCTGCTGTGCCAGATGCTCTGTGAACCTTTGCGATACGCAGGAGAAGAAATGCGAGATATTGAAGATGATGAACGAGGGCAGTTTTGAGGAGGCCTCCCAGAAGTGGAGTCCCAATTCGTCAAAGGATGATTTCATCTGCATGTTCAGCTTTCGTCCGTAGAGGCTTTCAAGCAGTTGGATGCCTTTCTGTTTCATCGCGGTTGACGTGTCAATTCCGGTATAGACCATTGACGGTGCATCCTGCAGGAACAATTCAGCAAAGGCAATGCCACAGGTGGCTGGTCCGCATCCGAAATCGATCAGCTGTACTCTGCCGCTGGTGGCTTTTATCTGAGTGCGAATCCAGTCCTCATGCTTGCTGTAGATGCTCTTGCTGCTGCTATAATAGGGCCGCATCAGGTGATGGCAATAGGCCAGCACCTGTTGTTCTGCCGATAATCCATGCTCGGGGCGGGAGAAACTGCTGCGCCCATAGCTTATCGCCTGAAGGCATTCCGTATGGTCTTTCCCGAAAATCAGCGAGGGGAATGCCGTCCGGCTATCTTCTCGGATTGGGCTTTCCACCATCTGCTGAAATACCCTTTCAAATGCCTCCGACATGCAGGAGACCTGCTTGCTGGGGTCAGCATCGGCAGCATCGTACGGCGGTACTTCAAAGTTTCCGCTCAGGAAATGCTCTGGCTTCACCTGGAAGTAGCCATGTTTGCTGCGGATGAACTCCAGCAGTTTGTAATAGGTAAGGTTGTTGGCCAGCAGTTCGGGGTTTCCCACGATGATGAGATGCTTGCGGGCGCGAGTCATCGCGACGTTGAGCTTGCGGTCCACGATGCTGCCGTCGAAGTCTTCAAAGACATTCGATGTGAGGAAGTTCAGCTGATAGTATTTCTGGATGGTGAATCCATAGATGATGTAATCGCGCTGAGATCCCTGATAACGTTCCACGGTATCGATGGTGATGTCGTGAAGGTCTTTGATGCCGTACTTGTCGATGGTGCTTCTGACGGTGGCTATCTGGTTGCGGTAGGGCACGATTACGCCTACGGTTTTCTCCGTATTGAAGCTGTCAGCATTCATCTTGTAGATTTCCACCACGGTGGCAGCGATGATGTCGGCCTCGTTTTGGTTTACTTTGTCGGAGGGGGAATGCTCGGGCGCTTCTGCGGCAATGAAGGCAATTCGGCGGGTAGCCAGCAAGTCGGCTATGCCGTTTTGGCCTTTTCCTGTGCAGGTCAGTCTCTCCTTCTGGTGTTCCAGAGGCACTATCTCCAGCATGTTCCCGTAGAAGGCATAGTTCGGGAACAGGGCAATATCAGGGTGCATGCGTCCTTGCTTCCTCAGCAGATACGACACTTCGTTGTCCTGATTGTAGTCCTGGCGGTAGGCCCTGAGCAGACGTTCAAAGAGAGAAAGACGGCAATCCGTCAGCAGGATATCCTTCAGCACGGGATCCGTCACCTCTGATATCTGCTGTTTCTGCTGCACTACGGCAGGCAATTGCTTGTGGTCGCCTATCATCACAATCTTCCGGATGGCTGGAATGCCGTTGTTGTGGGCACTCAGGATGCCGATGAGGTGAGGTTCCAGTATCTGCGAAGCTTCGTCGATGACCGTCAGCGTGAAGGTTTTCATCTTCAGCAGGGAGAGGTGTGAGTTCATAGAAGTCGTGGTACTGACGAACACCCTTGTGGTGCTGATGATGTTCCTCAGACTGTCGATATTGTCGCAGCCTTTCACCTTCTCGCTGAACAGATGGTCCCTGTAGGCCTCATTACAGCTCAGTTCGCCGCCGATGCGGATGAAGTTGATGCCTTCTTCCTGCAGTTTGCTGCATATCTCATCCACGGCTCTGTTGGTATATGACATTACCAACACTGCCGATTCTGGTTCCAGGAGTTCCTCTTTGACCGTATTGAGCATGCCGTAGGATGTTTTTCCCGTGCCCGGCGGACCGATGATGAGAAAGAGGTCGCGGGCTTGTTTCACGCGGAGTGCCAGTTCGTTGAAGGGTCCGTAGTCGCCTTTGAGCGTTACGGAATGATCTACCGCGGGTTCCCTTTGTAGGAGCAGCAGGTCTCTGCGTTCCTTAGGAGCCGAGAGGAAAGCGTGCATCCCGCGGTAGAGGGAACCGTAGGATGATTCCATGAAATCGTGCTCGATGGCCCATAGCTTCTGCTGTTCTCTCATGAAGGCCCGTTTGTCTGACTGGGCGGCTCTCAAAGTCAGTGTTATCTCGTCGGCTGTGATGCTCTTGATGCTGCAACGGAAGATCATGGCTTTGCGTGCGTCCGGTTCCTTTCCTTTCTCGTAGGGGTACAGCATCACGATGTCGCCTGTGCGGAAGTTTGACATGTCATTGTCGGGTGTTTCCGAGAATCTCATCACCACCTCTTTCACTTCGCCCTCCGTCTCTTCGTTAGGCACGGCCAATAGGAGTCGGTCGTAGATGTTTCCCGCCAGCCGTTTGTCGCCCGGTGAGTCGTGCCATGCTGAGGCAAATCCCGAATTCTCCTTCGTTTTATTGCCCAGTTTCGACATCAGGTGCTCGTTGGCGATAAAGGTCAGGAAGCGGTAGTAGTAGGCTTTCTCCAATACTGATGCATGGTGCACGGGGGTGAGTAGGGCGGAGAGTTGCGGGCGCAGGTAGTTGTCCCAGAGCTTGCCTTGCAGGTGCTTGCTGTTCAGTTGTTCAGGAGTCAGACGCTCCAGCAGGCGGTATGCTTCGGGTTTCGTGAGGAACATATCCGCCCATGCGATGCCGTTTCGGATGCTGATGGCCCTGAACAGCAGATCGGGGGCGAATCCGAGTCCTTCGAGACTCTCCTGGTATTTCGAATAAAGCAGGAAGGCGTGCAGCTCCTCATGGTTCTTTTCGTAGATTTCCCGGAAGTTGTAGCGTATCAGGGCCATGTAGAGCAGCAGCTGCACATAGTGTTCTTCGCGGTGACGGGGTTTCACAAAGTTGCCGTAGGGGTATTCGCCTTTACCCGATTTCTGCTCGATGAGCAGTTTGAAGTCGAACTGCAGATAGTCCATACGTCCTTGAATGCCAAGCATTTCCGAGAAGAACGAAGGTTCTACGAGTCCGTCTTTGGAATCGAAGTTCCGGAAGTTTTCCTGTCGCATGCCGTCATCGAGTGCCCGCTGGATGTTGCGTTTCTGCAGTTGGGCATCGGCATGAAACTGATTGCCGGGACTTGCTTCCAGCAGACTGATGGCATGATCCTTAAAGAAATCCTTCACGCTCTGCCTGTATGAGTGTGTGCCGGGCAATTGGTGGATGGTTTCGTCGAGCAATTGTCCTGCCAGGTTACCAAGAACGGTTGCCTCCGTAGCCTGCGCGGGTTCCAGGCGTTTTATCAGGTTCACATAGGGTGATTCGGCATATGGGGCAAAGCATCGTGCGATGGACGAGATATCCACTAGATAGTCAGGTTCCAGAATGATCAGTTCGGGATAGAGCACATCCTCTTCCCATCGCGGGCGCACCAGGTTAAGTTGGGCGTTTTTATAGAATAGACTTTCCATATACGACCAGTCTCCCTTGTTGTAGAAGCCAGTCGCGCGGTAGTTCACCTTCAGCAGGTCACCGTCGGCATCCTCCGCGTTCACATAGATGTAATCCTTGTCCCAAGAGTCGATGACCGCGCGCATGCATTCGGTTTTCAGTTCCCGCCGGGGTTGCATGATTTCCCTTTGGGGAAAGTGCCGGGAGAGTGATTCCGGAATTTGTGCTTCATAGATGCAGGCGATGAAGTGGCAGAGGTTTTTCAGGTCCTGAAGACAGTACTCCCGTAGGTCATCGTCCGAAAGTTCCTCCCGTCGGCGTAGTCTGGCTCGTGTGTGGTTGGCGGCTCTCACCAGCGGTTGCGGTGCCTGATGCTCCTTCAGCAGATAGTCTGTCTTGGCAAAGGTTCCGCTGAAGTTCAGACGTGTGTCGCTGATTTTCTGGTCGATACATTTCTGGAACACGCGGTTCAAGACACCGTAGAACCCCCGATAGCCAGGCAGCAGGCGCAGCCCTTCCTCCAGTTCGTCGAAGAAGACGGTTGCCACCTCGGGCTCGTAAATCTCTTGGCCGATGCCTGGTGTCATATCGGATGCTGTCATACGGTTCTGTTGTCTATGATTTTTATCTGAAAGATGCAATTGATAGCGCAAAGTTACACATTTCCGTTGAAACTGCCAAAAAGTATAGCCCTCAGGCGTGTTAAACCTCTGAAAAACCACTCGTGCCCGAATCCTTATTCAGGTTCCGGGCACGGTGAAATTTTTAGTCTGATGAAAATACTGTAGCCTTACGGCTGTTGCTTCTGTGGGAGACACCCTGTGGGAGTCATAAAGTTGTTGTTCACGTAGTTAACAAACACCTTATCTGTGATATTCTTCAAAAAGCTATTCATAGTTGTTAAATTTAAAGTGTTAAAATATGATGTTGATACTCTCCTTATTTTTGATCGTTTATGAACTTCCGGCCGGAGCTTATCTTTTGACCAGAATCTGATAGGTTTTCCCGTCATGGGCTTGCTTTGCTTTGTCTGCGTGCTGAGCGCTGACGCTTATCTGCTTCTGGTTAGCCTGCGACATCAGGACCTGACCTTGGGTTTGGTTACTGTTGGCGTTAATTGCCATTACACTTACCATCAGAGCAACCTCTGCTACCATTACTGAACCTATAACTGACTTTTTCATGACTTCTATGTTTTTAATTGTTATTATTATTTGTTGTTTAACTCACTCTTTGTCGTCTGACTTTCGTCTTTTGACATTGCAAAGATAAGCCGTATTTTTCACCCTTCAATCATTTTCCACTTAGTTTCTGTTTCTTTTGTTGCGACACAGCCCCCATATCGCGACAGATTCCCGAAACACCCCTAAAATTTGTCGCCAGAACTATAATTTTTGATTCAAAAAGCTGTATTTCTTGATAATTTTGTCGTTTTTCCATTATGTAATAAGGTATATATAAAGAAGAAAACGCTTCTGATAGGTGTTTTTCATGAACGAATAAGAGGATGTGGCAGGGCACATCCTCTTGTCAGTTTGTGATATGAGTTCTGATGAAATTATGGTTTTACGTAGTGAATGAGCTGCGCCATGTACTGAATGAATGAACGCGTGCTATAGCCCAGTACGGGTTTCTCCGGCGTATAGGGAGAGGTGTCGTACTCGTCGCCCACAAATGAGGTGGCGTGTGCCTTGGTGGTGGATGGCGACTGGTTGGCAGGCATCGGCTTATAGACGTTGGATATCTGTGTCAAAGGCGTGAGCCATCCCCCGCCGGGTTGTTGCTGACGGAGGATATCCTCTACGGAAAGGCCGCCGCGCCGATTGTTTCCACCTGATGCGGGCATCGCCTTATAATAATAGGTGGGGACGGCGATGTTCTTCTTCGGATAGAGTAGGGGCGAGGAAGCGGTCACTTCCTTCGCGTTGGCCTTCAGTAATGCCTGGTAGTCGCGTTCGAGAGCATCGGGATTGATGAAGGCGCATGATCCGTAGTGGGCGATGGTGCCGCTGATTTCCTGGTCTGTGTAGTATTCACCGTTGTCCACATTGCTTCCCTTGCGGTGCACGTAGAGGGGTGTGCCATCTTCGGGGAGAAGGAAACGCGCAGCCTGGAATCCCTCGTTGACGGGACGGTAGTAGCTGTAGCGCTTAGCCTCTTCGTCCGGCAGGCGTTGTGTGCGCAGGAAGTCGATGGCTGCGGGGATGCCCTTGAGGTATTTCTTTTCGCCGGTGAGACGGTAATAGTCCATCATGGCCCTGACCATGCGCACGGTGGTGCTTGTATTGATGGAACGCGGCTCATAGCTGCGGGCATGGGCGGGCTTGAGTGTCTTCACAAAATACTGGTCGCCCCATCCTGCCAGAGGTGCCGGCTGCTGCAGTCGGGCAGAGAGGTTGAGTGCCTTGTGGATAGGCTTGAGCAAATCCTTGCGTCCCAGTTCCTGGTAGCATTGGATGAGGAATTCGATATTGGAGGGCATCACGTCGTCGTTGAGCGTGATGAACGAAGAATAGTCTTCCTTGCCCCGGAAAGGATGGTCGTACATGAGGGGATAGCGCTGAGGCCAGCCACCGTTGGCGTATTGGCTCTGGAGCATGAAGGAGATGACCTTGTCGAGCGCCTTGCGCACCTCGGGATCTTTCTTTTCGAGATAGACGCGCAGCATCAGGGTGGCGCAGGTGGAGGTGGCTTCGTCGTCGAAGGTGCTGTTGCCGTAATAGTGCTGGAACTCCTCCAGTCGCCATGCTTGTCGGCCGATGGTGCGGTAGAACTCCTTGAGTTGCTCTTCGCCCGCGAGGTCTTCCACGTAGTTCCATCCGCCTTCGGGATGCTGCACGGAGATGAGCACCTTGGCAATCTTCAGCGCCTGCTGGTAGTAGTATTCGTCGCCGGTGGCATGATAGGCATCAATCATGAGATGGCCCACCGAAGGAGTGCTGGGCGACTGAATCCACACCATTGTGCGGTAGGGGGCCTCGAGTTCTCCCCACTGGCGGCTCCGGTCGGGCAGATAGTTCCATACGAAGGCTCCGCGATAGCTGATGCTGTCCATCATGAACGTCGTGGCACGGCGCATGGCGGCCTTGGCTTCCTCTACGTCGAGGTTGCGGTACTTGAAGTTCTTGAACGTGGCAGAGCCTTTGCCGCAGCAGAAGATGCCGGGCAGGACAGACTGGAACTGATAGAGCGTGTTATGATTATAGCCTGAGCAGTCCATTCCCCAGGTTTCGCGTTGCCATCGTTTTCCGTCGTAGCTGTAGGAACCGGTCACCACGTGATTATCGTTTCTGAGGCGGAGCCACATTCTGCGGGTGTCGCCCTGTGGGTGCATGTCGCCCCCGCTCTGGCCGCCCTTGCGGTAACGGTAGCGGCGATGGCCGTCGAAAGCTGTTCCCATGTGGAACACGCTGTCGTAATAGAGCACGAGCCCGGCACGTGTATCGGCATCACTCAGTTCAATCTCGGCTTCTATCTCATAGCGGTGTTCGCCGGCAACGAACATGAGCGGAGAGGAATTGCCCGGGAGCGTGCCCTTGGCCAGAACACGGATGCCGTCAGGAATCTGCTCGATGCGCTCGGGTTCATAGGCACGGTAGAACTTCCAGGAGCCCCCTCCAACTCCCCCGAAGGGGGAGAGTACTGAAGCGGGTTTGGTGATTCCTCCTGTTGGGGGAATAGGGATAGGGACTTCTATCGGCCCCGTGGGGTCGGCGCTTAGTCCCTCGCTGTCTCTGATGACCGGGCGGAACCATCCGTCGCTGGTGAGTTCCAAGGGTTCCAGCAGCGTCTGGCGGCCCAAGTCCGTAAAACCGTTCTCATAGGCATGATAGACGCAATACCATCGGCCGTCGGGGGTGTCGATGAGCGAACCGTGGCCGCGGTTCCACCAGCGGTTGCCGTTGGCATAGGTATGGATGAGCGGATTGTAGGGACTGTCTTCCCAAGGGCCGTTGATGCTCTTGGAACGGGCCACGACCACCATGTGGCTGGTGGGAGGACCGGCCGTGCCACCCTCGGCATTCAGGTAATAGTAGTAGTCGCCTATTTTGCGGAGTTTTGGTCCTTCGAGGCACATGCCCTCGGTGAACCATTCCTCAGGATATTTCCATCCCGGATAGACCACCTCTTCGGTGCCCGGCACCACATGGAGTCCGTCTGGCGTGAGCTTGGCCCTCTTGCCAGCGCTGAGGAAGAGCCACCGCTGGCCGTCTTCACCCACCACATGGCAGGGGTCGATATTGGCTACGCCTAAATCTACGGGTTCGCTCCAGGGACCATAGGGGGAGTCGGCTGTCACCACGAAGTTCATGCGGCTGCTGGGCTTCAGGCCTCGGTTGGCCTTTGCGCGCACGGCATCAGTGGGATAGGCCACCGTAAAATAAATATAATATTTGTCCTTATATTTGCAAATGTCAGGTGCCCATACGGAACCCAGGAAGGTGTTGAGCGCCGAACTGATGGGCTCCCAGTGAACGAGGTCGCGGCTATGGAAAACCGTGAGTCCCGGCACGTAGTCGAAGGCGCTGTGCGTCATGTAATAGTCGTCGCCGTCGCGCATGACGGTAGGGTCGGGATAGTCACCTCCCAGGATGGGGTTTGTGAATGTAGCCCGTTGAGCCAGAAGCGAAATAGGCATGCTCCATAATGCAATAAGGCATAGGATTCTGCTGATAGATTTTGTTTGCATTGTCGTAGATTTTGTAGTTCGGCACAAATATAGATGTTTTTTTTGTAATTTGCTGCAATTTTGTAAAAAAATTCTTATCTTTGCCGTCGAAAGTTAAGAAAGAGAATAAACTACCAATAATTAATCAAATAAAAATCATTAACATATGGAAAAGATTCTTTTAGTTTTAGTTGCTGCCCTTGTGCTCTTGTTCGTAGGATGCAAGTGCCACAAGTCAGAGAAATGCGACAATCCCGCCGCTGATGACAGTACACTCACCGCTGCTCCTCATGGCGTGATTACCACGACCGACGACGGTCAGGTGGTCTATACCCGCGACATTACGACCAAGAGCGACCCCTTTGTGTTCGACAAAGACCAGGAGTGGGAGCGCACGGGCGATCCCGGCGAGGTGTATCGCAAGGTGATGGGCTACAACGACAACCTGATGATGGTGAAGGTGAAGTTCAAGAAGGGTTCTGAAGGCAAGCTCCACAGTCATCCCCATTGCCAGATCACCTACGTGGAGAGCGGCGCCTTTGAGTTCACCATCAACGGAGAGACCAAGATTGTGCGTGCCGGCGACGTGCTGATGAAGGTTCCCAACGTGGAGCACGGCTGCAAGTGCATCGAGGACGGTGTGCTCATCGACACCTTCACGCCCATGCGCAGCACTTTCCTGAAGAAATAGTTGAGAGTTTAGAGTTGAGAGTTGAGAGTTTAGAGTTGAGAGTTTAGGGTTATGATTACTTTTGGAGGCAGATTTCTGAGCCTGCTACGGGCTTGCTTGGTAATCATAACTCTCAGTTCTCCACTCTCAACTCTCAACTCAAAAACCCTGACCGACACGATTCCGCTGACATTCGAATACAATATGCCCGTGGTGAAGGCCGAGATTAACGGTAAGCCTAGGCGCTTCCTCCTGGACACCGGTTCTTCGGCAAGCCTGATAATGATGGGCACGGGTGATATCTACGAGATGGCAGGAGACAGCGTGGAGGTGGAAGATGCTGACGGGGCAAAGTCACAGACTGGCTATACACAGGCCTATTTCCGGCTGGGCAAGTTTGAGGGTAGGAAGAATTTCTATTTCATGCCTTATAACGAACTGTTGCACGGTTTGTTTGATGGTATCCTGGGCATGGACTATCTGGAGTATATGGGGGTGGTCGTGAAGATTGATGTCAGGCAGCGTCACCTGATAGTGACTACCGACAAACGTTTTTTCAATCATGAGAAACGCAAGAAGACCAGATACAAGCGCGACAAGACAGACCGGCTGCCGAAGGTGAAAGTGAGGATGAACCGCAGGTTCAAAGTGAAGAATGTACTCTTCGACACGGGATTCAACGAGATGCTTGAATTGCGCATGGAGGATTTCGAGCGATTGATGAACTCCAAGCATGGAGCACCATTCCGTGAACAACTCAAGGAAACCACTTATACAGGAAATCAGGGAACGGCCCTGCAAGCGAAGGACTCCGTGGGGCGCATTAACTTGCATCTGGGTGAGCTGGAAGCCTTGAAGACGAAAGTGCATGATGCCGATGCACATGCCGAAGAAACCAGCGAAAGCAAACTTGGAGCCGCACTTTTGCGCTATGGGGCCGTCATCATCGATGCGAAAAGGAGGAGAATATGCTTTGAGCCATACCTAGAATAAAAAAGAATCGCCCCCATTATTGAGGGCGACCCGGCGATCTTGATTTCAGGTAAAGAAGGGTAAAAAGCTAAAATTATGTAACTGATGCAAAGGTAGGAGTTTTTCGGGAAGGAGGAAACTATTGGGTCGATTACTTGCCTGTTTTGTTGCGACAACCCGAGATATTTGCGACAAATCGGGGGAAATGCCTCTCAAATTTGTCGCATTAGGCTTAATCGTCGATGTCGATGACCTGGAAACGACCGTTGAAGGAAATCCCGGTGCCGTTGGCAAGTTTCACGTCGGTGCGCCCGTGGTCTTTCTCTATTTTCTGGATGACATTCTTTGGATAATGCTGTTCAATATAAGTGTTGATGTCCTTGGGGATGAAGAAGGAAGGAACTCTGGAAGAGAAACACTCTACGCCGGTCCACTGCCCGTTGGAATTGAATACGATTTTGTCACCGTCGCTGAAATAGACGTCGTAATCCTTAAACATGAACCCGTCGGACATGGTCAGGGAGATTAACTTCTGGTCAAAGTGAGAGTTGACCACCGTTTGTGCGCTTACCAGGAGCTGATTGAAGCGGATGGCCTTGGCGTTGCCTGCCATTGCTGATGACTGGATGATGATGATTGCGAAGAATCCGAAAAGTATAGCTAAAAACATAATTGTAAATTTTTAATTGTTGTTACTTGTTTTTCTGGTGCAAAGATAGTGTTTCCTCTTGTAGGGTGGACTCCCGAAGCACCTGTTTTGACATTAGTTGTTGCGACATGCTGACATTTTTTGCGACAAAGCAGGCATATTTTTATTCGTTTTTACAAATTCCGCCAATTCATTTGCCTTTGTCGTTTTGGGAAGCAATTCGCCAAATCATCGCGGTTTGGCGTTATTTTGTTGCATCCTCATAATCAGCATATCCATCGAAGTCCAGCACAGACGTGAGAGGATGTTTTTCATGCCCAATCGCCTGATGAGCATCATCTTCGTATTCTGCATAACTTTCAAAATCAAGGCTCACAGGAAGGACCTCCTGCTTTGCCTGAACTGTCGCATCTTCATAAACAGCGTATGACTCAAAGTCCAATGATTCACTCGTTGCGGCGTGTGTCGTCAAAGGAGTGAAGAACGCTGTGCCTGCCATTACAGCCATCATAGCCGAAATTTTGATTTTGTCTGCTGAAAACATATATAACGCATCCTTTCCATTGATACAAAGCTAAGTGATTTCTTCATCGGATATTCTAGCAACTTTTTCCGGGCGAAGAGTGTTTCTGCATAGCAAGCTCTTCGTAATGCTAGAATATCAACGCGGCCAGCAAGCCGCACAGCAACGAACATGATTGGAGGTCATATATATGCGAAAAACAACCAGAGTTTCCGCCCTTGCCCTGTGCATCGCGGCACTTTCAAGCGGCACGAGCTTCGCTTCGCCCCTCGTCCTTCCGAGCGGCGATTCCCATCCCATCTACTTCGACGCGCATAACTATCGTCAGTCGTCCGCCAGCACGCTCAAAGGCGTGTTCACGGAAAAGCATCTCGACAAGGTGGCAAAGCCGTCAGCAGAAGCGCTCGCGGCGACAAAGGACGCTGTCGAGGAAGTGCGCGACGACATGAAGCTCCCCGAAGAGCTCTACCTCCTGCCGCTGAAGAAGAAGGATTTCAAGTCCCTCTCGGACGCTGAGAAGCAGGCGTACATCGACGGGTGCTACAAGACATTCATCCAGCAGACGAACAAAGCCATCAAGGAAAGCAAGAATGCTGACGAGAAGGAGTTCTACGGAGCCACAGAGAAACTTGTCCGCGACTATCTCATGGACGATTCCATGTGGGCCGACGGCAAGGCATCCGTCACAGAATACTTCTCCCTGCATCCCGACAAAGTAAAAGAAGCGGCAAAGGACTATGTGAAGTTCAAGGCCGCTGTGAAGGCGATGGCAGACGCGCTCCAGCCGGAGTGAGCCAGCAAAGGAATGGGTGGGAAGTTTTTTGCTCCAGCTCCCACGAAAATCGCGATTTTCAGGATGGCGGTGCAGGAAAATCCACCCTTTCCCTTTGCTGATAATCCCACTCCTTCACGAAAAA